>NZ_JBEYTL010000013.1:0-236423 GCF_040643025.1 Streptomyces sp. NPDC047525
TCCGCGGGCAAGACCCTGGTCGAGCTGTTCGGTCTGGCGCGCGAGCTCAACATCGACGCCGAGGGCATCGACATGGGCCCCTCGCCGACGGACGCGGCCCTGGCCGCCGATCTCGCCCTGCCGATCGAGGAGCTCGAGCTCACCGTTCGGTCGTACAACTGCCTCAAGCGCGAGGGCATCCACTCCGTGGGTGAGCTCGTGGCCCGCTCCGAGGCGGACCTGCTCGACATCCGCAACTTCGGTGCGAAGTCGATCGACGAGGTCAAGATGAAGCTGAACGGCATGGGCCTCGCGCTGAAGGACTCGCCTCCCGGCTTCGACCCGACCGCTGCCGCTGACGCCTTTGGCGCCGACGACGACGCGGACGCCGGGTTCGTCGAGACCGAGCAGTACTAAGAGCTCGGGACTGACGGTTTGATTTTGGCTGCGCGTGCGTTCTGGTTGCTCGCGCAGTTCCCCGCGCCCCTTACGGGGCGCGGGTGCCACTGACCCCGGTACCTGATACGGCCGGGGCAGACAACAAGGAGAAACACCATGCCGAAGCCCACCAAGGGTGCCCGTATGGGCGGCAGCGCCGCGCACGAGAAGCTTCTTCTGGCGAACCTCGCCAAGCAGCTCTTCGAGTACGGCCGCATCACCACCACCGAGGCGAAGGCCCGTCGTCTGCGTCCCTACGCGGAGCGTCTGGTCACCAAGGCGAAGAAGGGTGACCTTCACAACCGCCGCCAGGTGCTGTCCGTCATCACCGACAAGAGCATCGTGCACACGCTCTTCACGGAGATCGGCCCGCGCTACGAGAACCGCCCCGGTGGTTACACGCGTATCACCAAGATCGGTAACCGTCGTGGCGACAACGCGCCCATGGCGATCATCGAGCTGGTCGAGGCCCTGACCGTGGCGCAGGCTGCCACCGGTGAGGCCGAGGCGGCCACCAAGCGTGCCGTCAAGGAAGACGCCCTCAAGAAGGACGACGCGCCCGTCGAGGACGCGAAGCCCGCTGAGGACGCTGCCGAGGAGTCCAAGGACGCCTGAGGCTCTGCCTTGCTGTGAGCGGGTCCGCCCTTCGGGGCGGGCCCGCTTTCGCATGTCCCTGGTGCTGAGAGGATTACTGGTGTGAGTGATGAAGTGGAGCCCGGGTTCGTACGGGTGCGTCTCGACCTTTCGTACGACGGCAAGGAATTCTCCGGCTGGGCCAAGCAGCGGCAGGGGCAGCGGACCGTCCAGGGCGAGATCGAGGACGCGCTGCGGACCGTGACGCGGTCGCGGGAGACGTACGAGCTGACCGTCGCCGGGCGGACCGACAGCGGGGTGCACGCGCGGGGGCAGGTCGCTCACGTCGATCTGCCCGAGGACGTGTGGGCCGAGCACAGCGACAAGCTGCTGCGGCGGCTCGCCGGGCGGCTGCCGCACGACGTGCGGGTCTGGAAGGTGGCCGAGGCGCCTGCCGGATTCAACGCGCGGTTCGCGGCCGTGTGGCGGCGTTACGCCTATCGCGTGACCGACAATCCGGGCGGCGTCGACCCGCTGTTGCGCAGTCATGTGCTGTGGCACGACTGGGAGTTGGACCTCGACGCCATGAACGCCGCCGCCGAGAAGCTCGTCGGCGAGCACGACTTCGCCGCCTACTGCAAGAAGCGTGAGGGCGCCACGACCATTCGTACGCTCCAGGAACTGCGCTGGGAGCGGCGGCCGGACGGGATCCTCGAGGCGACCGTGCGGGCCGATGCCTTCTGCCACAACATGGTGCGGTCGCTGGTCGGCGCCATGTTGTTCGTGGGGGACGGGCATCGCCCCGTGGAGTGGCCCGCCAAGGTGCTCGCCGCCGGGGTGCGGGACTCCGCCGTGCATGTCGTACGGCCGCACGGGCTGACCCTTGAGGAAGTGGGTTACCCCGCCGACGAGTTGCTCGCCGCGCGCGCCAAGGAAGCGCGCAACAAGCGGACGTTGCCCGGCGCCGGGTGCTGCTGAGCCCCGACTGCCGGACTACTCGGGGGCGTTGGCCGCGGCAGAGGCCTGGGCCTCGCCCCGCCGGTTGATCTGGCCGAAGGCGAAGCGGGCCAGGTCGTCGCCGACGGTGTAGACCTTGCGCTCCTTCTCCGTGACGTCCTTGTCGCTGGTGAAGCCGGAGGTCGTGAAGTAGGCGTAACGGCCGTAGGCGTTGTACGTGCCGCGGCAGACCGCCGTACGGCAGAAGGCGGGGATGCCCTTGCCGGACAGGGAGAGGACCAGGCCTTCCTTCGCCTGGTCGTTGGCCTTGGCGGCCTGGGCCGCCGTGTCGAAGACGGCGACGCCGACCGTGACGGCGATGTTGTCCTTCACGTAGCTGGCGCGGAAGAGCTGCGTGCAGTCGTTCTTGGTGAGGACCGCGGCCAGCTTGGCCTGCGTGACGCTCGCGCACTTCTTCGTGCCGTCCGTGTCGCCCTTCTTGTAGACACGGTCGCCCGAGGTCAGCGACTTGCCGGGGAAGAGCGTGTCGGCGCTGAGCGGCGCCTTGTCCTTCTTGGCGCTGGAGATGAACTCCTTGGGGTCCGGCGGGGGCGGCGGCGTCGTCTCCTCGAAGGACGGGCCGGGGTTCTCGCTCGCGCCGGGGATGTCCGCGGTCGAGGGCAGCTCGCTGGCCGGTTTGTTCGCGGCGGAGGAGTTGTCGCTGTTCGCGGAGACGACCGCGACGGCGACCGCGGCCGCGACCACGACGGTGGCGAGCGCGCCGCCACCGATCATCAGCCATTTGCGGCGCCGGGTGCGCGATTCGGACGCCTCGGCGAGCGCCGCCCAGTCAGGGGTCTGTGAATCCCCTGGACCCCACTGAGGTCCCCCTTGCCCAAAGCTCATGCGCCGCATCTTAGACGGGGAGTTGGGGATGTTGAGCGGGGGTCCGGGGAGGGGCCCGGCCTAGCCTGATCCGTATGAACACGGGCAAAGTAGCTGTTAGCGGGTGGTTGTTGCGGCCGGTGACCTGGCACGGCTGGGCGGCGCTCGGAGTCGTGCTCCTCGCCGCGGTCGTGCGCGTGGGGCTGCGGGGCCCGGACGGCGGGATGGACAACGCCATCGTGGTGCGGGCGGCCGAGGCCTGGCTCGAGGGGCGTTCGCCCTATGCCGACCGGCACTTCCTCTATCTGCCGGGCGCCGTGCTCGCCGCGGTGCCGCAGGCGCTGCTCCCGCAGTCCGTCGTGCGGTTCCTCGTCCCGGCGGGGGTCACGGCCTCGCTCGTCGTCGGGTGGGGGTGCGCGCTGCGGATCCACGGGGTGGCGTGGCGCAGCCGGTTCGCGGTGCTCGGTCTGCTCGCGCTCGCCGTGGGGTTCGCGCCGTTCGGGCATCTGATCGGCCTCGGGAACTGGACCGTGGCGTCGGCGGCGGCGCTGCCGCTCGCGCTGCTCCTCGTCTGCCGGGGGAAGTGGGTGGCCGCGGGGCTGGTCATCGGGGTGGCCGTCGCCGTGAAGCCGCTGCTCGCGCCGGTGGTGCTGCTCTTCGTCTTCGCGCGGCGGTGGAAGGGGCTCGGGGCCGCGGTGCTCGTGCCGGCGGTGGTGTCCGCCGGGGCCGCGCTCGCGATGCCGGACCCCGCGGGGTTCTTCACGCGGACGCTGCCGTTCCTGCTGCGGGGCGACGACAGCTTCGTACGGCTCTACGAGGCGTCGCCCGCCGCGATCCTGCCGCGGCTCGGGGTGCCGCAGGGGGTGGCGTCGCTGCTCGCCCTCGCGGCGGCAGGAGCGGGGGTCTGGTGCGCCTGGCGGCGGTGGAAGGGTGGTCGGGGGCCGGGGGAGCTGCGGGTGGTCGAGACGGCCGTGATGCTGATGCTGGCGGCCTTCCTGGTGTCCAGGCCCTCGTACGACCACTACCTGCTGGTGGTCGTGCCGCTGCTGCTCGCGGGGGCGCTGGTGCCGGGGGCTGTGGCCCGGGGGCCGTGGTTCTGGGTGGCGCTCGTACCGCAGGTTCCGGGGTTCAGCTGGCCCTGGCTCGAGCCGGGCACCAGGCGGGCCTTCCGGGACTGCGTGACGCTCTGCGTGCTGGCGGTCACGGTCGCCCGGAGCTGTGTCCGGAAGGGCGGGGCTACCCTGGAGAGCGCAGACCCGCCTGTGGTGGAAGAGCCGCCGGTGCCGGTCTCCAGAGCCGCGTTTTGACCCGTACGGGGCGGCGCGGGTAGTCTCGAGGATTGTTATGCGTATTGGTGTCGTCGTTCTCACGCGAAGGGCCCATACGTAGGTTCCCTGGAGCAGTTACCAGTGGCTCGCATACGGGCAGCGTCCCCGGCACTGTGAGCCCCAGCTGCATGATCGCTTCCTGGGTGCCGTGTGTCTGGACCCCATCCACTGAAGAAGCGAAGGCTACGAAGTGCGTACGTACAGCCCTAAGCCCGGCGATGTGACCCGCCAGTGGCACGTCATTGACGCTCAGGACATCGTCCTGGGCCGTCTGGCGACCACTGCCGCCAACCTCCTGCGGGGCAAGCACAAGGCGATCTACGCCCCCCACATGGACATGGGCGACTTCGTCATCATCATCAACGCCGACAAGGTTCACCTGTCCGGCAACAAGAAGACCCAGAAGATGGCGTACCGCCACTCCGGCTACCCGGGTGGTCTGCGTTCCGTCCGCTACGACGAGCTTCTTGCGAAGAACCCCGAGAAGGCCGTCGAGAAGGCCATCAAGGGCATGATCCCCAAGAACACCCTGGGCCGTCAGATGCTCTCGAAGCTGAAGGTCTACGCGGGCGACCAGCACCCGCACGGCGCTCAGCAGCCGGTCCCGTTCGAGATCACCCAGGTCGCGCAGTAGTTCCGGCCACCCCCAAAGACGTAAAGAAATCTGAGGAGAATCGTGGCCGAGACCACCGTTGAGCAGCCGGTCGAAGAGACCGAGGTTGTTGACGTAGAGCAGTACACCACCGAGTCCGAGGCGCCCGTCGAGGGCGAGTACACCTCGGAGTCGAACGCCGCGCGCTTCGGCGACCCGCAGCCGGCCGCCGGCCTGGGCCGTCGCAAGAACGCGATCGCCCGTGTCCGGATCGTCCCGGGCACCGGCAAGTGGAAGGTCAACGGGCGCACGCTCGAGGACTACTTCCCGAACAAGGTCCACCAGCAGGAAGTCAACGAGCCCTTCAAGGTGCTCGAGCTCGACAACCGCTACGACGTCATCGCCCGCATCTCGGGTGGCGGCGTCTCCGGTCAGGCCGGTGCGCTCCGTCTCGGTGTCGCCCGTGCGCTGAACGAGGCCGACGTCGACAACAACCGCGCCGCCCTCAAGAAGGCCGGTTACCTCAAGCGTGACGACCGTGCGGTCGAGCGCAAGAAGGCCGGTCTCAAGAAGGCTCGCAAGGCTCCGCAGTACAGCAAGCGCTAATCTGCCTGCTTGTACTGTTCGTTCGCCCCGGCGGCACGTTGTGTGCTGCCGGGGCGTTCGTTTATCGGGAACCCTGGAGATCCTGGTGATCCCAGGGCGGGACCCCGGTGATCCCGGGGTAGAAGTCCGGAGGAGGACAGCAGTGGGACGACTCTTCGGCACGGACGGCGTGCGCGGTGTCGCCAACGCGGATCTGACGGCCGAGCTCGCGCTCGGGCTCTCCGTGGCGGCGGCTCATGTGCTCGGCGAAGCGGGCACGTTCGAGGGCCATCGGCCGGTCGCGGTGGTCGGACGAGACCCCCGCGCGTCAGGGGAGTTCCTGGAGGCCGCGGTGGTAGCCGGTCTCGCGAGCGCGGGCGTGGACGTCCAGCTCGTCGGTGTGCTGCCCACCCCCGCGGTGGCGCATCTCACCGGTGCGCTGGGCGCCGACCTCGGCGTGATGCTCTCCGCGAGCCACAACGCCATGCCGGACAACGGCATCAAGTTCTTCGCGCGCGGCGGCCACAAACTGCCCGACGAGCTCGAGGACCGCATCGAGTCCGTGTACGAGGAGCACCGCACCGGCGCTCCCTGGCAGCGGCCCACGGGCGCGGGCGTCGGCCGTGTGCAGACGTACGACCAGGGCCTCGACCAGTACGTCGCGCATCTCCTCGGTGTGCTCCCCAACCGCCTCGACGGACTGAAGATCGTCCTCGACGAGGCGCACGGCGCCGCCGCCCGTGTCTCGCCCGAGGCGTTCGCGCGCGCCGGTGCCGAGATCATCACGATCGGCGCCAAGCCCGACGGCCTGAACATCAACGACGGCTGCGGCTCCACGCACCTGGGCCTCCTGAAGGCCGCCGTCGTCGAGCACGGCGCCGACTTCGGTGTCGCGCACGACGGCGACGCGGACCGCTGCCTCGCCGTGGACCACACGGGCGCCGAGATCGACGGCGACCAGATCCTGGCCGTCCTGGCGCTCGCCATGCGCGAGCACGGCACGCTGCGCTCGGACACGGTCGTCGCGACGGTCATGTCGAACCTGGGCTTCAAGCTCGCCATGGAGCGCGAGGGTCTCTCCCTGGTGCAGACCGGTGTCGGCGACCGCTATGTGCTGGAGTCGATGAAGCAGAACGGCTTCGCCCTCGGGGGCGAGCAGTCCGGGCACGTGATCATCCTCGACCACGCGACCACGGGTGACGGCACGCTGACGGGCCTTCTGCTCGCGGCGCGCGTCGCCGAGACCGGGCGCAGCCTCGCCGAGCTCGCCGGGGTCATGGAGCGGCTTCCGCAGGTCCTGATCAATGTGCCCGACGTCGACAAGTCCCGGGTCACCACCTCCGCCGAGCTGACGGCCGCCGTCGCCGAGGCCGAGCGTGAACTGGGGGCCACGGGACGGGTGCTGCTGCGGTCGTCCGGCACGGAGCCGCTGGTGCGCGTCATGGTCGAGGCCGCCGACATCGACCAGGCGCAGTCCGTGGCCGAGCGGCTCGCCGACGTGGTGAAGTCCGCGCTGGGTTAGGGCAGTTGCCCGGCCGGGACCGCTGCCCGGCTAGGACGGTTGTGACTTGGCGGTGCGCTCGCGCTGCCTGGCCCAGAGGAGCTTCTGGGTCAGGAGCGTGAGCGTACCGGCGAGGACGATGCCGAGCAGGTTGAGCAGGAGCTGCTCGGTGGAGCCCCACGCCTGCTTGTACTCGTCGTAGCTGAAGGCCACGGCCGCGTTCGCCGCCGCGGGGACCGTCGTCACCGAGATCGCGACGCCGACCAGGGCGCCCGACTTCGCCGAGGTCAGGGACAGCATGCCCGCCGCGCCCGCGAGGACCGCCACCACGAACGAGAACCAGTCGGGGCGGTAGATGAAGTTCGTGTTCGGGCGCTCCGACTTCAGGGCGTCGTCGCTGAACAGGTTCACCGCGTCCATGAAGTGGCTGAAGCCGACGGTCACCACCATCGCGACCGCGAAGCCCACCAGTATCGCGATGAGCGAGCGCAGGGCCAGGCGCGGGGCGCGCTGGACCAGGGCGGTGCAGAAGCCCGCCAGGGGGCCGAACTCGGGGCCCACCGCCATCGCGCCGACGATCAGGATCGCGTTGTCGAGGACCACGCCGCAGGCCGCGATCATCGTGGCGAGCGTGATGAACGCGACGTACGTGATCGAGAGCGTCGACTCCTCGTGGGTCGCGTCGGAGAGCTGCTCCCACAGGACCGCGTCCGCGCCCTCGCCCGGGGCGTCCTCCTCCGCCTTGTCGGCGCGGTGGGACAGGGACAGGTCGATGTTCTCGACCGCGATCGAGCCCGACTCGTCGATGCCGAGCCCGCGCAGACCGCCGATCAGTTCGTCGCCCGCCTCGCGGGCCACGTCGCACATGACGACGTCGCCCGAGGGGTTGCGGGCCGCGCCCGGCAGCACGGCGAGGTGGGTGGTGCCGGTCGTCTCCTCGATCAGACGCACCACGTCATCGGTTCTGTCCGCCGGGGTGATCAGGCGTAGATGCAGCATGCGCGCAGCGTAGCGGGGGTGTCCCCGGGGGCTAGAGCTTGCGCAGGCTCAGGCGCTTCACCTTGTGGTCGGGGCCCTTGCGGATGACCAGGGCGGCCCGGCCGCGCGTCGGGGCCACGTTCTCCAGGAGGTTGGGCTTGTTGATGGTGCGCCAGGTCGTGCGGGCGTAGTCCAGGGCCTCTTCCTCCGAGACCTGGGTGTACTTGCGGAAGTACGAGGACGGGTCCTGGAACGCGGTGGCGCGGAGCTTCTTGAAGCGGTTCAGGTACCAGCGCTCGATGTCCTCGGCGCGCGCGTCCACGTACACGCTGAAGTCGAAGTAGTCGGCGAGGCCCACGCGGGTGCGGCCGTCCTTGCCGGGGAGGGCCGGCTGGAGGACGTTGATGCCCTCGACGATGAGGATGTCGGGGCGGCGGACCGTGAGGCGCTGGTCCGGCACGATGTCGTAGATCAGGTGGGAGTAGACGGGCGCCGTCACCTCGTCCTTGCCCGCCTTGATGTCCGCCACGAAGCGGGTCAGGGCCCTTCTGTCGTACGACTCGGGGAAGCCCTTCCTGGACATCAGGCCGCGGGCCTCCAGCTCCTTGGTGGGCAGGAGGAAGCCGTCCGTCGTCACCCGCTCGACGCGGGGGTGCTCGGGCCAGCGGGAGAGAAGGGCCTGGAGGAGACGGGCGACGGTCGACTTGCCGACCGCCACCGAGCCCGCGACTCCTATGACGAAGGGCGTGCCCGACTGGGAGCCCTTCTCGCCGAGGAAGGTGTTGAGCGCGCCGCGCAGGCCGTCGGTGGCGCCTACGTAGAGGTTGAGGAGGCGGGAGAGCGGGAGATAGATGTCCCGCACCTCGTCCAGGTCGATGACATCGCCCAGGCCGCGCAGCTCCTCCAGCTCGGCGGCGGTGAGGGGAAGCGGCGTCTTGTCACGCAGGGCGCTCCACTCGGTGCGGGTGAGGTCGACGTAGGGAGTCGCCTCCGGCCTGTGCCGGTGGGCGCTCCGCGCGGTCGTCGGGGGTACGGAGACCGATGAGATCACAGTCCATTGTTACGGCTGTTTGAACGGGGCGGGGGGTGGGGTGCGTCACCCTGCGGGGCTTGGGCGGCTGGGGTGTGCGGGTTTGTGGTCTTGCGCACCCCGCGGGGCTTGGGTGGTTGGGGGTGCGCGGGCTCGTAGGCTGCTGCTCGTGATTATTGGGGTCGGTATCGACGTGGCCGAGATCGAGCGGTTCGAGGCGGCGCTTGAGCGTACGGCCGGGATGGCCGGGCGGCTCTTCGTGGAGCGGGAGTTGCTGCTGCCGAGCGGGGAGCGGCGCGGGATCGCCTCGCTGGCGGCGCGGTTCGCGGCCAAGGAGGCGCTGGCCAAGGCGCTGGGGGCGCCTGCGGGGCTGCGGTGGACGGACGCGGAGGTGTTCGTCGAGGAGAGCGGGCAGCCGCGGCTGCGGGTGAAGGGGACGGTGGCCGCGCGGGCCGCCGAGTTGGGGGTGCGGTCGTGGCATGTCTCGCTGAGTCATGACGCGGGGGTGGCTTCGGCCGTGGTGATTGCCGAAGGCTGATTGCCGAAGGCTGATTGCTGAGGGGTGGGCGTCGTGCTCGGCGCTGGGTGACACTCGGGGTATGCGTACTGCGTACACGGTGGAGACGGTCAGGGCAGCTGAGCGGGAGTTGATGGCTCGGGTGCCGGAAGGTGCCCTGATGCAGCGGGCCGCTGCGGGGCTCGCGGTGGTGTGTGCCGAGGTGCTCGGCAAGGTCTACGGCTCCCGGGTCGTGCTGCTCGTGGGGAGCGGGGACAACGGGGGTGACGCGCTGTACGCCGGGGCGCGGCTTGCCCGGCGTGGGGCCGGGGTGTCCGCGGTGCTGCTTTCGCCCGAACGGGTGCATGGGGGTGGGCTTGCCGCCTTCCGTGCGGCTGGGGGGCGGGTTGTCGCGGGTGAGGGTGCGGAGGGTGTTCTGCGGAGGGCCGATCTTGTCGTTGACGGGATCGTGGGTATCGGGGGGAAGGGGGGACTGCGGGCCCCGGCTGCTCAACTGGTGAGTTCTGTAAGGGCGTTTGGGGCGCCGGTGGTTGCCGTGGATCTGCCGAGTGGTGTCGATGCGGACAGCGGTGTCGTCGTCGGCGAGGCGGTGCGGGCGGATGTGACGGTGACGTTCGGGGCGTACAAGCCGGGGTTGTTGATCGATCCGGGGCGGGAGTACGCGGGGGTCGTGCGGCTGGTCGACATTGGGCTTGAGCTGGGTGCGGGTGCGGGTGCGGGTGCGGGTGCTGGTGTGGGCGCGGGCGCGGGCGTGGGTGTGGGGGAGGCTGAGGTCGAGGCTTTTCAGTACGCCGATGTGGCCTCGCTGCTGCCGATGCCGACCGGGGAGAGCGACAAGTACCGGCGGGGTGTCGTGGGGATCGTCGCCGGGTCCGCCCGGTACCCCGGGGCCGCTGTGCTCGCTGTGGCCGGTGCGCTGCGGGGTGGTGCGGGGGCCGTGCGGTACGTGGGGCATGCGGCGGATGCGGTGATCGCCCGGTTCCCGGAGGCCCTCGTCTCCGCGGGGCCGCCGTCCAGGGCGGGGCGGGTGCAGGCCTGGGTGGCCGGTCCGGGGCTCGGGGACGACGCCGAGGGGCTCGCGGATGTGGTGGGTGCCGATGTGCCCGTGCTGATCGACGCGGACGGGCTGCGGCTCGCCGATGCGGCGGCGGTGCGGGGGCGGGGCGCGCCTACCTTGCTCACGCCGCACGCGGGGGAGGCTGCTGCCCTGTTGGGGGTTGCGCGGGAGGAGGTCGAGCGGGGGCGTCTTGCCGCTGTGCGGGAGTTGGCGGGGCGGTATGGGGCGACGGTGCTGTTGAAGGGGTCGACGACGCTGGTCGCGGGCCCGGGGGGCGGTGCGGTGCGGGTCAACCCGACGGGGACGCCGTGGCTGGCCACCGCGGGCAGCGGGGACGTGCTGTCGGGGCTGGCGGGGGCGTTGCTCGCGGCGGGGCTCGGGGCGGGGGACGCGGGGGCGGTGGGCGCGTATCTGCATGGGCTCGCTGGGCGGCATGCGGCGGATGGGGCGCCGGTGGGGGCGCAGGACGTGGCGGAGGCGATTCCTGCGGCTTGGCGGGATGTTCGGGGGGACTAGCGTCCGGCTTGGCGGTGCGGTGTCGCTCCGGCTGCGGGTGCGTGCGGGCCGCGGGGCTGGTTCGTCTGTGGGTGCGGTGCCGCGCCGGTATGTCCGTCCTCGCTATCGTCCGGTGGCCGCCTTGGTGCTTCGGAGGGGGAGTGCCGCGAGCCGTGCTCCGGGCGGACATACCGGCACGTCCCCTTGCGAGCGTTCCCGACTGCGGCCCATCCGGTCTTGTTCTTCGGTCAGGCGCGTGCTGCGGGGCAAACGGGCGGGTGGGCGGGAAAGCTTGTTCGGTCAGGTGGTGCTGCGGGGGAACGGGCGGCTGGTCGCGCCCTGCGGTCAGGGCGGCTCTTCGGGTGACCCCACCGCGCGGCACAGGCCGACAGGCCACACCGCGGGGTTCGCTCATCGCATGATCAGTAAGACAGCTCAGCGCGGCCTGGCCGTGCTGCTCGCGGTGGCCGCCACCCTCCCGGCAGGCCCCGCGTTCGCCGACCCCGCACCGCCGAGCCCCGCCTCCCCCGCCGCCCGCCTCGTCCCCGGCATCCCGCTTCCGCCGCGGCACCCGTGGCAGCTGGACACCCCGGACCAGGACCTGGCGCCGCACGTGTACACCCCCAGCGCCGCCGAGGACGCCATCGAGCCGGACGACGCCGTCGGCGAGCAGCTCATCGAGTACGTGCCGCCGGGTGAGGTCGTCAGGAAGTCGGCCGGCGCCCGGTGCAGCGCGAGTACCGGGCCCCATCAGCGGGACGTCGAGCGGTGGCTGAAGCTTGACGTGGACGGGAAGCAGTCCGCCAAGGACTGCCGGGCCATCCGTGCCTTCCAGCGGAAGGAAGGGATCCGGCCCGCCATCGGCTTCGCGGGGCCCGTCACCTGGGCGCGGATGCGGCTCATCTCCGCCCGCAAGAAGCCGAACGCCGAGAGGAAATGCCCTACGCGCGCGTACCGCCTCGCCTGCGTCGATCTGCGGCGGCAGCTGATGTGGGTGCAGAAGGGGAAGAAGGTGCTGCTCGGGCCCGTGCCGATCCGGAGCGGGCGGGCCGGGTACGCGACCCGTGTCGGCTGGCACAAGATCTACTGGAAGCACAAGAACCACTGGTCGTCGATCTACGAGACCCCCATGCCCTACAGCCAGTTCTTCAACGGAGGACAGGCCTTCCACGCCATCTACGGCAACATCTACAGCCCCCCTGGCTCACGCGGCTGCGTGAATATGCGGCTCGACGACGCCCGTGCCCTGTGGAAGACCCTGCACAAGGGAGACCGGGTCTACGCGTGGGGACGCAGGCCCGGGACCTGAGGCGCGCGGCTGCCGGGGTGTCAGCGGGCTCTGAGACACTGGTCGGCGTTATGACTGAGACCGCACCCTTGCGTGCCCGCGCCGAGATCGACCTGGCCGCCCTCCGGGCCAACGTGCGGACTTTGCGCGCCCACGCCCCAGGCGCCGCCTTCATGGCCGTCGTGAAGGCGGACGCGTACGGCCATGGGATGGTGCCCTGCGCCCGCGCCGCCGTCGAGGCGGGAGCCACCTGGGTGGGCGCCGCGACGCCCGAGGAGGCGCTCGCGCTGCGGGCCGCCGGGATCCAGGGGCGCCTCATGTGCTGGCTGTGGACTCCGGGCGGCCCCTGGCGCGAGGGCGTCGAGGCCGACCTCGACATGTCGGTGAGCGGGCTCTGGGCGCTGCGCGAAGTGTCCGCGGCCGCGCGGGCCGTGGGGCGCACCGCGCGTATCCAGCTGAAGGCCGACACCGGCCTCGGGCGCAACGGCTGCATGCCCGCCGACTGGCCCGAGCTCGTCTCGCAGGCGCGCCAGGCCGAGGCCGAGGGCCTGGTGCGCGTCACCGGGATCTGGTCGCACTTCGCGTGCGCCGACGAGCCAGGACATCCGTCCATCGCCGCTCAACTCACCCTCTTCCGCGAGATGATCGCGGCTGCCGAGGAGCGCGGGATCCGCCCCGAGGTGCGGCACATCGCCAACTCGCCGGGCACGCTCACGCTTCCGGAGACACACTTCGATCTCGTACGACCGGGGATCGCGATGTACGGGATCTCGCCGAGCCCCGAGGTCGGCACCCCGGAGGAGTTCGGCCTGCGGCCCGTCATGACGCTCAGCGCCTCGCTCGCCCTCGTGAAGCACGTCCCGGGGGGTCACGGCGTCAGTTACGGGCATCACTACGTCACACCCGGCGACACGACCCTGGGCCTCGTCCCGGTCGGGTACGGGGACGGGATCCCGCGCCACGCGTCCGGCACAGGACCCGTGCTCGTCGGCGGCAAGTGGCGCACGGTCGCGGGACGCATCGCCATGGACCAGTTCGTGGTCGACCTCGGCGGTGACGAGCCGGAGGTGGGCTCCGAAGCGGTCCTGTTCGGTCCCGGTGACCGGGGCGAGCCGACCGCCGAGGACTGGGCGCAGGCGGCGGGCACCATCGCGTACGAAATCGTCACCCGCATCGGATCGCGTGTCCCGCGCGTCTATGCCAATGAGCGACCCGACGAGTGAGTAGGAGCGGCACGTGAGCGAGACCAGCACGGGGGCGGCCGCGGAAGCGGTGACGGAAGTCGCCGCGGCGGCCGGGAACTGGCGCAGGGCCGGATTCGCCGGCGCGGCGATAGGCGTCGTCGCGGCGGGAGCCGCGGCCGGTGTCGCCATCGAGCGGCTGACCGTCGGACGCGGCATGCGCAAGAAGGCGCGGCTCGCACTCGACGCCTCCGGGCCGTACGGCTCGCTGCGCGGCATGCCGGGTCAGGCGTACGCCGACGACGGCACCGAGCTCTCGTACGAGGTCGACGAGGTCGAGGCGGACAGTGCGCAGGCACCGCGCCGCCGCAGGCTCTTCGGGCGCAAGGCCCCTGCCCCCGTCACCGTCGTCTTCAGCCATGGGTACTGCCTGAGCCAGGACTCCTGGCATTTCCAGCGGGCGGCCCTGCGCGGCGTCGTGCGCTGTGTGTACTGGGACCAGCGCAGCCACGGCCGTTCGGGGCGGGGAGCCGCGCAGCTCGCGGACGGGACGCCGGTCTCCATCGACCAGTTGGGGCGGGACCTGAAGGCCGTCATCGACGCGGCGGCGCCCGAGGGACCGCTGGTCCTGGTCGGGCACTCCATGGGCGGCATGACGACGATGGCCCTCGCCGACCACTTCCCGGAGCTGATCCGCGAGCGCGTCGCGGGCATCGCCCTGGTGGGTACGTCGTCCGGGCGGCTCGGCAGCGTCAACTTCGGTCTCCCGGTCGCCGGAATGAATGCCGTGCGGCGGGTGCTCCCGGGTGTCCTCAAGGCGCTCGGCTCACAGGCCGATCTCGTGGAGAAGGGGCGGCGGGCCACCGCGGACCTCTTCGCCGGCATCATCAAGCGCTATTCGTTCTCGTCGAAGGACGTGGACCCGGCGATCTCGCGGTTCGCCGAGCGGATGATCGAGTCGACGCCCATCGACGTGGTCGCGGAGTTCTATCCGGCGTTCGCCGAGCACGACAAGACGGAGGCCCTGAAGCACTTCGCCGAGCTTCCGGTGCTCGTCCTGGCCGGGGACAAGGACCTGGTGACGCCCAGCGAGCACAGCGAGGTCATCGCCGATCTGCTGCCGGACGCCGAGCTCGTCCTCGTCCCGGACGCCGGGCACCTGGTCATGCTGGAGCACCCCGAGGTGGTCACGGACCGCCTCGCGGATCTCCTCGCCCGCGCGGGGGCCGTCCCCGCGGCGGCCGACGCACGGACGTCCAGCGGCTAACGTTGGGGGGCATGGAAACACCGCACAACCCGGCCCCCGTGAACTCCCTCGGCATCACCGTCACCTCCCCCGAGCAGATGGGGGACCTGGGTCGCCGCCTCGCCAAACTGCTCCGCCCCGGTGACCTCGTGATGCTCACCGGCGAGCTGGGCGCCGGCAAGACGACGCTCACCCGAGGCCTGGGCGAAGGCCTCGGCGTCCGGGGCGCCGTCACGTCCCCGACCTTCGTCATCGCCCGGGTCCATCCGTCCTTGTCCGAGGGCCCGCCCCTGGTGCACGTGGACGCGTACCGCCTGGGCGGCGGGTTGGACGAGATGGAGGACCTCGACCTCGACGTCTCGCTGCCCGAATCGGTGATCGTCGTGGAGTGGGGCGACGGCAAGGTCGAGGAGCTCTCCGACGACCGCCTGCGCGTCGTCATCGACCGGGCCGTCGGCGACACGACGGACGAGGTGCGCGAAGTGACGCTGACCGGGGTCGGGACGCGGTGGGCCCAGGCCGATCTCACGCTGCTTTCGGCCTGATCCTCGTCTTTTCGCCCGAACATTCCGACAAGGCGTCGGGAAGATGTTGCGCGGCGTGCTCCGGGCGTGGTCACATGGATACCGGTACTGGTTAGGTCTACCTAACCACGTCTGCCCCCGGAGCCCAGGAGGCATCCATGTCGGCTTCAGAACGTGACGTACAGCCCCGGCCGCACGGGCTGTCGGGGCCATCGGGGATTTCCATGCGCGATCTGCTCGCGTCCTGCGTGGCCGCCACTGCGGTGTCCACGCCACCGCGCGATCCTGCGCCCACGGGCGAGGCCCCTACGGAACGACGACGACCTTCTTGCTGATCGTCGCGAACTCCCACATCGCGTTGCCGTCCTTGCGCGACTCGCGGATGCCGCCGGTCTTCTTCGACGGGTCGGGCTTCGGCGTCGAGCCGTCGACGGCCGCGCTGAAGCCGATCGCGATGCCGTCCACGTTCGCGAAGCGCACGACGTGCTCGATCGCCACGCCGTCCGTTCCGGTGACGGTGCCCGAGCGCGAGGTGACGGCGTACGTGCCGGGGACCGGGTCCACCGTGCTCGGCGTGACCTTGAACGTGCGCTGCGCCTTGCCGGAGCCCGCGACCAGCCACACGCGGTCGTCGCCCACCGAGTAGACGACCCGCTCGCCGCTGCCGGACTGCGCCGGAAGCGCCGTCGGGTTGGCCTTGTCCTTGGGGGAGCGTGACGCCGAGGCGGAGGGGGACGTGTCGGGCTTCTTGCCCAGGGAGTCCGGCGCGCTGGCCGAGGCCTGGTAAGCGAGGAAGCCGACCGCGGCGAGCGCAGCGGCGGTGAGCCCGGCCACGAATCCCGAGCTGCTCCTAGACACCTGCGCCACCCTCTTCGTACTCCGTACGGCTACGGGGTGACGTTAGCAGCAGGTGTGCGGCATCCTCGGTCGGCCGTGCGCCGGGCGCCGGAGCCGTAGGCTATTCGCGTGCTCTTGCTCGCTCTGGATACCGCCACCCCCGCCGTCACCGTCGCGCTGCACGACGGCGCCTCCGTCGTCGCAGCCTCCAGCCAGGTGGACGCCCGCCGCCACGGCGAGCTGCTGCTCCCCGCCGTCGACCGCGTGCTCGCCGACGCCGGGCTCAGACTCGACGCCGTGACCGGCATCGTCGTCGGCGTGGGCCCCGGCCCCTACACCGGCCTGCGTGTCGGCCTGATGACCGCCGACACCTTCGGCCTCGCGCTCGGCGTGCCGGTGCACGGGGTGTGCACGCTCGACGGGCTCGCGTACGAGTCCGGCATCGAGAGCGGCCCCTTCGTCGTCGCCACGGACGCGCGGCGCAAGGAGGTCTACTGGGCGCGGTACGCGGACCCGCGCACCCGCCTCACCGAGGCCGCCGTGGACCGCCCCGCCGACATCGCGGACGCGGTGGCGGGCCTGCCCGCCGTCGGCGCGGGCGCGGTGCTCTACCCCGAGACCTTCCCGGACGCCCGCGCCCCCGAGCACGTCTCGGCGGCCGCGCTCGCCTCGCTCGCCGCGGAGAAGCTCGCTGCGGGCGAGGAGCTGCTGCCCCCGCGGCCGCTGTACCTGCGCCGCCCGGACGCGCAGGTCCCCAAGAACTACAAGGTGGTCACCCCCAAGTGACATCCGTGACGACAGCTGTCCTGCGCGAGATGCGCTGGTGGGACATCGAGCCCGTCTTCGTCTTGGAGAAGGAGCTCTTCCCGGACGACGCCTGGTCGCGCGGCATGTTCTGGTCCGAGCTCGCCCACGCCCGCGGGCCGCTGGCCACCCGCCGCTATGTGGTCGCCGTGGACGGGGACCGGCTCGTCGGGTACGCGGGGCTCGCGTCGGCCGGCGACCAGGCCGACGTGCAGACCATCGCGGTGGCCCCGAGCCACTGGGGCACGGGGCTCGGCTCCCGGCTCCTGACCGACCTGCTCGGCGCGGCCACCGCCTTCGAGTGCGCCGAGGTCATGCTCGAGGTGCGGGTCGACAACACCCGGGCCCAGAAGCTGTACGAGCGCTTCGGCTTCGAGCCCATCGGCTTCCGGCGGGGCTACTACCAGCCGGGCAATGTGGACGCCCTGGTCATGCGTCTGACCGATCCCTCAACTTCCGTACAAGGAACCGACACCCATGGCTGACTCGCGCGATCAACCTCTCGTTCTCGGCATCGAGACCTCCTGCGACGAGACCGGCGTCGGCATCGTCCGCGGCACCACCCTGCTCGCCGATGCCATCGCCTCCAGCGTCGACGAGCACGCGCGCTTCGGCGGCGTCGTGCCCGAGGTCGCCTCGCGCGCGCACCTGGAGGCGATGGTGCCGACCATCGACCGCGCGCTGAAGGAGGCCGGGGTCGCCGCCTCCGACCTCGACGGCATCGCGGTGACGGCCGGTCCCGGCCTCGCGGGCGCGCTGCTCGTGGGCGTCTCGGCGGCCAAGGCGTACGCGTACGCGCTCGGCAAGCCGCTGTACGGCGTGAACCACCTGGCCTCGCACATCTGCGTGGACCAGCTGGAGCACGGCACGCTGCCCGAGCCGACGATGGCGCTCCTTGTCTCCGGCGGCCACTCCTCGCTGCTGCTCTCCACCGACATCACGTCGGACGTACGCCCTCTGGGCGCGACCATCGACGACGCGGCGGGCGAGGCCTTCGACAAGATCGCGCGGGTGCTCAACCTCGGCTTCCCGGGCGGCCCCGTCATCGACCGGTACGCGAAGGAGGGCGACCCGAACGCGATCGCCTTCCCGCGCGGCCTCACGGGCCCGCGCGATGCCGCGTACGACTTCTCCTTCTCGGGCCTGAAGACCTCCGTCGCGCGCTGGATCGAGGCCAAGCGGGCCGCGGGCGAGGAGGTGCCCGTCCGTGACGTGTCGGCGTCCTTCCAGGAGGCGGTCGTCGACGTGCTGACCCGCAAGGCCGTGCGGGCCTGCAAGGACGAGGGCGTGGACCACCTGATGATCGGCGGCGGCGTGGCCGCCAACACGCGGCTGCGTGCCCTCGCGCAGGAGCGGTGCGAGGCGGCCGGGATCCGGCTGCGGGTGCCGCGGCCGAAGCTGTGCACGGACAACGGCGCGATGGTGGCCGCACTGGGCGCGGAGATGGTGGCCCGTAACCGCTCGGCCTCCGACTGGGACCTGTCGGCGGACTCCTCGCTGCCGGTGACGGAGCCACACGTCCCGGGCCACGCGCACAGCCACGACCACGACCACGTGCACGAGGTCAGCAAGGAGAACCTGTACTCGTGACCGTCGCGCTGATGTGGGAGGCCCGCGCCGCCGAAGGGCGGGGCGAGGAACTGCTCGCGTGGGCGCGGGCGCAGCCCCTGGCGGGCGAGCCGGTCCGCCGCGAGAGCTTCCGCGCCCCGCAGGACCGGGTCCTCGTCCTGACGTGGTGGGACGCCGCATACGACGCCGAACTGCCCGAACTGCCGGAGCCCGCGCCGGAGTTGGTGACGCGGGCGGTGCACAGGTGGCGCTTCGAGTCGGCCGGGCTCGGCTGACCCGGAGGGACCAGCCGGTCAGGGGCGTCGCGCCTGCCCCAGGAGCCCGTCGATGACCGCTCCCAGCTGCTTGGACACGTCGTAGTCCGCCGTCAGTTCCAGCCAGCGGTCGGCGAGGGCGGTCATGTGGGGGAGTTCCCCGGCGTCCGCGTCCGTGAGCATGCCGGGGAAGTGGCGCCTGCGGTCCGGCTCCTCGGCGCGGCGGGCCATCGCCTGGCGGAAGACCAGGTCGCCGTAGACGCAGTGCCAGATGGTGCGGTAGGCGGCGACGGCCTCGGCCGGGGTCAGGCCGCAGGTCATGCAGGAGTCGATGATCTCCTCGACCATCCACAGGGCGCCCTTGTCGGTGAGGTCGCCCAGGCTCAGCACCTCGACCACCCAGGGCATCCGCGCCAGCGTGCCGTGCATGTGCAGGGTGACCGCGAGCAGCCGGTCGCGCGGGTCGTCGGGGAGCTCCGGGCGCGGGACCGAATCGGCCGTGCCGGACAGGGTGAGCATCAGGAGCTCGTCCTTGTCACGCACGTGGTGGTAGAGCGCCATCGGGGTCGTGCCGACCTCCTTGGCGACCCTGCGCATGCTCAGGGCGGCCACGCCCTCCTCCTGGAGGATGCGGCGCGCGATGCCGACGATCGTGTCGAGGTCGATGCGGCTGGGGCGGCCGCGTTTCTTCTTCTGCTCGACGGGTTTCTCCGCGGCCGCCGGTCGTGCCGCGTCTGTTCTTTCCGATTCTGCTGCCACGTGGCTCATTGTCGCGCCCCGGGGGTGTGGGGGAAGCGGTGCGGGTGAAGCACGCCGTTTTATTTTCTATACGCGTATAGTAATGTGCGTGGGCATGGTGAATCCCGCTGACTCGAAGCCCCCGCGGACCCGTTGGCTGCTGCCGGTGCTGCTCACGGTGCAGTTCCTGGTCTCGCTGGACATGTCCGTCGTGAACATCGCGCTGCCCGACATCGGCGACGACCTCGGCTTCGGAGCCGATTCGCTGCTCTGGGTCGTCAACGCCTACGCGCTCGCCTTCGGCGGCCTCCTCATGCTGGGCGGGCGCCTCGCCGACCTGGCCGGGCGGCGGCGCACCCTGATCGCCGGGTTCGCGGTCTTCGGCATCGCGAGCCTGGCGGGCGGGCTCGCGCAGACGCCGGGTCAGCTCGTCGCGGCGCGGGCCGTGCAGGGTGCGGGCGCGGCGGCGCTCGCTCCCGTCGCGCTCGCACTGATCACCGTCAACTACGCGGCCGGGTCCGCGCGTTCACGGGCGCTCGGGCTCTGGGGCGCGGCGGGCGCGCTCGGCGGTGCGGTCGGAGTGATGGCGGGCGGTGTGCTCACCGAATGGGCGGGCTGGCGCTCCGTGATGCTGATCAACGTCCCCGTGGTGCTCGGCGCGCTCCTGCTCTCGCGCCGTGGCGTGCCCGCCGACCGGCGCACCGGGCCCGCGCCGCGCCTCGACGTGCTGGGCGCGCTGCTCGTCACGGCGGGCATGGCGGCACTCGTCCTCGGCCTCGTCCGCACGGAGACGTACGCATGGGGATCCGGCACGACCCTGGGCACCCTCGGCGCGGCGGCCCTGCTGCTCGTCGCGTTCGCCGTCGTCGAGTCCCGGCAGCGCGAGCCGCTGCTCCGGCTCGGCCTGCTCAGGAACCGCCCTGTGGCCTCCGCGAACGCGTTCGCGCTGCTGATGTCGTCGGGGCAGTTCGCCGCCTTCTACTTCACCTCGCTCTATCTCCAGGAGGTCATGTCGTACGGGTCGACGCGGGCGGGGGCGGCGTTCCTGCCGTTCTGCGTGGGCGTGGTCGCCGGGTCGGTGATCTCGGCACGGAAGGTCGGCCGCTTCGGGGAGCGGGCGCTGCTGGTGACCGGAGGGCTGCTCGGAGCGGCGGGCTTCGTGTGGTTCGCCCTCACCGTCGGGCCCGGCGGCACGTTCCTCGGGTCCATCGTGGGGCCCTCGCTGGTGGCGAGCGTCGGCATCGGCATGTGCTTCGTGCCCCTCGGCACGGCGGCGACGTCCGGTGTCGCCGCCGAGGAGACCGGCATGGCGTCGGGGCTGCTCAACAGCTCCCGGCAGCTGGGCGGCTCGCTGGGGCTCGCGGTCCTGGTGACGGTGGCGTCGGGCGTCACGGGCTCTGGCCGGGGGCCCGGCGCGCTCGCGGACGGGTACGCGACGGCGTTCGGCGTCGCCGCGGCGCTGCTCGTGGCGGCATCGGTGGTCACGGCCGTGCTGCATCGCGCTCCCGCACGGCTGCGACCTGCGGAAACGTCTGCCCAAGAAGATTCTTCGAAGAATCTGGGCGACGATGTCGATTCGGGCGTCTCCCGTTCGACGCATGGGTGAGAGGCGAGGAGAAGCCCCGCCACCACCCGATGGGAGACCACCATGCCGCGCTACCTGACGATGATCCGCGTCGACGAGAAGAACTCCCCCGAGGGCGGCCCGAGCCCCGAGATGGGCGAGCGCATGGGCGCGCTCCTCGAAGAGATCACCAAGGCCGGGGTGATGCTCGAGACCGCCGGCCTCACCCCGAACGCCGAGGGCACCCGTGTCCACTGGAAGGGCGGTCAACTGTCCGTCACGGACGGGCCGTTCACCGAGGCCAAGGAGGTCATCGGCGGCTACTCGATCACCCAGTGCAAGGACAAGGCCGAGGCGGTCGAGTGGGCGAGCCGGTTCCTGAAGGTGCACGACGAGCAGTGGACGGTGACGGCGGAGGTCCGGGAGATCATCGAGGGCTGAGGCTGAGGCTGAGGCTGAGGCCGAGCCGCGGGCCGTGGGCGCAGGGTCTTTGCGGTGCCCCGCGGAGGGTGCTCTGATGGGTGGCCGTGACGGCCCACTCCTCAGAGCACCCTCGCCAGGACGCTCCCCGCAACGCCATTGAGACCGTCTTCCGGATCGAGTCCCCGCGCCTCATCGCCGGTGTCGCGCGGATCGTGCGCGACGTGGGCATCGCGGAGGAGCTGGCGCAGGACGCGCTGGTCGCCGCCCTCGAACAGTGGCCGAAGACCGGCGTCCCCGACAATCCGGGCGCCTGGCTGACGACCACGGCCAAGCGCCGCGCGATCGACCTCGTGCGCCGCAGGGAGCGCTACGCGCGCAAGTTGGAGGAGATGGGCCGCGACCTGGAGACGGCCCCGCCCCACGTCGACGAACCCGCAGACTCCGTCGACCCTGACCACATCGACGACGACCTCCTGCGCCTCGTCTTCACCGCCTGCCACCCGGTGCTCTCCGCCGAGGCCCGCATCGCGCTCACCCTGCGGCTGCTCGGCGGCCTCACCACGGCGGAGATCGCCCGCGCGATGCTGGTCCCCGAGGCGACGGTGGCTCAGCGCGTCGTGCGCGCGAAGCGCACTCTCGCCGCCAAGGGCGTGGCCTTCGAAGTGCCGTACGGAGCCGATCGCGAGGCCAGGCTCGGGTCGGTGCTCGAAGTCATCTACCTCATCTTCAACGAGGGGTACGCGGCCACGGCGGGCGACGACTGGCTGCGCCCCTCCTTGTGCGAGGACGCGCTGCGCCTCGCCCGGGTGCTCGCAGGGCTGATGCCGCGGGAGGCCGAAGTGCACGGCCTTGCGGCGCTGTTGGAGCTCCAGACGTCCCGCGCGGCGGCGCGGACGGGCCCCAAGGGCGAGCCGGTGCTCCTCGCGGACCAGGACCGCCGCCACTGGAACCGGCCGCTGATCCGGCGGGGCTTCGCGGCACTCGCCCGCGCGCGGGCCGTGTCGACGGGCGGCCCCGGCCCCTACGAGCTCCAGGCCGCGATCGCCGCCTGTCACGCGAACGCCGCGTCGTACGAGGAAACGGACTGGCCCCAGATCGCCGCCCTGTACGGCCTGCTGGCCGCCCGCACCCCGTCACCGGTGATCGAGCTGAACCGCGCGGTGGCCGTGTCGATGGCATCGGGCCCGGCTCAGGCGCTGCGCCTGGTGGACGCGCTCGCGGACGAACCCGCCCTGAAGGACTACCACTTGCTGCCCAGCGTGCGGGCCGACCTGCTGGCCCGCCTCGGGCGCGGCGCGGAGGCGCGGGCGGAGTTCGAGCGGGCGGCGGGGCTTGCGCGGAACGTGAGGGAGCGGGAGCTGTTGCTGGGGAGGGCGGAGGAGTGCGGGTAGGGGCGGGGCCGGGGAAAGGTACTCAGTTCCCCACCGCCGGGTGCCCGATCAGCATCGCGGGCGCACCCGCCACCCGGGTGAGGAACACGGTGGCCGAGTTCTTGCCCTGCGGCTTCACCTTCCGGCGCAGTTCCTCCGGCTCCACCGCGGACCCCCGCTTCTTCACCGTCAGGATCCCGACCTCCCGCTCCCGCAGCACCGCCTTCAACTTCTTGACACCGAAGGGCAGTTGATCGGTGATCTCGTACGCCACCGCGTACGGCGTCGCGTGCAGCGCGTCGGAGGTGACGTACGCGATGGTCTCGTCGATCAGACCGCCCTCCACCCGCGCGGCCACCTCCGCCACCAGATGCGCACGGATGACGGCGCCGTCCGGCTCGTACAGATAGCGTCCGACGGGTCGCACCGCCGGGTCGGGGAGCATCTCGGCGAGGGAGGACGCGACCGAGACTCCCGAGGGCAGCAGCGTCGCGCGGTGCGAGGACGGGGTGTCCGTGCCGAACCACAGCACGGCCTCCTTCACGTCCCCGCCGTCCGAGATCCACTCCGCCGCGGCCTCGGCGGGAACCGCCTCGTGCGGAATGCCGGGAGCGATCTTCAGCGCCGCGTGCGGGGCCTTGCGGGCGGCCTCGACGGCCCAGGACAGGGGCGGGGAGTAGGCCTCGGGGTCGAAGATGCGGCCCCGCCCGCCACGCCGCGCCGGGTCCACGAAGACCGCGTCGTAGGCGGCCGTGTCGACCTCGGTGACATCGGCCTCGCGCACCTCGATGAGGTCGGCGAGGCCAAGCGCCTCCGCGTTCGCGCGCGCCACCGCGCAGGTCAGCGGGTCACGGTCCACGGCAAGGACGGCGATCCCGGCCCGCGCGAGGGCGATCGCGTCGCCGCCGATGCCGCAGCAGAGATCGGCCACGCTCCGTACGCCGAGGGACCTGAAGCTCTCGGCGCGGTGCACGGCCACGCTCGTGCGGGTCGCCTGCTCGACGCCGTTCGGCGTGAAGAACATCCGCCCCGCGTCCTCGGCACCGAACTTCGCCACCGCCCGCCGCCGCAGCCGCGCCTGCGCGAGCACCGCCGTGACCAGCTCCGCCGGGTGCTCGCGGCGCAGGCGGGTGGCGACGGCCAGCTCCCGGGCCGGATCGGCGTCGCGCACCTCGTCGAGATCGAGCAGGGACCGGCCTTCGGCGCTGAGCAGCGCGGAGAAGGAGGTCAGGGCGGCCGAGTCGCGGTCGAGGTCGTTCACCCGGCCCATTGTGGGCCAGTCGGTGGATGGTGCGCGCCCGGCGGCGGTGTCGGCCCGTCAGCAGGGCTTTGAGCTGCAAAGATCCGGCGCCATGCAACTAGTACGACAAAACGACAAATTCAGGGCGAGACGGAAGGCGCGGGGGCCTGTCCCGGCCCGGGTCAGGGGCCGGGTACGGGCCGGGGCGGCCGTGCTCGCCGTCGCCGCGATCGCCTCCGGCTGTGCGTCGGGCGCCGACGGCGGAGCGAACCCCGCCCCCGGCCAGCAGCGCCTGGACGCGCCGCCCGCCCGCGCCCTCGACTCCTACGCCCAGAAACTCCGCGTCGCGCAGGTCGCCCGCGCCGCCGCCGCGAAGCGCTGGGGCCTGGCCAAGACCCCGCTGACCGCGCCGGCCGCCCCGGCCGTGAAGCCGAAGATCACCACCCGCAAGGGGTTCGAGGTCAAGGGGCAGGCGAGCCTGCCGCCCGTCTTCACGACCATCCCGACCAAGAAGAAGATCGTCTTCCTGACCATCGACGACGGCGCCGAGAAGGACCCGGCGCTGCTCAAGATGATGAGCGACCTCAAGATCCCGTACACCGCGTTCCTCAGCGACTACCTGGTCAAGGAGGACTACGGCTACTTCAAGAAGATGCAGTCGCGCGGGGTCGCGCTGAACAACCACACCCTCAACCACCGCTACCTGCCGGGGCTTTCGTACGAGGGCCAGCGCCGCGAGATCTGCGGCATGCAAAACGTCATCCACAAGCGCTACGGCAAGCGGCCCGAGCTCTTCCGCCCGCCGTACGGCAACTACAACGTGGATTCGCTGCGCGCCGCCAAGTCCTGCGGCATCAAGGCGGTCCCGCTGTGGGCGTCCGAGGCCTTCCCCAACCGCATGGACTGGCGCGAGTGGGACAAGGACCTGCACCCCGGCGACATCATCCTCACGCACTTCCGGGGGTGCGAGGACTGGAAGGGCACGATGCCGGACATGGTCCGCAAGGTCATGAAGACGGTCACCGACAAGGGGTACGCGGTGGCCAGGCTGGAGGACTACCTGTGACGGGGCGGGCGCGGGCGCACCGCTACTTCGCCGCGGCCCTCGCGGCGGGCGTGCTCGCGCCCGCGCTGCTCACCGGGTGCGCGCAGTCGGTGGACCCGATCGAGCGGTTGGGGAGGAAGGCGGCGGAAAAGGTCCCGAAGCGAAAGCCGATGGACGACCGCTGTGGGCAGGCGTTCCGCACGGCGGAACGGGTGGGCACAGCCCCACCTGCCGGGCCACCAAAAACAGGGCAGATCCCAGCTTCGGGCAAGGAACTCCCTGACCATGAGAAGCGTTGCCCGGACACGGGCGAGACCCCGCCCGCACCGCGGGATGACGCCTCGCCCCGCTGAGCCGGCCGCCAGGCGAATTAGCAGTCCGCTTGACCGAGTGCTAATCGTCGTCCTAGTCTCGGCCTTGGCACTCACCACTGGAGAGTGCCAACAGCGACGGGCAGGTCCGGCACCCGCGACGACGGATCCACCTGGTCGCCACCCCAGACTGTTAACCCCGTAGATCTCCGAAGGGGGAGACCGGATCGTGACGACCGCCAGCTCCAAGGTTGCCATCAAGCCGCTCGAGGACCGCATTGTGGTCCAGCCGCTCGACGCCGAGCAGACCACGGCCTCTGGCCTGGTCATTCCGGACACCGCGAAGGAGAAGCCCCAGGAGGGTGCTGTCCTCGCTGTGGGCCCGGGCCGCTTCGAGAACGGCGAGCGCCTGCCGCTCGACGTGAAGGTCGGCGATGTCGTGCTGTACAGCAAGTACGGCGGCACCGAGGTGAAGTACAACGGCGACGAGTACCTCGTCCTCTCGGCTCGCGACGTGCTCGCGATCGTCGAGAAGTAATTCACCTGCTTCACCAGTATTGCTTTTGAGCTGCGCCCCTGGTCACCCCGCTGATTGCCGGGCGGCGAGGGGCGTAGTTCGTTAAAACCGAGTATCCGAGAGGGCTGAACCGCTCCCATGGCGAAGATCCTGAAGTTCGACGAGGACGCCCGTCGCGCCCTCGAGCGCGGCGTCAACAAGCTTGCCGACACGGTCAAGGTGACGATCGGCCCCCGCGGCCGCAACGTCGTCATCGACAAGAAGTTCGGCGCACCCACCATCACCAACGACGGCGTCACCATCGCCCGTGAGGTCGAGGTCGAGGACCCGTACGAGAACCTCGGCGCGCAGCTCGTCAAGGAGGTGGCGACCAAGACCAACGACATCGCGGGTGACGGCACCACCACCGCGACGGTCCTCGCCCAGGCCCTGGTCAAGGAAGGCCTGCGCAACGTAGCCGCCGGCGCCTCCCCGGCCGCCCTGAAGAAGGGCATCGACGCCGCGGTCAAGGCCGTGTCCGACGAGCTCCTCTCGACCGCGCGCCCGATCGACGACAAGGCCGACATCGCGGCCGTCGCCGGTCTGTCCGCCCAGGACCCGCAGGTCGGCGAGCTCATCGCCGAGGCGATGGACAAGGTCGGCAAGGACGGTGTCATCACCGTCGAGGAGTCCAACACCTTCGGCCTGGAGCTCGACTTCACCGAGGGCATGGCCTTCGACAAGGGCTACCTGTCCCCGTACATGGTGTCCGACCAGGAGCGTATGGAGGCCGTCCTCGACGACCCGTACATCCTGATCCACCAGGGCAAGATCTCCTCCATCCAGGACCTCCTGCCGCTGCTCGAGAAGGTCATCCAGACCAACGCCTCGAAGCCGCTCCTGATCATCGCCGAGGACGTCGAGGGCGAGGCCCTGTCGACCCTGGTCGTGAACAAGATCCGTGGCACCTTCAACGCCGTCGCGGTGAAGGCCCCCGGCTTCGGCGACCGCCGCAAGGCCATGCTCGGTGACCTCGCCACCCTCACCGGCGGCACCGTCATCGCCGAAGAGGTCGGCCTCAAGCTCGACCAGGTCGGCCTTGACGTGCTCGGCACCGCCCGTCGCGTGACCGTCACCAAGGACGACACCACCGTCGTCGACGGCGGCGGCGACGCCTCCGAGGTCGCGGGCCGCGTCAACCAGATCAAGGCCGAGATCGAGTCCACGGACTCGGACTGGGACCGCGAGAAGCTGCAGGAGCGCCTGGCGAAGCTCGCCGGTGGCGTCTGCGTGATCAAGGTCGGCGCCGCGACCGAGGTCGAGCTCAAGGAGAAGAAGCACCGTCTGGAGGACGCCATCTCCGCGACCCGCGCCGCGGTCGAGGAGGGCATCGTCTCCGGTGGTGGCTCCGCTCTGGTGCACGCCGTCAAGGTGCTCGAGGGCAACCTCGGCAAGGAGGGCGACGAGGCCACCGGTGTCGCCGTCGTCCGCCGCGCCGCCGTCGAGCCGCTGCGCTGGATCGCCGAGAACGCCGGCCTCGAGGGCTACGTCATCACCTCGAAGGTCGCCGAGCTCGACAAGGGCTTCGGCTTCAACGCTGCGACCGGCGAGTACGGTGACCTGGTCAAGGCCGGTGTCATCGACCCCGTCAAGGTGACGCGCTCCGCGCTCGAGAACGCCGCGTCCATCGCCTCGCTGCTCCTCACGACCGAGACCCTGGTCGTCGAGAAGCCGGCCGAGGAAGAGGGCGACGCCTCGGGCCACGGCCACGGTCACTCGCACTGACCCGCTGCCTGACGCCGGCGCTTAGCTGAACCGGAGGCCCGGTACCCCGTAGTGGGGTGCCGGGCCTCCGTGCGTTCCTGAGTGCGGGCTCGTCGTGGCTTGTCGCGCAGTCCCCGCGCCCCTGAAGGGGCGCTCCTGCTCCGGGGGTTCTCTACTGCGGGCCGTACTTCCTGCCCGTCCTCGACGTCACTCCGCCCAGCAGCGCCCTCGGCGTCACCTTCACCACGCCCATCAGTGCCTTGTACCTGGGGTCCGGGATGGAGAGGGTCTTGCCCCGCGCCAAGTCGGACAGCGCCGCCGCGACCAGTTTGTCCGCGTCGAGCCACATCCACTTGGGGATGTTGGACGTCCCCATCCCGGCGCGCTCGTGGAACTCGGTCCGTACGAACCCGGGGCACAGGGCCATCAGCCGCACCCCGGAGCCGGCCAGATCCTTCGCCGCGCCCTGCGTGAACTGCACGACCCACGCCTTCGACGCCCCGTACGTCCCGCGCGGCACGAACGCCGCCACCGAGGCGACGTTCACGACGCCACCGCGGCCCCGCTCCCGCATCGACTCCGTCGCCGCCGACGTCAGCCGGAGCACCGCCTCGCAGTGCACCTTCAGCATCGTCAACTCGTCCTCGATCGACACCTCCAGGTACTGGCCCTTGTTGCCGAACCCGGCGTTGTTCACCAGCAGGTCGACCGGGTTCCTGCGGTCCGCGAGCCGCTTCTCGACGGTGGCGATGCCGTCGTCCGTCGCGAGGTCCGCCGTGAGGACCTCCGCCTCGATGCCGTGCCGGTCGTGCAGTTCGGTCGCCTGTTCCCGCAGTCGCTCGGTGTTCCGTGCCACCAGGACCAGGTTGTGGCCGTCACCGGCGAGCCGCCGGGCGAAGGCCGCGCCGATACCGGCGGTCGATCCCGTAATCAGAGCCGTAGTCATGGACCAAGGCTAGTGAGATCCGGAGACCGCTGTGTCGCCCGGACCGGCCCCTTGACCTGCTGCCTCGTCAAGTCGCCGGTGCCGAGGGCCGGTTACGAGGCCTGCGCGCCGTACTTCGCCACATACTTCCGAGCCGCTTCGATCGCCTCGGGATGCAGCGCGTCCCCGGCGGCGAGCAGGCGCGGCAGCAACTCCCTCTCCGTCGTGACGGCTTTGAACTGGAGGGCGACGGTGACGTCGTGCCCCGGCCGGTGCACGACCTCGATCGTGTCGTCGCCCCGGATCTCGCCCGGTTCGATCACCCGCAGATAGGCGCCGGGAGCGCCCTGCTGCGTGAAGCGCTTGACCCACTTCGTCTCGCCGAGATGGCCCTGGAACGTCTGACAGGGAATGCGGGCCGACGTCACCTCGATGAGCAGGTCGGGGCCGACGCGCCAGCGCTCGCCGATCTTGGCGCCGTTCACGTCGAGGCCGGACGTCGTGAGGTTCTCACCGAAGGAGCCGTTGGCGAGCGGGTGGCCGAGCAGGCGCTCCCACTCGTCCAGGTCCTCGCGCGCGTAGGCGTACACGGCCTGGTCGTTCCCGCCGTGGTGCCGCAGGTCGCAGACCTCGTCCCCGGCGACCCCGCTCCCGGCGGCACCCTTCGCGCCGGGAGCCGCCACCCGTACGGCCCCTTCGGCGGGCTGTTTGTCGATGCCGGTACCGCCCGAGGGAGCGTCGGTGTACTCCACGGCTTTGTGCCGGCCCAGATTCACGGAGAGAAGCTTCATGGCGGAAGGGTAGGTGAGCCCGCTCAAAGCGTCGACGCATTATTGGGCGTTTGATCCAAGTGTCACTTATGCTTGATCCATGATCGAGGCCCGTCATCTCCGCGTCCTGCGTGCCGTCGCCGCCACCGGCTCCTTCTCGGCCGCCGCGCGCGAGCTCGGCTGCACCCAGCCCGCCGTCAGCCAGCAGATGAAGGCCCTCGAAACCTCCGCGGGTACGCCGCTCCTGATCCGCACGGGCCGTGAGATGCGCCTGACCCAGGCGGGCGAGGCCCTGGTCCGGCACGCCGCGGGGATCCTGGCGGGGCTGACCGCCGCCGAGGAGGAGGTCGCCGCCATCGCGGGCCTGCGGGCCGGCCGGGTCCGCCTCGTCTCCTTCCCCAGCGGCAGCTCGACGCTGGTGCCGAGTGCGCTTGCCGCCCTGCGCGCGGCGCACCCGGGCACCCGGGTCTCGCTGGTGGACGCCGAGCCGCCGCGCTCGGTCGAGATGCTGCGTGAGGGCGACTGCGACGTGGCGCTCGCCTTCCGGTACGACGGTGCGTCCGCCGCCGAGGAGTGGGACGACCTGGTCGTGCGCCCGCTGCTCGCGGACCGGCTCGTCGGCCTCGTGCCCGAGGGGCACCGGCTCGCCAAGGCGGAGTCGGTCGCCATCGGGGAACTGGCCGACGAGCCGTGGATCGCGGGCTGTCCGCGCTGTCGCAGGCAGCTGGTCGAGGTCTGCGAGGGGGCGGGGTTCGTGCCCCGCATCGATTTCGCGACCGATGACTATCCGGCGGTGATCGGCCTGGTCGGCGCAGGCCTGGGGGTCGCGGTGCTGCCCGAGCTCGCCATCGAGTCCGTACGCCCCAAAGGTGCACGCACAGTGACGGTGGAGCCTGCCGTCCAGCGCGAGATCGTCGCGCTCACCCTGCCGGATCTGGCGCAGGTGCCCGCCGTGGCGGCCACCCTTGACCACCTCGCGCAGGCCGCGGAGCGCTGAGCGCCCGCCGCGAAGAAACGTTCCTTCAGGTACGCGTGACCATGCCGCCGTGCGCTGCCGAGGCCGCGGCGGACGCCGATGCCGACGGCGCGGACGTCGTGACGAGGCGGTTGCGGGCGCGACCCATGAGCTCCTCGCGCTCGTCCTCGGTGAGCCCGCCCCACACGCCGTACGGCTCCCGTACCGCGAGGGCGTGAGCGGCGCACTCCGCGCGTACCGGGCACCTCATGCAGACCTCCTTGGCGGAGTTCTCACGCGCGCTGCGTGCCGCGCCCCGCTCGCCCTCGGGGTGGAAGAAGAGCGAGCTGTCGACCCCGCGGCAGGCCGCGAGGAGCTGCCAGTCCCAGAGATCTGCGTTCGGTCCTGGAAGGCGGGAGAAATCTGCCATTGCTTGTCTCCTGGTAGCCGTTCTGCGCGGATACGGTGCCCATGACCGTACATCTACTGTCTAAGGAGATGAAAATATGACTCATTGGAAAATCTAGCCACAGACACCAGCAAAAGGGAAGGAAGAGGGCTAAATGGGGCATGGGTTGTGATGAAAGGTTGAGGGTCTCTCGCGCTGTCTGCTCTGTGTCCGCGCCCTCACGTAGAGTGCCGAACGAGGCCGACCGCCCCGTAACTCTTTCGGGTGACCGTCGTTGAGAGTGCGAGGCGGTTGAAAGAACAAGCGCTCGGGCAGATGTCCGAGAGCGTCAACCGCACAGGTGACGAATATGTACCAGCCTGGAGGCTCAAGGTGACGCGCATCAGCTGCGGAGGGCGGCCATGACATCCGTCCTCGTCTGCGACGACTCCCCGCTTGCCCGAGAGGCGCTCCGCCGCGCGGTCGCGACCGTGCCCGGCGTCGAGCGCGTGACGACAGCGGCCAACGGCGAGGAAGTCCTCCGCCGCTGGGGCGCCGACCGCTCGGACCTGATTCTGATGGACGTACGCATGCCCGGTCTGGGCGGCGTGGAGACAGTGCGGCGGCTGTTGTCCGCCGACCCCGGTGCGCGCATCATCATGCTCACCGTCGCCGAGGATCTGGACGGTGTCGCGCTCGCGGTCGCCGCCGGTGCCCGCGGCTATCTGCACAAGGACGCCTCGCGCGCCGAACTGCGCGCGACCGTCACCCAGGCACTCGCCGACCCGACGTGGCGACTGGCTCCGCGCAGACTGCGCTCGGCCGAGATGGGCGCGGCGCCCACACTCACCGCGCGTGAGATCCAGGTGCTCGAGGGCATGAGCCACGGCCGGTCCAACGCCGAGATCGGACGTGAGCTTTTTCTCTCCGAGGACACGGTCAAGACCCACGCCCGGCGGTTGTTCAAGAAGCTCGGCGCCTCGGACCGCGCGCACGCCGTGGCGCTCGGTTTCCGCTGGGGCCTGGTCCGATAGGTGTGCCGCCGTGCGGGCACGGCGCTCCCCGCCCGCCGTGTGGTGGGCGGGGCGACGGACGCCCGTAGCTCCCTCTCGCGGGAGCGGTTGCCGATGCTTCGCCGCCGATGCCGCATCCTTGAGGTGTGGAGTTCCTCGGGGACAGGTCGGTCGAGCGGGAGGGGAGGGCGCACGAGATGAGTTCCGGCGCACCTGCTCATAACGCTTCGGTGCACAACTACGGACGTGGTGCCACGGATCAATCGGCGCCAAGGCACCATGGACCGATGCGCGATGACAAGACGACGGTGATCGGTGCCCTCGTCCTTCGCGCGGTCGAGGGCGATGAGCAGGCCACGCACGATCTGCTGGCTCATGTGCACCCCCTGGCGCTGCGGTACTGCCGCACACGGCTCTCCCGACTGCCGGGTGACGCGCGGCACTTCGTGGAGGATCTGGCGCAGGAAGTGTGCGTCGCGGTCCTCCTCGCGCTGCCGCGCTACAAGGACACGGGACGCCCCTTCGAGGCGTTCGTCTTCGCGATCGCCGCGCACAAGGTCGCCGACCTGCAGCGCGCGGCGATGCGCCATCCCGGATCCACGGCGGTGCCGTCGGACGAGATGCCGGAGCGCCCCGACGACTCCCTCGGTCCCGAGGAGCGCGCGCTGCTCAGCAGCGACGCCGAGTGGGCCAAGAAGCTCATGGCCAACCTTCCGGAGAACCAGCGCGAGCTGCTGCTCCTGAGGATCGCGGTCGGGCTCACCGCCGAGGAGACCGGCCAGATGCTGGGGATGTCCCCGGGTGCCGTGCGTGTCGCGCAGCATCGCGCGCTGAGCCGGTTGCGGGCACTGGCCGAGCAGTAACGATCACCGGTTGCCCGACGATCGCCTTCGGCGTCCGTTCATGACGTATGAACGTACAAACCTGGTCGATGATCTTGATCGTGGAATGAGACACCCTCCGTTCCCGTTAGCATGGACATCCGCACCGATCAAGGCCATTTGGGGAAGGTGTCATGACTGCAAACGTCGACGGAGTGCCCGAGAAATTCGCGACGCTCGGGCTGACCTACGACGACGTGCTGCTGCTGCCCGGCGCGTCGGAAGTCCTCCCGAACGCGGTCGACACCTCGTCGCGTATCTCCCGCAACGTGCGCGTGAACATTCCGCTGCTGTCCGCGGCGATGGACAAGGTCACCGAGGCCCGCATGGCGATCGCCATGGCGCGGCAGGGTGGCGTCGGCGTGCTGCACCGCAACCTGTCGATCGAGGACCAGGTCAACCAGGTCGACCTGGTGAAGCGCTCCGAGTCCGGCATGGTCACCGACCCGATCACCGTGCACCCGGATGCGACGCTGGGCGAGGCCGACGCGCTGTGCGCCAAGTTCCGCATCAGCGGCGTCCCGGTGACCGACCCGGCGGGCAAGCTGCTCGGCATCGTCACCAACCGCGACATGGCCTTCGAGAACGACCGCAGCCGCCAGGTGCGCGAGGTCATGACGCCCATGCCGCTCGTGACCGGCAAGGTCGGCATCTCCGGCGTCGACGCCATGGAGCTGCTGCGCCGCCACAAGATCGAGAAGCTGCCGCTCGTCGACGACGCGGGGATCCTCAAGGGCCTCATCACGGTCAAGGACTTCAAGAAGGCCGAGCAGTACCCGAACGCCGCCAAGGACGCCGAGGGCCGTCTCCTCGTCGGTGCCGCCGTCGGTGCGAGCCCCGAGGCTCTGGAGCGCGCGCAGGCACTGGCCGGTGCGGGCGTGGACTTCCTCATCGTCGACACCTCGCACGGGCACAACAGCAACGCCCTGAGCTGGATGGCGAAGATCAAGTCGGGCGTGGGTGTCGACGTCATCGGCGGCAACGTCGCGACGCGCGACGGCGCGCAGGCGCTGATCGACGCCGGCGTCGACGGGGTCAAGGTCGGTGTCGGCCCGGGTTCCATCTGCACCACGCGCGTGGTCGCCGGAATCGGCGTCCCGCAGGTCACCGCCATCTACGAGGCGGCTGTCGCGGCGCGCGCGGCTGGTGTCCCGGTCATCGGCGACGGCGGCCTCCAGTACTCGGGTGACATCGGCAAGGCGCTGGCCGCCGGCGCCGACACCGTGATGCTCGGCTCGCTGCTCGCGGGCTGCGAGGAGTCGCCGGGTGAGCTGATGTTCATCAACGGCAAGCAGTTCAAGTCCTACCGCGGCATGGGTTCGCTCGGTGCCATGCAATCCCGCGGCCAGGGGCGTTCGTACTCGAAGGACCGCTACTTCCAGGCGGAGGTCTCCTCGGACGACAAGCTCGTCCCCGAGGGCATCGAGGGCCAGGTGGCCTACCGCGGCCCGCTGGCCAACGTGCTGCACCAGCTCGTCGGCGGCCTGCGCCAGACGATGGGTTACGTGGGCGCCGCCTCCATCGACGAGATGGAGTCCAAGGGCCGCTTCGTGCGCATCACGTCGGCGGGCCTCAAGGAGAGCCACCCGCACGACATCCAGATGACGGTCGAGGCGCCGAACTACACGAACAAGCGCTGACGGCCGTACAGGCCGTATAGGCCGAGAGGCGCTGACGGCGCTCCACGCGCGCGTGGGGGCGGGTCCGGATTCCCGGGGCCGCCCCCTTTGCGCGCGTCGGGGATACTGGAGCGGCAGACGAGTGCCGAAGTACCGAAGAAGTGCGAAGTACCGAAGAAAGCTGAAGGGCCACCCACGTGACTGAGATCGAGATCGGGCGCGGCAAGCGCGGCCGCCGCGCGTACGCCTTCGACGACATCGCCGTCGTGCCGAGCCGTCGTACCCGCGACCCGAAGGAGGTCTCGATCGCCTGGCAGATCGACGCCTACCGCTTCGAGCTGCCCTTCCTGGCGGCGCCGATGGACTCGGTCGTCTCGCCGCAGACCGCGATCCGCATCGGCGAGCTGGGTGGTCTCGGCGTGCTGAACCTCGAGGGCCTGTGGACGCGGTACGAGGACCCGCAGCCGCTGCTCGACGAGATCGCGGAGCTGGACACCGACAACGCGACCCGGCGCCTCCAGGAGATCTACGCGGCCCCGATCCAGGCCGACCTGATCGGGCAGCGCATCAAGGAGGTGCGCGACTCGGGCGTGGTCACCGCCGCTGCGCTCTCCCCGCAGCGCACCGCCGAGTTCTCCAAGGCCGTCGTGGACGCCGGCGTCGACATTTTCGTGATCCGCGGGACCACCGTCTCCGCCGAGCACGTCTCCGGTGCCGCCGAGCCGCTCAACCTCAAGCAGTTCATCTACGAGCTCGACGTGCCGGTGATCGTCGGCGGCTGCGCCACGTACACCGCCGCGCTGCACCTGATGCGCACGGGCGCGGCCGGTGTCCTCGTCGGCTTCGGCGGCGGCGCCGCGCACACCACGCGCAACGTCCTGGGCATCCAGGTGCCGATGGCCACGGCCGTCGCGGACGTCGCGGCCGCCCGCCGTGACTACATGGACGAGTCCGGCGGCCGGTACGTGCACGTCATCGCGGACGGTGGCGTGGGCTGGTCCGGCGACCTGCCCAAGGCCATCGCCTGCGGCGCCGACTCGGTGATGATCGGCTCCCCGCTTGCGCGCGCCACGGACGCGCCGGGCAAGGGCCACCACTGGGGCATGGAGGCCGTCCACGAGGACGTGCCGCGCGGCAAGCGCGTCGACCTCGGTGTGGTCGGCACGACCGAGGAGATCCTCACCGGTCCCTCGCACATCCCGGACGGCTCGATGAACTTCTTCGGGGCGCTGCGCCGGGCGATGGCGACGACGGGCTACAGCGAGCTCAAGGAGTTCCAGCGCGTCGAGGTGACGGTCGCGGACGCGCAGCACAAGCGCTGATCGACTTCTTCTTTTAAGAAGGGCCCCGGTACTCGTACCGGGGCCCTTCTTCGTCTGTCAGATGTCAGATGTCAGAGGCGGTGGGCCGCGCCCGCCGGGGTCGCGCCCCGGGTGTCGAGGAGCAGCTGGGCCTTCACGGCGAGACCTTGCAGGTCGTACGTGCGATGGTGCTGGAGCAGGATCGTGAGGTCGGCGTCGGCCGCCGCCTCGTACAGGGAGTCCGCGCGGGGCACGGGGTGGCCGAGGACGCTCCAGCTGGGGACGTAGGGGTCGTGGTAGCTGACGGCGGCGCCCATCTCCATCAGGCGGGTCGCGACCTCCTGGGCGGGGGAGCCCTGCTGGTCGGCGAGGTCGGGCTTGTAGGTGACGCCGAGGAGCAGGACGCGGGCGCCGCGGGCGGACTTGCCGTGTTCGTTGAGCAGGGTCGCCGAGCGCTGGATCACGTACCGGGGCATGCGGTCGTTGACCTGCTGGGCCAGTTCCACCATGCGCAGGGGGCGGGCGCCGCGGCCGGGTCCTGGGATGTCCAGGGGGACCCCGTGGCCGCCGACGCCGGGCCCCGGCCGGAAGGCCTGGAAGCCGAAGGGCTTGGTCTCGGCGCAGCGGATGACGTCCCACAGGTCGATGCTCAGGTCGTGGCAGAGCACGGCCATCTCATTGACCAGGGCCATGTTCACGTGCCGGTAGTTGGTCTCCAGGAGGTGCACGGTCTCGGCCTCGCGGGGGCCACGCGCGCGTACGACCTTGTCGGTGAGCCTGCCGTAGAAGGCGGCGGCCGATTCGGTGCAGGCCGGGGTGAGGCCGCCGATGACCTTGGGGGTGCCCGCGTAGCCGTGGGTGCGGTTGCCCGGGTCGAGTCGGCCCGGCGAGTGCGCGAGGTGGAAATCGCGGCCCGCGCGCAGGCCTGAGCCCTCTTCGAGGATGGGGCGGAGGAATTCCTCCGTGGTCCCCGGGTAGGCGGGGGACTCAAGGATGACCGTGGTGTGCGGGCGCAGGCGCGCGGCCAGGGCGCGGGCGGCTTCGGCCACCTGGCCCAGGTCGAGGGTGCGGTCGGCCGCCGGAGGAGTGGGAGCGCAGATGACCGCGGTGCGGACCCGGCCGAGCTCGACCGGGTCGGTGGTGGGCCGAAAGCCCCTGGAGAGCATCCGGCGGACATCGGCGGCGGTGAGGGTTCCCTCGGCGCCGTCGCAGGGCAGGCGGCCGCTTGCCAGGTCGACGGCGCGGGCGGGGTCGTAGCCGATGGTGGCGATGCCGCCGGAGACGGCGGCCTGGGCGAGGGGCAGGCCGAGGTGGCCGAGACCGATGACGGCGAGATCTGCGGGCATGGCGGTGGGCCGTCCTCCCAATAGCCGGAGCGGGACGAGCGCGCAAGCCCTGTGGACAAGGTGGACCAGCGCAATGTCAGACTAGGAGTAAATATGACCGTTATGCGGCATTGTGCTGTGCCGGGCGTCGGAGTGTTGACCGCGTGTTGTCCACAGGCGGCGGCCGAACTCAGCGGACCTGACCAGAATCTGGGCATGATGTGAGCGCGACCACACCCGACAGCTAACGGGAGGCAGCGGTGAGGACAGCGACCTTGGGACCGGCGGAGCGTGCCGAGTCACTTGCGGAAATGGCCGAGCGGGAGCTGGATGTCCTGGTCGTGGGCGCGGGAGTGGTCGGTGCGGGCACCGCACTGGACGCCGTGACCCGCGGCCTCTCCACCGGCCTCGTCGAGGCACGGGACTGGGCGTCGGGCACGTCGAGCCGCTCCAGCAAGTTGATCCACGGCGGCCTGCGCTATCTGGAGATGCTCGACTTCGCGCTGGTGCGCGAGGCGCTGAAGGAGCGCGGCCTGCTCCTCGAGCGGCTCGCCCCGCATCTCGTGAAGCCGGTGCCGTTCCTGTATCCCTTGCAGCACAAGGGCTGGGAGCGGATCTATGCCGGATCGGGCGTCGCGTTGTACGACGCCATGTCGATGTCGCGTGGCCACGGCCGAGGCCTGCCCATGCACCGTCATCTGACCCGGCGTCACGCCTTGCGCGTAGCCCCGTGCCTGAAGAAGGACGCGCTGACGGGGGCCATGCAGTACTACGACGCGCAGATGGACGACGCCCGCTATGTGGCGACGCTGGTGCGCACAGCGGCCGCGTACGGCGCGAAGGTCGCCAACCGCGCCCGTGTGACGGGCTTCCTGCGCGAGGGCGAACGCGTCGTCGGCGCCCGGGTGCAGGACGTCGAGGGCGGCGGGGAGTACGAGGTCCGGGCCAAGCAGGTGGTCAACGCCACCGGCGTGTGGACGGACGACACCCAGGCGATGGTCGGCGAGCGGGGACAGTTCCACGTCCGGGCGTCCAAGGGCATCCATCTGGTCGTGCCCAAGGACCGGATCAACTCGACGACCGGCCTGATCCTGCGCACGGAGAAGAGCGTCCTCTTCGTCATCCCGTGGGGGCGGCACTGGATCGTGGGGACGACCGACACCGACTGGGACCTGGACAAGGCGCATCCGGCGGCGTCCAGCGCCGACATCGACTATCTGCTCGAGCATGTGAACTCGGTGCTCGCGGTGCCCCTTTCACGGGACGACGTGCAAGGGGTGTACGCGGGACTCAGGCCGCTGCTCGCCGGGGAGTCGGACGCCACGAGCAAGCTGTCGCGCGAGCACACGGTGGCGCATCCGGCGCCGGGCCTGGTCGTCATCGCGGGCGGCAAGTACACGACGTACCGAGTCATGGCGAAGGACGCCGTGGACGAGGCGGTGCACGCACTCGACCAGCGGGTCGCCGACTGTGTCACCGAGGACATCCCGCTGGTCGGCGCCGAGGGGTACAAGGCGCTGTGGAACGCGCGCGCCAGGATCGCCGCACGCACCGGGCTCCATGTGGTGCGCGTGGAGCACCTGTTGAACCGGTACGGATCGCTGGCGGAGGAAGTCCTCGCCCTCGTCACGGCCGACCCCACGCTGGGCGAGCCGTTGCCCGCCGCGGACGACTACCTCCGCGCCGAGATCGTCTATGCCGCGTCGCACGAGGGGGCACGGCACCTGGACGACGTGCTGACCCGGCGCACGCGGATCTCTATCGAGACGTTCGACCGGGGCACGCGCAGCGCGCAGCTGTGCGCGGAGCTGATGGCGCCGGTCCTCGGCTGGGACAAGGACCAGGTGGAGCGGGAGGTGCAGCACTACGAGAAGCGGGTGGAGGCCGAGCGGGAGTCGCAGCGGCAGCCGGACGACCTGACGGCGGACGCGGCGAGGCTGGGCGCGCCGGACATCGTGCCGCTCTAGCCGCGGGCGCTCTCAGCTGCCGGACGGGCCGGAGTCGCAGAACTCGGCAGCCAGGAGAGCCGGTTCGAGGGCCGGGTCGGCCAGCTCGTCCGTGTTGACCCGGAAAGTCAGGACACGGTCGCCGTCGCGGGTGGCGGCCGTGCGGACGTAGCTTCCGGCGATGCGGCCGGTGTGGCCCCAGACCGTGGTGCCGCAGGGCAGCTTCTGCGGGTAGAGGCCCATGCCGTAGTGACCCTCCGCGGTCCGGGTGTTGAGCATCTGTCGCAGCTGGAGCGCGGGGAGCAGCCGGCCGGTGAGGAGGGCGGCGTAGAAGCGGTTCAGGTCGGCGAGCGTGGAGATCAGCTCGCCCGCGGCGCCCGCGACGCCCGGGTCGAGGGCGGTGACGTCCTGGCCCTCGCTCGTGTACGCGCGACCGTGCGGGGCGGGGAGCGTGGTGCGGGTGCCGGGGAATGAAGTGCCGGACAGGCCAAGGGGGGTGATGACGCGGCGTTGGGTCTCGGCGGCGTAGGAGCGGCCGGTGACCTGCTTGATCACCATGCCGAGGACGACGTAGTTGGTGTTGGAGTACGACCAGCGGCCCGGCGTGGTCGCGGGGTGGGCGAGGGCGGTGCGGACCGCCTCCGTCGGAGTGAGGGGGACGAGGCCTTTGGTGTCGGTGGTGTAGTCCGCGAGGCCGCTGGTGTGGGTGAGCAGGGCGCGCAGCGTAAGGCTGCGGCCGTCGAGACTTTTGCCGCGGATGAGACCGGGCAGGTGGAGTTCCACGGGGTCGGAAAGGGACAGACGGTGTTCGGCGGCGAGTTGGAGCAGGACCGTCGCGATGAACGTCTTGGTGATGCTTCCGGCGCGGAAGTGGTCGGTGCGGCGGATGCGGGTGGCGTCTTTGGTGTTGCGGGTGCCGGTGTGGGCGCCGGTGCTGGAACCGGTGTCGGCGCCGCTTCCTGTTCCGGTCGCGGGTGCTTGGTTTCTGTCCGCGCCTGTGCTGGTGTCGTCGGCTGTGGGCTGCTTGGCCTGCGCGAAGTGCCAGTGGGGCCGCTGGGTCGCCCGCTGTCCCGGTGGTGGGTCCGGGGCGCCCGGCTCGGTTGTTGACCATGGGGCCTCGCGGGCCAACAGAGCCGCGGCGGGGGCCTTGCCTCGGGTGACGAGCAGCGGAAGAGTGGCGTCCGTGGCCGGTTTGGCGGCCAGCGGCGCACTGGCGGAAGTCAGGCCGATGAGGGTCACCGCAAGGGGTACGGCCAGCAGTGTCCGCGGAATGGGCATGGCGGTCCCTCCTTGTGCGGAGCCCATCATGAGGGACGTTGGACCCTGGGCGTAGACCGGTCCCTGAGTAAGGGACAATGGAGGCTCTGTCAGGGCGGGTTGCGCGGGTAGCAGCGGTAGCAGCAGAGGGGACGCATGTCGGACGCGGAGCAGGCGGGTCAGTCCCGTCAGGACAAGAGCGAACGTCTCCTCTCCGGGCGTTACCGGCTGGGAGAAGTGCTCGGCCGCGGCGGAATGGGAACCGTCTGGCGCGCCAAGGACGAGACACTCGGCCGGACCGTCGCGGTGAAGGAGCTGCGCTTTCCCTCGAGCATCGACGAGGACGAGAAGCGCCGGCTCATCACGCGTACGTTGCGTGAGGCCAAGGCGATCGCGCGGATCCGCAACACCAGTGCGGTCACCGTGTACGACGTGGTCGACGAGGACGACCGGCCGTGGATCGTGATGGAGCTGGTCGAGGGCAAGTCCCTTGCCGAGGCCATTCGCGAGGACGGGCTGCTCACGCCGAGGCGCGCGGCCGAGGTCGGGCTCGCGGTGCTCGACGTGCTGCGCTCGGCGCACCGCGAGGGCATTTTGCACCGCGACGTGAAGCCGTCGAACGTGCTGATCGCCGAGGACGGCCGGGTCGTCCTCACGGACTTCGGCATCGCGCAGGTCGAGGGCGACCCGTCGATCACGTCCACCGGCATGCTCGTCGGCGCGCCTTCGTACATCTCGCCGGAGCGTGCACGAGGGCACAAGCCGGGTCCGGCGGCCGACCTGTGGTCGCTCGGCGGGCTGCTGTACGCGGCGGTGGAAGGCGTTCCTCCGTACGACAAGGGGTCGGCGATCGCGACCCTCACCGCGGTGATGACCGAGGACGTCGAACAGCCGACGAACGCGGGTCCGTTGGAGAAGGTCATCTACGGCCTGCTGGCCAAGGACCCCGAGCAGCGGCTGGACGACACGGGGGCGCGGGCGCTCCTGCTCGACGTGATTCACGCGCCCGAGGTCAAGGACGAGCCGGAGCCGGTCGACGCGACGAAGGTCGTGCCGTTGCCTCCGGTGCCGCCGACCTTGGGGAAGCGGTTCGGCAAGGACAAGGCCAAGGACAAGGGCAAGGGCAAGGCCAAGGGAGGCGTCGGCCGTGCGGCCGGGGCGGGTGCGGCCGGTGGCGGCGCCGCGGGTGCCGCTGGTGCTGCGGCCACCTCTGAGGCCGCCGGGACCTCCGAGACCGCTGCATCCTCCGTGGACTCCGGTGGCCGCAAGGGCGAGGAGGCCGCCGAGCGGCTGAAGGGTGCGCTCCGGTCGGTGCGGAAGGCCGCGGCTGCGGCTACCGCGCGGGGCGCTGGGGCGGGTGCGGGCACGGGTGCCGGGACGGATGCTTCCGGCTCTGCTTCACCCTCCGACTCCAATTCAGGTTCAGGTTCAGGTTCCGGTTCTGGGGCTGGGGCTGGGTCTGGCTCCGCTTCTGGTGCGGTGGCGGAGAAGCCGTCGCGTTCCGGGGCGGCTGGAGCGGCCGCTGGTTCTGCTGTGTCTGGTTCTGCTACCGCTGCCTCTCCTTCCGCTCCTGCCACTCCGCCGGTTCCCGCGACGCCGCCGCGTGCGACGCCTCCCAAGGCCTCGCTCACCGACGTGGTGCCGCGGCGCACACTCGTGATCATCTCGGTGGCCCTCGTGCTCGCGGTGCTCGGGACCGTGCTGGCCTTCGCGCTGAACGGCGGGGACGAGAACGGCGGGCAGGACAGCAAGAACGGCGGGGACAAGGCCGCGTCCAGCGGGGCCACCGCGGGCAGCGGCGAGAAGGACAAGGAGAAGGACGAGGGCGCCGGGCAGGACGACGGCGCCGAGAAGGGCAAGGGCGACGCGGACAAGGGCACGGGCTCGGGGGCGGACCCGGGCGCGGACGAGAGCAAGGATCCGGACGACAGCGGCGAAGGCAGCGGCAACGACCCCGGCAAGGAGCCGGGCGACGGTGCCGAGTCGACGTACAAGCACTCCCAGGGCTTCTCGGTGGGCCTGCCCAAGGGCTGGAAGTACCAGTCCACGGCTGCCGCGGGCGCGCGCTTCACCGGTCCGAACGGGCAGAAGCTGCTGATCGGCTGGACCCCCACCCCGAAGTCCGACCCCGTGAGCGACTGGAAGAGCCAGGAGTCGTACATGGTCCGGTCGCAGTACAAGCGGATCCGGATAGAGAAGGTCGACTTCCGTGGCTGGAACACGGCCGACTGGGAGTTCACGTACGTCGAAGGCGGCACGAAGTACCGCTCGATAGACCGTGGCTTCGTCGTCAACGACCACCTGGGCTACGGAATGATGTACACGGCCAAGGACGGCAAGTGGGGCAGCGACGAGCGCAAGGACGCGTGGCAGACCTTCACGAAGTCGTTCAAGCCGAAGAAGTAGCCAAGGGTCTCGGCGAGATCTCGCATCCCCTCAATGTGGTTTGCCTCCGGCACGTATCGTGAGTGACTGCGGACCGTACGCAGCCGCAACAAGGCGTTAGACGAACGGAATTGACCACCGGGCGGACGGGGGAGGCGTCGTGGACGAATACGCGGGGCGGGTACTCGCCGACCGCTATCGCCTGCCGCTGCCTCCTGCGGATGAGTACGAACTCGCCGAGACGCGCGCCTTCGACACGTACAGCGGCCAGGAAGTCCTGGTCAGGCAGGTGCCGTTGCCTGAGGTCGTCGACGCGGAGGTGCTTGAGCTCGATGAGCGGGACCTCCCGGAGGGGGAGCTTCCGGCGGGGTTCGTGAGCGCGGGTGCGGTGCGGCGGCCGTCGGCGCGCACGACGCGCAGGCCGTCGGATCCGGCGGTGCGGCGCGCGATAGAGGCGGCGCAGGCCGCCGCGCAGATTCCCGACCATCCGCGGCTCGACCAGGTCTTCGACGTGTTCGCCGAGGGCGGTTCGCTGTGGATAGTCAGCGAGTTGGTCGCGGCGAGGCCGCTGGCCGCGCTGCTCGCGGACCGGCCGCTGAGCCCGTATCGGGCGGCGGAGATCGCCTCGGACGTGGTGACGGCGCTGCGGGTGCTGCACGCGCACGGCTGGGTCCACCGGAACATCACCGCCCGCACGGTCCTGGTCTGCGACGACGGCCGGGTGGTCCTCACGGGCCTCGCGGCCGGCGCGGCGGAAGAGGCGCTGTGCGGGTACGACCCTCGGCCCGAGGAGTTCTTCGCGGGTTTTGAGGGTGGGGCTGGGGGTGGTGCCGGGGATGGTGCCGGGGCCGACCCGGACCCCGATGAGGGTGAGCCTGACGGGGCCTATGAGGTCGATGAGAGCGATCGTTCGCGTGGGCATGCCGCGATCGAGGCCGCCCCGGCCGCTGAGCCCGGGGGCGATGTACGGGCGACACGGTCCAACGCCATAGCCGCGTATCGCGCCGGGGCACGGGCCGCGGCGCGGGTGAGCGAGGACGAGGGGCGGCGGGGCCCGGCGTCGAGGGGCGCGGAGCTGCCGGGGCCCAGGGGCGGCGGGTCGTTCGGGGCGCGTGAGGGGTACGAGGGGTACGAGGCGTACGACGACGAAGGGCCGCGTAGGTACGGCGCGGAGGGCGGGAGCGGCAGCGAAAGCCGCAGCGGGAGCAGGGGGAGCGGCGGGACCAGTGGTGAGGCCGAGGTCGCCGGGAGGATCCTGGATCCGTATGGCGTCGGCGGTACGAAGCAGTGGCACGGGGCCGTGCCGAGGGGCGGCGGCGCGGGGGCGTCGAGTGCCGGTGCGGGCAAGAGTGTTGGGGGTGTTGGGGGCGTCGGCGGAGGAGGCTTCGGTGGGCCTGCCGGCGGGTTCGCCGGGGGGAACGACGGAGGCAGGGCCGACCGAGACACCGGTCGAGGCGCCGACCGAGGCACGGACCGAGGCGCCGACCGAGGTGAGCTAGGCCCTGCGAGTGGCCGTGGCGGTCAGGGCGTTGGTGCCGGCTACGAAGTACAGAGCGCTGCCTACGAAGGCCAAGGCTCTGGCTACGGCGCCCCGGGTTCCCCGTCGCGTCACGACGCACCGGGCTCCGCACTCAGCCGAGGCGGCCCGGACTCCACCCCGGAAGCCGACCCCACCTCGGCCCCCACCCCGCCCCCCTCCTCGTCCGGCCACAGCTACTGGGACGCCCTCGTCGCCGAGCGGAGCGGGGCCCGGCGTGGGCCCGCCACCGCTCTTGCCGCCGAGCGGGCCCGGCACGCGCGCATGACCGTGGTCGGGGCCGTCACCGAGCGGTGGGCGCCCGAGCAGGCCGGGCCCGTGCACGAGAACTGGCAGCTTGCCCCGCCCATCGGACCCGCCACCGACCTCTGGGCGCTCGGCGCGTTGCTGTTCCGCGCTGTGCAAGGGCACGCGCCCTACCCCGAGGAGAGCACCTTCGAGCTCGTCCAGCTGGTATGCGCCGAGCCGCCCGCCTTCGCGGAGGAGTGCGGTCCGCTCCGGCCCGTCGTCGAGTCGTTGCTGCGCCAGGACCCCACCGAGCGGCTCGACTTCGAGGAGCTGAACGGCTGGCTGCGGTCGCTGGTCCGCTCGGCGCCCGAGCCGGAAGCCGGTGCGAACGTCGTGCCCGCGCCGCCGTTCGACGCCAGGCGGCTGCCTGTCGTACGCCGTCGCGGTGTTCTCGTACGTCGAAGGAAGCGACGCGCCCCCGCGCCCGCCGCCACCGCCCCCACGCCGAACTCCCGTCAGAACGGCCGTCACAAGCACAAGCAGCCCAAGCAGTCCAAGCAGTCGAAGCAGCCCAAGCGAGGGCGGGAGGCTAGGCCCGCAGCCGCCGCGTCCGCCTCGGCTTTCGCGTCCGCACCCGCACCCCCGCGGGCACCCGCACCCCCACGCGCACGCGCGCCCAAGCGGAGCGGGACGGGCCAGCCGCGCTCCCTGGGGCGCCTCCTGCTCCTGCTCATCCTGGTCGGGCTCGTCGCGGCGATCGCGTACGCCGTGGCCTTCATGCCCAAGTCGGGGGAGAACAAGGGCAGCGAGCGTGCCGGATCCGCCGGTGACCCCGGCACCAGCCAGGGGCCCGGCCCCGGCAGCGGCTCCAGCGCCCGGCCCAGCGAGGACGGCAAGTCCGACAAGCCCAGCGACAAACCGAGCGAGAAGCCGGAGAGGAGCCCCGACTCGCAGGAGCCGCAGACCAGCGGACCCGCGCTGCCGAAGGGGTTCACGCTCCGCAAGGACGCCGAGGGCTTCCGGGTCGCCGTCGCGAGCGGCTGGGACCGCCGGCCCAAGAACGGGCGGGGGCAGGTGCTTTACACGCAGGGCGACTTCGAGCTGATCGTCGTGCCGGGGCGGGACGGCACGGACGAGTACGGCAGCGACCCCATGAAGTACCAGCGCGAGCACGAGCGCGAGCTTCAGCCGTTCCGCGACTCGACCTGGGCGGTGTCCTCCGGGATGCGCAGGATCGATGTGGGCGGACGGGTCATGGGCGAGGGGCAGTTCACCTGGAGCGGCCCGGACGGCGGCGAAATCTTCGTACGCAATCTCGCGATGATCGTCGGCGGGAAGTACCACGTCGTGCAGATCCGAGGACCTGAGGCGGAGCGGGACGAAGTGGACCGGTTCTATGAGCAGGCCTCGGCGACCTATCAGGTCACTGATTGAACCGTTGACCGGTTTCCCACCCCCATCAGTCATCATGTGATGCGTCGGGCACGGTATTTGACCGTTCCTGATCGACGTTTCGCGGAGCTTCTCGGCCGCGGGAGCGGCTCGGTGTCGTTGCGTCACGCGTCACAGTGAGGTCTCCGAGCACCCCCGGAGGTTCCCCGCACGCCACCGGCTCCCTAACCTGGGCCATGTCAGAACCATTGCGGGGGATCGTGAATCAGATGCAGGGCCTGCTCCTCGCGGGCCGCTACCGGCTCGGAGAGTCCATCGGGCGCGGTGGCATGGGACGGGTGTGGCGCGCGCGGGACGAGGTGCTGCACCGGGTCGTCGCCGTCAAGGAGCTGACGGCCGCGCAGTTCGTGCAGGAGGCCGACCGCGCGGTCCTTTTCGCGCGTACGCACGCGGAGGCGCGGGCCGCGGCCCGGATCAACCACCCCGCGGTCGTCACCGTCCACGACGTCCTCGAGTACGACGACCGGCCCTGGATCGTGATGGAGCTGGTCGAGGGCCGTTCACTCGCGGACGCCGTCAAGGAGCAGGGCCGCATCGAGCCCACCGAGGCCGCCCGCATCGGCCTGTGGACCCTGAAGGCCCTGCGCGCGGCGCACGCGGCCGGGGTCCTGCACCGTGACGTCAAGCCCGGCAACGTACTCCTGTCGGACGACCGGCGCATTCTGCTCACCGACTTCGGGATCGCCGCGATCGAGGGGGACTCGACGATCACGCGGACCGGCGAGGTCGTCGGCTCCGTCGACTATCTGGCGCCCGAGCGTGTCAGCGGCGCCAACCCGGGCCCCGCGTCCGACCTGTGGGCGCTCGGCGCCACGCTGTACACGGCGGTCGAGGGGAACTCCCCGTTCCGGCGCACGTCCCCGCTGGGCACCATGCAGGCCGTGGTCACGGAGGAGCCCGCGCCGCCCGAGTACGCGGGGGTGCTCGCCCCTGTCATCAGCGCGCTCCTCCGCAAGGACCCGGACACCCGGCCGACCGCGGAAGAGGCCGAGCTGATGCTCGCCGAGGCGGCGGAAGGGCGACAGCCGAGCGCGGGGCAGGCGTACGTGCCGACGCAGATCCACTCCACGTCCCAGCAGCAACAGCAACAGCGGCAACAGCCGCAGCCCTCGCCCCAAGCGCAGACCCGGCACCAGCACACACCGCAGTACGGCCACCACTCGGTGGAGCCCGGCACCGTCGTCCACGGGAACAGCGGGACAGGAAACGGCACCGGCCCCAACTCCGCACCCCACCACTCCGGCACCGTCGTCCACGGCATCCACCAGTCACATCAGCCCCACCAGTCCCCGAGTCACCCTCCGAAGCGCCGCATGCGGACCGCGATCGTCGCGGTGATCGCCGCGGCCGTGCTGCTCGGCGGCGGAACCGCGGGCTACCTGTACTACGCGGACGGCGACGACGGCCGTACGGAGCAGTCCAGTGACGGAGCGCCGGGCAAGGCGGTCGGCGGCATACCCAAGGACTGGCCGTTGGTGGAGGACGCCGAGGGCTTCAAGCTCAGGCTGCCCAAGGGCTGGGAGCGCGAGGCCGACGGCAATCAGATCGACTACACCCCGGACCACGGACGGCACTTCGTACGCATCAGCATCGACCGCAACACGACGTGGGAGAGCCCCTACACGCACCAGCTGGACCTGGAGAGGAACCTGAAGGTCAAGCTGCCCGACTACAAGCGGCTGCAGCTCGACCAGAACACCTACCGCGACCGGACGGGCGCGCTCTGGGAGTTCAGCTGGAAGGCGGGGGCGAACGACACGACCGCGGGCCCGCGCCGCGCCATCTCACAGTCTTATCTCGGCCGTGACGGCGTCGAGTACGTGATTTACATGTCGTCCCCCGCCGCCGACTGGAACAAGGCGCGCCAGCAGTTCGACGCGATACTCCGTGGCTGGCGGGAGCGCTGAATGCCATCGCCCGCGGCCGGGGTGGCTGGGACGAGCGGCCTGAACCAGTCCGCCGCCCAGGTCCGGAGGGTCCGTTCGCACACGTGTGGGGCATGATGGCCGCATGGGGAGCGTGGGGGACAACGCCCGGGTCATAGCTGGCCGTTACCGCCTGGATGCGCGGCTCGGCAGGGGTGGCATGGGCGTCGTCTGGCAGGCCACCGATCAGTTCCTCGGCCGCCGGGTCGCCGTCAAGGAACTGGCGCTCGACGACACGCTCTCCGAATCAGACGCGATGCAGCAGCGCGAACGCACCCTGCGCGAGGCGCGGGCGGCGGCGCAGCTCAGACATCCGCACATCATCGTCGTCCACGACGTCGTCGTGCAGAGCGACCACCCGTACATCGTCATGGAGTTGATCGAGGGCGGTTCGCTCGCCGGGCGGATCGCGCGTTCGGGTCCGATGAACGCGCGGGCGGTGGCCCGGATGGGCATCGATCTCCTTGGCGCGCTGAGCGTCGCGCACGCCGCCGGGGTCCTGCACCGCGACATCAAGCCCGCGAACGTCCTCATGGAGGAGGCGACCGGACGCGTCGTCCTCACCGACTTCGGCATCGCGCAGGTCAGCGGGGCGACGACGCTCACGGAGATCGGGTCGTTCGTGGGCTCGCCCGAATACACCGCACCCGAGCGGATGTCGGGCGAGCGGACAGGGCCCGAGTCCGACCTCTGGTCGCTCGGCGCGCTCCTCGTCGCCGCGCTGACCGGCGAGTCGCCCTTCCGGCGCGACTCGATCGGCGGCGTGCTGCACGCCGTCGTCTTCGACGAGATCCGCCCGCCGCCGGCCGCCGCACCGCTGCTGCCCGTCATCCTCGGCCTCCTCGAACGCGACCCGGACCGACGGCTCGGGGCGGCGGAGGCGGTGCGGCTGCTGCGGACGTACGTCGAGACGGGGCGGATGCCGTCGACACCGGCGGGCCGGGCCGGCGGTCAGCCTTCGGCGCTGCCGGGCGGGCGGCTCGGCGGCTACACGCCCACCTACCGTGACCTGCCCACTCGTCCGCCCGCGCACCCGGCAGGGCCTTCCCGGGGCCGGCGCAGGGTCATGCTGATCGCCGCCGCGCTGGTGGCCGCGGTGGCCGGGGCCGGGGTGTCCGCCGCCGTCCTGCTGGGCAGGGACGACGACGGGAAGGGCGGTACGCCGTCGACGCCGGCCTCGCAGAGTTCGCAGACCGGGCAGACGGGGAAGCCGAGCCCGTCGCCTTCGCCGACCCCGACGGTGACGGTCACGCGCGGCTCCCGCACACCGAAGCCCTCAACGCCCGAGGCCCCCGAGGGCTACCGCGTGGCGAAGGACCCCCGGGGCTTCACGCTCGCCGTGCCGGACGGCTTCACGCGCGAGCTTGACGGGCCCCGCACCTTCTACAAATCGCCCGGCGGCACCTACCGCATCGGCATCAAGGAGTCGGCTCCGGAGCCGGGCGGCCCGCTCGCCGTGCAGCGCCGCTCCGCCGCCAAGGGGCCGGAGAACAACCCCGGTTACCGGGACGGCGAGGTCAGCGAGACCTCGCACAACGGACGGCCCGCGGCCCTGTGGCAGTTCAGCTGGGACGGCTTCACGGAGGCGGAGGGCGCACGGCACACGTATGACCTGTGCTGGGAGGAGGGCGGCCGGATGTACGACGTGTGGGTCTCGGCGCCGGTCGGCAAGGCCGAGCAGGGCAGGCGGTATTTCGACACCGCGGTGGACTCGTTCGTACGCCGCTGAGTCCATGTCGTACGCCGCGGAGGCCCGGCCCGGCGCATCACCCCTGTCACAAGTCGGTGACCCGAGTGGAAGCGGGGGCCTTCGGCAAGGTACTGATGTGGGCATGAGTAATGACGGGGGAGCCAACCACGGCCCGTACGAACCGACCAGTTTCGGACTGCAGCCGCCGCAGTCGTCCGTACCGGGGCAAGGCGGGCAGCAAGGTCAGGACGGCAACCCGTACGCCCAGCAGCAGCCGCACCACCAGCAGCCGCACCAGCAGCAGTCGCAGCCGCCGCACCAGCAGCAGGCGCACACGCAGCTGTCGCACCCGCAGCAGCCCGCCGCGCCGACGCCGCCCCCGTCGCCCTACGCCCAGCCCACCCAGGTGGTGCCGAACCAGCCGTCCGAGCCGGACCCGGGCGCGGGCCGCCTGATCGCGGGCCGCTACCGCCTCCTCTCCAAGCTCGGCCACGGCGGCATGGGCACGGTCTGGCGCGCGAAGGACGAGACGGTGGACCGCGACGTCGCGGTCAAGGAACCCCGCATCCCCGACCACCTGCCCGAGCGCGAGCGCACCAACGTCTTCGAGCGGATGCGCCGCGAGGCGCGCGCCGCGGCCCGCCTCGACCACCCGGCCGTGGTCAACGTCCACGACGTGGCGGTCGAGGACGGCCAGCCGTGGATCGTCATGGAGCTGGTCCAGGGGCGCTCGCTCGGTGCCGCGCTCCAGGAGGGCACCCTAGGCGCCCGCGAGGCGGCCCGCGTCGGCCTGGAGGTGCTCGGCGCCCTGGACGCCGCCCACCAGGCGGGCATCCTGCACCGTGACGTGAAGCCGGACAACGTGATGCTGGGGCAGCACGACCGCGTCATCCTCACGGACTTCGGCATCGCCCAGATCGAGGGCGAGACGAACCTGACGGACACGGGCGGCTTCGTCGGTTCGCCCGAGTTCATCGCCCCGGAGCGGGTGTTGGGCCAGCGCCCCGGCCCGGCCTCCGACCTCTGGTCGCTCGGCGTGGTCCTCTACGCCGCGACGGAGGGCGTCTCGCCGTTCCGCCGCAACAACACCCCCGCGACGCTGCAGTCCGTCCTGAACGCGACGCCCGCGGCACCGGCTTCGGCCTCGGGCCCGCTGGCGCAGGCGATCAACGGGCTCCTGGCCAAGGACCCGGCCCAGCGCCCGCGCGCGGCACAGGTCCGCGCCCTCCTGGAGGAAGCGGCGAAGCCGCCGGAGGTGGCGCCGACGCGGGTCGTCCAGGTCGGCGGGGGCGGAGCCTCGGGCGGCAAGGGCGTCACCATCGGCCGCAAGGGGCTCATGGGCATCGGCGCGGTGGTCGTGGCGGCCGTGGTCGCAGGCGTCCTGGTGGTCATGAACCCGTTCGCGGCGGCCGAGGCGGACAGCTGGAAGCAGCACGAGGAGAAGGCGCTGGGCGCGACGCTGGCGGCGCCGCCGGACTATGTGAAGTCCGCGCCGGACGGCACCGTCGCGACGGAACACTGGGTCAGGTACACCGACCCGAGCACCGCCATCTCGATCACTCTGTCCCTCGCGAAGAAGTCCGAGGACAGCGCCGGCGAGATGGCGGGGTCCGCGGCCGCGCAGGCGTACAGCGACAGCGACGGCGTCGAGAACGGCGACGACACCGACATGGCCGAGGATCCCGCTCCCCGGAGCAGTACGGCGAAGACGTCGTACAAGGACCGGGAGTCCGCCGAGAACACGATCACCTACGTCGATGATTCGGACTCGGAGAGCCTGAAGCCGCGCGAGGCCAAGGTCTTCTACTACAAGGCCGCCAAGTCCGGCGACATGTACAAGCTCGCGATCGACTACCCGAGCAAGGGCGACTTCGTCGAGCGCGGCCGTGAGGTCGCCAAGACCGCGATCGCCGAGCTGGAGATCGCGAACCCCTGACGCGGGCCTGTTCCGCGAGTGCAGTCCGAATTGGTGACCCGTTGTTGATCAACTCCGGCTAAGCCCCTGATCAGGCGCTTTACCGCCAGCGATCGCTGGCACGGTGTGTGCGCCCGGTGAAAGCTGATTACCGACGGGTACCCAAATCCCTGACCTGGGCCTACGCTCACCTCCATGACGGACTCGCAGGCCACCGCAGCGCCCCTCGGAACGAACCCGATAGCCACCGCCCCCGAAGGCGCGCGCACCGCCGCCGACGTGGTGACTCCCGAGCTGATCGCGCAGCTCACCCGGGATGTGATCGGCACGGGCCGGACCGCCAACCACCAGCCGTTCACCGGTGAGAAGCTGGCCGACCTGCCCGAGTCCACCCCCGAGGACGTGGCCACCGCCTTCGAGCGCGCCCGCGTGGCCCAGGTCGCCTGGGAGCGCACCCCGGTCCGCCGCCGCGCCGCGATCCTGCTCCGCTTCCACGACCTGGTGCTCCAGCGTCAGGCGGAGGTCCTCGACCTCATCCAGCTGGAGACCGGCAAGGCGCGCCTGCACGCGCACGAGGAGCTGCAGGCCGTCGCCGTCGCCGCCCGGCACTACGGCCGCAAGGCCCCCGCGTATCTGAACCCCAAGCGGCACACCGGCGTCGTACCGACCCTCACGAAGGTCACCGAGAACCGTCAGCCGCGCGGCGTGGTCGGCCAGATCGCGCCCTGGAACTACCCCCTCGAGCTGTCCATCGGCGACGCCCTTCCCGCGCTCGTCGCGGGCAACGCGCTGGTGATGAAGCCCGACACCGAGACCTGCCTGACCGCCCTGTGGGCCCGCGATCTCATCATCGAGGCCGGGCTGCCCGCCGAGGTCTTCCAGGTGGTTCTCGGCGAGGGTCCTGTCGTCGGACCCGAGATCGTCAAGCACGCCGACTACGTCTCCTTCACCGGCTCCACCCGCGTCGGCCGCGAGGTCGCGCAGGGCGCCGCGGGCCGGCTCGTCGGAGTCTCGCTCGAACTCGGCGGCAAGAACGCCATGCTGGTGCTGCACGACGCCGACATCGACAAGGCCGCGGCGGGTGCCGTGCGCGCCTGCTTCTCGTCCGCGGGGCAGCTGTGCATCTCCATCGAGCGGCTGTACGTCCATGAGTCGATCGCGGACGAGTTCGTGGAGCGCTTCGCGGCGCGGACGAAGGCGATGCGGCTCGGCAAGTCCCTCGCGTACGGCGCGGAGATGGGCTCGCTGGTCGGCGAGCGGCAGCTGGAGACCACCAAGCGGCACGTCGACGAGGCGGTCGCCAAGGGCGCCACGCTGATCGCGGGCGGCGTCGCCCGTCCCGACATCGGCCCGTTCTTCTTCGAGCCGACGATCCTGGACGGCGTCGAGTCCCCGATGGCGGTGTGCGGCGAGGAGACCTTCGGGCCCGTCGTCTCCGTCTACCGCTTCACCGACGAGAACGAAGCGGTCGAGCTCGCCAACTCCACGTCGTACGGCCTGAATTCCTCGGTCTGGACGAAGGACGGCAGCCGCGGCCGCAAGATCGCGGCCCGCCTGCGCACCGGCACGGTCAACGTGAACGAGGGCTTCGCGCCCGCCTACGGCAGCGTGCAGTCGCCGATGGGCGGCATGAAGGACTCGGGCCTCGGCCGCAGGCACGGCTCCGAGGGCATCCTGAAGTACACCGAGGCGCAGACCGTCGCGCACCAGCGCCTCATGCCGCTCGCGCCGTCCTTCGGCATGGACGACGAGAAGTACGCGGCGTTCATGAGCCTGAGCCTGAAGGTCATGAAGTCGCTGCGCCTGCGCTAGGCATCTCAAAAGCCGTTCTCTAGGGGTCAGTTCTCAACGAGGAGAGTCAATGTCACAGGAGAGCTCTGTCCAGAAACAGTCGGACAGTGAGGCGGGAGGGTACGACGACGCGTCGTACGACTACGACGTCATCGTCGTCGGGTCCGGCTTCGGCGGCTCCGTCTCCGCCCTGCGTCTGACGGAGAAGGGTTACCGCGTCGGCGTGCTCGAAGCGGGGCGCCGCTTCACCCGTGAGTCGCTCCCGAAGAACTCCTGGGACCTCAAGAACTACCTCTGGGCGCCGGCCCTCGGCCTCTACGGCATCCAGCGCATCCACCTGCTGGGCAACGTGATGGTGCTCGCGGGGGCGGGTGTCGGCGGAGGTTCGCTGAACTACGCGAACACGCTCTACGTACCCCCCGCGCCGTTCTTCAACGACCCGCAGTGGAAGGACATCACGGACTGGCAGAACGAGCTCGCCCCCTACTACGAGCAGGCCAAGCGCATGCTCGGGGTGCGGCTCAACCCGACCACGACGCCGTCCGACGTCCACCTGAAGGCGACCGCCCAGGCCATGGGAGTGGGCGACAGCTTCCACATGGCGCCGGTCGGCGTCTTCTTCGGCGACGAGCAGGACGCCTCGGGTACGTCAACGGCCACGCCCGGCACGGAAGTTCCCGACCCCTACTTCGGGGGCGCGGGTCCCTCGCGCAAGGCCTGCACCGAGTGCGGCGAGTGCATGACGGGCTGTCGGCACGGCGCGAAGAACACTCTCAACGAGAACTACCTCTACCTGGCGGAGAAGGCGGGCGCCGTCATCCACCCGATGACGTCCGTCGTCACCGTCACCGAGGACTCACGGGGCGGGTACGCCGTCGCCACCCTGCCCACCGACGCCAAGCGCAAGGGACGCACGTTCACCGCGCGCAGGGTCGTCGTCGCGGCGGGCACCTACGGCACGCAGACGCTCCTGCACCGCATGAAGGACACCGGGATGCTGCCGCGCATCTCGGGGCGGCTCGGCGCACTGACCCGCACCAACTCCGAGGGCCTGGTGGGCGCGCAGACCACCGACCGTCGCTACCGCAAGCAGCACGGCGCCGAGAAGGCCGACTTCACCAAGGGCGTCGCGATCACCTCGTCGATCCACCCGAACGACTCCACGCACATCGAGCCGGTCCGCTACGGCAAGAAGTCCAACGCGATGGGCGGCCTGACGGTCCTTCAGGTGCCGTACAGCATCAAGGGCGGCTCGGCGCGGGTCGCGGGCTGGCTCGGCAATGTCGCCAAGCACCCGTGGCTGACGGTCCGTTCGCTCTCCAACTGGCACTGGTCGGAGCGGACCATCATCGGCCTCGTCATGCAGACGCTCGACAACTCCCTGACCACGTACCGCAAGGAGAAGGGCATCGGCAAGGGTCTGCTGACCGCACGCCAGGGCCATGGCGCGCCCAACCCGACGCAGATCCCCGAGGCCACCGAGGCGGCGACGCTGCTCGCCAAGGAGATCAACGGCTTCGCGGGGTCGAACGTCGGCGAGCTGATGGGAACCCCGTTGACCGCGCACTTCCTGGGCGGCTGCCCGATCGGCGACAGCGCCGACACCGGGGTCATCGACCCCTACCACCGCCTCTACGGCCACCCCGGCATCTCGGTCGTCGACGGCGCCGCGGTCTCCGCGAACCTGGGCGTGAACCCCTCCCTGACGATCACCGCGCAGGCCGAGCGCGCGATGTCGTTCTGGCCCAACAAGGGCGCCGAGGACACCCGTCCCGCACAGGGCATGGAGTACGTACGTCTCGCCGCCGTCGAGCCGAAGTCCCCGGCGGTACCGGCGGGCGCGTTCGGCGCGCTGAGGCTTCCCTTCCTGGGGATGCCCGCCGTGCCGGCCAAGAAGTAGTCCCGCAAGAAGCGTCCGGCAAGAAGTAGTCCGGCAAGAAGCAGTCCGGGCGGCCACCGCGGCCGCGTACGCGAAAGGACCTGCGCCCCCCTCCGAGCGCAGGTCCTTTCGCGTGCTTCAGGTGCCGCTGAGCGGCGTGCCGTCGGCAGGCTTGCTGCCGTTGCCGGCGTACGTGCTTACGCGGTGGCGTCGGCCTTCTTGCGGCGGACGACGAAGACCGCGCCCGCACCGGCGATGACGGCGACGCCGCCGACGAGGCCGATGGTCGGCAGCATGGAGCTGGAGCCGGTCTCGGCGAGGTTGCCGGTGGTCGGGATCTCCTTGGCGCCGCCCTGGGGGGCCGTGCCGCCGGCGGGCTTCTTGCCGCCCTTGTTCTCCTCGGCCTTGCCCGGGTTCTCGTTGTCGCTGCCGGCCTTCAGGACCGTGAACTCGTAGAACGCGAACGCGTTGTGCACGCAGTTCTGCTCGGAGTCGAGGTAGCCGCCGAGGCCGAGTGCGTAGCCGTCACCGGCCGGGGCCTTGGCGCTGACGTTGACGCGCAGCTTGATGTCGACCTTCTCCTTGGCACCCAGCTCGGTGGTGCCGAAGTAGAGGCCGCCCGAGACCTCGTCCGCGATGGACTCCCAGGCCTTGGTGTCGGGGTTGAAGTACTGGATCTGCGCGTAGTTGGCGAGCCAGTCCTTCTCGTCCTCGCTCTCCGTGAAGTTGTCCACGGCGGCGAGCCACTGGACCTCGCCGAGGTCCTCGTCGCTCGGGTTGGAGGCGGTCAGCTTGAACTGGTGCCAGCCGCTGCCCGCGACGATCTTGCCGGGCAGACCCGAGAGGCCGAGCTCCAGCTTCGAGTCGTCGTCCACACCGTCGTCGTCGACCGCGCAGTCCGTGGGCTCCGCGGTCGGCTCGTCGGTCGGCTCTTCCGTCTCGGTGGGCTCCTCGGTCGGCTTGCCCGTCTCGGTCGGCTTGGCCGTCTCCGTGGGCGTCGCCGTCTCGGTCGGCTTGGCCGTCTCCGTGGGCTTGGCCGTCTCGGTCGCCGTCTCGGTGGGCTTGGCCGTCTCGGTCGGCGTGGGCGTGTCGGTGGCCGACGCGGTCGGAGACGGAGTGGTGTCCGGCGTCGCGAAGGCGGCAGGGGCCGACAGCAGCGCGATCGGGGCTATGGCAGCGGTCGCGGCCGCGGCGGCCATGACACGGCGAAGCTTCATGAAGACCTCAGGTAGTCCGGCGTAGCACCTGGTGAGCGCTACGGAGGTGGAGGCCTCCGCGGTGGGGACGCGGGTGTGGCCGTTGTTACGCATGCATGACCTGCGTCTGCTGTGAATGGTTGTCCTGGAACTCACAGAATTCTTATGTGGCTTGGATCACAGAGCTTGTGCGTCCATCGCCGGGTGCCGTAGAAATTCCCCCGCTCTACGGTGATCCGCCGGGAGCGAGGGGCAGCGGGAGGGGGCGGCGTGGCGGAGCCGGATGAGATACCGGGCGGCATGCGGGACGGGGAGCCGGGCGGGATGCCGGACGCGATACCGGACGACGTGTGGGAGCGGTTCGAGCGCGACAGTCTGCGCGACATCCGTTCCTCGGCGCCGAAGGAGCCGTCCGCGCGGGCGCGCATGGTGGCCGAGAGGCTGCGGCGTCTTGACGAGGAGGCGGCGCGCCAACAGGCCGCGGAGTCACGGGCGTTGGGTCGCAGGCGCAGGAAGCGCAAGGCGGCGAAGGGGGAGGGTGCCGCCGGGGCGTGGCGGCCGGACGAGTGGCGTTCCGCGCCGACCGGGCCGCGGCGCGGCGGGCGTTCGGAGCGCAGCCGCCGGGTGTGGAGCGTGGTGATCGTGGTGGGCGGCATGGCGCTGGCGATCGTGTTCCTGAGTCCGTTCCGGTTCTGGATCTGGCACTAGCGGGACCTGGCACTAGCGGGACCGGCGTGGGGAACTGGTGTCGGAATTCGGTGGCGGGAACCGCCCGTAACGATCTTCCGTCGTAGAAGGGGTGCGGGTGACTCCGCATGAGCGGGTGGCCCTGCATGAGCGGGTGACCCCGCACTGTGCGAGACGAAATTGGGGGAGCGGGAACGTGAAGTCGGCTGTGTCGCGTGGCGTGGTGGCTGTTTCGACCGTGGCGGTGCTGGGCCTTACGGCGGCGTGCAGCGGTAGTGGCGGTGGCGGCGACGGCAAGGACGAGAAGCCCGGACGGGCGGACACGACCTCTGCCACGGCGAAGCTGGAGAAGGCGGCCCTCGCCTCGGGCGACGTGAAGAAGTACAAGGTCGCGAAGGAGTCCGGCGAGGCCAAGGGCAAGGGCGTGCCGCCGGCGGGACGCGTGAACCCGGCCGAGTGCCGCCCGCTGTCCGAGATGCTCACGGCCGCCGCCCCGCCGAAGTCGAAGGCTCACGTCAGCCGCACGCTGAGCAGCACCGATGTCGCGGAGACCACCACGACGGAAGTCGTGCTGCTGGCGTACGGCCAGGCCGATGCCGAGAACGCCATGGACACGCTGCGCACGGCGACGAAGTCGAAGAAGTGCGCCACATTCGGCGACGGCGGCCACCGCTACATCGGCGTCCGTCCGCAGCCCGCGCCGGTCGGCGGCGACGAAGCGGTCTCGTACAAGCTCGCGAGCCGTGCCGGTGAGTTCCTCGACCGGGACCGCGTCACGGTCGTACGCAGCGGCTCGACGCTGATGGCTTTCCGTGCCTCGAACGTCTTCGACCCGGAGTCGGCCAAGTCCGACGAGGAGGGCGAGGCCGCCGGGCTGCCCGAGAAGTTCCGTGACGGGGTGACGGCCGACCCGAAGGTGGCCGACGCGATCGTCGACGCGCAGCTCGCGAAGCTGGCCGAGGCGGGTAAGCGGTAGCGGGGTGACGGAGCGAAGGGCCCCGCGGGACGGATCCGCGGGGCCCTTGGCTGTCAGCACCGACGTCAGGGCAGCGTCGGTGCCGCGGAGCGGCGCAGGGGGGAGTGCGCCGCGGGTCTGGAGGTCGCCGGTGGCAGACCCGGCGCACGAGGGGTGCACGAGGGGCGCGCGAGTGGTCTCGACCAATGGCAATGGAGTTGTGGACTGCCGCACGTGCGGCCAGTCCTGCTACGCATCGTGCTCGATGCGCCGTGACCCGCGCAACCGGTTCGACATGATCCGGACGAACGGGGACAGCCGGGCCTTTTCGAGGAAACGGGGGGACGGTTCGGGGGGACGGTCGGGAACGGTTCGGGGGACAGTTCGAGGGACGGGGAAGGCCGGTCGGCTCCGGGCGTCCCCGGAGCCGACCGTTCCCTGGGTGACCGGGCTGCTGTCCCCTGCCGTCCGGTCACGTCTCTGGAGCGAGGTCCCACGGCACACACGGAGTGTGCGCCTCATCGCTCCAGCGGAGCCACGCGTGGTTTTTCCGTGCCCGCCCCTGGCTGGCACGGACATCGGGACCAACGAAGCCGCTCCGCGCCCGGTCACGCGCCGTACGGGTGAGAGCGGACCCGAACTCAGGTCCGGGGGCGGCACCGAGGGCGGTACCGAGGGCGGTACCGAGGGCGGTACCGAGGGCGGTACCGGGGGTCAGCCCGGCCCCTGCACAGCTTTCAGACCCGGCCCCTGCACAGCTCCAGGAGCGTCATCGCGAGCGACGTACCGGGCTTGCCGAGCGCGTCCCTGTAGTGGCCGAGTACCTCCATCTCGCGCGAGAGATTGACGCGACGGCCGCCCGAACCGATCCGGGCCTCCTGGATGACGGCCGACACGGCCATCCGTTCCTGTACGAGACCGATGATGCGGTCGTCGAGTGCGTCGATGCGGTCACGCGCGCCCTCGATCACGTCGGCGGCCTCGGGGGTGCGGGCGCCGGTCTTGTCGGTCGTGGTGATGGTCATCTGGGGCTCCTCATCGGATGTGGATCCCGGGATCCCGGTGGGTCCCGGTGGATCCCGCTGGATCTCGGACGGAGTGCCCCGGAGCGACAAGGCCCGGAAATGACAGAACGCCCCGGGCCTTGTCGGCCCGGGGCGCCTGGGAAGTCGCTTGTCAGTGGATCAAGCAGCTCGACCATGGCAGCCGGCGGGCCGGTTGCCATAGGTAAAGAGGAAGCTGAGGTGCTTGGTCACGAGGACAGTATGCCCCCAGGCGCGCGTGCCCGGTCAACACGGGTTCCGCCGCGGCTCGGATGCTGAGACGTGACGCACTGCCACCTGCGCGGGCACCGGCTCGCCACGTGCGCGGGCACCGCAGTGCCACGCGTGCGGGCACCGCATAGCCACGTGCGCGGGCACCGGCTCCGTCGGATGCGACGAAGGCGGTGCCCGCGGGCCCGTTAGAATCGACAAAACAGATCCCTGCTCACGCACGAGCCCCAGCTCACGCGCAAGCTCACGCTCAATGCCGGAAGGCCGCCGCCGTGCCATCAGCGTCCCCCGCTGCCGCCGCCCCCGACACCGTTCTGGTCGTCGACTTCGGAGCGCAGTACGCCCAGCTCATCGCCCGCCGCGTCCGCGAGGCCCGGGTCTACAGCGAGATCGTGCCGAGCACCATGCCGGTCTCCGAGATGCTCGCGAAGAACCCCGCCGCGATCATCCTCTCCGGCGGCCCCTCGTCGGTGTACGCGGACGAGGCGCCCAGCGTCGACCGCGCCCTGTTCGAGGCCGGTGTCCCCGTCTTCGGCATGTGCTACGGCTTCCAGCTGATGGCGACCACCCTCGGCGGCACCGTCGACAACACGGGCGCGCGGGAGTACGGACGTACGGCCCTGGCCGTCTCCAAGCCCGGCTCGACGCTCTTCGAGGGCACCCCCTCCGAGCAGTCCGTGTGGATGTCGCACGGTGACGCGTGCAGCGCGGCGCCCGAGGGCTTCGCCGTCACCGCGTCCACGGACGTCGTGCCGGTCGCGGCCTTCGAGGACGACGAGAAGAAGCTGTATGGCGTGCAGTACCACCCCGAGGTCATGCACTCCACGCACGGCCAGCAGGTGCTCGAGCACTTCCTCTACCGGGGCGCGGGCCTGAAGCCCGACTGGACCACCGGCAACATCGTCGAGGAGCAGCTCACCGCGATCCGCGAGCAGGTCGGCACCAAGCGCGCGATCTGCGGCCTGTCCGGCGGCGTCGACTCCGCCGTGGCCGCCGCCCTCGTGCAGAAGGCCATCGGTTCGCAGCTGACCTGCGTGTATGTCGACCACGGTCTGATGCGCAAGGGCGAGACCGAGCAGGTCGAGAAGGACTTCGTCGCGGCCACGGGCGTGCAGCTCAAGGTCGTCGACGCGCAGGAGCGCTTCCTGACCGCGCTTGCCGGTGTCTCCGACCCCGAGCAGAAGCGGAAGATCATCGGACGCGAGTTCATCCGCGTCTTCGAGCAGGCCCAGGCGGAGATCATCGCCGAGGCGCCCGGTGACCAGCCCGTCGAGTTCCTCGTCCAGGGCACGCTCTACCCGGACGTCGTCGAGTCCGGCGGCGGCTCCGGCACCGCCAACATCAAGTCCCACCACAACGTGGGCGGCCTCCCCGAGGACCTCGAGTTCCAGCTGATCGAGCCGCTGCGCCAGCTCTTCAAGGACGAGGTGCGGATGGTCGGGCAGGAGCTCGGCCTGCCGGAGGAGATCGTCCAGCGCCAGCCCTTCCCGGGCCCCGGTCTTGGCATCCGCATCGTCGGCGATGTCACCAAGGAGCGTCTGGACCTGCTCCGCGAGGCCGACGCGATCGCCCGTGAGGAGCTGACCGCGGCCGGTCTCGACCGCGAGATCTGGCAGTGCCCCGTGGTGCTGCTCGCGGACGTGCGCAGCGTGGGTGTGCAGGGCGACGGCCGGACGTACGGCCACCCGATCGTGCTGCGGCCCGTCTCGTCCGAGGACGCCATGACCGCCGACTGGTCGCGCCTTCCGTACGAGGTCCTCGCGAAGATCTCGACGCGCATCACGAACGAGGTCGCCGACGTCAACCGCGTCGTCCTCGACGTGACGAGCAAGCCGCCGGGCACCATCGAGTGGGAGTAGTCCTCCCGGCGGGACCCCCCGTCCCGCAGCGCTGATACGGCGCCGTCCACCGAGGTGGGCGGCGCCGTTCGCGTACGTCAGGTCCGCCTGGTCGTCCGCGCCGGCGCACCCGGCTTCCACAGCTGCACCGCCAGATACTTCTCGTCCTCGATGTACGTCCGCACCACCTCCGTCAGCTCCGTGCGGAAGAGGTGGAACGCGTCCGGGTCCGGCGGGTCCACCTCGCCCGTGTACCGCGCGATGAGCTCGGGATCCTCGGCCCTGATCGCCCGCCCGGAGATCCGGATGTCGCCGCCGGCCATCTCCGTGCCCGGTCCCGGGTTCGCCTGGAGCGAGAAGCGCGGATCGCGGAGCAGGTCGAGCGCCTTCATCGAGTTCGGCATCATGCCGAGCCACAACTCCCCGTACAGGAAGCGGACTTCGAGTCCGGTCGTGCGTGGTGATCCGTCCTTGCGGAGTGTGGCGAGGGTGTGGTGCGTGAACAGGCCGAACCGCTCCTCGGCCGTCCGCGCGTAGGTGGGTTCTGCTGCGCTGAAGGCTGCCCAGTTCGTCGTCATACGGCGAGTGTCCCGCCGATACCCGACACCTCCTGTCCGGCATGACGCACCGATTTCTGTCCGGCATCGCGCCCCGATTGCGCACTCTCTTCACAGGGCACCCCTGTCTTCCTGCGCTGACCGGCGGTAACTTCCGCTCCGTACAGCCAGGGATGGAGGACACATGCAGGCGCCCACACCGATACCCGTCGAGCGGTTGCAGTTCGCGATGCCGCCGGTGCACGACTCGTTGGCGGAGGAACGGCGTTACCGCAAGGAACGGCTCGCCGGGGCGCTGCGGATCTTCGGACGGCTCGGATACGAGGACGGGGTGTCCGGGCACATCACGGCGCGGGACCCGGAACACGAGGACTGTTTCTGGGTGAACCCCTTCGGGATGCCCTTCAAGCACGTCACCGTGGGCGATCTGGTCCTCGCCAACGCGGAGGGGCAGGTCGTCGAGGGACGCCACCACGTCAATCAGGCCGCCTTCACCGTTCACGCCCAGGCGCACCTGGCGCGGCCCGACGTCGTCGCCGTCGCGCACTGCCACTCGCTGCACGGCCGCGCCCTGTCCACACTCGGCGAACTCCTGGACCCGATCACGCAGGAGTCCTGCGCCTTCTACGAGAGCCACGCGCTGTACGACGGCTACACGGGCGTCGTCGTGGACTCGGACGAGGGCCGGCGGATCGCCGCCGCGCTCGGCGACCACAAGGCCGTCATCCTGCGCAACCACGGGCTGCTCACCGTCGGCGACTCCGTCGACGCCGCCGCCTGGTGGTTCCTCACGATGGAGCGCTCCTGCCAGGTCCAGCTGAGCGCGCGGGCCGCAGGGCGGCCGATCCTCATCGGCCACAAGCAGGCGGTGGCGACGCGCGAGCAGCTCGGCAGCGACCTCGTCGCGTGGATCAACTACCAGTCCCTGTGGCAGGACATCAGCCGCAGCGAACCGGACCTGCTCGCCTGAGCCGTTGACCTCGGACGTCAACACGGGCGCGGCGCATTCACCCTCGCTGACCTGACCCGGGGAACCCGATCGCCTTCCAGTACGGCACAATCCCCTTTCATCGCAAGGAAGTTCACGTTTCGGTGCTCGAACGAGGGCGGGGAAGGCGGCGTACGCGGTGGCGGTGCAGGAGGCGCGGCAGGGCGCACACGGGGGCGGCTGCACATGCGGCGACTGCCCGCACGGTGCGCGCGAGGGGCATCGGCGTGCCGTGGCCGCATTCCTCGCCAAGCGCGACGAGCTGGCGGTGGGCCAGGGGCTGCCCGCGGCGGTCGCCCACTCGGCGGGCGCTTCCCGGCAGTGGGTGTCGGACGAGCTGACCCAGTCCGCGCGCGACATCGCCGAACGCGGCCGGGCCGAGGGCCAGGCCTGGCTCGGCCTGCAGTGGCGGCGCACCGCCGCTGTCGTCTGGGTGGCCGTGGGCGTCCTGCTCCTGGTCCAGGCGCTCACCGCGATCGGCGCCGGGTGGACCCTCGCCCGCACCGCCGGAGTACTCGCGGCCGTGGTCGTCGGCGGCCTGCTGACCGGTGCCGGATATGTGCACCGGGCGCGCGGCGGAATCCTCGCGCCGCTGATCGGCGAGGACAACCGCCTCTCCACCTCCCGCGCGGTCGCCGCCTGTTGGGTCCTGCTCGTCGTCTTCGCCGTGCTCGTCCTGGTGGGCGAGCTCGCCGGGGCGTCCGGGCACCGCGAACGGGACGAGCTGATCGCCGGGCTCGACCTGGCCCGCGCCGCGGGCGCCGTGACCGTCCTCGCCGTGGTCTGCGGGATCGCCGTGCTCGTACGCCGCGTGGTGGGCCTGCGCGTCCTTGGCCAGCGGCTGCAGAAGGTGCCCGCCGACCGCCCCCGGGCCGCCGACCTGCTCACCGACGACGCGGGCCGCGGCAGCTTCGCGGACGCGCAGTACATCCTGGTCAGTGCCGTCGCCATGATCTTCGCCGCCGTACGCCTCGCGCGCCGTCCCGAGCAGCTGCCCGACCTGCCGTGGGGGCTCGCCCTCCTCGTCCTGGTGTCGGCGGCGACGTACCTCGCGGGCAAGTACGCCGAGGGCGGCCGGCCCGTGATCCTCTCCGTGGTGCGTGCCCGAGAGGCGGGCGATCTCGACGCCCCCATCCGCACGGGCGACGACATCGAGATCCGCGGCGCCGGATTCGTGCCTCCGGGCGCGCAGACCGCCGATCGCCTCGCCCGTATGGTCGTTCGCATCGGAACCGTGCACGTCCATGTGCCGCTCGTCCCCGTGCCGGGCGGTTTCACCAACCCGACCGACGCGGCCCTGACCGTTCCCGTCCCGGTGGACGTGGAGCCGGGGCGGGTCGACGTCCAGGTGATCACGGCCGCGGGCGTGGAGACGAACCGCTGCACGATCGACGTCACGGACTGAGCACCCCGGCTCCGCGCCGGGCCGGTCCTCGCGAATTCGATGCAAGCCACTGAGCAGGCCCCCCTGTTCGTACGTATCGTCAGATGACGGGTCCATGGGCGAAGCGGGTCAACGGGAGAGGCGGCGAGAGCGATGGCTCACGGCATGCGTACCGACAGCCACACCAGCTACGTCAGAAGCAGCGGCTGGCGGGAGAGCGCTTCCCGATACGCCCTGCTCCCGCTCCGGGTCTTCCTCGGGGTCACCTTCATCTACGCGGGCCTGGACAAGCTCACCGACAGCGCCTTCATGTCGGCCAGTGGCGCCGGGTCCATCGGCGAGATGATGGAAGGCGTCCGCGACATCTCCGCCGTCCCGGCCCTCGTCGACCTCTCCCTCAAGAGCCCGGTCGGCTTCGGCTACGCCATCGCCCTCGGTGAACTGGCCGTCGGCATCGGCACCCTCGTCGGCCTCTTCGCCCGGATCGCCGCGCTCGGCGGTGCGCTGATCTCGCTCAGCCTCTGGCTGACCGTGAGCTGGTCCACCGAGCCCTACTACTACGGCAACGACCTGGCCTACCTGATGGCCTGGCTCCCGCTGATCCTCGCGGGCGCGTCCATCTTCTCGCTGGACGCGATGCTCGCGGCCCGACGCAAGTACGGGTCGGGGCTCGGCTGAGCCGCGGGCCAGGCCGGGCTGGGGCAGGCAGGGCGGGCAGGGCAGGGCTGGGGCGGCTCGGGCTGGGGCGGCTAGGCGTCCCGGGAGTCGTCGACCGGGCGGTCGGCTATTCGGTCCGCCGTGCTGTCCGGCGTCCGGCCCGAGGTGCGATCCGCTGTGCGGGCCCTGGGCCGGCCGCGTATCCCGTAGGACACGGCTGCCGCAGCGCCGCCGAGCAGCAGACCCGCCAGCATGAGCGGGAACACCACGAACCACGGTGTGTCCCAGACGCCGCCCGCGTCACCCGCGTAGGCGATGGCCGCCATCAGCAGGAACAGACCGAGGACCAGCTTGCCGGGATGGAACTCATGACGTAGCACGGCTCACCTCCACCTGTCCGATGCCCACTTCGACGTGCAGCTCGAGCGTGCCGCCGTCCTTGCTTCCCGCGGGCGGGTTCAGCGTCACCGTCTTCTCCTTGCCCGGAGCGATGTCCACGTCGCCCTTGCGGTCCTCCGGCAACTGGATGTCGCCGATGCCCACTTCCACGTCCAGCTTCACCGTGCTGTTCTTCGGCACGATCACCTTCACCTGGCCCGCCCCCACCTCGGCGCTGGTGCTCAGCGTCTCGCCCTTGCCGGGACCGGCCCGGGTCAGGTCGAGTGTGCCGAGGCCCGTCCCCAGTTCATAGCGAGGCTTGACCTGTTCCGTCGCGGTCGGTTTCCACTCCGTCTCCGCCCAGGTGGTGCTGATGTCCTTGGGCAGTGCGGCCGAGCCCGCGAGCAGCCCGGCTGTGATCACCGCGAGCACGATCGAGCCCACGCCGGTGCGCCCGAGGAAGGCGCTGACAGCGATGCCGATGCCGAACACGGCGAGCGCGAGGGCGAGGCCGGTCTGCAGGCTGGTGCCGAGCGGCTGCTCCTCCCACGTGAGGCCGGTGCCCAGGCCGCCCGCCAGCAGCGCTCCCAGAAAGACGAAGCCGCCGATCCAGCGCGGACCGCGCTGCTTGGGCCTGGGCGCCACCGCGGGCTCCCGCTGCCGTATCCGCCCGTGCGGGGGGTCGGGCTGATACTGGACGGCCACTCCCTCGGGCCCCCAGAAATAGCCCGAGATCCCGTCGTGCGTGCCGTCCTTGACGATCGGGTCCCGCCACCACGAAGGCGCACCGGCCACCGGCGGCGCCTTCGCCTCGGGCGGGGCGTCCGCCACGGCCTGGGCCGCCACCGGATCGGGGTCGGTCGTGCCGCGCTGCTGCGACCAGTACCCCGCGCCCGCGAGGAGCAGGGCGAGGACGGCCGCGAAGGTGAGCGCCCCGCCGTTGTTCAGCAAGGAGAGGAAGACGCCGCAGCCGACGAGCGCGAAGAGCACGGCCGTCAGGGCCTGGCCGTCCACACGGCCGGAGAGGAGCCTGCGCGCCTCGTTCTCCTCCTCGTCCTCGAAGGGGACGAACAGCCACGCGAAGCCGTAAAAGACAAGGCCGAGCCCGCTCGTGACGGAGAGGAGCGCGAGCCCGATCCGGAAGATCACCGGATCCATGTCGCAGTGCTGACCGAGACCCGCGCACACGCCGCCCAGCTTCTTGTGCCGGCGGTCGCGGCGGAAGGCCCGCACGTCCATCGGCCCGCCCGGCTCCTGCGCCGTGGCGGTGAGAGGATCGCGCGGCGCGGCCTGCGGGCCCGTCCCGGCGGGCTGCTCGTCTGTCATGTGTCCATGGTGACGGGCCGGAGGCCACCGCGGCAGTCGGGACAACCCTGGCCGAACCCTGAGATCGCCCCTGACACGTCCCTGCCCCGGCCTCCGCACCCCCTGTGTCCGGGGCGGAGATCAGGGACGTCTCGGGGGTCGACCCTGATGCCCCCGCCCGCGTACGCGTGTGAATATCGGAGGCATGCCGGAAGCCGCAGCAGTATCCATCGAAGACGAGCGGCCGCTGCGAAAGCTCTATCGCAGCGGTGACGGCCGTTGGCTCGGCGGGGTCGCGCGCGGCCTCGCCGGTCATCTCGGCCTGCCCGTCGTCTGGGTGCGGCTGATCTTCGTCGGCCTGTCCATGGCGGACGGGATGGGCGCGCTGCTGTACGCGGCGTTCTGGTTCTTCGTGCCGCTGGGCGTCGGCGGGGTCGACGCCCAGCGACCGCCCTCCGCCGTGACCACCGAGACGGCGCCCGACGGACGCCGCAGACTCGTGGCCCGCAAGCCGGACAAGGGCCAGCTCGTCGCGCTGCTCGCGATGGTCGTCGTCGCCATGGTCTTCGTCGGCAATGTGGACCTGGGCAGCTCGACCAAGGCCTATCTCTTCCCGACGCTGCTCGTCGCCGCCGGCGTCGCGCTCGTCTGGCGGCAGGCCGACAACGCCCGCCGGGCCCGCTGGATGGCCGTCGGCCGACGCAGGCGCACCCTGACCATCGCCCGCGCGGGGGCCGGAGTGCTGCTCGTCGGCGCCGGTGTCAGCGGCATCGTCGTGCTGCAGGGCTCCACCTCGCACCTCAGCTCCGTGCTGCAGGCCGCGCTCGCGGTCCTCGTCGGTGTCGCGCTGCTCGCCGGCCCCTATCTCGTGCGCATGATGCAGGACCTCTCCGAGGAGCGGCTGATGCGGATCCGCGCGCAGGAGAGGGCGGAGGTCGCCGCCCATGTGCACGACTCGGTCCTGCACACCCTGACCCTGATCCAGCGCAACGCCGAGAACGCCTCGGAGGTGCGCCGCCTGGCCCGTGCCCAGGAGCGGGACCTGCGCCAATGGCTCTACAAACCGGAGGGCACGGGCAAGGACGAGGCGGATGAGCCCGACACCCTCGCCGAAGCGGTCCGGCGCAATGCCGCGGAGGTGGAGGACAAGCACGGAGTGCCCATCGAGGTCGTCATAGTCGGCGACTGCCCGCTCGACGACCGGCTGACCGCGCAGATGCAGGCCGCGCGGGAAGCAATGGTGAACGCCGCCAAGTACGGTGGCGAGGGCGGTGCGGTGCAGGTCTTCGCCGAAGTCGAGGGGGAGACGGTGTTCGTGTCCGTCCGCGACCGTGGCCCCGGCTTCGATCTGGATTCCGTGCCGGACGACCGCATGGGCGTACGAGAATCGATCATCGGCCGTATGCAGCGCAACGGCGGCACGGCGCGGCTGCGCGCGGTGCCGGGGGGCGGCACGGAAGTCGAGCTGGAGATGGAGAGGACGGCGACGACATGAGCGACGCGAGTGAGCCCGTGGGGCCCAGGGGCGGATCAGAGGGTGCGGCCGAGCCGTCCGCGGCCGAACCGAACACGGAGGCCACGGCCGGGGCTGCCGAACCGGCTCAGCCCGCCGATGCGGCCGGCGCGGCCGATCCAGCCGGTGCTGCCGTCGGCGGTGACCAGGAGAGCCGCCGTGCGCGCGTCGTCCTCGTCGACGACCACCGGATGTTCCGCACGGGTGTCCAGGCGGAGATCGGCAGGACCGCGATCACCGGTGTCGAGGTTGTCGGCGAGGCCGCGGACGTCGACCAGGCGGTCACGGTCATCACGACGACGCGCCCCGAGGTCGTGCTCCTCGACGTGCACCTCCCGGGCGGCGGCGGGGTCGAAGTGCTGCGCCGCTGCGCGCCGTTGATGTCCGATGCCGAGCGCCCCGTGCGGTTCCTCGCGCTGTCCGTCTCGGACGCCGCCGAGGACGTCATCGGAGTCATCCGTGGCGGTGCCCGCGGCTATGTCACCAAGACCATCACCGGTACCGACCTAGTCGACTCCATCTTCCGCGTGCAGGACGGCGACGCGGTCTTCTCGCCCCGCCTCGCCGGGTTCGTCCTCGACGCGTTCGCGTCGACCGACGCGCCCCCGGTGGACGAGGACCTGGACCGCCTCACGCAGCGCGAGCGCGAGGTGCTGCGGCTCATCGCGCGGGGGTACGCCTACAAGGAGATCGCCAAGCAGCTCTTCATCTCCGTGAAGACGGTCGAGTCGCATGTGTCGGCGGTGCTGAGGAAGCTCCAGCTTTCCAACCGGCACGAGCTGACGCGGTGGGCTACGGCGCGGCGGCTGGTCTGACGGTCGGGCCCTGGCTCAGCGGTGCGCGCTGCTCGCCGCCGGGGTGGCCCGTGCGGCGGGGCCCAACTTCCGTATCGCCCAGCGGTAGTGGCCCACCGCCTTGGTGATGCCGATCAGGCCAGTCAGCCACAGGATGAGGCCCGCGCCCATGCCGAGCACGACGTCGCTGTACGAGTCCCGTCCCGGCTCGGCGTAGGCGGCGGACGCGAAGGACGCCCACAGGCCGAGCGCGCACACGAGGAGGGACGAGAGGAGCCAGCAGAGGCTGAGGCCGGGGGATCGGAGGGCGGAGTCCGATGCCGGGTGGCTGTCCAGCGCCAGCCAGCTGTCGGTGAGTTCGCGGGCCTTGCGGTCGCTGCGGATGCCGGCCACGACTCCGTAGACGCAGGGGGCGATGGCTCCCAGGCCCAGGATCGCGCAGAGCGGGACCATGACGATGGCCATCACATCGTGGTCCTCGATCATCTCCAGCGGCACCGTCAGGAGCGCCCAGCCGATGACGCAGCCGAGCCCGAACAGCCAGAGCAGCAGGATCCGGTGCAGGCCCAGGATCCGCCTGCGCAGTTCCTCGAGCGCCATGCCGCGGTCGTGCAGGAGCGCGTTCCGGTCTGGCCAGGTGCGCAGATAGGCAGGTGGCGGGGGCGGCGGCAGCGTACGGCGGGGCATGCCCCTGACAGTACCTGCGGGGGCCGAGCGGCTCCTCAACCCCCTTCCCCGCCGCCCTCTGCGGGCCCTTCATGGCACCCGCAGGACGTCCTCACGCCACCCGCGTCGCCCCCGCGAAGGGCATCTGGCTGATCGGCGCGAGGCGCACCGGTGCGCTCGGGTTCGGGGCGTGGATCATCTGGCCGTTGCCCACGTAGAGGCCGACATGGCTGATGCCCTGGTAGAAGAAGACCAGGTCGCCGGGCTGGAGTTGGGAGCGCGGGATCCGCTCGCCCGCGGCGATCTGCGCGTACGTCGTGCGCGGCAGATCGACCCCCGCCGCCCGGTAGGCGGCCTGGGTGAGCCCGGAGCAGTCGAAGGCGTCGGGGCCGGTGGCGCCCCATACGTACGGGCTGCCGAGCGCCTTGTGGGCGTACGAGACGGCCGCTGAGGCACGGGAGTTGGGAGCCTTGGCCGTACCGCCCGTCATGCCGTCGCGGGCCGCCGTACGGGACGCCCTGTCATCGCCCGAGAGCTCCGCGCGCTGGTCGCCGGTGAGCTGCGACAGGAGCCGCTTGGCCGTGTCCAGCTTTCCGTTGACCGTCTTCTTGTGCTTCTTCAGCTCCGCCTGGCGGGACTTGAGGTGCGCGAGGGTGTCGTCGGCCTCGGTGTGCAGCTGGTCGATCTCCTGCAGCTGTTTCTGCACGCCGGTGACGGCCGCGGCCTGGCGGCTGTCCGCCCGGTCGGCGAGCGCGGCGCGCTCGAGGTACTGGTCGGGATCGGAGGAGAGCGCGAGCTGGACGGCCGGGTCGATGCCGCCGCTGCGGTACTGCGCGGCGGCGATCGAACCGAGGCCCTCGCGCGCCGAGTTGAGCTTCTCCGTCTTGCGGGCCGCCTCGTCGCGCAGCTCGCCCAGTGACTTCTCGGCGCTCTGGGCCTTCTCCTTGGCGCCGTTGTACTTCTCGGTGGCGATCTCCGCCTCGCGGTAGAGCGCGTCGACCTTGGACTTCACCTCGGCCGGGCTGAGTCGCGGGTCGGCGTGTCCCGTCCCGTCGAAGGCGGTGGCTGTCGCGGCCCCGGCGAGGGCGATGGTGGCGGCGGTGCGGGCCGTATGGCCACTGAGCGAGCGCTGTTTGGGCTTGCGGTGCGCTGCCACGAAGGGGGCTCCTTAAGGGTCCGGCGGCGGCCCGCACAGGGGGAGCGGACCGCCGCCGGATTCTCGGCGGTGGTGTCCGACTGCCGCCCCTGGTCCGGGCGGCGGTGGGGAGCCGGGCACCTGACGAAGGACGCTAAACCTGGGCGTCACGGGTTGGTGACGGAATGTGCGCAACTGACGGAAGTGTTCTGGAAGGTGACCGTAGGTGACTGCGCCATTCGCCGGGCCGCACGTCCTTCGCGTACGCGCGTGACCGATGCGGCGCTTGTGCCCCACCTGGCTACGGAGTGGTGATAAGGCCCCGGCTAGGCTCCGGAACCATGGACGTTCTCACCCATCTCTTCGTCGGCCTGCACATCATCGGCATCGCCTCCCTCCTGGGCGGCTTCCTCACCCAGATGAAGCAGATGGGCCAGGGCACGGCCCGCTTCAACCCGGCGATGCTGCACGGCGCGCTGACGATGCTCGTCACGGGCGTCATCCTGGTGGGCCTCAACCAGGCGGACGACAACCCGGTCAACAACCTCAAGATCGGCATCAAGATGGCCGTGCTGATCGTGATCCTCGCGCTGGTCTATGTGAAACGGGACGAGGAGAAGGTGGACAAGGGGATGTTCGGCGCCGTCGGGCTGCTGACCGTCGTGAACATCTTCATCGCGGTGCTGTGGACCTGAGCCGACCCGCGGAAGCAAAGAGATGGCCCTCCACGCGCGCGTGGAGGGCCATTTTCTTGTGCTGCGTCTCGTGTGACGGTTACGCGGGCCGCACCACGCTGTGGATCGGCATGTAGTAGATCGACTCGACGCGGACGTTCGCGCCCGGCTTCGGGGCGTGGATCATCTTGCCGTCGCCGATGTAGATGCCCACGTGGCTGATGTCGTCGTAGAAGAAGACCAGGTCACCCGGCTTGGCGTCGGCGGTCTTCACGGTCGTGCCGACCTTCACCTGGTCCCACGTCGTACGCGGCAGGGAGATCCCCGCGGCCTTCCACGCGTCCTGGGTGAGCCCGGAGCAGTCGTAGGAGTCGGGGCCGGTGGCGCCCCACACGTACGGCTTGCCGATCTGCGCCTCTGCGAAGTTGATGACCTTCGCGGCCTTCGTCGCGTAACCGCTGTCCGTGTCGCCGGAGCCGGAGCCGGAGCCGGATCCGGAACCCGTGCCGCCGGAGCCGGTGTCGGAACCGGAGCCGGAGTCAGGGGTCTCCTTGTTCTCCTCGCGCTCCTTCGCCGCGGCCTCTTCCGCCGCCTTGCGCTTGGCCTCCGCCTCGGCCTCCTGCTTGCGGGCCAGCTCGGCGGCCTTGCGCTTGGCCGCCTCTTCCTTCTTCTTCTCGATCGCCGCGAGCCGCGCCTTCTCCTCGGCGGTCAGCTCCGAGAGCATCGTGCGCGCCTGGCCCAGCTTCTTCTGGACGGTCTGCTTGCTCGTCCTGAGATCGTCCCGCGAGTCGCTCAGCGTCTCCAGGCTCTTGGCGGCCTTGGTGCGCTGCTTCGTCGCCGAGGCCTGCTCCGTCTGGTAGTCGTCGACGGCCTTCTTCTGGCGCGCGGTCAGCCGGTCCGACAGGTGATTCTGGTCGAAGTACCCCTGCGGGTCGTCGGCGAGCATCATCGTGGCGGTCTCGGAGACGGCGCCGGTGCGGTACTGGGCGGCGGCGAACGCGCCCAGCTCCTGGCGGGCCTCGTTCAGCTTGTCGGTGCGCTTGGCCACGTCGTCGAGAAGGGTGTCGACCTTCTTGCGCTGCTTGTCGGTGCGCTCCTTGGCCGAGTTGTACTTCTGCGTGGCCACGCCCGCCTGGTGGTAGAGGTCGTCGACCTTTTTCTGGACCTCTTCGAGGCTGGGCTTCTGCGGCGCGGACGGTGCGGCTTGCGCGCTCTGTGACAGGAGAGCCACGGAGGTGAGGGCCGCCGTCGTGATGCCGAGGGCGGGGGTGGCGCGTAGGCCGGCAATGCGGGTCCGCGGCTTGCGGTGCGACGCCAAGGGAGGCGACTCCTTCCGTAGACCGCCTACCGGGTTAGCTGTCGGGTTCGGGCGGATGGTTCCGGAAGGTTGCCCTACAGTCCCGTACTTCGTACGGGACCGATTCACCCCAAGTTCTTGGTGGGTCCCCGGTTCCGAGGAGATCGAACTCGGCGGAGGCCACCCGTTCCCGGCGGGGTTCGCCGGTGGGAGTACGAGCGGCCCGCGGAGCACGCTAGCCAACTCGTGTGGTCCGTGTGAAGGTTGATGTTCGATATGCCCGATACATTTTCGTTACTTTACGAAGCTCTTGACGCGGGCACGCCGTGCCATGGCGGAGCGTGACCGTTCGCGCTCGGGGCGTAGGCATGTGACGTGGCCGGAACCCGGGGCGGGTTGTCAGTGGGGCCGCCTAGACTCGGGAGGCGATGAGCAGCCTCTTTGATGACAGCTTCCTGGCGGACCTCAAGCCCTCGCGGGCTTCGGAGGAAGAGCACCCGCCGCCGCCCGAGGACAGTGCCCCGGAGTCCATTCCGGATGATCTGTTCGACGGGAAGTTCGACGCGCCCGCACCCCGGGACACGCACTATCGCGGCGGCGCCCCGCGCCCCGTGATCGACCCGGCGGCCCTGCTCGACGGGCTGAACGAGAACCAGCGCGCGGCCGTCGTGCACGCGGACGCCCCGCTGCTCATCGTCGCCGGCGCGGGCTCGGGCAAGACCCGGGTCCTGACGCACCGCATCGCGTATCTCCTGGCCGAGCGGCACGTGCACCCGGGGCAGATCCTGGCGATCACGTTCACGAACAAGGCCGCGGGCGAGATGAAGGAGCGCGTCGAGCAGCTCGTGGGGCCGCGGGCCAACGCGATGTGGGTGTCGACGTTCCACAGCGCTTGCGTGCGGATACTGCGCCGCGAGTCGAAGACGATCGGCTTCACCTCCTCCTTCTCGATCTACGACGCCGCCGACTCCAAGCGCCTGATGGCACTGGTCTGCCGCGATCTGGACATCGACCCGAAGAAGTTCCCGCCGAAGTCCTTCAGCGCCAAGATCTCGAACCTGAAGAACGAGCTGATCGACGAGGAGACCTTCGCAGGCCAGGCCGCCGACGGCTTCGAGAAGACGCTCGCCCAGGCGTACGCGATGTACCAGTCGCGCCTGCGCGAGGCGAACGCCCTCGACTTCGACGACCTGATCATGACGACGGTCAACATGTTCCGCGCGTTCCCGGACGTCGCCGAGCACTACCGCCGCCGCTTCCGGCACGTGATGGTCGACGAGTACCAGGACACGAACCACGCCCAGTACGCCCTGGTGCGCGAGCTGGTTGGCCCTTCCGGGGGCGAGGGTGACGACCCCGCCGAGCTGTGCGTCGTGGGTGACGCGGACCAGTCGATCTACGCCTTCCGTGGCGCCACGATCCGCAACATCCTCCAGTTCGAGGAGGACTACCCGAACGCGACGACGATCCTCCTGGAGCAGAACTACCGCTCCACGCAGACGATCCTGACCGCGGCCAACGCCGTCATCGAGCGCAACGAAAGCCGCCGCCCCAAGAACCTGTGGACCAACGCGGGCGCGGGCGCGGGCATCACCGGCTATGTGGCCGACACCGAACACGACGAGGCGCAGTTCGTCGCCGACGAGATCGACCGGCTCACCGACGCGGGCGACGCGAAGGCGGGCGACGTCGCGATCTTCTACCGGACGAACGCGCAGTCCCGTGTCTTCGAAGAGATCTTCATCCGCGTCGGCCTGCCGTACAAGGTCGTCGGCGGCGTCCGCTTCTACGAGCGCAAGGAGGTCCGGGACGTCCTCGCGTATCTGCGCGTGCTCGCCAACCCCGAGGACTCCGTCCCGCTGCGGCGCATTCTCAACGTACCCAAGAGGGGCATCGGCGACCGCGCGGAGGCGATGATCGACGCGCTCTCGCAGCGCGAGAAGATCTCCTTCCCGCAGGCCCTGAAGCGCGTCGACGAGGCGTACGGAATGGCCGCGCGCTCGGCGAACGCCGTCAAGCGGTTCAACGTGCTGATGGAGGAGCTGCGGACCGTCGTCGAGTCCGGCGCGGGCCCCGCCGTCGTCCTGGAGGCCGTGCTCGAACGGACCGGGTATCTCGCCGAGTTGCAGGCCTCGACCGACCCGCAGGACGAGACCCGCATCGAGAACCTCCAGGAACTCGCCGCCGTGGCCCTGGAGTTCGAGCACGACAACGGCGAGGCCGCGCAATCCGGTGAAGGCGGCGAAGGACAAGGCGAAGGAGAGGCGGAAGGCGGAGAGGAAGCGGGCGCGGGCACAGGCGTGTCGGGCACGCTCTCCGAGTTCCTGGAGCGGGTCGCGCTCGTCGCCGACTCGGACCAGATCCCCGACGAGGAGGACGACGGCTCCGGAGTCATCACGCTGATGACCCTGCACACCGCCAAGGGCCTCGAGTTCCCGGTCGTCTTCCTGACCGGCATGGAGGACGGCGTCTTCCCGCACATGCGCTCCCTCGGCCAGGTCAAGGAGCTGGAGGAGGAGCGCCGCCTCGCGTACGTGGGCATCACGCGCGCGCGTGAGCGGCTCTATCTGACGCGGTCCTCGATGCGCAGCGCCTGGGGACAGCCTTCGTACAACCCGCCGTCGCGCTTCCTGGAGGAGATCCCGGAGACCCATCTGGACTGGAAGCGGAAGGGTTCGGTCGGCGCGCTGGCATCCTCCGGGCCCGCGGCCGGAATCGCCTCCTCCTTGTCGTCGTCGCGCTCGCGCACCGGGGGCGCGCAGGGCTTCGCCACGCGCCGCGCCACGGAGAAGCCGGTGGTCGCGCTGGCGATCGGGGACAGGGTCACGCACGACCAGTTCGGCCTCGGGACCGTGGTCGGAGTGAAGGGCACGGGCGCGAACGCGGAGGCGACGGTGGACTTCGGAGAGCCGAAGCCGAAGCGGCTGCTGCTGCGGTACGCGCCGGTGGAGAAGCTCTAACGCCGGGGGCGGCGGCCGGAGTTACGTCGGGTCGAGGCCGTGGCTGCGCAGCCACGGCAGCGGGTCGATCGCCGAGCCGCCGCCGGGGCGCACCTCGAAGTGCAGGTGCGGTCCCGTGGAGTTGCCGGAGTTCCCGGAGAAGGCGATGGGGTCGCCCGCCTTGACGGGACCGCTGGAGACCTTGTGCGTGGAGAGGTGGCAGTACCACGTCTCCGTGCCGTCCTTGGCGGTCACGATCGCCATGTTGCCGTAGGCGCTGTTCCACTTCGTGGAGACGGTGCCGTCGGTGGCGGCGAGCACCTCGGTGCCGTACGACACCGGGAAGTCGATTCCGGAGTGCGCGGACATCCAGTTGATGCCGGCCTGGCCGTAGTACGCGCTCAGGCCGTGCTGCTTGACCGGCAGCGCGAACTTGGGGCGCAGACGCTCCTTGCGCGCGGCTTCCTCGGCGGCCTTCTTCTCGGCGGCGACCTTCTCCGCCTTGAGGTCGATGCGCTCCTGGGTGCGGCTCGCGCGGTCGGCGAAGTCACCGGCGTCCGCGGAGAGGTTCGCCAGCTGCGTGTCGAGCTTGTTGTTGGCGGCGGAAGGCTGGACCGACGTGGGGTCCGGGGCCGATGCCGCCTGCGCCTCCTTCTCGTCCCCGCCGCCGAAGTCGCCCACGGACGCGGCGGCGATACCCGCGACGCCCATCACGCAGGCGGAGGGCACGGCGACGGTGAAGAGCGCGGAGCGCTTGGCGGGGGAGCGGCGGCGGGCCCGCGAGCGCGAGCCGTGCGAGCGGTCCATGACCGGCGGTTCGTCGTCGCCGACGGAGCCGTGGCGGCTGGGCTCGACCGGACCGAGTGAGTCGGCGGGAGCCTCGTCGGGCGTGAACTCGTGCTCGGCGGGGGCCGGTTGTGCGTAGGCCTCGGGGGCGTGGGATGCGGAGGCGTAGGACCCGGTGTCGTAAGGCGAATGCTCGTACGGTTCGGGTGCCTCGTACGTGTCGGGCGCTCCGGGCGTGTCCTGGGCCTCGTACGTCCCGTGTGCCTCTTGCGGCTCGGGGGTGCCGTACGCGTCGAGCGTCTCCGTGGCCCCGTAGGTCATGTCCTGACCGCCGGAGTTCCACGCGGTCGCGTCGTACGCGCCGGTGTCGAAGGCCTGGGTCTCCCACTGGCCGGTCTGCTGCGGCTGGTGCTGCTGCTCGTGCTGCGGCTGGTTCCAGGCGGCGGTGTCCCACTGGCCGGTGGCGTCGGGGCCCGGCTGCGCGGGGATGTCGGCGGAGAGGTGCTGATAGCCGCCGGTCGACCACATGCTGGTGTCGTAGCTGCCGGTCTCGTAACCACTGGTGTCGTACGCGGCCTGGTGCTGCGCGGCGTACGGGTCGTAGTTCAGCGTCTGCTGCGTCCCCGTGGCGGACCACTGGCCGGTGTCGTACTGACTGCCGGGCATGTCGCCGAAGAGGGGGTCGGACGCGAAGCTTCCGGTGTCGGGACCGGCCGTCGCATAGCCGCCTGAGGTGTCGAAGCTCCCCGTGGAGTAGCCGTCGTACCCGGCATAGGCGCCATGCTGGGTGCTCTGCGGGTCATACGCCGCGTAGGGCGCATAGTCGGCGGGTGCCGAGGCCGGGGGTGTTGAGCTCCCCGACGGGTGACGGTCGTTCACCAACTTCTCTTTCGCCTCGGCAGCAGGGGCAGAGCAGTGCGGCGACTGTACCCGGCGGTATGCGGGCGCGACAATCTTCGGCAGGTTTCACGCTCTCAGGAAACGGGCATTCGGCCGCCTTTCGGCGGACTGTGGGCACAGCTTTGGCCCTGCGTTCGAGATCCGTTCGACAAATTTCCCGCATCGAGGGGTGCGGGAGCTGCTCCTCAGGCCACGGTCAGCCCCTTTTCGGCACCCGTCGCGGGGGTTCCCGAAGCAGGCATGTCGAGGGCCTGGCGGATTCCGGCGGCGACCGCGGGGTGCACGGGCAGGGCGAGATGACCGATACCGGAGACACGTACGTTCTGTGCGATCAGGTCGGGGTGGTTGACGCAGGCCGTCTCCAGGGGAGCCATCAGCTGGTCCAGGTCGCTCCAGAAGCTCACGAAACGGGTCCGGCAGCCCGGCGCGGGCTCGCGCAGCTCCTCGATCACGTCCGAGCCGGGGCGCATCTGGCGCACGATCGGGTGTGCGTCGGCCAGCGGCACGACCCGCGTTCCCTCGTGTGGGGTACCGAGGGTGACCAGCGTGCGGACGCGTTCGTCGCCGCCGAGGCGCTGCGCGTAATAGCGCGCTATCAGGCCGCCGAGGCTGTGTCCGACGATGTCCACCTGGTGGTGGCCCGTGCGCTCACAGATCTCCTCTATATGGCGGCCGAGCAGCTCGGCCGCGGTGCGGATGTCGCAGGTGAGGGGGGAGTAGTTCAGGGACTCCACGTGCTGCCCGGCGTGCTGGGCCAGGGAGCGGCGCAGCAGGACGAAGACCGAGCGGTTGTCGATGAAGCCGTGCAGGAGAACGACCGGGGGGCGGCGCTCCGCGGGGAGCCTGGGGGCGTCGGGTGGCGGCAGTTCGGCGGTGACCCTGCGTTCCTGGGCGATGCCCGACGGGTACAGGAGGAGGTGGCCGGCGAGGATGGCCACCTCGAGTGCGGTCGCCTTCAGCAAGGCCAGGGAGAGTCCCGCGAGTCTGGCGGGCAACTGGAGGCAGGGCGGGCGAAAGGGCAAGACCCTGGTGACGGTCATGGTCGACCTCCCGGTCGGCACGCGAGAGGACGGCTCTGTCCCCCGTGTGCCCGTAGTGGGGAGGCGTGGCAGAGGTCGTACGGCGGTACGTGGTCGGCGCATGTCGCGCCCCGAATACCGGCGCGATCGCCGATGCGCCGCATCACCACGGCGCGCAGCTGACGGCGCGGTGGCACGGCGACCTCGTTGCGGCTCCCCTTGCGCCGTCCCGAAAACGGTCCGTATGCCGCTGGATACGGGAGTGGCGCGCAGCGAACGTGTCCCATCGTGTGATTTCCCCCTCGCTCTCCACCGTGAAACTGCCGGGTGCGAGATGCTGGAGATAACGTTCGTTCACTTCCCCGGCCGGTGCGGCACGGGGTGCCAGTGCTTGGACAGATGGATATCGGTACATGGAGGCAGTGATGGGTGTGGCAGCCGGTCCGATCCGCGTGGTGGTGGCGAAGCCGGGTCTCGACGGTCATGATCGCGGAGCCAAGGTGATCGCGAGGGCACTGCGTGACGCGGGTATGGAGGTCATCTACACCGGCCTGCATCAGACGCCCGAGCAGGTGGTGGACACCGCGATCCAGGAGGACGCCGACGCGATCGGCCTGTCCATCCTCTCCGGTGCCCACAACACGCTCTTCGCGCGCGTGATCGAGCTCCTCAAGGAGCGCGACGCGGAGGACATCAAGGTCTTCGGCGGCGGGATCATCCCCGAGGCGGACATCGCGCCGCTCAAGGAGAAGGGTGTCGCGGAGATCTTCACTCCCGGGGCGACGACGGCCTCGATCGTGGACTGGGTCAGGGCGAACGTCCGCCAGCCGGCGGGCGCCTGACGGCAACCGCTCCGCGGCGGGGGCGTCGTCCGCCCTTTCTCGCTCCGGGGCGATGGCGCCTCGGCGGCCTTGGTCTGCGCCGGGAGCGGCCGACTGCCTTAGCCCCGGGGCGGAGGCGTCCGGCTGCCTCTGGATCGGGGGAGAGCTGTTCGGCTGCTGTGAAGCGGTGGCTGGGGCTTCGGTGAGGGGCGTCGGCTGCTTTGGCTCAGGGACCTTGGTGAGGGGCGTGGGCCGCCTCGGTTCCGGGGCTTCGGCCAGGGGCGTGGGCTGCCTTGGCTCAAGGGTTTTGTTGAGGGGCGTGGGCTGCCTCGGTTCAGGGGCTGCGGTGAGGGGCGTGGGCTGCTTCGGTTCAGGGGCTGCGGTGAGAGGCACCGCCTGCCTCGGCTCAGGGGCTTCGGTGAGAGGCATCGGACGCCCCGTCTCAGCAGCGGGGTTGCCTAAGTTGCCGGAGATGACGGCACCCCCGGATCTTCCGGCGCCGCGCCCGGTTGCCCCGGCTCCGCGCCCAGCTCCGCCCGCATCGCCGCGCGTAGACGCAACGTACTGACCAGGCGCTGGAAGGCTTCCGACCAGTAGCCGCCCGCGCCGGGGGAAGCGTCCTCCGGCTCGTCCGGTATCGCCGTCAGTACGTCGAGACGGACCGCCTCCGCAGGGTCGAGGCAGCGCTCCGCCAGACCCATCACCCCGCTGAAGCTCCAGGGGTAACTCCCGGCGTCACGCGCGATGTTCAGCGCGTCCACCACCGCCCGGCCCAGCGGTTCCGACCAGGGCAGTGCGCACACGCCGAGCAGCTGGAACGCCTCCGAGAGGCCGTGCGTCCCGATGAATCCCGCGACCCAGTCGGCCCGCTCCCCGGCGGGCAGCGCGGCGAGGAGCTTCGCGCGCTCGGCGAGCGACGCCGCTCCGGGGCCCGCCGCATCGGGGGACGAGGGAGCCCCGAGCAGTGCCCGGGACCAGACGGCGTCGCGCTGCCGCACGGCCGCGCGGCACCACGCGGCGTGCAGCTCGCTCTGCCAGTCGTCGGCCACGGGCAGCGCCACGATCTCGGCGGGGGTCCGGCCGCCGAGCCGCTCCGGCCAGGTGCCGAGCGGTGCCGCCTCCACCAACTGGCCGAGCCACCAGCTGCGTTCGCCCCGACCGGCGGGAGGCTTCGGAATGATGCCGTCGCGCTCCATGCCCGCGTCGCACTCGTGCGGCGCCTCGACCGTGAGCGTCGGCGTGCTCTTCGTGCCCTGGGCATGGTCGATGGCCACGCATGAAGCGGCGCGGGCCGCCATCCGCGCGGCGAGGGCGGATGAGGGCAGCGCGGAGAGGAGCTCGGCCGCCGTCGCGCGGACGTTGCGGCTGCGGTCGGTGAGCGCCTGCTCCAGGAACGGCTCGTCGGCGTCGCACAGTTGGGTGCGCAGGGAGTCGAGGAACATCAGGCGGTCCTCCGCTCGCTCCGTGCTCCAGGTGGTGGCGAGCAGTTCCCGCGCGGCGGCGGGGTCATGCGCCCGCACCGCTCCGAGCAGGGCGACGCGCTCGGCGAACAGGCCCTCCTCCCAAAGCTGTTGGACCAGGGCCGTCTCCTCGGGCGCGGGCAGCGACACCCCGCCGCCCGGAGTGGAGCGGAGCGCGAACTTCCAGTCCGGGTTGAGCCGCGCGAGCCACAGGGCCCGCGGGCCCGCGAAGGTGAGCGCCTGCGGCCGGAGGTCAGTACGTCCGCGGGCCGCGTTCAGGAGGGCCGGAAGCAGCTCGGGCGGCGCGGCGAAGCCACGGTCGTTGGCCAACGCCAGCCATTGGGGCAGCAGTTCCATCAGGTCGGGCACCGCGCCCCGGCGCCCACCCCCGGCCGCGCCGGGGTGGTCGGTGAGCAGCGTGGCGAGCCTGCGCCGCGCCGATGGCGGCACCAGGGGCCTGGGATCGTCCGCCGCAGGCTCGGGAGCTGGCGCGGCGGGCGCGGGACGAAGCCCGGCTCTGCGCCGGACGGTCTGCACGGCTGCCGCGTCCAGCAGAGCGGTCGGTGCGTCCTTGTCCTGGGTTCGTACGGGGGGCGTGCGGCGGTCGGTGCCGAGGAGCGCGGCGGTGACCAGGTCTTCCCAAGGGATGACGGTCGCTTCGGTGAGTGCGGTGGTGCCGGTCATGTGGACTCCTCTCTCGGACGGATCACTCGTTCTTTCGTTTGGAGTTGCCGTCTTGGACGCCGGATCTACCGGATCTGTTTGGATCTGCCGCTGCGGTGCTGTGGTGCAGCGACGGACGGCCCTGCGGTGCGTTGTGCGAACCCAGCGCTGCTCCTCGAACGCGGCAGCGCTCTAGGAGTACGCATCGGTGCGACGGGTGGTGAGGCGTGGCGGTCAGCACAGGGCGACCGCCTCTCCCGCTCCGCGCGGCCAGGCCGTCAGAGGGGTGAAGCCCTCGTGGCCACATTCGCCGAAGACCGTCACCGGAGCGCCTCCGGAGAGTGCCACCAGCCGCCACAGCCCCGCACGGGACGCCGCGGAAGGCGTGATGGGCAGGGCCATGTCGCTTTTCGCGTCCGCCAGTTGCCAGCCTTCGGAGGACGGACCGGGGGACGGGATCGGTATCACCTCGCTCAGCGTCACCGGCCAGGAATCCAGCCAGGGGTCGTCCCGCAGCACCTCGCCGTAGCTGTGCGCGGCCTGTTCCGTCCGTACGCCCGGCGGACGGGCCGCCGTCGGCGCGGGGGCGCTGAACTGTTCGCCCAGGTCGGCCCTCAGCTGCCCGGCGCCCGGGTACGCGGTCAGCTCGGCGTCCAGCGCGAGGCCGACCGGCAGCGCGAGTGCGGGTGCGCGGCCCGCGGCTCCGTACGACAGGAGCAGGGCCGTCCGGCCGGACTCCGCGCCGTACAGCCATATCCGGCGGGTGGTGAGCTTGCTGTCCGCCGTGTCGTACTGCGCGAGCACCAGCCAGTGGTCCCGCACCGGCGGTCCCTCCGCCGGCGTGGGCAGGCCTGTGCGGGAGCGGACCGTGGCAGCCAGGGCCTCCGGCAACTGCCCGCGGTGCAGCCAGCCCTGGTCGAGGAGGTGGAGGAGCGCGCACTCCTCCAGCATCCGCACGGGCCAGCCGGGACCGGAGGAGGGTATGGCTCCCAACTCCCTTACGCGTGCGGCGAGTCCGGGCGCCTGCGCGTCGACCATGCGGGCTGCCGTCTCCTCCCACGGCCCGTACCCCATCTGCTCGGCGGAGGCTATGCCGCCGCGCAGCAGATCCGAGAGGCGCCGCTCCAGCTCCGTCACTCCTGCCGTGACCCGCTCGGCCCGCCGCTCCGCCCTGCGGCGCGCGGCCTCGGGATCAGCGGGTGATGAGTCCGGCGCGGCGTCCGAAGCCCGCTTCGTCTCCGCTCTCTTGCGGCGCCCCGCAAGCCACTCCGCCGCCCAGTCCGGCGGCTCCGCGTCCGGCGCCGCGCCGAATGGCTCCTCGCCAGCCGCCGCCCAGAGCAGCAGCAGCCCGAGTGCGTGTTTGCACGGGAACTTGCGGCTCGGACAACTGCATTTGTACGCCGGGCCTGCCGCGCCGGTGATGTCCGCGATGTCGACAACCGTCTGATACGGCTTGCTGCCACTTCCCTTGCACAGTCCCCACACCGTCCCCTCGCTCGAACTGCCTGCCTCCGACCATGGGTCGGCGACGCCGAGTTTGCTTCCCGCCTTGCGTGACGGGGCGTCAGGTGCCAAGGCAAGGACCTGATCCGCCGTCCAGCGCACCCCCTGCTGAGTCATGTCATCGAAGGTAGATCCCGCCACTGACAATCAGCCCCGTGCTCGGCGTCTGTGCAGGTCAGAGGCATGCTCGGGTCGATTGTCAGTGGCGTGGTGCACGGTTGGAATCACATCCGGGCCAGAGGCGTCCGGACGAGTTGGAGGGGGATCGCTCCATGACCGTGTCCGTCGACTCGACGACCTCGACGATCGAGGACCAGCCCGCGTCTGCATCCGCTGGATCCGCGCCCGCAGCCGCGCCCGCGGGGGAGGCGGAGGTGCTGCGGCCGCACGCCGAGCACGCCTTCGCCGCCGAACTGGCCGCGCTCGCCGCACAGGACGACCGGCCGCGGCCCGAGCGCTGGCGGCTCTCGCCGTGGGCGGTCGCGACGTATCTGCTCGGTGGCACGCTGCCGGACGGGACGGTGATCTCGCCGAAGTACGTGGGGCCGCGCCGCATCGTCGAGGTCGCCGTCACCACCCTCGCCACGGACCGCGCCCTGCTTCTGCTCGGCATGCCCGGCACCGCGAAGACCTGGGTGTCCGAGCATCTCGCGGCCGCCGTCAGCGGAGACTCGACGCTGCTCGTGCAGGGCACGGCAGGGACGCCGGAGGAGGCGATCCGGTACGGCTGGAACTACGCGCAGCTGCTCGCCCACGGCCCCAGCCGCGACGCGCTCGTGCCCAGCCCTGTCATGCGGGCCATGTCCGACGGCATGACGGCGCGGGTCGAGGAGCTGACCCGCATCCCCGCCGACGTGCAGGACACGCTGATCACGATCCTGTCGGAAAAGACCCTTCCCATACCGGAGTTGGGCCAGGAGGTGCAGGCCGTCCGCGGCTTCAACCTGATCGCGACGGCCAACAACCGCGACCGCGGGGTCAACGACCTGTCGAGCGCGCTGCGCCGCCGCTTCAACACGGTGATCCTGCCGCTGCCGGAGAGTGCCGACGCAGAGGTCGACATCGTCTCGCGCCGCGTCGACCAGATCGGGCGCTCGCTCGATCTGCCGACCGGGCCCGAGGGGATCGACGAGATACGCCGCGTCGTCACCGTCTTCCGCGAGCTGCGGGACGGGGTCACGGCCGACGGGCGTACGAAGGTGAAGTCGCCGAGCGGCACGCTCTCGACAGCTGAGGCGATCTCCGTCGTGACCAACGGCCTAGCGCTGGCAACGCACTTCGGGGACGGCGTGCTGCGGCCGGGAGATGTCGCCGCGGGCATCCTCGGCGCGGTCGTCCGTGACCCGGCGGCGGACCGGGTGATCTGGCAGGAGTACTTGGAGGCGGTGGTCCGCGAGCGCGACGGCTGGAAGGACTTCTACCGCGCGTGCCGTGAGGTGAGTGTGTGACGGATGCGGGTGGCGTGGGCCCGGATCTGAGCGGGGTTGTGGGCGTGACGGTGGCCGTGGGTGTGACGGTGGCTGGTTCGCGTGAGACGGCGTGAGACGGAGAGGGGGGCGGACATGAGCGACGAGGTGCGCGGGGGCGAGGCGCGAGCGGGCGAGGGGCCGTTGCTGCTCGGGGTGCGGCATCACGGGCCGGGGTCGGCGCGTGCGGTGCGGGCCGCACTCGAGGAGGGCGCGCCGCGCGTGGTGCTGATCGAGGGGCCGCCGGAGGCCGACGCACTGGTGGCGCTCGCGGCGGACGAGGGGATGCGGCCGCCGGTCGCGCTGCTCGCGCACGTGGTGGACGAGCCAGGCCGGTCGGCGTTCTGGCCGCTGGCCGAGTTCTCGCCGGAGTGGGTCGCGATCAAGTGGGCCGCGGGGGCCGGGGTTCCGGTGCGGTTCATGGATCTTCCGGCGGCGCATTCGCTGGCGCGCGCGGAGGGAACGGAGGAGGCGGAAGACGCCCCAGCTCCTGGGGACGCGGAGGCGGTGCGGATCGATCCTCTCGCGGTGCTCGCGGAGACCGCCGGGTACGACGATCCCGAGCGGTGGTGGGAGGACGTCGTCGAGCACCGGGGGGCCGGGGCGGACGCCTTCGCGCCGTTCGACGCGCTGGGCGAGGCCATGGGGGCGCTGCGCGAGGAGTACGGGACCGGTGGGCACGACCGTGACCTGGTGCGCGAGGCGTATATGCGGATCCAAGTCCGCGCGGCGCAACGGGAGTTCGGTCAGGACGACGTCGCGGTCGTGTGCGGGGCCTGGCATGTGCCCGCGCTGCGGCAGAAGGTGACCGTGTCGGCCGACCGGGCGCTGCTCAAGGGGCTGCCCAAGGTGAAGGTCGACATGACCTGGGTGCCCTGGACGCACCGCCGCCTCTCCCGGGCCAGTGGATACGGCGCGGGAATCGCGTCCCCCGGTTGGTACGGGCATCTGTTCAGCGCGCCCGACCGGCCTGTGGAGCGCTGGCTGACGAAGGTCGCGCGACTGTTCCGGGACGAGGACAGGATCGTGTCGTCCGCGCATGTCATCGAGGCGGTACGGCTCGCGGACACGCTCGCCGCGATGCGGGGGCGTCCGCTGCCGGGGCTCACCGAGACGACGGACGCGGTCCGTGCGGTGATGTGCGAGGGCTCGGACGTGCCGCTCTCCCTCGTCCACGACAAGCTCGTCGTCGGGGACGTCCTCGGGGAGGTTCCCGACTCGGCCCCGGCCGTTCCGCTGCAGCGCGATCTCACGCGGCTCCAGCGGAAGCTCCGGCTCAAACCCGAGGCGCTTGAGCGGGAGTTGGAGCTCGACCTGCGCAAGGAGACGGACGCGGCGCGCAGCAGACTGCTGCACCGCCTCCGGCTGCTCGGGATCGGCTGGGGCGAGCCCGCCGCGTCGCGGGGGAGCACGGGTACGTTCCGGGAGACCTGGCGGCTGCGGTGGGAGCCGGAGCTGTCGGTGCGGGTGGCGGAGGCGGGGGTATGGGGGACGACCGTGCTCGCGGCGGCCACCGCTCGTGCGGAGTCCGACGCCATCGGGGCCGGCGCCCTGGCTGATGTCACCGCGCTGGCCGAGCGGTGTCTGCTGGCCGAGCTGCCGGACGCGCTGCCGGTGGTGATGCGGGTCCTGGCGGACCGGGCGGCGATGGACGCGGACGTCGGGCATCTGGCGCAGGCGCTGCCCGCGCTGGTGCGGTCGCTTCGGTACGGCGACGTGCGGGGCACGGACACGGCTGCGCTCGGCGAAGTGGCTCTGGGGCTCGCGGAGCGGGTGTTCGTCGGGCTGCCCCCGGCGTGTGCGGGGCTCGACCAGGACGCGGCGCTCGAGATGCGGGGGCATGTGGACGCGGTGCACCAGGCGGTGGGCCTGCTGCGCGAGTTGGACGCCGGTCCTGCGGGTGCGGGGGCGTCTCGCCCGAGTGAGTCCAGGGTGGGCGCTGCCGGTGTACGGGCGCGGTGGCACTCCGTGTTGAGGGTGTTGGGGGAGCGGGACAGCGTGGCCGGGGTGGTGCGCGGGCGGTGCGTGCGGATCCTGATGGACGGCGGGGAGCTGGCCGAGGACGAGGCCGCTCGGTTCATGGGGCTCGCACTGTCCCGGGGGACCGAACCCGCCGAAGCCGCCGCCTGGATCGAGGGGTTCGTGGGCGGTGGGTCAGGGGGCGGCATGCTGCTCGTGCACGACGAGCGGCTCCTCGGCCTGGTCGACGACTGGCTGAGCGGGGTTCCGGACCGAGCCTTCACCGACGTGCTGCCCCTGCTGCGGCGCACCTTCTCGGCGTACGAACCGGGGGTGCGGCGGACTCTGGGCGAGCTGGTGCGGCGCGGTCCGGGGGCGGGTGGCGGTGGCTCGGCCGTCACCGGCGGGATACCCGGCTTCGGGGCGGAGCTGGATGGTGAGCGCGCGGATGCGGTTCTGCCGGTGCTGAGTCTGTTGCTGGGGGTCGGGTCCGGACCCGGGGCAGGAGCCAGTGGCGGTGGCGGTGGCGGTTTCGAGCTTGTGGAGGTGGGCTGATGACGCAGGAAGTGTTGGACCCCGCGGGGGAGCGGCTGCGGCGGTGGCGGCTTGTGCTGGGTGGGGGTGCGGCCGAGGGGACCGGGTGTGAGCTCGTCGGGCGGGACGCGGCGATGGACGGGGCGCTCGGCGCGTTGTACGGGGGAGGCGACGCGGGGAAGAAGGACCGGGGGCGGGAGCGTTCGGCGGGGCTCGGGGCGTCCGCGCCGTCCGTGTCGCGCTGGCTCGGGGACATCCGGACGTACTTCCCCTCCTCCGTCGTCCAGGTCATGCAGCGCGACGCCATCGAGCGGCTCGGGCTCTCCGCGCTGCTCCTTGAGCCCGAGATGCTGGAGGCCGTCGAGGCCGACGTGCACTTGGTGGGGACCCTGCTCTCCCTCAACAAGGCCATGCCGGAGACCACCAAGGAGACCGCGCGGGCCGTCGTGCGCAAGGTCGTCGAGGACCTGGAGAAGCGGCTCGCCACGCGCACCCGCGCCACCCTCACCGGCGCGCTCGACCGCAGCGCCCGTGTCAGCAGGCCGCGCCACCACGACATCGACTGGAACCGCACGATCGCGGTCAACCTCAAGAACTACCTGCCGGAGTACAAGACGATCGTGCCCGAGCGGCTCATCGGGTACGGGCGGGCGTCGCAGTCCGTGAAGAAGGAGGTCATCCTCTGCATCGACCAGTCGGGCTCGATGGCCGCGTCCGTCGTCTACGCCTCGGTGTTCGGTGCCGTGCTCGGCTCGATGCGGTCGCTCAACACGCGGCTCGTCGTCTTCGACACGAACGTCGTCGACCTCACCGATCAGCTCGACGACCCGGTGGACGTCTTGTTCGGCACGCAGTTGGGGGGCGGAACCGACATCAATCGGGCGCTCGCGTACTGCCAGTCGCAGATCACCCGGCCCGCCGACACCATCGTCGTCCTCATCAGTGACCTCTACGAAGGGGGCATACGCAACGAGATGCTGAAGCGGGTCGCGGCGATGAAGGCGTCCGGAGTGCAGTTCGTGACGCTGCTCGCGCTCTCCGACGAGGGGACGCCCGCGTACGACCGAGAGCACGCGGCGGCGCTCTCGGCGCTGGGCGCACCGGCCTTCGCGTGCACCCCGGACCTCTTCCCGGAGGTGATGGCGGCGGCGATCGAGAAGCGACCCCTGCCCATACCGGACATGAATACGCATCAGTAACAGGGGGCTTGCGCGAGGGCGGGCGGCCCGTGCGAGGATCGGCGGGCTTCACTCCCGGAGCATCACGCTCCGTATCTCGCCCCGCTCCTCCCCGCCCAACCCGGCCCCGCTCAGCAGAGGAATCCCCTCGTCTTGACTCCCGCAGCAGTCGTTCTGCCTGATGCCGCTGTGCGCCTGGTGCGTGCGGTGGCCGGGCGGCGTGCGCTGCAAGTGGTGCTGTTGCTGGCTTGTTTGCTCGCGCTGGGTTTCCTCTGTGGCGAGCGGGCGGAGGCGGTGGACGGAGCGCCGTCGGCTCCGGAACGTGCGCAGGTGACCGAGCCCGTGCGTGAGCGGGTGGCAGAGCCTGTGCGTGAGCAGGTAGGCGAGCCCGTGCGGGAGACCGCGCGCGAGGCTGTCCGTCACGGGCGGCAGGCGGTGCGCGACGCCGCGGTCGAGCCGGTGGCTGATGCCGCCGAGCCCGTGGCGCGGACCGAGCGGACCGTGCGGGGCGTGGTGGGGCCGGTCGTCGACGGGGTCACCGGAGTTCTCGGCGGTTCGCCGCAGCGGGTGCTGCCCGCGGCGCCCGACATGCCTGAGCTGCCGTTGCCTGATCCCGGTGCGGGCAATGGCGATGACGCGGACGCCGGTTCCGGTGCCGAGCCCCAGTCTCCGGAGAGCGCCGCCAAGCCCGGCGACGGTCGGGGCGGGGCAGGAGCTGGGGCGCACGAGGCGCGGAAGTCGTCCGGGGCGCGGGGCGAATCGTCGTACGGCACCGGTGCCGGTGTCGGTACCGGCACCGCGTATCCGGCTGGTCAGCAGGCGCGCGGTGCCGCCCTGTTCGGCGGTGACACCTCGGACCACGCGCACGGCAGCGGGCACGAGCCGTTCCCGTCCGCGCCCGGTCCCGGTGATCCGGCGCGGACCCTGGGCGGTCAGTCGGCCGGTGACGGGAGTCAGACGCGGCACGGCGATCCGTGCGCCGCGTCGAGCTACAGCCGTGCGCCGGTGCGGCTTCTGCAGGGTGCCGGGGCCGGTCAGGTCCTCGCGCCGATCCGCGAACGACACCGGGACATTCCCGAATTCCCTGGCTAGGGCAGCCCTTTCCCCGCGAAGACCTGCCGCGCGGGGGTGGCAAAGGTCTGCCCGCCGACCGGACGTATCCGAGTCGGATTCACAGCCAGAGTTCGAAGGATCTGAAGCACGCATGAACAAGAACATCCGTCGTTCCATCGTCATAGCCGCCGGTGTCACGGGCGCCTGGGCGCTCGGTTCCGCCGTGGCCAGCGCGGACGAGCTGCCGCAGCACTCCGTGGCCCTGCCGGACAACGCGTCCGCGTCCGACGCGGTCGCTGACGTCACCGGCGACGTGGCAGACGCCACCGACGCCACCGACGTCGCCGACGTCCGGGGCAAGGCGAAGTCCGCCGTCACGGACGCGAAGTCCGCCGTCACCGAGGCGAAGGCCGCCGCTCACAAGGCCACCGCCCCGGCTGTCGACACCCCGGACGTCAAGACGCCCGCCGTCGACACCCCCGACGTCACCACCCCCAACGTCTCCACCCCCGAAGACTCCGTCGACTACCTCTTCGGCCCGCTCTCCGCCTTCGCCCCGGAGGTCGAGGCCGCCGCGGCGAAGGCCCCGGGGACCGCGACGCAGACGGCCACGGACGCGACGCGGACCACCACGAAGACCGCCGCCCCGATCGTCGACGAGACGGCCACGGCCGTGCTGCCGCCCGTCGCCGCCACCGCCGTCGACGGCGTCGTGCCGGTCGCCGGGCAGGCGGTCAACGACGTCACCTACCTCGCGCAGGGCGTGGTCGGAGATGTGACGCCGTTCGCCGGCGGTGTGGTCGGCGAGGTCCCGCCGTTCGCGCAGGGTGTCGTCGGCGACGACGTGCAGCCCTTCGCGGGCGGTGTCGTCGGCTCGGTCACGCCGCTCGTGCAGACCGTCACCGACCAGGTGCGGCCCGTCGTGCAGGGCGTCGGCGGCAGCGCGGACGCCCTCGCGTACGGCGTCACGGGTGACGTCCACCCGTTCGCCGGTGGCGTCGTCGGCCAGGTCTCGCCGTTCGCGCAGGACCTCACGGGCACCGTCGCCCCCGACGCGCAGTCCCTCGCGGGCAACGCCGTCTCGGGCGTCCGGGGCGTGGCCGGCTCGGTCACCCCGGACTACCTGCCGACGTACGAGCAGGCGTACAACACGGCGCACAACACGGCGAACAACGCGACGTCCAACGTCTGACAGCGGGAGCGACGAAGAAGCGACGCGGAACGACGCGGAAGCAACGCGGGAGCTTCACGGAAGTGACAGCCGTGCGGCGGCACGCGCTGTACCAGCCGTAACAGGAGCAAATGGGCGGTCCCTGTCACCCCAGGGGCCGCCCTCCTTCACGCAGATCAGCCCCGGATCGGCGATCTGTGACAGTCATCACCGCCCAAATGTGATCTGCGATTTAGGGACCTACGGCCCACGGCGATAACCTGCGAGACGGACATGCCGCGTACCGGACTCCGTCCTACGCCTCCCTTGTGACAGCGCAGTCACGTTGCCCTCCGCGGCACGCCCACGCAGACAGCTGACCACAAAGCAGCGAGATCGCAGCGAGATCACGGAAAAGGGACGGACGCGCGTGGACCTGTTCGAGTACCAGGCGAGGGACCTCTTCGCCAAGCACGGTGTACCGGTGCTGGCCGGTGAAGTCATCGACACGCCTGAGGCGGCGCGCGAGGCCACCGAGAAGCTGGGCGGCAAGTCGGTCGTCAAGGCACAGGTGAAGGTCGGTGGCCGCGGCAAGGCCGGCGGCGTGAAGCTGGCCGACAACCCCGACGAGGCAGTCGCTCGCGCGACGGACATCCTCGGAATGGACATCAAGGGCCACACGGTCCACAAGGTGATGATCGCCGAGCTGTCCCCGGAGATCGAGGCGGAGTACTACGTCTCGTACCTCCTCGACCGCACCAACCGCACCTTCCTGGCCATGGCCTCGGTGCAGGGCGGCATGGACATCGAGGAGGTCGCGGAGAAGACCCCCGAGGCCCTCGCGAAGGTCCCGGTCAACGCCGTCGAAGGCGTGAACATCGAGAAGGCCCGCGAGATCGTGGCCCAGGCGAAGTTCCCGGCCGAGGTGGCCGAGGGCGTCGCCGAGGCGATGGTGACCCTGTGGGACACCTTCGTCGCCGAGGACGCGCTCCTCGTCGAGGTCAACCCCCTGGTGAAGACCAAGGACGGCCGCATCCTGGCCCTTGACGGCAAGGTCTCGCTCGACGAGAACGCCGACTTCCGCCAGGCCGACCACGAGGCGCTCGAGGACAAGGACGCAGCCAACCCGCTCGAGGCTGCTGCCAAGGCCAAGAACCTCAACTACGTCAAGCTGGACGGCGAGGTCGGCATCATCGGCAACGGCGCGGGTCTCGTCATGAGCACCCTCGACGTCGTCGCGTACGCCGGTGAGAACCACAGCAACGTGAAGCCGGCCAACTTCCTCGACATCGGCGGCGGCGCTTCCGCCGAGGTCATGGCGAACGGCCTGGAGATCATCCTGGGCGACCCGGACGTCAAGTCCGTCTTCGTCAACGTCTTCGGTGGCATCACCGCGTGCGACGAGGTCGCCAACGGCATCGTCCAGGCGCTCGAGCTCCTCAAGTCCAAGGGCGAGGAAGTCACCAAGCCGCTGGTCGTGCGTCTCGACGGCAACAACGCCGAACTGGGTCGCAAGATCCTGTCGGACGCCAACCACCCGCTCGTGCAGCGCGTGGACACCATGGACGGCGCGGCCGACAAGGCCGCCGAGCTCGCGGCTGCGAAGTAAGGGACCAGGTCAGAACACCATGGCTATCTTCCTGACCAAGGACAGCAAGGTCATCGTCCAGGGCATGACCGGTGCCACGGGCATGAAGCACACGAAGCTCATGCTGGGCGACGGCACGAACATCGTCGGCGGCGTGAACCCGCGCAAGGCCGGCACGTCCGTCGACTTCGACGGCACCGAGGTACCGGTCTTCGGCACCGTCGCCGAGGCGATGGAGAAGACGGGCGCCAACGTCTCCGTCCTCTTCGTGCCGCCGGCCTTCTCCAAGGCCGCCGTCGTCGAGGCGATCGACGCCGAGATCCCCCTCGCCGTCGTCATCACCGAGGGCATCGCCGTCCACGACTCCGCCGCCTTCTGGGCGTACGCGAAGTCGAAGGGCAACAAGACCCGCATCATCGGCCCGAACTGCCCCGGTCTCATCACCCCGGGCCAGTCGAACGCCGGCATCATCCCGGGCGACATCACGAAGCCGGGCCGCATCGGCCTGGTCTCGAAGTCCGGCACGCTGACGTACCAGATGATGTACGAGCTCCGTGACATCGGCTTCTCGTCGGCCGTCGGCATCGGTGGCGACCCGGTCATCGGTACGACGCACATCGACGCCCTCGAGGCGTTCGAGGCCGACCCCGAGACCGACCTGATCGTGATGATCGGCGAGATCGGCGGCGACGCCGAGGAGCGTGCGGCCGACTACATCAAGGCCAACGTGACGAAGCCGGTCGTCGGCTACGTCGCCGGCTTCACGGCGCCCGAGGGCAAGACCATGGGCCACGCCGGCGCCATCGTCTCCGGCTCCTCCGGCACCGCGCAGGCCAAGAAGGAGGCCCTTGAGGCCGCGGGCGTCAAGGTCGGCAAGACGCCGACCGAGACGGCGAAGCTGGCGCGGGCGATTCTGGCCGGCTGAAGCTTGACCTGAGCTGTTGAAGGTGGGCCCGCATCTCACTCACGTGAGGTGCGGGCCCACCTTTCTATGTCTGCGGGTCGTATGTGGCTGGTCGCGCAGTTCCTCGCGCCCCTAACGGGCCTGCGGTGTCAGTTTCTCCGGGCCGCTCGACAGGTCCTCGCGGAGCTTCTTGTGGAGGATCTGGTCCTGGTACGTCAGGTGGCCAGGACCCATCCTCGGCGGTACGCCGCTGATGGCCTTGCCCGGGGACTGGGGCGGCTCGTAGTGCGTGGGGGCCGTGCGCAGCGTCAGGGCCGTGGCGCCGACGATCAGTGCCGTGAAGGCGATCGCCGCGCGGGTCCAGAAGCGGGCGCGGTGCTCGCTTCCGGTGCGCACCCGGCCCGCGTTCGGGGGCTGGAGCTTCTCCGCGGAGCAGAGCTCGCCGAGGCGCTGGTGCAGGGCTTCGGGGGTCGCCGCCTGCTCGGGCAGCCTCTCGGCGATCGCCTCGCGTGCGCGGAGCAGACGGTTGGCCGCCGCGGGCGTGCTGGCCTCCGTCTCGGCCGCGGTCTCGGGCAGGTCGAGCCCGACGCCGTCGTAGAGCAGGAGGGTGCGGCGCTGCGCGGGCGGCAGGCTCATCAGGACGGTGAGGAAGGCGCGGTCGGCCGCCGTGGCGGGCGGGGCGTCCGGCTGCCGGTGGGTGGGGCGCAGGCGGTGCCAGGGGGACATCGCGTACTCGTACGCCGCCGCGCGCACCCAGCCCGCCGGGTCGCGGTCGACGGCGACCTCGGGCCAGCGCTGCCAGGCGAGCTGGAAGGCGCGCTCCACGGACTCCTGGGCGAGGATGCGGCGGCCGGTGAGGAGGTACGTCTGGCGTACGAGGCCGGGGGCGCAGGTCGTGCAGAGCGCGTCGAAGGCTTCGGCGGGGGTCGGCCCGGCGGTGGAGAGGGCCGGTGCGGGCTCGGTCGCGGCCTGGACGGCGGCAGTCGTAGTCGCCGTATCCGTATCCGCATCCGTGCCCGTGCCCGTGCCCGTGGTGCGCACCGACGGCTCGGTTGGCCGGACGTGGCCGTTCATCGCCGCGCCCACCGGGATCCGCGCGGGGGACTTGCCGTCCTTCGCGTCGACGGTCGACTCCAGGTCCTTGGCCCAGCTGGGGCGCCGGACGGAGCGCTTGTCGTGCACGGTCCGCTCGTTCGCGATCTCGGCGAGCAGCTTCGCGTAGGCCGCGCGCCGGCGGCCGCGTGGCGTCGAGCGGCCCGACTCCCAGGAGCGGACCGTCTCCCGGGTGACGCCCACCCTCGTGGCGACATCGGCCTGGCTGAGGGACTTCGCCTCGCGCAGACGTCGGCGTTCCTTGGGGGACGGCAACGGGGTGGCAGGGCTCTGGGTCATGTCGGACTCTCCGCGCCGGGGGCCGTGGGCCTTCGTGCGGCGGGGAGCCGGGCGCGGCTGATCCGTCGTACGAAAAAGTACATAAACGTATCTTGTGCGACACATCCGGTATTCGCCTGTTACGGGGAGAAAGCGCGTGTCGTTGGGAGCATGGCGACGTGACTCAAATCACCGACCGCAGCTCACCGTTGCCGCCCCTCAAACCGCTGATCGAGCGGGCCCGCGACCGCTCACCCGGACTGGCGACGTGCCTGTTCGGAGGGGCCGTCGCGGCGGGGCTCGGGCTCGGCTCGTGTGCCGTCCTGGTGATGGTCCTCTGGATCAGCTCGCCCTATCCGGACAGCGGGCCCGGCGGGGCGCTGCATGTCGCGGCCTCGGTGTGGCTGCTCGCCCACGGCGCGGAGCTGATCAGGACGGACACGCTCTCCGGTACGCCGGCCCCGCTCGGCGTCACGCCCATGCTCCTGATGGTGCTTCCGGGCTGGCTCGCGCACCGGGCGGCGCGGGACGCGGCGGATCCCGAGGAGCGGGGGATGGCGCCGCGGACCGCGTGGTGCGGGGTGGTCGGCGGCTATCTGCTGGTCGGCGCCGCCGCGACGCTGTACGCGGCCGGGGGCGAGCTGCGGCCGTCGTGGCCGAGCGCGGCGGTGCACCTGCCGGTGTTCGTGGCGGGCGCGGCGGCGGTGGGGGTCTGGACGGCGCTGGGGCGGCCCCAGGGCCCGCTGCCAGGTGTGGTGCGGGCGGGTCTTCGCGCGCTGCCCGCAGGGGCACGTCCCTTCTTCGTACGTCGATACGTCCGCGCCGTCACGCGGGCCGGGGCGGCCGGGACGCTGGTGCTCGTCGGCGGGGGAGCGCTGCTGGTCGGGATCTCCCTCGCGCTGCACGGCGGCCTTGCCAGGGCGTCGTTCGGGCAGGTCACGGACGTGTGGTCGGGCCGCTTCGCGGTGCTGCTGCTTGCCGTGGCGCTGGTGCCGAACGCGGCGGTGTGGGGCGCGGCATACGGCCTCGGTCCCGGCTTCGCGCTGGGTACGGGGAGCATGGCGGGGCCGCTCGCCGTGAGCGTGGGGCCGATGCTGCCTCCGTTTCCGCTGCTCGCCGCGGTGCCGGCGGAGGGGCCCGGGTCGCCGTTGACGTGGGCGGCGGGTGCGGTGCCGCTGGGGGCGGGGATCGCGGTGGCGTGGTTCACGGCGGGGGCTGCGGCGCCTGCCTTCGGGGAGCGGGACGAGGCGTGGTCACGGGGGCGTACGGCGCTGGTCGCGGGGGCGGGGGCGGTGTTGTGCGGGGTGGCGCTCGCGGGGCTCGCCGAGCTGGCGGGCGGTCCGATGGGGGTGGCCGTCCTGGCCGACTTCGGGCCCGTGTGGTGGCAGGTGGGGGCTGCGGCGCTGGGGTGGACGGGGGTGGTGGGGGTGCCGGGGGCCTTGCTGGTGCGGGCCTGGCGGCTGCGGACCCGCCGGGTGGCTGCGCCGCGCTGGGCGTGGCTGCGGCTGCGGTTGCAACTGCCGAAGCCCCGAGTCCCGCAGCTTCAGCTGCGCGCCCCTCGCCTGCGGCTTCCGCGGATCCCTCGCCGCCGCCACAGCCCTTCTTCTCCTCCGGAGGCGGCGCCGCCGGTCGCGGAGCCGTTCGAGCCGTACGACTTCTTGCCGCGGGCACCTGCGGTGGGCGGGGCGGAGGACTGGGGCGGGGCGGACTGGCACGACGAAGCATCCCGGGAGGCCCGCTGGGCCGCTTTGCGCGAAGCGAACGGCGAGGAGCGGCCGCCGGGGGCTTGAGGGGGGCGTTGCCCTTCGGCTGAGCGGCACACCGGCGGTGCCGCCACCGCTGTGCCGAGGCGACTCCGGCCGCGCGTGCGCAGCCCTCGCCGGGCCCGCCGTGTGCGCCGCCCTCGCCAAGCCCGCCGCTTCGCGGCGGATGTCTCCCGCCCACCCACCCGAGTACCCCGCGGCATCGCCGCCTAGGACAAGCAAGCCCGCCGCTTCGCGCCGGATCTTTCCCGCCCACCCACCCGAGCACCCCGGGGCAATCGGGTGGGTGGGCGGGAAAAATCGCCGCGCAGCGGCGGACCGGCGAAGCCCTCCCGAGGGCGAAGAGAAAACGAGAGGCCAGCCCACCCGCCAGGGCCCCCGGTCAGGTAAGCCCCCGCCCAGGGCCCCAGCCCTCCCCACCAGGGGGCAGGGCCCGCACACCGGGCGGAGAGCCGAGGCAAGGTCAGGCCCCCGGCCAGGCCCCGCCAGGGATCAGTCCCGTTCGCCCAGGAGTGGGCGCAGCTGCTTGGGTAGGAGGTCGTTGCACTCCTGCTTCGACTGGCTCGTGAGGGCATCGCTCACGCACGTGTAGTAGTCGCGGTACACCAGCTGCGCAGCGAACGTCGCCGCCACCATCGCCAGCGCGAGCGAAGCCGTCACCAAGCCGCTGATCGCCGCCGTGGTCTGCGGCTTCGTGCTGGCGGGGTCCGCCGCAGGCCGCTGCGGGGCGGGCGCCGTCGGATCCGGCTGCTTCGGCTTCGCCCGCAGCGAGCTGATGCCCCAGTGCAGCGCGAGCGCGCCCAGGAGCAGGGCCACGTACCGCCAGCCGAAGAGCGCGAAGAAGAAGGCCCACATGCCGGAGAGCAGGGCGTACCGAGCGCGGCGCTGGGCCGGGTCGGTCGGGTCCCAGCGCATGCCGGACCCGGACCCGGAGCCGGAGCCGGACGGGCCGTCGGGGCCCTGCTGGCCGGGCCCCTCGCCGAAGCCGCCGCCCTGGGAGCGGCCGGGCTGCCGGTCGCTCCACTGGCTGCCCCAGGGGGACTGGCCCTGGCCGTCAGGGCCGTCGCCGCCGTTGCCCCCATTGCCGGGGCGGGGCCGCCACGGCTGGTCCGGGGTCCCCTCCGGCGGCGGCGCGAAGGGGTTGTCGTCCTTCTTCCCGGAGCCCCCGGAAGAATCGGAGCTGCCCGAGCCCCCGGAGTCCTGGGAGTCCTGCGGCGGGGACGACGGGCGGCCGTCGCGCAGCAGCGTCGAGCCGCGCTCCCCTCCGTGCGTCAACCCGAACGCGAAGGACAGCGGGAGGCGGAGGCTACGGTCCGGCATCAGGTGTGCGTCTTCCCCTTGGTTGAGCGAGCTTCTGGACGGTGTGACGTCGCTGTGACGTCCTGGTGCAGACGCTACCTTCCGGCCGCGCCCCCGTCCCGTGAGGGGCCGCACCGTGTGCCGGTATCGTTGCTGACGGTCGGCCGCTTCGTAGAGTTCCCCGTATCGCGGGGTGCGAAGCCTTTGTACGACCCTACAAAGACGCACCTCCCGAGAAAGGGCCCCGCTGTGGCCAAGAGCCCTGTGGCCAAGCGCCTCGTCGTGTTGGTCTCCGGATCAGGCACGAATCTGCAGGCTCTGCTCGACAAGATCGCGACGGACGGGACATCGGGCTACGGCGCCGAGATCGTCGCCGTCGGCGCGGACCGCGACGGCATCGTGGGGCTCGAACGTGCCGAGAGCGCCGGGATTCCCACCTTCGTCTGCCGGGTGAAGGACCACGCGACGCGCGACGAGTGGGACGCGGCGCTGGCCGAGGCGACCGCCTCGTACGAGCCCGATCTGGTCGTGTCGGCCGGGTTCATGAAGATCGTGGGGAAGCGATTCCTCGCACGGTTCGGCGGCCGGTTCGTCAATACGCACCCCGCCCTGCTGCCCAGCTTCCCCGGGGCCCACGGCGTGCGCGACGCGCTCGCGTACGGCGCGAAGGTCACGGGATGCACCGTCCACTTCGTCGACGACGGCGTCGACACCGGCCCGGTCATCGCCCAGGGCGTGGTCCCGGTCGGGGATGAGGACGACGAGAGCGCTCTGCACGAGCGCATCAAGGAAGTCGAGCGAAGGCTGCTCGTCGATGTCGTGGGGCGTCTGGCCCGCAACGGCTACCGCATTGAGGGACGAAAGGTACTTATCCCGTGACCGCCGAAGGTACGCACGGTTCGCAGCGCCCGATCAAGCGCGCGCTCATCAGCGTCTATGACAAGACCGGGCTCGAGGACCTCGCGCGCGGGCTGCACGAGGCCGGCGTCGAGCTCGTCTCGACCGGTTCGACCGCCGCGAAGATCGCCGCCACCGGGGTGCCCGTCACCAAGGTCGAGGAGCTCACCGGTTTCCCCGAGTGCCTGGACGGCCGGGTCAAGACGCTGCACCCGCGCGTGCACGCCGGGATCCTCGCCGACCTGCGCCTCGACGACCACCAGCGCCAGCTCGCCGACCTCGGCATCGAGCCGTTCCAGCTCGTCGTCGTGAACCTCTACCCCTTCAAGGCGACCGTGGCCTCGGGCGCGACGCCCGACGAGTGCGTCGAGCAGATCGACATCGGCGGCCCCTCGATGGTCCGTGCCGCCGCCAAGAACCACCCCTCGGTGTCGGTCATCACGAGCCCCTCCCGGTACGCGGACGTGCTCGCCGCCGTGCGCGACGGCGGGTTCGACCTGACCGCCCGCAAGCGCCTGGCCGCCGAGGCCTTCCGCCACACCGCCGAGTACGACCTCGCGGTCGCCTCGTGGTTCGCGGACGACTACGCCTCCGACAGCTCGGCCTTCCCTGAGTTCATCGGCAGCGCGTACGCCCGCAAGAACGTCCTGCGCTACGGCGAGAACCCGCACCAGGGCGCCGCCCTCTACGTCGACGGCAACGGAGGCCTCGCCGAGGCCGAGCAGCTGCACGGCAAGGAGATGTCGTACAACAACTACACGGACACGGACGCCGCGCGCCGTGCCGCGTACGACCACGACGACCCCTGCGTCGCGATCATCAAGCACGCCAACCCCTGCGGCATCGCGATCGGCGCGAACGTCGCCGAGGCGCACCGCAAGGCGCACGCCTGTGACCCGCTCTCCGCGTTCGGCGGCGTGATCGCCGTCAACCGCCCGGTCTCCAAGGAGATGGCGGAGCAGGTCGCCGACATCTTCACCGAGGTCATCGTCGCGCCCGAGTACGAGGACGGCGCCCTCGAAGCCCTCACCAAGAAGAAGAACATCCGCGTCCTGCGCGCCCACAAGGCCCCGTCCAACACGGTCGCCCGCGAAAGCAATTGGGAACGTAAGCAGATCGACGGCGGCGCGCTCCTCCAGGTCACCGACCGCCTCCAGGCCGACGGCGACAACCCCGCCAACTGGACGCTCGCCACGGGCGACGCCCTCAACGCGGGCGAGCTCGCCGAGCTGGCCTTCGCCTGGAAGGCGTCGCGCGCGGTGAAGTCCAACGCGATCCTGCTCGCCAAGGACGGCGCGTCGGTCGGCGTCGGCATGGGGCAGGTCAACCGTGTCGACTCCGCGAAGCTCGCCGTCGAGCGGGCGGGCGAGGAGCGGGCGCACGGCGCGTACGCCGCGTCGGACGCGTTCTTCCCGTTCCCCGACGGCCTGGAGATCCTGACCGCCGCGGGCGTCAAGGCCGTGGTGCAGCCGGGCGGTTCGGTCCGTGACGAGCTGGTCGTCGAGGCCGCGAAGAAGGCGGGCGTGACGATGTACTTCACGGGTACGCGGCACTTCTTCCACTGAGCCCGAGCGAGTCCTGTGGCAAACGGTGGCCGCGCCCTTCCCCCGAGGGCGCGGCCACCGTCGCTTCGCAGGTGGCCAGTGTGTGGGCGTGACGGACGCGGGCATCGCGGGACAGCCGGTCCGCGTAGCCCGGGTCGGTGTGGTCGTGGCCGTGCGCGGCCACGCAGAGCGCGAGCGGCAGATCGATGCGGGGCCCCGCGGACCGGGTCCCCAGTGGCGCCGCATCCCCCGTGGACGGCCCCGCGCACCCGGCCGCGGCGATCATCGACACCGCCGCCGCGGCCGTGCACGCCAGCCTGAGCGTGCGCTTCATGTGGTGCTTCCCCCCTGCTGTGCCGTCCCCCTTGGCGGCACGTGAACACCATGACGGCGTGAACGGCGGGGCGGTACCTAGGAGTTCTGAGGGTCGGCTCCGCACTCCTCGATCCAGCGGTGGGAGAGCACGACGTACGTGCCCGTCAGATTGCCCTGCTGGCCGACGGACGTGCAGCCCACCGGATCGCGCTCGTCCCGGTAGACGTCCTTCCACCGGTACTTCCAGCCGCGCCCCACGTAGTACGCGACGTCATGGAGCGGTGAGGCCGCGTCGCCGTTGTTGAAGATCGAATGCACCTTCTTGGTGCGCGTCCAGGGGCATGTGCGGCCGCCCTGCGCGAGCCAGTCGCGGTCGTCGCTCTCCCACGCGCACATCTCCCCGTTGCCGTACCGCTCGCTGAAGAAGCAGACGGAGAGCTTCGGGCAGCGGTGATAGCCGTACGTGACGGGGTCGTCCCGCAGCACCTCCACGAGCCCCGCCGTGAGCGCCATGGCGGCCACCACCGCCCCGGCCCCGACCACGACGGGCCGCCCCGGCCTGCGCACCCGCACCCACCGCGGAAGCCGCCGCACGGACGCGAGCCCCGCCGCCCGCTCCACCCGCCCAAGGAGCGCCTCCGTGTCCTGCACGGCCCGCGCACAGTGCGTACGGGCCAGGCAGTCGACGACGATCTCCCGCCATTCCTCCGGGAGTTCGGGGGAGAGGCGCAGCTCGTCGAGGCCGCGCGCGTATCTCACGACGGCGTCCCTGCGGGCCGACGGAGTGCCGCCGGGCAGCGGGTAGGTGCCGGTGAGGACGAGGTGGGCCAGGACGCCGAGCGCCCAGATGTCCGCGGTCGGACGGATCTGCTGCCCGCGCTCGCCGATGTCCGACCAGAGCAGCTCGGGCGGGGTGTAGTCGGACGTGGAGAAGGCGGGCGTGTACGCGTGGGTGCCCTCCATCTCGGCCGCCATGTTGAAATCCGCGAGGCGGGCCGAACCGTCCTTCATCAGCAGGACGTTGGCCGGTTTGAGATCGCCGTGCACCCACCCCGCACGGTGCAGCTGACGCAGCCCCGCGCAGACCTCGGCGAGCAGCGCGGCCCCGTTCACCGGCGGCAGCGGCCTGTCCAGGAGCCCGGCGAGCGAGCCCTCCGCCTTCTCGAGGACGAGGACGGTGGCGCCGTCGAGCGCGGGGTGCTCCGGGTCGTCCACGGTCAGCGTGTCGTACATCCGGATGAGCCGCGGGGAGCGCAGCTTGCGCAGCAACTCGACCTCGCGTTCGGCCAGTTCGCGCAGGTGGTTCAGCTGGCGCGGGGTGCGAAGTCCTGTGGGCAGGAACTTCAGCGCGACGGTCCGGGGCAGCCCATCGGCGGGCGTGCCCCGGCGGGCCGCGTAGACACTCCCGAAGGCGCCGCTGGCCAGGGGCTCACCCACGACCCAGGGCCCGATGCGATAGCCCTTCGGTACGTCGACGGCGTACGCACCGCCACTGGTGCTCATGGCTGCGCCCCCCATACTCCGGTTCCGACGTGGGCCCAGAGTATGAGGGGTGCGGGATGCGGTGAGAGTGTCTCGGGTCAGGCGACGCAGTTGCGACTGGTCACACTCGGCCATTCCTTGTTGGATCCGGTGTAGCGGACCCCGTTGAAGTCCACGGCCTTGCGGTGACGCTCGTCGGTGAAGTTCCCGGACGCCAAGTACCGCTGCTCATAGTGCAGATGGGCCCACCCGGAGTTCCCGGAGGTACCGATCCGCCCGATCTTCGTGGACGCCTTGACCTTGTCGCCCTTCTGAACGTACTTCGTGGGCGCGTCCTTGAGGTGGTAGTACGCCGTGAACCAGCCTCCCCCGTGGCTCACCTGGATCGTGTTCCCGGAGCCCGTGTCCTTGTACGTGGCGGACACCGTCCCCTTCGCCGAGGCCAGGACGGGCTTGCCGTCCGAGCCCGTGTTGCCCTTCACGACCATGTCGAGCGCCGGGCTGTGCCCCCAGGTGTTCAGCTGCCACTTGGTCCCGCACGGAAAGGGCATCTGAAAGGCAGGCTTCGCGGCGGCCGACACCTGGTCGTCCCGCTGGTCGTGCGGTGCCGCCTGGGCGAGCCCCGGTGCGGTGAGCAGCGCGGCACAGACCCCCGCCGTGCCGATGGCCGCCATCGCTGAACGCGTCGTCGTGCGTTTCGTCGTGCGCGTCGTTGTGCGCATGGAATCTTCCCCCTGGAATTCCGTGCCACCCCCGTGGTGGTGGGACTGAGGTTAGGAGGGGTGCGAGGGGGCGGGGTACCTCATACGTCAGAGGGTCGGCGGGCAGAAGTCCGGCCGCCAGAGGGTCAGCACCCCTCGATCCAGCGATGGGAGAGCGGCTTGACCGGTGGGGTGAGGTTCTTCTTCGTCTGCACCTCGACGCAGCCGAGGCGTTCCCCCTTGAGCCTCGGCTTCGCGAAGTAGACGACGTCGACGAACTTCGTGCCCATGTCGGTGTCGTGGCCGTTGTTGTAGATCGACCGCGGGCTCGCCTGCGCCGTCCACGCGCACTTGCCGTCGCCCGTGAGCCAGTTCATGTCGTCGCCGACCCAGGTGCACATCTGACCCTGGCCGTCCTTCCCGGAGAACGCGCAGACGGAGCCCACGACACAGCGGGCGTAGCCGGACTTGGGTCCGCCTGTCGGAGTGCCCGGGTTCTCCTCGTCGAGGAGGGCGTTCAGGCCGAAGCCGAGTGCGGTGAACGTGACCGCCGCCGTGGCCGTGGCCAGCAGTGCGCGGCGGACGCGGCGGGTGCCGGGTCCTGGCCGCCGGGGGAGCCGGGGTGCACGGTCGGCGCCCGCCGCCTCCTCGGCGCGGCGGAGCACCGACGGGGCGTCGTGGGCGGCGCGTTCCGCGTGGGTGCGGGAGAGGCAGTCCGTGATCAAGGCGTGCCATTCCAGCGGGAGTTCGGGGGAGAGGCGCAGCTCGTCGGTGCCGCGCGCGTAGCGGATGGCGGCGTCTCTGCGGGCCGACGGAGTGCCGCCGGGCAGCGGGTAGGTGCCGGTGAGGACGAGGTGGGCGAGGACGCCGAAGGCCCAGATGTCGGCGGTCGGGCGGATCTGCTGGCCGCGTTCGCCGATCTCGGACCAGAGGAGTTCGGGAGGGGTGTAGTCGGGTGTGGAGAAGGCGGGCGTGTATGCGTGGGTGCCCTCCAGCTCCGCCGCCATGTTGAAGTCCGCGAGGCAGGACGAACCGTCCTTCATCAGCAGGACGTTGGCCGGTTTGAGGTCGCCGTGCACCCAGCCCGCGTGGTGGAGCTGGCGCAGGCCGTCGCCGATCTGGGCGAGCAGGGCGGGACCGGACCGCGGCCGGTGCGACCGGGCGAGCAGCACGTCCAGGGATTCCGCGGCCTCCTCGAGGACGAGGACGGTGGCGCCGTCGAGCGCCGGGTGCTCCGGGTCGTCCACCGTCAGGACGTCGTACATCCGGATCAGGCGCGGGGAGCGCAGCTTGCGCAGCAACTCGACCTCGCGCTCGGCCAGTTCGCGCAGATGGTTCAGCTGGCGCGGGGTGTGCGTGCCGGTCGGCAGGAACTTCAGGGCGGCCCGCCTGGGCAGCTCCGGGTCGCCGGACGCGGTCCGCCGCGCCGCGTACACGCTGCCGAAACTGCCGGTCGCCAGCGGCTCGCGCACCTGCCACGGGCCGATCCGATAGCCCTTGGGCACCGAGACGGCGTAGACGAGACCGCCCGCCGGATCGTTGCCCGCACTCATCGGCCGACGCCGCCGGGGGGCGGGATCAGGACGACGAGATCGTCTTCGCGTACGAGATCGAAACGCAGCGCGAGCGAGACCAGCGACTCCTTCTTGCCGTTGAGGCGTGGGCCCGAATCGGCCGTGTCGGGGCCGGGCTTGAGGCGGAGCTTGACCGCGAGGTAGTCGATGTTCCACTGCACGGCGGCGCGGTTCGCCGAGGGCCAGCCGGGCCTGAGGCGGTCCACGACCTGCTCGACGGTGGGCAGCGGGGCGTGCGGGGCGCCGCGCAGGCGCGGTTCGCACAGGGCGGCGAGCACGGCGAAGTACCGCTTGGTGCGGTCGACGGAGAAGGCGGGGCGGGTCGTCGCGCCGACGATCCCCGCGCGGTCCAGGCCGCCCAGGTAGTCGTGGCGCGGCGCCCACACCTCCAGGTGCAGGAGCTCGCCCGCGGCGGGCAGCACGATCCGGGAGAACTCGAAGGGCACGGGCGCGTCCAGACGGCCGGGACCCACCTTGATGTGCTCGCCCGCGCCCTCGGGGTTCTCCACCACGTACGTCTGGTGGGCGCTGAGGTTGCTCAGTATCCAGAACGCGCCGTGCGCGGCGATCTCGCCTGCCGCGCGTGAGACGCCCTCGTGGTCGATGGGCAGGTCGTTGGCCTCGGCCGATCTGCCGAAGGTGAGTCTTTCGCCCGGGGCGAGGCGGAGTTGGCCCGCGCTCGCTGGCTGCTGCTCCACTGTCCGTGGCGGCACGACGATGATGCTGTACAAGGCCTGTCCCCCTCACGCCCGACGTGGTCAGAGTAGAGCGAGAACCCACGGGCCGTGCCCCCCTCGGCAGGGTGAGCACGGCCCGTGGGTGTGAATGGCTTGTGCGGCGCGGTTGGCGCCCGCCTCAGTAGCGGGGGCGGTTGAACCACGCGGTGCCGCTGGGGACGACCGGGGCGATCGTGATGATGACGGCGAAGGTGACCCAGATCAGCGGGCCGATGATGGCGGTCGCGAGACCGGAGTCGAGGCCGACGAAGAGGCCGATCAGGCCGACGATGCCACCGAGCGCGCCGTAGACGACCGTGGTGATCCGGACGCCCTGACCACCGCGGCTGAACTTCACGCCGAGCGTGATGGAGAGCACCGCGAGGGCGGCCGCGATCAGCGCACCGATGATGGCGATACCGGCCACCGCGTCACCGGCCTCGCCCATGCCGCTCAGGCCCAGGTCCTCACCGCTGTCACCGGCGTCGCTCGCGATCGCACCCACGTAGAGGTAGATGATCGCGAAGAGTATCTGCACGGCCGAGATGAGGAACAGGAAGACGCGGGCCGTCACGAGGAGCCCCGGCATCGACTGCTGCATCATGTTGCCGCCCGGGTAGCCGGGGTACGCCGGCTGCTGCGGGTAGCCGTAGCCCTGCTGCGGCGGGACACCGGGCGGGGCCTGGGGATAGCCGTACCCGGGAGCGGCCGGGGGCTGCTGGGGCGGCTGCCCGTAAGGGTTGTTCGGGTCGCCGTAACTCATGGCGGTCTTCCTCCGTCGGGTAATGCGGGGACGACGCGGCACATCACGGAGGAAGTTCTACAGATGCGGTCCGTCCCCCCGACACTGCCCGCGGCACTGTGCCGCATATCGTTCTTTAGGCCAGGCTTATTTGTCCAGCCGCATTCCCTATGTGTTGTGCAAGTGCAACAGAGCTGGTCAGGTCTCGGGACACAGCTGGGACACAGCCGGGCCGCGACGGCGCCCTGATTGGTACCGGGCGGGTCTCATCCGGGAAGATGGAGTCATGACCGCCCAGATTCTCGATGGCAAGGCCACCGCAGCCGCGATCAAGTCCGAACTGACCGTCCGCGTGGCGGCCCTGAAGGAGAGGGGCTTCACGCCCGGCCTCGGGACTGTTCTGGTCGGTGACGACCCGGGCAGCCAGAAGTACGTCGCCGGGAAGCACCGCGACTGCGCGCAGGTCGGCATCGCCTCGATCCAGCGCGAGCTGCCCGCCACGGCGACGCAGGACGAGATCGAGGCCGTCGTCCGCGAGCTCAACGACGACCCGGCCTGCACCGGCTACATCGTGCAGCTCCCGCTGCCCAAGGGCATCGACGAGAACCGCGTCCTTGAGCTGATGGACCCGGACAAGGACGCCGACGGCCTGCACCCGATGAACCTCGGCCGCCTTGTCCTGAACGAGCCCGCGCCGCTGCCCTGCACGCCGAACGGCGTGATCACGCTGCTCCGCCAGCACGGCGTGGAGATCAACGGCGCCGAGGTCGTGGTCGTCGGCCGCGGTGTGACCATCGGCCGCTCGATGCCGCTCCTGCTCACCCGCCGCTCGGAGAACGCCACGGTGACCCAGTGCCACACCGGCACCCGTGACCTGGCCTACCACCTGAAGAAGGCCGACATCATCGTGGCCGCCGCGGGCGTCCCGCACCTGATCAAGCCCGAGGACGTGAAGCCGGGCGCCGCGATCCTGGACGTCGGCGTCTCGCGCGACGAGTCCGGCAAGATCGTCGGCGATGTGCACCCGGGCGTCGGCGAGGTCGCCGGGTGGATCTCGCCGAACCCCGGCGGCGTCGGCCCGATGACGCGCGCCCAGCTGCTCGTCAACGTCGTCGAGGCCGCCGAGCGCGCCGCGTCCGCCGCCGCGAGCTGAACCGGGAAGGGTGAAGCCCATGAGCGCAGAACCTGAGCAAGGGGCATCGCCGGCCGACGCTGCGGAGGCCCCGGAGACCGTGGAGGCCCCGCAGGCCGTGGAGGACGCCGAGGCCAAGGGCGCCGTCAGCGCCCCCGGTCCCGGCGGGCCGAAGAAAACCACGCGGCGCTTCCCGCTCCTGACCCGGGACACCGCGCGGCCCGAGGGCGGCGGCAGGGCGGCGCCCGGCGACGCCCCCGCGCCCGCCCGCCAGTGGCCGCTGCTCAGCGTGCTCTCGACGGTGGGGCTCGGGCTGCTGCTCACGGCCTTCGACGTGTTCCGCGTCGGCACGATACTGATCGGCCTCGCGCTGATCGCGGGCGCCTTCATGCGGTGGGCGCTGCCCGGCGTCGGCATGCTGGCGGTGCGTTCGCGCTTCACGGACATGGTCACGTACGGCGTGCTCGGCGTGGCCATCGTGCTCCTCGCGATGATGGCGCAGCCCCATCCGTGGCTGGAGATCCCGTTCCTGGGCGACACCTTGCACCGGACGATCACCACGTAGCAGGCGGTCGCACGACGTGGCCGGCGGCCCGTCCTCTCCCCCGGGGAGGACGGGCCGTCGCCGTATTCCGGGGGCCCCCGGCGGCCTCGGCGGCCCCGGACAAGAAGTTACGGCGGTGGGGCGGGGGAGTCGTCCCGTGCCGGGTTGAGGTTCGGGCGCGCCCTGCGGAGTACGCCGGTGGTTCCTGCAACGTCCGCTGTACCGCGGTGGTTTGACGTACCTGTGCCCGCACCGGGGCTACGCTGCGGCGATGCGGATCCGCCCCCTCGTCGCCGACACGTCGATCGCGGTCGCCCTGACCACGGTCGCCGTGCTCCTCGGGCAGGAGTCGGCTCGGCAGAGGTGGCCCGAACTCGACGCGCTGGGCTATGCGTTGGTGGCGCTCGTCAATCTGCCGGTCGTGTTCCGCTCGAAGGCGCCGCTCGCGGTCCTGCTCCTGGTGCACCTGGTGTGGATCGGGTACGTCACCGTCGGCTACTGGCCCGTCGTGAACACCTTCGCGCCCATGCTCATGGTCTACACGGTCGCGTCCCTGCGGCCCGCCCGCGTCTCCGTCCCCTGCGCCGCCCTGATGAGCGCCGTCTGGATCTACGCGGGCGTGGTGAGCGAGGGTGCGGCGATGGCGTCCGTGGTCGGGCAGGCCATCGGATTCCCCCTGGTGATCTGGCGGTTCGGGTACGTCGCGCGCCGCTCCGCCGAACTGGCCCGGCAGCTCAAGCGCGAGCAGGACGAGCGGGCGCGGCGCGAGGTGGCCGAGGAACGCGGGCGCATCGCACGGGAGTTGCACGACGTGGTCGCCCACCACATGTCGGTGATATCCGTGCAGGCGGGCCTCGCGAAGTTCGTCTTCGCCTCGGATCCGGCCACCGCCCACGCCGCGCTCTCCACCATCTCCGGCACCAGCGGCGAGGCGCTGGAGGAGCTGCGGCGCATGCTGCGGGTGCTGCGGGCGCGGGAGGACGGCGACGGCGCGCCCGACGCCCCGATGCCCGGTCTCGCGAGGCTGGGCGAGATGGTCGAGCGGGTGCGGGCCGGGGGCGTCGCCGTCGAGCTGCGCGTCGAGGGGGCGCGGCGGCAGCTCGCACCCGGCATCGAACTCTGCGCGTACCGCGTGGTGCAGGAGGCCCTGACCAACGTACTGAAGCACGCGCGAGGGGCCGGAGCGGTGGTCGAACTGCGCTACGAGACACACCATGTGACGGTCTCGGTGACCAATGACGGAGAGGGGGTGATTCCGGACAGAGTGGTCACGGGGGGCGGTCACGGGTTGATTGGGATGAGGGAGCGGGCCAAGCTCTACGGCGGGACGATCAGCATCGGTCCGCTGAGCGAGGGAGGGTTCGCCGTGCGCCTGACTCTGCCGACCTCCGCGCAGGCCGCATCGCAGGGGGACGGCGCGACTTAGATGACCAGGGTGCTCGTGGTCGACGACCAGTTCCTCATCCGGGCCGGTCTCGTGGGGCTGCTGCGTGCCGCCCCCGGCATCGAGGTCGTGGGTGAGGCGGGTGACGGCGCCGAAGCGGTCGAACTCGCCGCGACGACCCGGCCCGACGTGATCCTGATGGACATCCGCATGCCCGGCATGAGCGGGATCGTGGCCACCGAGAAGATCCTCGCCGAGGCGCCCGAACCGCCGCCGCGCGTCCTGGTCCTGACCACGTTCGACCTCGACGAGTACGTGTACGGGGCGCTGCGGGCCGGGGCTTCGGGATTCCTGCTCAAGGACTCGGGGCCCGAGCGCCTGCTCGCCGCGGTGGCCGCCGTCGGCGGCGGTGACGCGCTCTTCGCGCCCAGTGTCACCTGCCGTCTCGTCGAGGCCTTCGCCCGGCAGGCCGGTGCCGGGGCGGCCGGTGACTCCGCCGAACCGCTCCCGGATCTGCGGGCGTTGACCCTGCGCGAGGTCGAGGTCCTGAAGCTGATCGCCACGGGCCTGTCCAACGCGGACATCGCCGACCGCCTCTACATCAGCGAGGCCACCGTCAAGACCCACCTCAACCGGACGATGTCCAAACTCGACCTGGACAGCAGGGCGCAGGCCGTGGTGGTGGCGTACGAGACGGGCCTCGTCACGCCGGGCGGCGGCGACCGCTGACCTGGCGGACGGAACTCGGCGGACAGGAGCCCGGCGGACAAGAAGCGCCGCCGGACAAGAAGCCCCGCCCGGACAAGAAGACGGCGCCCGTCCTCTCCCCCGTGGGAGGACGAGCGCCGCCGGTTCATGGGGGCCGTTCCAACGGGATCCAGCGTCATGCCCCCGCCAACTCCGTACAAGGGATGGGTTGCCCCTGTGGCACGGAGGTGACCATTCCGCAACGGTGTTCTCGGCCCGCAACAGATGGCCGCCCCGTGCGGAAGGAACCACTTCGGGTCGCGCAGCCGTCATGGGGGCAAACGGGGCACATGCTGGGGGTGAAGCATGAGTGCTGCCTGGCAGCCGCTTCCGGAGGCACTTCCGCCGGAGGTGCGGCAGCTCGTGGAACAGCTGCGGCTGCTCAAGGACCGCACCGGCCTGAGCCTGGTCGCGCTCGGCAAGGAGACGGCCTACAGCAGGTCCTCCTGGCAGCGTTACCTCAGCGGCAGGCAGCCACCGCCCCGGCAGGCGGTCGCGGAGCTGTGCCGGGTGGCGGGGGAGGACAGCGAACGGCTCTGCGCGCACCGGGAGATGGCCGTCCGTGCGTGGCCGCAGGGCGGGGCGGGCGATGCGGGGTCCGCTCCGGGTGTCGTACTGAGCAAGGCGGGCGAGGATGTGCCCTCTGCCCGGCCGGGAAGGCCACGGCGGCCGCCGCGCCCCCGCACATCACGTGCCCGCCCGTCACGTGCCCGCCCGTCACGTGCCCGCCCGTCACGTGCCCGCTCGTCGTGGACGTGGCGCTCCGCCGCCGGGGTCACCGTGTTCCTCGTCCTCGTGGTGCTGCTGGAGGGGCTGCTGCGGTACTTCATTCTGTAGGGCCGCCACGACGCGATGGCGGGGGCGCTTCGCAAAAGCATCAAGCCGTGCAAACGGGATGCTTTGGGGCGTCCCAGGTCGCTACCAGGGGTTCCGCATCGTGGACCCCGACTGCGGTGGGACACTGGACGTTGGACCGCATGGAGTGCGACGGTGCACGCCAGTGGCCCGAATGCTCCCGTGCGCCCCCCGTCCGGGAACTGACATCCTGACTTTTGGCATCCCTCTGGGTAGCCCATGACAGGAGCAGCGGGGGCTGCCCCATGGGCAGAGCGGGGGACACCACGCGCGGGGGCACGTTGGCACGTACGGGGGGAATAGGGGGAGTAATGCCTCGTTGGAAGGCACTACCGGATGAGCTCGATCCGCAGGTCAGGGAGTTCGCCAGTCAGCTGCGCAGGCTGGTCGACCGGAGCGGTCTGAGCATCGCCGCGGTGTCGGACCGCACTGGGTACAGCAAGACGTCGTGGGAGCGCTATCTGAACGGGCGACTGCTCGCTCCGAAGGGTGCGATCGTCGCGCTTGCCGAGGTGACGGGCACCAACCCCGTTCACCTCATCACCATGTGGGAACTCGCCGAGCGCGCGTGGAGCCGCTCCGAGATGCGGCACGACATGACCATGCAGGCGATCCGGATCTCCCAGGCGCGGGCCGCGCTCGGAGAGCTGGGGCCCAATCCGCCCAAGGGCAAGGGCAGCGGTGGTACGGCGCGCAACGGCGCGGCGGGCGCCGGCACGGGCCCTGGCGCCGGTGCGGGCACCGGTGTCGATTCCGCCGACCGTCCCGACCGTCCCGACCAGCCCAGCCGCTCCGACCAGCCCAGCCGCTCCCACCGTTCAGGCCGTCCCGGCGGGAGCGTCACCGGGGTCGCGGGCCCCGCGGGCGTCTCGCCCACGGTGCCGCCGCAGTCGCCGTCGTACGCGGCAGGGGGCGGCGGCGACCAGGGAATCGTCTTCGGGCCGCCCGGTACGCACGAGCCGGGCCACGGCGGGGACTCGCCCGACCGGCAGCGGCGGCGCAGGAAGCTGACGATGTTCCTCGCGGGCGTCGTCGGCGCGCTCGTCGTCATCGCCGCCGCCGTCTTCCTGACGGACTTCGGCAAGGACGACAAGGGCGACGAGAGCGCCAAGCCGCCGGCGTCGCCGAGCACGAGCGACAAGGACCTGCCCGCGGGTGTCGAGTGCAGCGGCAAGAGCTGCACCGGCAAGGACCCGGAGACCATGGGCTGCGGCGGCGAGCTGGCCGGCACGACGGCGCGCCAGACGGTGGGCAAGGCGCTGATCGAGGTCCGCTACAGCAAGACGTGCGGAGCGGCGTGGGCGCGGATCACGCAGGCGGCGCCGGGCGACAAGGTGACCATCTCGGGCGCGGGGGGCGCCGAGCAGAAGGGAACCGTGAACGCGGACTTCGACGCCTACACACCGATGGTGGCCGTCAAGGACGGTGCGTCGGCCAAGGCGTGCGCGACGCTCAAGGCCGGCCAGACCGGCTGCACCAAGTAGGCGCCGTCCGGGGCGGGCCCGAGGAATGACCCCCGGGAGGTGGCGGCCACCACCTCAGGGGGGGGGAGCGTGGCGGCCGCCCGGGGGTGTGACCACTCCCGTGGGGGTACTGGTCCGTGTGCCCGCACTTGCACGAGCCATGCCTGTCGATTTCGCAGAAATTTCGCGGACCCGGGGCGCGGGCTCCGAACGGGGGCTCCGGACCGCCTCCGACCAGCACGGGTGGACCTTTGTGGGGTGGGCCACACCCTCCCGGGGTTCGGGGGTCGACGGGGCGCGATAGCCTGGCGGCGGATCTCTCTTGATGCCAAGAGATCGATCATCGAGAGGCGATCGACGAGGGCGTCGGCAGGGGATCCAGCACAAGGGGCAGGGACCCCCACCGCCAGCTGTCTTACGGAGATCGCCATGACCCGCACTCCCGTGAATGTCACCGTCACCGGCGCGGCCGGCCAGATCGGCTACGCGCTGCTCTTCCGCATCGCCTCGGGCCACCTGCTCGGCGCGGACGTGCCGGTCAACCTGCGACTGCTCGAGATCACGCCGGCCCTGAAGGCCGCCGAGGGCACCGCCATGGAGCTCGACGACTGTGCCTTCCCGCTGCTGAACTCGATCGAGATCAGCGACGACCCGAACGTCGCCTTCTCCGGCGCCAACGTCGCCCTCCTCGTCGGCGCCCGCCCCCGCACCAAGGGCATGGAGCGCGGCGACCTGCTCTCCGCCAACGGCGGCATCTTCAAGCCGCAGGGCAAGGCCATCAACGACAACGCCGCGGACGACATCAAGGTCCTCGTCGTGGGCAACCCGGCCAACACCAACGCGCTCATCGCGCAGGCCGCCGCCCCGGACGTACCGGCCGAGCGCTTCACCGCGATGACCCGCCTGGACCACAACCGCGCGCTCTCGCAGCTGTCGAAGAAGACCGGCGCCCCGGTCTCCGACATCAAGCGCCTCACCATCTGGGGCAACCACTCGGCCACCCAGTACCCCGACATCTTCCACGCGGAGATCGCCGGCAAGAACGCCGCGGACGTCGTGAGCGACCAGTCCTGGCTCGCCGACGACTTCATCCCGACCGTCGCCAAGCGCGGCGCCGCGATCATCGAGGCCCGTGGCGCGTCCTCGGCCGCCTCCGCCGCCAACGCCGCCATCGACCACGTCCACACGTGGGTGAACGGCACGGCCGCCGGCGACTGGACCTCCATGGGCATCCCGTCGGACGGTTCGTACGGCGTGCCCGAGGGCCTCATCTCCTCCTTCCCCGTCACCACCAAGGACGGCAAGTACGAGATCGTCCAGGGCCTGGAGATCAACGAGTTCTCACGCACGCGCATCGACGCGTCGGTGCAGGAGCTCACCGAGGAGCGCGAGGCGGTTCGCGGTCTCGGCCTCATCTAGTACGTCCTGGCGTGCGGCTCGGTCCGTACGCCCGCGTCTCCACCTCGCCCCCGGCGGCCACTCGATCGGCTGCCGGGGGCGAGGTGCGTCCGGTCCTCACTCGTGTGAGTGGCGGGATTTCACTTGTTCGAGGGGCATAATCACCTTTCTGTGGCCCCTGCACACACGCTCCGTTACCCTCCAATTCCGCTTCATCCCAACGGAGTTGGCCATGGCAGGTAACACCGAGGCCACCAGACTGCTGTGCGCCGGCGTCCATCTGGACGCGGTGTTCCGCAGGAGGGTCGTCGCAGAACTGGTCGGTCACGCGGAGCGCCCCGTGGCGCCGCCGCTCGGTGCCGACGTGCTCCCGGTGCTCGCGCACGCGCTGCGCGCCCGGCGCGAGGAACTGATCACCGCGCTGCTCCTGGCGGCCGTGTGGCTCGGGTTCCTCGTCACCGACGCGGTGATGCTCTGGGACGAACTCGATGACTCCAGTGGCGGTGAGTCGGGCATGACCGGCGAGGACATCGCGCTGCTCGCCTTCGACCCGGACGACCTCGTGGACGCGGGCCCCGGCGGCACGTTCGGCGCCTTCGTGCCGGGCGGCTGGGCGATCGGGTACGCCGTGGTGGTCCTGCTGCTGTGGCTGGCGCGGGTCGTCTCCGGGCGCGGCACGGACGGCGGGATCCTGCGGCGGATGGAGCTTCCCGCGCCGCTGGCCTGGCTGCGGCGCAGGATCGGCTGGCTGGTGACCGCCTTCGTGTGGTGGTGCGCCGCCGCGTACGCCTTCTCCGCGATCTCCGTGATCAAGGACACCCCGTATCCGGTGATCTTCCCGCTGCTCGTCGCGGCCGTGGTGTGGCGCCATCAGTTCCTGCGCAAGCGGATCCTGCGCACGCAGCTCGCCCGGCAGGCCTTCGCCGAGACCGAACAGCCGCGCATCCCCCGGCGGTTCTCCCGCATCGCCGACTGCATCCACCGCGAGCAGAACGCCCCGGTCACGCTCTACGACGCGAACCGCCCCTTCGTGGGCGCCGGGAAACCCCGCAAGCCGTGGTCGGTCGTCCTTGAGCTGCAGCGCGCCGAGAAGCAGACGAACGGCGCGCTGCCGACCCAGCGGGCGTACGAACCGCTCACCGCGCGCGAGGTCATCAAGATGATCGAGCCGCGCCTCAAGGACCTGCGCAGGTCCGCCGCGGCCACCAGCGTGGACCGGCTGCGGGACCTGGAGATCGAGGAGTTCGTCTACCTCCCCGCGGGCGCGGGCCGCGACGAGCAGCTCTACACCGGACAGGGACACGAGACCGCGGGGCTCTACGACGCCGGGCAGGTCGCCCGGCACATCGAACGGGCGGCGGGCGAGGGCGGCGAGGCGCGGCGCCACTTCCTGCGGATCCGGGTCGGCGCCTGGAACGAACAGGTCGTCGTCTCGCTCCTGGTGAGGGTGCACACGCAGGGCGGCATGCTGGTCCTCGAAGTGGTGCCGCACGTGCTCGGGCCGATCGTCCCCGCGTTCCGCGAGGTCGACTCGATCGTGGCCAGTGAGCCGGAGGGCCCGGTCCGTGACGCCCTGCGCGCCTGCGTCGACGGTCCCGCGGTCGGCGTGGCGATCGGCATCGCCGCCCTGCGCGCCCTGCCCTCGCTCGTCCCCTCGTTCCGGCTCTGGCTGGCCCAGCCCGAAGCGCCCGACGCGTCCGACGGGGCGGCTCCCACGGTTCCCACGCCTTCCACGACTCCCGCCGCGCGTGCCGCGCGCGCCCTGCGGTCCGTGTGCTCCTGGCTGGAGATCGGCCGTCCCGTGCAGGCGCCGCCGGACGCCCCGCTGGTCTCGCTGCGCCAACTGGCGAGCACCGACGAGCTCTCGCTCTTCCAGGAGATGGACGTCGCCCGCTACACCCGCACCCTCCAGGACCGCATCGGCGAGGGCGTCCGCGACGCGCTGCGGGCCGGTGGCTTCCGCACGGACCGGCTCGAGCAGAACATCACGCAGATCAACAACAGCGGGGTCTACATCACGGAGATGTCCGGCGGCGCCATCGCCACCGGATCCCACGGCCAGGCCACGCACACCACCGAGAGGAGCACGGCATGAGCGGCGACGGGGACAACGGCGGCGGTGCGCACGTCCAGATCGGTTCGATCACCGGCGGTTCGCAGGCCTTCGGCTCGCACGGCAAGGCCGAGTCCACCAACCACACGGTGGTGGTGTCCGATCCGAAGCAGCAGCATCTGCTCACCCAGGTCCGTGCCCTGCGCGGTGAACTGCGTCAGGCCGCCGAGCGCACGCCCGACGACGAGGCGCTCGACGCCGAACTGGGCGAAGTGGAACGGGAGATCGGCCGCGCGGGCCACGGCGACAGCGGACTGCTGGGCAGGCTCCGTACCCGCCTTGAGCAGTACGGCGCCGCCGCCGCGACGGCCGCGTCCGTGACGGCGGTCCTCCAGGCGATCGCCCAGATCACGGGCTGAGGGACGAGCGGTGCGGATCTTCGACGCCGACCGCCAGGAGTGGGTCGGCCACGAGCAGGAACAGCGGATCGCCGAGCTCCACGACCGGGACGCCGTGCGCCAGGGCAAGGCGCTGCGCGGCGCCGTGACGGTCCTCGCGGTGTGCGGCCTCGCCTTCGGCACCTGGGCGCTCGGCTGGAAGGACGAGCCGGGGCCGCGGGGCTATCTGACGGTGCTCCAGCAGCCCGCGCCGAGCGGGGACAAGAACGCCGGGAGCGGGGACAAGAACGCCGAGGGGGACACCGCGGCGCCGTCCCCCGCGGGCGTGCCCCCGGCCCCGTACGAGGAGGTGTTCGACCAGGAGGGCTTCCGGCTCGCGGTGCCGCGGGGCTGGGTCCGCGATCTGGTCGAGCCGACGGAGGGCTTCAACGTCGTCAACTACCGCAGTCCTCAGGGCGACCGGCGGCTCCAGGTGTACCGGGTGGGGGAGTCGTCGCCGTACGAATCGCTGCGGACCTGGCTCGACGAGACGCCGATGCCCGGCGGCTTCGACCAGCTCGCCCCGGTGGAGCGCACGGACGACGACGGCCGCCCGGCGGCCCGTCTCGACTACGTGGCCGACAAGTTCAAGGGCGAACCGGACATCGGCACGTGGCACGTCATCGACCATCGCTTCGAGGCGGTGGACGGCGAGCTGTACGCCCTCGCGGTCTACGGCTCCGACGCGGACGGCAGGGACGACGAGGAGGAGTTCATGTCGACGGCCCTGTCGTGGTTCTGCCCGCCGGACGAGATCTGCCCCGAGCCCTGATCGCTGAGTCTGCCCCGAGCCTGGTCACCGCCCAACAGTCCTCTCTGTTGCCAACCTGCTGAGCAATGTAGTACTTCTTATACATGAGCGAGCAGGTGCACAACAGGCTGGCGATGGTGCGCGCGGAGCGAAAGGTGTCGCGCCAGAGCCTGGCCGAGGCAGTGGGGGTCCACTACCAGACCATCGGCTACATCGAGCGCGGGCAGTACAACCCGAGCCTCGACCTGGCGCTGAAGATCGCGGTGTTCTTCGGGCTGCCAGTGGAGGCGCTGTTCTCCCTGGAGCCGTTCAGCCCGCTCACGAACGAGGTCTACGGGAGGAGTCAGGGATGACGGGCCAGCAGGTGCAGGAGAGGTCGACGCAGCGGATGACCGGGTACGACCGGCGGATGTTCGCCCTCATGAACCGGCGCGAGGGGGCGCCGATGTACGCCACCGCCGTGCGCAGGCGGTTCGCGGTCGGCGCCCACATCACCCTGACCGTGGCGAGCGTCGCGGCCTGGCTCCTCACGGTCGTCGGCGATCAGCGCTGGGCGATGTGGACGATGCTCGGCCTCCTGCTGCCGTGGTGTGTCGCCACCGGCGTCATCAACGGCGCCACGCGCGGCCTGCTCGAACTGCGCGAACGCGCCCTCGACGAGCGGCAGCGCGCGGAGCGGGTCCGTGTCGCGGCGCGCGCCCGCCAGGTGATGCAGTGGCTGCTCCTCGCGGCCGCCGTCGGCGCGGGGATCGCTGCCTACCAGGGGTGGGGCGCCGAGGGGCTGCTCTTCCCCGTGCTCTTCACCGCGTTCGTCGTGCACTGGCTGATGCCGCTGTGGGTGGCCGGGCTCGCCGTGCAGGACGACCCCGCGGACCTCGACCCCGAGGGTCTGGACGAGATTCCGTAGGTGTCCGGCCTTCAGTAGGTGTTCGGCTTGTCCGTCACCTGGCCCTGCAGCTGGGACACGTCCACGGAGTCCTCCTCCGACGGAGTCTTCGACGGGACCGGCTTGTCGTAGTCGCCGAGCGTCAGCGTCGAGTCGGTCCCTCCGCCCTTCTCCGTGGCCCTGACCAGGTACGGAGTGCCTTCGGTCGCGACGTACAGCGTGGTGGTCTTGCCGTCCTCCCTGCCGGAGACGGGGATCGCGGGGGTGCCGTCGACCTTGGTCGGCTCGCCCTTCTTCAAGGCCGTGTTGTCGTCCGACTTGTCCTTGACCTCGTCCTGGATCGTGTTCAGGTCGCAGACCCCGGCCATGTCCTTGAGCAGGGCGTCGTCGGTCGTGCCGTAGAGATAGCGGTCCCCGACGACTTCGGCGGCGGCCTCGCCCTGGCCGCCGGGGAGCTGGGCCTTCCAGAAGGCGAGGTCGGGCTTCATCCACACCTTCTCGCCCTGTTTGATCAGCTCCAGGCTGCCGCCGTCGTCGGCCATGCGCAGCGAGCCGACGCAGTTGTCGTCCTGGTCCAGGGTGAGGTCCATGGAGACCGGCTCGGCGCTGTCGGTGTCCGAGCCCTTCTGCTCCAGCTTCAGGTGCACCGACTTGGCGTCCAGCAGTTCCTTCTCCGCCTTGTCGGAGATCTCCTGTGCGCTCAGATCCTCCGTGTCGGCGAGCGCGACAGACGGTGCGACCAGGAGCGCGGCCGCCGTACAGGCCGCCGTGCAGACCGCGGTGCCCCAGGCCTGCCTCTTGGATATTCCGCGCATAGCGCCACCTCCAGGGATAAACCCCTCTTCGAGCGTACGTTTCGTCCCAGGTGCCTGCACGCGCAGTGACACAGCGCACTTTCAGTTATGTAATGCGCATGGTTTCTTCACGTCAGGGCAGGTGGACCCGGCTACCGCGAGTGACAGGCGGGGCGTATGACAGGAACGGAAGGCAAACGGGACGTGTCCGCACAACAGACCATCCATGTGGGCGGAGAGTGGCGTAACGCCCTCTCCGGCGCCACGCGCGAGATCCTCGACCCGGCGGATGCCAAGCCGTTCGCACTGATCGCCGAGGGCGGCACCGAGGACACCGACGCGGCCATCGCCGCCGCACGCGAGGCCTTCGACCACGGACCGTGGCCGGCCACGCCCGTCGCCGAACGGGCCGCGCTGCTGCGCCGCGTCGCAGACCTCCTCGTACGCGACCGGGAGAAGATCGGGCTCCTGGAGAGCCGCGACGCGGGCAAGACCGTCGAGGAGGGCCGTGTCGACGTCGACTGCGTCGCCGACGCCTTCCGGTACTTCGCCGACCTGGTGATCGGCGAGGGCGCCGGGCGCGTGGTCGACGCGGGGTCCGACGACATCCACAGCGTCGTCGTGCACGAGCCGGTCGGCGTGTGCACGATGATCACGCCGTGGAACTACCCGCTCCTTCAGGCCAGCTGGAAGGTCGCCCCCGCGCTCGCCGCGGGCAACACCTTCGTCATCAAGCCGAGTGAGGTCACTCCGCTGACGACGGTCGCGCTGATCGAGCTGCTCGTCGAGGCGGGCCTCCCGGCCGGTGTCGCCAACATCGTGACCGGGCCCGGCCACACCGTCGGCGCGCGCCTGTCCGACCACCCCGACGTCGACCTGGTCTCCTTCACCGGCGGCCTCGTCTCCGGCACCAAGGTCGCCCAGGCCGCGGCGCTCGGCGTCAAGAAGGTCGCCCTCGAACTCGGCGGCAAGAACCCGAACGTCGTCTTCGCCGACGCCTGCGCCACCGAAGAGGGCTTCGACACCGCCGTCGACCAGGCGCTGAACGCCGCCTTCATCCACAGCGGTCAGGTCTGCTCCGCCGGTGGCCGCCTCATCATCGAGGAGTCGGTGCGCGAGCGCTTCGTCGCCGAACTCGCCCGCCGCGCAAGCCGCATCAGGCTCGGCCGCGGCACCGAGGACGGCGTCGAGTGCGGCCCGCTCGTCTCGCAGCAGCAGCGCGAGAAGACCGAGGCGTACGTCGCGTCCGCCCTGGAGGAGGGCGCGGTCCTGCGCACCGGCGGCAAGCGCCCCGAGCCGAGCGAGACGCGCCCCGCCACCGGCTACTTCTACGAGCCGACCGTCCTGGACCAGTGCCACCGCGAGATGCGCGTCGTGCGCGAAGAGGTCTTCGGCCCGGTCCTGACCGTCGAGACCTTCCGCACCGAGGACGAGGCCGTCGCGCTCGCCAACGACACCGAGTACGGTCTCGCGGGCGCCGTCTGGACCAACGACGCGGGCCTCGGCCGCCGCATGGCCCGGCGCCTGCGCCACGGCACGGTCTGGATCAACGATTTCCACCCCTACCTGCCGCAGGCGGAGTGGGGCGGCTTCGGCAAGAGCGGCGTCGGGCGCGAGCTCGGACCCGCCGGACTCGCCGAGTACCGCGAGTCGAAGCACATCTACCAGAACCTCGCACCGCAGCCGGTCCGCTGGTTCGCGGGCTGAGGCCCGACACGTAGAGGCGTGCGCGGGGGCGGCAGTCCCGCCCCCGCGCACGTATGTCCGAAGTTCCGAGCACCCCCCGCTCATTACGCGCGAGCACCTTGGCACCACACCTCGCAGGAAGAGGAGCAGCACGCATGGCTGAGACCACCGAGTACGACTACGTCATCGTCGGCGGCGGCACCGCAGGTTCGGTGATCGCATCCCGCCTCACCGAGGACCCGGACGTCACCGTCGCCGTCATCGAGGGCGGCCCCAGCGACATCGACCGCGACGACGTCCTCACGCTGCGCCGCTGGCTCGGCCTCCTGGGCGGCGACCTCGACTACGGCTACACGACCACCGAGCAGCCGCGCGGCAACTCGCACATCCTGCACAGCCGCGCCAAGGTCCTCGGCGGCTGCTCGTCGCACAACACGCTGATCTCGTTCAAGCCGCTGCCGTCCGACTGGGACGAGTGGGAAGAGGCGGGTGCCGCCGGCTGGGGCGCCGCGGCGATGGACCCCTTCTTCGGCAAGCTGCGCAACAACATCGTGCGCGTCGCCAAGAAGGACCAGAACCAGATCGCCACCGACTGGGTCGCCGCGGCGCAGGACGCGCTCGGCATCCCCGAGGTCATCGGCTTCAACGACAAGCCCTTCGACGAGGGCGTCGGCTTCTTCGACCTCTCGTACCACCCGGAGAACAACAAGCGTTCCTCCGCGTCCGTCGCCTACCTCCACCCCCACATGGAGGCCGGTGACCGCCCGAACCTCCACCTCTTCCTGGAGACCTGGGCCACCAAGCTTGAGCTGGACGGCAAGACCGCGCGCGGCGTCCACATCCGCACCAAGGAGGGTGTGGAGAAGCTGCTCACCGCCCGCAGCGAGGTGCTCGTCTGCGCCGGTGCCGTCGACACGCCGCGGCTGCTCATGCACTCCGGCATCGGCCCGAAGAAGGACCTCGAGGCCCTCGGCATCCCGGTCGTGCACGACCTGCCGGGCGTCGGCGAGAACCTCATCGACCACCCCGAGTCGGTCATCGTCTGGGAGACCAACGGGCCGATCCCCGGCAACTCCGCGATGGACTCCGACGCGGGCCTGTTCGTGAAGCGGGACCCGGACCACAAGGGCCCGGACCTGATGTTCCACTTCTACCAGATCCCGTTCACGGACAACCCGGAGCGACTGGGCTACGAACGCCCGGAGCACGGCGTCTCGATGACGCCGAACATCACCAAGTCCCGTGCGCGCGGCCGTATCTACCTCACGTCGGCCGACCCTGAGGTCAAGCCCGCCCTCGACTTCAAGTACTTCGAGGACGAAGAGGACTACGACGGGCAGACCCTGGTCGACGGCATCAAGCTGGCCCGCAAGGTCGCGCAGTCCGAGCCGTTCGCCAAGTGGCTCAAGCGCGAGGTCTTCCCCGGTCCCGAGGTGACCGAGGACGCCGAGATCAGCGAGCTCGTGCGCAAGGCCGCGCACACGGTGTACCACCCGGCGGGAACCTGCCGCATGGGTGCCATCACCGATGAACTCGCCGTGGTCGACCCGGAGTTGAAGATCCGGGGACTCGAAGGAATCCGTATCGCGGACGCATCCGTCTTCCCGACGATGCCCGCCGTGAACCCGATGATCGGAGTGCTCATGGTCGGGGAGAAATGTGCCGAGATGCTGGGTGGTGACGGCCGATGAGCGAGGCCTCAGTGAAGAACACGGAAGACACGACGCAGCAGCCGAAGGCGGACTCCGCCGACGGACCCGTCTTCGCCGTCGAGAACCTCTGGAAGGTCTTCGGCCCGAAGGCCGACCGAATACCGGGCGACACCTCGGTCCACGACCTCACCCCCGCCGAACTGCGTGAGCAGACCGGCTGCACCGCCGCCGTACGCGATGTGTCCTTCGAGGTGAAGAAGGGCGAGGTCTTCGTCGTCATGGGCCTCTCGGGCTCCGGCAAGTCGACGCTCGTACGCTGCCTCACCCGCCTCATCGAGCCGACCTCCGGGGCCGTCGCGATCGACGGCGAGGACGTCCTCGCCATGGACAAGGCGCGTCTGCGCGAACTGCGCAGGCACCGCGCCGCGATGGTCTTCCAGCACTTCGGCCTCCTCCCGCACCGCACCGTCCTCGACAACGTCGCGTACGGCCTGGAGATCCAGGGCGTCGGCAAGGCCGAGCGCCGCGCCAAGGCCCTCGAGGTCGTCGCCAAGGTCGGCCTCGAAGGACTCGAGCAGCGCAAGCCCGGACAGCTCTCCGGCGGTCAGCAGCAGCGCGTCGGCCTGGCCCGCGCCCTCGCCGTCGACCCCGAAGTCCTGCTCTTCGACGAGCCGTTCAGCGCGCTCGACCCGCTGATCCGCCGCGACATGCAGGAAGAAGTCATCCGCCTGCACCGTGAAGAGGGCCGCACCATGGTCTTCATCACCCACGACCTCAGCGAGGCCCTGCGCCTCGGCGACCGCATCGCGCTGATGCGCGACGGCCGCATCGTGCAGCTCGGCACGCCCGAGGAGATCGTCGGCTCCCCGGCCGACGACTACGTACGCGACTTCGTACGGGACGTGGCGCGCGCCGACGTGATGAGCGTGCGCACCGCCATGCGCCCCGCCGACGCCGACGAGCAAGGCCGTGGCCCCGCGCTCGCGCCGGACGCCAAGGTCGCCGACGCCATCGAGGCCGTCGCCAAGTCCGGCTTCCCGGTGCGTGTGATGGACGGACCGCGCTGTCTCGGCGTCGTCGACCATGAGGCGCTGCTCGGCGTCGTCGCGGGCGTGGCCCCGGCGCAGAAGCCCGACAAGGGGCGCTCCGACACCGGCGAGGTGGTCGCCTGATGGCCACTGCCACCGCATCGAGTCCCGTACGAGATACGGGCATCGGCGCGCTCCTGCGCCACCGCGCCGTCGGCAAGCTCCTGCTGCTCGCCGTCGCCGCGGCGATCCTCGTGCCGATCGTCAACGCCAAGTGGGCGTCGGGCGCCTGGCCCGACGCGCTCACCGTCGACCTGACCGAGCCGCTCGGCAAGACCACCGACTGGATCATCGACAACCGCGACAGCCACCCGCTGTTCGTCTATGTCCTCGGCAACATCTCCAACGGCATCGTGCTCTCCATCCGCAGTGTCTACCTCGTGCTTCTCGCGGCCGGCTGGGCCGGAGTGACCGTCGGCGCCGCGCTCATCGCGTGGCGCGTGGCGGGCGTGCGGCTCGCGGTCCTGGCCGGTGCCTCGTTCGGCCTGTGCGGGATGCTCGGCATGTGGGTGCCGACGATGCAGACGCTGGCCCTGATGATCGTGTCCGTGCTCGTCTCCGTCGTGCTCGGCATGCTGCTCGGGCTCGCCGGCGGTCTGAGCGACAGGATCCACCGCGTCCTGCGGCCGGTCCTCGACACCATGCAGGTGCTCCCCGCCTTCTCGTACCTGCTGCCCGTCGCCCTGGTCTTCGGCATCGGCGTGCCCGCCGCGGTCATCGCGACCGTCGTGTACGCGGCCCCGCCGATGGCCCGGCTCACCGCGCTCGGCTTGCGCGGCGCCGACGGCGGCGTGATGGAGGCGGTGACGTCGCTTGGCACCACCGCCCGCCAGCGCCTGCTCTCGGCGCGCCTCCCGCTGGCCCGCAAGGAACTGCTGCTCGGCCTCAACCAGACGATCATGATGGCGCTCGGCATGGCCGTCATCGCGTCGATGATCGGCGGCGCCGGTCTCGGTGACCGCGTCTACCAGGCCCTCGGCTCGGTGGACGTCGGCGCGGCGCTCGCGGCCGGAATCCCGATCGTGCTGCTCGCCGTGGTCCTTGACCGCGTGACGGGCGCGGCGGGGGAGCGGCTCGGCGACAACACCGAGGACAGCTCACCGCTGCGCGGCCGGCGCGGCTGGGCCGTGGCCGGAGCGGTCGCCGTCGTGGCGGCGCTCGCCGCGCGCTTCGCCGACCGCCTGGAGTGGCCGGAGAGCTGGATCGTCAACATCGTCGGGCCGGTCAACACCGCCAAGGACTGGATGGTCGACCACATCTACACCGACGTGCCCGTCGTCGGGGGCACCGCCGACTGGGCGGCGCACTTCACCACCTGGGTCCTCGACCCGATCCGCGACGGCCTGCAGGGGATGCCCTGGTGGTCGATCCTGCTCGTCATCGCCGCCCTCGCCTGGCTGATCGGCACCTGGCAGACCGCGCTCACCGCCGTCCTCGCGATGGCGGCGACCGGCGTGCTCGGCGTGTGGAAGCCGTCCCTTGACACGCTCGCGCAGGTCCTCGCGGCCGTCGTCGTCACGGTGATCCTCGGCTTCGCCATCGGCGTCGCGGCGGCGCGCAGCACGAGGCTGGAGCAAGTGCTGCGGCCCGTCCTCGACGTGTTCCAGACGATGCCGCAGTTCGTCTACCTGATCCCGGTCGTGGCCCTCTTCGGCATCGGCCGTGCCCCCGCGGTCGCCGCTGCCGTCGTGTACGCGCTGCCCGCCGTCATCCGCATCACCACGCAGGGCCTGCGCCAGGTCAACGGCGCCGCGATGGAGTCGTCCCAGTCTCTCGGCGCCACCAGCTGGCAGCAGTTGCGCCAGGTCCAGCTCCCGCTGGCCCGCCCGGCCCTGCTGCTCGCCGTGAACCAGGCGGTCGTCCTCATCCTCGCCGTCGTCGTCATCGGCGGTCTGGTGGGCGGTGGCGCGCTCGGCTACGAAGCGGTGTTCGGCCTCGCGCAGGGCGACCTCGCGACGGGTCTGGTGGCGGGTGTGGCGATCGTCTGCCTCGGCCTGATGCTCGACCGGGTCACGCAGCCGACGGAACGCCGCGCGAAGAAGGGTGCCTGACATGCGAGTACGTACGCGTGTGATGAGCGCTGTCACGGCGAGCTGCGCCCTGCTTGCGCTCTCCGGCTGTGCCTCGGACATGACCAAGCAGGCGTCTCCGTACGCCAATGCCGCGGGCGCCAAGACGGTGACGCTGTCCGTCCAGTCCTGGGTCGGCGCGCAGGCGGACGTGGCCGTCGCCGAGTACCTGCTCAAGAACGAGCTCGGCTACCGGGTCGACAGGGTCCAGATCGACGAGGTCCCCGCCTGGGACGCGCTCAGCCAGGGCCGTGTCGACGCGATCCTGGAGGACTGGGGCCACCCGGACCAGGAACAGCGCTACATCAAGGACAAGAAGACGATCGTCCCCGGCGGGGACGTCGGCGTGACGGGTCACATCGGGTGGTACGTCCCGACGTACTTCGCGAAGAAGCACCCGGACGTCACCAACTGGAAGAACCTCAACAAGTACGCGAAGGACTTCCGCACCTCCGAGAGCGGCAGCAAGGGCCAGCTCATGGACGGCTCCCCGTCGTACGTCACGAACGACAAGGCGCTGGTGAAGAACCTCGGCCTGGACTACGAGGTCGTCTTCGCGGGCTCCGAGGCGGCGCAGATCACGCAGATCGAGCAGTTCGCCAAGCACAAGAAGCCGTTCCTGACGTACTGGTACAAGCCGCAGTGGCTGTTCAAGAAGGTGCCGATGACGGAGGTGAAGCTGCCCGAGTACAAGGAGGGCTGCGACGCCGACCCCGTCAAGATCAAGTGCGCCTATCCGCACACGCCTCTGCAGAAGTACTTCAACGCCGACTTCGCCAAGAAGGGCGGCGACGCGGCGGAGTTCCTGAAGAACTTCAAGTGGTCGGAGGAGGACCAGAACGAGGTCTCGCTGATGATCGCCGACAAGAAGATGTCGCCGGAGGACGCGGCGAAGGCTTGGGTCGCCGACCATGAGCAGAAGTGGCGGGGCTGGCTTCCGAAGTAGCCCCGTGGCGGGGGCGGGTGCCCTTCTCCGCTTCGCAGCGGATCTTTCCCGCCCACCCACCCGATTGCCCCGCGGAGCGACGGGTGGGTGGGCGGGAGACTCCCGCCGCGAAGCGGCGGCCCAGGGCGTTGCCACGACGACGGCGCGCCCGGCACGGGGCGTTGCCACGACAGGCGTGCCCGGTCTGAGGGCGGCGCCGGGCAGCCGGCAGCGAGACGCAGCCGGCTACTCCAGCCCGGCGGCGATTTCCCGCAGCGCCTCCGTCGCACGGACCTGCAGCCCCGGGCCGAAAGTGATCCGCGTGGCTCCGAGCGAGCCAAGCTCCCGCAGGGAGGGGCCGGACCCCGGCCTGGCGCCCACGTTGATGGGAGCCTCGATGCCCGCCCGAAGCTCCGGAAGGACCTCCGGCGGCGCACCGATCGGGTAGACGCAGTCCGCGCCCGCCGCCACGTACAGCCGTGCCCGCTCGATCGCCTGCCCGGGATCCGCGACGCCCCGGATGAACGTGTCCACCCGCGCGTTGATGAGGATCCCCTCGCCCGTGACGGAACGCACCTCCGCCAGCCACTCCGCCTGCTCCCGCGGATCCTTGAGAGCCCCGTTCGCGTTCGAGGAGTCCTCCAGGTTGCAGCCCACCGCGCCCGTCTCCAGGAGCCGCTCCACCAGCTCCTTCGGCGGCAGGCCGTACCCGTCCTCGATGTCCGCACTCACCGGCACGGCCCCGGACACCGACCGCACGATGCGCGTCACCGCCGCGAACATCTCGTCCGGCGGCACCTCGCCGTCCGCGTACCCGAGCGACGCCGCGACCCCCGCGCTCGGCGTCGCGAGGGCCGGGAACCCGGCATCCACGAAGACGCGCGCGCTGGCCGCGTCCCAGGGGCCCGGCAGGACCAGCGGGTCACCCGGCGCGCGCCCACGGTGCAGCGCGCGGAAGTCGTCCACGAGGCTCATGGCGCGTACCCGCCCGGCTCCGTACGGCGGCTGACCATCACCCGGTTCCAGCTGTTGATGACGGTGATCACCCCGATGAGATGGGCGAGTTCGGACTCGCCGAAGTGCTTGGCCGCGGCCTCGTACGCCTCGTCCGGCACGAACCCGTCCGTCAGGACGGTGACCGCCTCCGTCAGCGCGAGCGCGGCCCGCTCCCGCTCGCTGAAGACCTCGCCCGCCTCCGCCCACGCGTTGAGCAGAGCGATCCGCTTCGCCGTCTCGCCGTTCTTCACGGCGATGTCCACATGCATGTCCAGGCAGAACGCGCACGCGTTGATCTGCGAGGCCCGCATCATCACGAGCTCGGCGAGCACGGGGTCGCCGAGCCCCTTCTTCGCCGCCGCGCTCAGCGCGGCCAGCGCGGTGCCGAAGCCCTTGTCGAGGTGGCTGGTCCGAGCGCTCACTTGTGGTCACCGGCCTTGTAGTGGCCCGGCACCTGACGCGTCGAGACGCCGAAGCGGTTCCACGCGTTGATCACCGTGATCGCGGCGATCAGCTGCGTCAGCTCCTGCTCCTCGAAGAGGGCCGCCGCCCGCTCGTACACCGCGTCCGGAACGAAGCCGTCCGTCAGGACGGTGATCGCCTCGGCCAGCTCGATGGCCGCGACCTCCTTCGCCGTGTAGAAGTGCTGCGACTCCTCCCACGCGCTGAGCTGGATGATCCGCTCGACGCTCTCGCCCGCGGCGAGGGCGTCCTTGCTGTGCATGTCGACGCAGAGCGCGCAGTGGTTGAGCTGCGAGGCGCGGATCTTGACGAGCTCCAGGATCACCGGGTCGACGCCCTTACGGGCCGCCGCGTCGAGCCGGACCATCGCCTTGAAGACCTCGGGGGCGTGCTGGTGCCAGTCGAGGCGGGGCGTGTGCTCGTGGACGTACTCCTTGGTCTGCGTCTGTACCGGGGCGGGTGTGCTGTCATTCGTCGTCATGCCATCGACCGTACGGCCGGAGTAGCCCACAGGTATGGTCCATTCCCATGGAAGATTCCTGGGCCACTTTGGGCGTCGACCTCCACCTGGAGACGGCCGGTGAGGCGGCGACGCACTCCGGCGTACGCAAGGGACTCACGGACGCCCTGCGCGAGGCGGTGCGCGGCGGCAGGCTCGCCCCCGGCATCCGGCTGCCCTCGTCCCGCTCCCTCGCCGTCGACCTGGGCATCGCCCGCAACACCGTCGCCGACGCGTACGCGGATCTCGTCGCCGAGGGCTGGCTCACCGCCCGCCAGGGCTCGGGCACCCGCGTGGCCGAACGCGCCGTGCCGCGCCCCGCGGCGCCCGCACCGCGCCGCAGGGCCGCCGGCGGTCCGACGTACGACCTGATGCCGGGCACCCCCGACCTCGGCTCCTTCCCGCGCGCCGCCTGGCTCAAGGCCGCGCGCCGGGCCATGGCCGCCGCCCCGAACGACGCGCTCGGCTACGGCGACCCGCGCGGCAGGATCGAGCTGCGCACCGCCCTCGCCGACTACCTCTCCCGTGCGCGCGGCGTGCACGCCGACCCGGACCGCATCGTCATCTGTGCCGGGTTCGCGCAGGGGCTCAGCGTGCTGGGCGGGGTGCTGCGGGCGCGTGGTCTGCGGGAGATGACGGTCGAGTCGTACGGCCTCGACGTGCACTGGAATCTCCTGAAGCGGGCGGGGCTGCGGACCAGACCCCTGCCCTTCGACGAACTGGGGACATCCACATCGGAGTTGGGATCCGGGTCGGCCGGGGCGGCGCTTCTGACGCCCGCGCATCAGTTCCCGATGGGGGATCCGCTGCACCCCGACCGGCGCGCGGCCGCCGTCGACTGGGCGCGGCGCGAGGGCGGGCTGATCCTGGAGGACGACTACGACGGGGAGTTCCGCTACGACCGCCAGCCGGTGGGCGCCCTCCAGGGCCTCGACCCCGACCGCGTGGTCTACCTCGGCACGGCGAGCAAGTCCCTCGCCCCCGGCCTGCGGCTCGGCTGGATGGTCCTTCCCGCGCCGATCGCCGCCGAGGTCGTCGAGGCGAAGAGTGGCGCGGAATGGGCCTGCGGAGCGCTCGACCAGCTGACGCTCGCGGAGTTCATCACCTCGGGCGCGTACGACCGCCATGTGCGGGGCGCGCGCCTGCGCTACCGGCGCCGCCGCGACCAGCTGGTCGCCGCACTGGCCGCGCGGGCGCCGGAGGTGCGGGCCACGGGGATCGCCGCGGGGCTGCACGCGGTGCTCGAACTGCCACCGGGCACCGAACGGTCGGTGGTCCAGGCGGCGAGCTGGCAGCGGCTCGCGGTCCAGGGCCTGTCCGCCTTCCGCCACCCGGCGGCGCGGGTCCCGGGCAGGGACGCGCTGGTGGTGGGGTACGGGACGCCGCCGGATCACGCGTGGGCGGGGGCGTTGGACGCGCTGTGCAGGGTCCTGCCGTGAGGCGCAGGGAATTCAGCCCCTCCGGCGTGTGAGGAGCGGGGCCCTGCCGTGAGGCTCGGCGGGCGGTGCGCACCGCGCGGTCCTGCCGTGAGGCTCGGCGGGCGGTGCGCACCGTCGATCACCGGCTCCGCCGAGTTCGTCCTCAAACGCCGGACGGGCTGGAATCCACCGCCTCCTCAAACGCCGGACGGGCTGGAATCCACCGCCTCCTCCGCAGGGGCCGGCGCCTCACCGAAGCGCGCCAACGCCAACGCCCCCACCACGGCAACCGCGAACCCGAGCACCGCGACCCACTCCATCCCGCCCCGGGTCCGGTCCCCCAGCCACACCACCCCCACCACCGCGGGCCCGATCGTCTCCCCGATCACCATCCCCGCGGTGGCTGTCGTCACCGACCCCCGCTGCAACGCGGACGTGAGCAGCAAAAACGCCGCGCCCCCACCCACCAGCAGGGCGTAAGAAGCCGGATTCGTCACCAGTGCCCCCGGCGAGACATCGTCGATCAGCCGTACGGCCACCTCCACCACCCCGAACCCGAACCCGGCCCCGAGCCCCAGGGCCAGCGCCCGCCCCCGGCCGGGCAACCGCCCCGCCACGGCCCCCAGGGCCAGCACCCCCACCGCCACGCCCAGCAGCACGTACCGCAGAGTCGTCGACCCGACGCCCTCCCCCTCGTCCCCCGAAGCGAGCCCCAGCATCGCGAGCCCCGCGCACACCACGCCCACGGCGGCCCACTCCACCCCGCTCAACCGCACCCGCAGCATCCGCGAGGCGACCACCGCCGTGACGGCGAGGCTCGCGGCGAGGGCCGCACCGACGGCGTAGATCGGGATGGAGCGCAACGCCACGATCTGCAGCAGGAACCCGAGCCCGTCGAGCCCGAGCCCCACGACGTACCGCCACTGCTTCACCGCGCGCAGCAGCAGCGCGGGGTCGACCCCGGACCCCGTACCCGGCGCCGTGGCGCGCGCGGCGATGGCCTGGAAGACGGAGGCCGTGCCGAAGCAGACCGCTGAACCGAGTGCGCAAATCATCCCAAGAGACACGAAGTGACTGTAGAGGAGAGGGATTCGGCTGAGCCGGTTGGCATGGCGCGCGGGCCCTTGCCTACGCTGACCGCCGATCAAGTTTTGACACATGTACGACAACGGGGAGCGGTAGACCTGATGGCAGCATCAGAGCAGGCGCAGAAGACGGAACAGGGGACGCGGCGTCGGAGGCTGCGGTCCAGCACGGTCGTACTCGGCGGCATGGGTGTCCTCGCGGCGGCCCTGACCTCGTGCGGCTCGGAGCCGGACAAGCGGTGCGTGGACCGCGACAGCTACGACTACCTCACCGGCTACAAAATCGTCGCCGACAAGAACTGCAAGAGCGGTACGTCCTCCTCCTCGTACGGTAAGGGCCGCCAGGCCGGCGGCAGTTCCTACGGAACGGGAACGGGCACGGGCACAGGCACCGGCAAGTCCGGCCGCATGGACGCCGACTGGTACTACGACGCCGACATCGACGGCCGCCGCGCCGACTACGGCACCTTCAGCCGCAGCGAGGCCGTCGACCGCGACGGCTTCGGCTGCTCGGGCAGCGGAAGCGGCGGCGGCTGAGCAAAACCGAGGACCAGGACCGAGAATTCAGGACCGAGGACATGGAACGCCGCACCCTCACCCCCCGCCCCGGCTGGCAGCAGACCGTCGAGGACCAGGGGCTCATCTACCCCCTCACCCGCTACCCCGACGACTCGCTGCGCCCCTACTGGGACGAGTCCGCCTGCTACGTCTTCTCCCTGCCCGAGGTGGAGGCCCTCGAAGAGGTCGTCGAGGAGCTGCACGCGATGTGCCTCGCGGCAGCCGAGCACATCGTCACGCACGACCGCCTCGCCGACCTCGGCATCACGGACCCCCGGGTGGCCGAAGCGGTCACCGAGGCCTGGCGCCGCCGCGCCGAACTGCCCTCCCTCTACGGGCGGTTCGACCTGCACTACGACGGCACGGGCAGCCCGGCCAAGATGCTGGAGTACAACGCCGACACCCCCACCTCGCTCGTAGAGGCCGCGAGCCCCCAGTGGTTCTGGATGGAGGAGCGCTTCCCGGGCGCCGACCAGTGGAACTCCCTCCACGAACGCCTCGTCGACGCCTGGAAGAAGCAGGCCGCGCTGCTCCCGCCCGGCGGCCCGCTGTACTTCGCGCACTCGGCGGGGGACGAGCTCGGCGAGGACCTGATGACGGTCGCGTATCTGCGCGAGACCGCGCAGCAGGCCGGTCTCGACACCGAGGCCATCTCCATGGAGGACATCGGCTGGGACCGGCTCTCGCGGCGCTTCGTCGACAAGAAGCTCGGCTTCATCCGCAGCTGCTTCAAGCTCTACCCCTGGGAGTGGCTGACCACCGACCGCTTCGCCCCGCACGTCCTGGAGACCCTCGACAACGGCGGCGGCACCGGATCCACCCTGTGGATCGAGCCCGCCTGGAAGATGCTCCTCTCCAACAAGGCGCTGCTGGCGGTCCTCTGGGAGCTGTACCCCGGCCACCCGAACCTCCTCCCCGCCTACCTGGACGGGCCCCGGGAGCTCGCGTCCGGGCGTGGCTACGTCACCAAGCCGCTCCTCGGCCGCGAGGGCGCCGGAGTCACGGTCCATCCACCGGGCGCCGAACCCCTCGCGAGCGACCGCGTGCGCGAAGAGGCCCGCTGCTACCAGGAGTTGGCGCCACTGCCCGACTTCGACGGCAACCGTGTGGTGCTCGGTGCGTGGGTCGTCGAGGACGAGGCGGCGGGGCTCGGCATCCGTGAGTCGGCCGGTCTGATCACGGACGAGTACGCGAGATTCCTGCCGCACGTGATTCTCTGAGGCCGGGATTCCCAAGGGGCTCGCTCGTGCCCGCTCGCGAAGTCCCTTGGGTACGCTGCCGGTTGATCGCGATGACGTACTCGGAGGCGAACCGGACATGGCCGACAGCAGGATCAACACCACGCAGCCTCACACGGCCCGGATCTGGAACTACTGGCTCGGCGGCAAGGACAACTACCCCGTCGACCAGGCCGCCGGGGACCAGATCCGCACGCTGCACCCCGGCATCGGCGCGTACGCGCTCGCCGACCGGCAGTTCCTCGGGCGCGCCGTGAGCCACCTCGTGACCGAGTGCGGCATCCGGCAGTTCCTCGACATCGGCACCGGACTGCCGACCGCCGACAACACCCACGAGGTCGCGCAGCGGATCGCCCCCGAGTCCCGTGTCGTCTACGTGGACAACGACCCGTTGGTCCTCACCCACGCCCGCGCCCTGCTCACCAGCGCCCCCGAGGGCAGGACCGACTACCTCGACGAGGATCTGCGCAACGTCGACGCGATCCTCGAACACGCGGCCAAGACGCTCGACTTCGACCGGCCGGTCGGGCTGATCCTGCTCGGAGTCGTCATCTTCATCGAGGACGACTCCGAGGCGTACGGCATCGTGCGCCGCCTGCTCGACGCGTTGCCGGCCGGCAGCCACCTGGTCCTCTCGCACACGATCACCAGCCCGGCGATGCCCGACGTGGACGATGCGGTGGCGTTCTGGAACGAGAACGGCACGCCCAGGCTCACGCAGCGCCCGCCCGAGCAAGTCGCCCGGTTCTTCGAGGGCTTGGAGCTCCTCGAACCCGGTGTGGTGTCGTGCAACCGCTGGCGCGCACAGACGGCGGCCGGGGTCGAGGACGTGGCCATGTTCGGGGGCGTGGGCCTCAAGCGCTGAGGTGGGGCTCAAGCGCAGAGGAGGGCCTCAACTGCTGAGGCCGGGGCTGCTCGGACGCGGTCGGCTGAGGTCCAGTCCGTCGAGCGCCGCGTCCGTCTCCTTGAACGCGGCCTCGCCCGCCTTCAAGGAGTCGTACACGAAGTGCACCGAGGTGTCGCCGGCCCCGATCCCGCAGAACTCCGAGACGCCGACCCGCAGCGTGCGCGTGACCGTCTCGTCCCAGCCGAGCTCGGCGAACTGCTCCCGCTCGTAGCTGACCAGGCTCAGCCACAGCATCCGCTTTCCGGCGAGGCGGGGGCGGGAGCGGCCGTAGGCGAACCCGTAGTTCCACACCCGGTCGATCCACCCCTTGACCAGGGCCGGTAGCCCGAACCACCACAGGGGGAAGACGACGATGACCGTGTCGGCGGCCTCCACCCGCCGCATGTGGGCGTGCACCTCGTCCGAGTACGTCTTGTCGCGGTCCGCCCAGTCCGGCTCGTCCGCCTCGGTCATCCGGGGGTCGAAACCCTCCGCGTGCAGGTCGAGGAGGTCGACGGTATGGCCTTCGCGCACGAGTCTGTCCCGGGCGTGGCGGGTGAGCTGACCGGTCAGGGAGTCGGTGCGGGGATGGCCGGTGACGAGAAGTACGTGCGACATCAGTTGGCCTCCAGAGCCGGTGCCGGGGCTGTGGCCGTGGCCGGTGCCAGGCGGACGAGCATCTTGCCGGTGTTGGCGCCGCGCAGCACACCGAGGAAGGCGTCGGGCGCCTGCTCGATGCCCTCGACGACGGTCTGTTCGGTGCGCAGGGTGCCGTCGGCGAGCAGGCCCGCGGCCTTGCCGATCCACTCGGGGAACAGGTCGAAGTGGCTGCTGACGAGCATGCCGCGCAGGGTCGCCTCGTGGGTCGCGGCGCGGAAGAGGTTGCTCGGTCCGGGCGCGGGTGTGGTGGTGTTGTACCCGCTGATGGCACCCACGAGGGCGATACGTCCGCCGGTGCGGATGGCTCCGATGGCGGCTTCGAGGTGATCGCCGCCGACCGAGTCGAGGTAGACGTCGATGCCGTCGGGGGCGGCCTGGGCGAGCTGTTCGGGGATACCGCCCTGGCGGTAGTCGATGGCCGCGTCGTAGCCGAACGTGTCGAGCAGCTTCTTGGTCTTCGCCGGTCCGCCCGCCGAGCCGATCACGCGGGAGGCGCCGAGCTCGCGGGCCAGCTGCCCCGCGACGCTGCCGACCGCGCCCGCCGCGGCGGAGATGAAGACGACGTCGCCCTCGCGGACGGGGGCGGTGCGGGTGAACACGGCGTACGCGGTCAGGCCCGTGGTGCCCAGAGGGCCGAGGTAGGCGGAGGCCGGGGCGAGCGTGGTGTCGATGACCGTGGCGGTGGCGGCGTCCAGGACGGCGTACTCGCGCCACCCGAGGAAGTGCGAGACGGTCGCGCCCACCGGCACGTGCTCGGCACGGGAGGCGACGACCTCGCCGACCGCGCCGCCTTCGAGGGCGGCGCCGATTGCGAAGGGCGGGATGTAGGAGGGGACGTCGTCCATGCGGCCCCTCATGTACGGGTCCACGGACATCCAGGTGTTGCGGACCAGGATCTGTCCCTCGGCGGGCTCCGGGATGTCGGTGGTGACCAGCTCGAAGTCGGCGGGGGTGGGTTCACCGGTGGGGCGGGCGGCGAGGCGGATCTCGCGGGAGGTGGTGGGGGTGGTGGTGAGGGCGGGGGAGCTGGACTGGGAGCTGGACATGGTGGTGGTCCTTCCGGGGCGTGGCTTGCGCTGCGTTCGGCTTCGGTCTGTGTGACCGGGCTGCTGTCCGGCCCTTCCTGGTCACGTGGACCACCGTGCCCGGGGCCGCGCACGAACCACTGACGGCTCGCGCACGGGCGCCGCGCTGCCACGCACGGGCGCCCGCGCACGGCCGCCGGTGCACGGCCGTGGGGGACCCCCGCTCCGACCCGCATTAACGTGGCGGCATGCGATTCGAGGTGCTCGGCCCGTTGACGGTGCGCACGGCGGACGGGGCGGTCGTCCCGGTTCCCGAGCCGAAGGTCCGTGCCCTGCTCGCGAATCTCCTGATCCACCAGGGGCGGCCGGTCCCCGCTGACGTCCTGATCGACGGTCTGTGGGGCGAACGGCTGCCGGGCAACCCCGCCAACAGCCTCCAGACCAAGATCTCCCAGCTGCGCAGAGCCCTGGAGAAGGCGGAACCGGGCGCGCGGGAGCTTGTGGCGTACGGCCCGGCCGGGTATCTGCTGCGGGCCCCGGAGGGAGTGGCGCCGGAGGAACTGACGGACGCGGCCAGGTTCGTGGCACTGACATCACGTGCGTACGACGCGAACGGCACGCACGACACCTTTGATGCGCGGACGAGGGTCTCGCTCCTCTCCGAGGCGCTGACGCTGTGGAGCGGACCGGCGTACGCGGATTTCCGCGACGCGGAGTTCGTGCGGGTGGCGGTGGCCCGCCTGGAGGAACAGCGGCTCACGGCTCAGGAGGTGCGGGCGGAGCTGCGCCTGGACCTGGCCGCCCCGGGTGAACACGCCGCGCTCGCGGACGAGTTGGCGGACCTCGTGGCCGAGCAGCCGCTGCGGGAGAGGCTGCGGGGCGCTTACATGAGGGCGCTGTACCTGGCGGGGCGCCCGACGGAGGCGCTGGACGCCTATCGGGACCTGCGCGAGCGCCTGGCGGACGACCTGGGCATGGACCCCGGCGCGGAACTCGCCGCACTCCAGGAGGCAATGCTCCGCCAGTCACCGGAGCTGGCCTCACCAGGGGCGGAAGGGCGACCGCCGCGCACCGAGCCCTCTGAGGTGGCGCAGAGTGGGCCCGAGACGGAGGAACCGCACCCCCGCACGAACCTGCCCGCCCCCGTCACCGCCCTCGTGGGCCGGGAGGACGCGGTGTCCCGGGTGCGGGACCTGGTAGGAGCGTCACGCCTCGTCACGCTGACGGGACCGGGCGGCGTCGGCAAGACCCGCCTGGCGGTGGAGGCGGCGGCGGGGCTCACGGACGACTTCGAGGAGGGCGTCTGGCTGGTGGAACTGGCCGGAACGAAGGGCGACGTCGCCGAAACGGTGGCGGCGACACTGGGCATCCGGGACGACCCGTCACTCATCCGCGAGGAGGCGAGTGAGGGGACGCGCGAGGGGACGCCTGAGCCAAACGGCAGCGCCGCCACAGCATCGGCCGAGCGGCGGCCGAGCACAACGAACTCGGCGTTCGGCGCAGGGCAGGCCCTCGGTTCCGGGCAGGCCCCCGGCCCCCGGTACGCCCCCGGCGCCGGGCCCGCCCCCGACCCCCGCCATACCCCCACCCTGGTGCGCCTCCTCGCCCGAGCCCTAGCCCCCCGCCGTCTCCTCCTCGTCCTCGACAACTGCGAGCACGTCCTGGAGCAGGTGGCCGCCCTGCTCTCCGAACTCCTCCGACACGCCCCTGAGTTGCGCGTCCTCGCCACCAGCCAGGAGCCCCTAGCCCTCGCGGGCGAGACCCTGGAGGCGGTCGCGCCGCTCGCGGAGGGCGAGGCCTTGGCGTTGTTCGCCGAGCGGGCCGCTGCCGCCGCCCCCGGCTTCGTGCTGGATGCGGAGAGCACCCCCGCCGCCGCCCTCATCTGCCGCCGCCTCGACGGCATTCCGCTGGCCATAGAACTGGCCGCCACCCGCGTACGCGCCCTCGGCGTGCACGCCCTCGCCGATCGGCTGCACGACCGGTTCCGGCTGCTCAACCAGGTACGCAGGGATGCCCCCGCCCGACAGCGCACCCTCCGCGCGATGATCGACTGGAGCTGGGAGCTGCTGACGGTGGAGGAACAGGGCGCCCTGCGCCAACTCGCCGTGTTCGGCGGCGGTTTCACCCTGGACTCCGCCGAAGCGGTGTACGGCATCGCTCCCGGCAGCTTCACTCCCGGCAGCTTCACCCCCTGTGGCACCGCTCCCGGCGGCTTCGCTCCCGCTGGCTCCGCTCCTGGCGGCTCCGCTCCCGGCAGCTTCACTCACGGCAGCTTCACCCCCTGTGGCACCGCTCCCGGCGGCTTCGCTCCCGCTGGCAGCGCTCCTGGCGGCTCCGCTCCCGGCAGCTCCGCTCACGGCGACGCAGCGGACGTGCTCGACCTCGTCACCCGCCTCGTCGACCGCTCCCTCCTCACCGCCACGACCCCCAAAGCAGCCGACCGCACCCACGGCATCCGCTACCGCATGCTCGAATCCGTCACCGCCTACAGCCTCGAACGGCTCGACGAGGCGGGGGAGACGAAGGACGTACGCCGCCGCCACGCCCACCACTACGCCGACCTCGCCGAACGCGCCGCCCCCCAACTCCTCGGCCCCGGCCAGCAACAGTGGCTGCACCGCCTCGACTCCGAAGCCGTCAACCTGCGCACCGCGCTGGAGTGGGCGCAGGCCGAAGGCGACGCCGCCCTCGCCCTGCGCCTGGCCAACTCCCTGACCTGGTACTGGTTCCTGCGCGGTCGCCTGGGCGAAGCGGAACGCTCCCTGACCCTCGCCCTGAGCCTGCCCCCGTCCGGGGAAACAGCCACCGTCACCGCCACGGCCCGGCCCCGCGCCTCCGCCCGCACGGCCCGCGCCGCCCTCGCCCTGCTCACCGGCGACGACGCCCCCTACACCGACATCGCCACCGATGCCGACGTGGAAGGCGCCGACCTCCGCTCCCGCTGGCTCCTCGCCTACGCCCGCTGCGGATTCGACCGTACGAGGAGCGAGGAGACCCAGGTCGACGCGCTCCTGGAGGAGTTCCGCGCGGCGGACGACCGCTGGGGCGTGGCCGCCGCGCTCAGTACCCGTGCCACCCGCGCCCTCTACCGCGGCGACCTCGCGACCCTGCGGCGCGACGCCGAGGCCAGCGCCGCCCTGTTCGCCGGACTCGGCGACCGCTGGGGCCAGTTGCAGGCCTCCGAGCAGCTGGGCGTGCTCGCCGAGATCGCCGCCGACTACGAGGGCGCCGCCCGGCTCCACCGCGACGGCATGCGCGGCGCGGAGGAGCTCCAGCTGTGGACCGACGTGTCCTTCCGTCTCGCCCGCCTCGGCCGCATCGCCCTGCTCACCGGTGACGACGCCGCGGCCACCGACTTCCACGAGCGCGCCGCCCGCCTCGCTGCGCAGCACTCGCACGGGCCCGCGCAGCAGTTCGCCGAGACGGGCCTGGCCATCGGCGCCCGCCGCCTCGGCGAGCTCGACGCCGCCGAGAAGTACCTCCAGCCCTGGCTCGCCTGGAACCGCCGCCTCGGTGTCCACTCCGGCACCGCCTTGATCCTGGCCCAGCTCGGCTACGTCGCCGAGCAGCGCGGTGACGCGGCGCGCGCGGAGGAACTCCACCGGGAGGGCCTCACCGTGGCCCGCGGCACGGGCGACGAGCGCGCGGTCGCCCAGGCCCTCGAAGGCCTGGCCGGAGCCCGCTCCCTCGCGCACGACCACACCCGCGCCGCCGAACTCCTCGGATCCGCTGCCGCCCTGCGCGAGGCGACCGGCAGCCCCCTGCCGCAGGCCGAACGCTTCGACGTCGACCGCGCCGCACGACGCTCCCGCACAGCCCTCGGCGAGGACGGCTACGCGGCCGCGTACACCCGCGGCCACGACGCCCCCGCCCCGGACCCGGCGGACGGCCCACTGACGAGCGGCCCGGCCACCGGCGACTGACCGGGCCCCCGACAAGCGGTACTAGGCCAGCACAGCCCGCAGTTGATCAAGCCCCCAGTCCAGGTCCTCCTTGCTGATCACCAGCGGCGGCGCGATCCGGATCGTCGACCCGTGGGTGTCCTTGACCAGCACACCCCGGTCCATCAGCTTCTCGGAGATCTCGCGGCCCGTGCCGTGCGACGGCTCGATGTCGACGCCCGCCCACAGCCCGCGGCCCCGCACCTGCGTCACCGCGCCCGTGCCCGCGAGCAGCCCCAGCTCAGCGTGCAGATGCTCGCCCAGCTCGGTGGCCCGCTGCTGGAACTCGCCCGAGCTCAGCATGGCGACGACCTCAAGCGCCACCGCGCACGCCAGCGGATTGCCGCCGAACGTCGACCCGTGCTCCCCGGGCTTGAACACCCCAAGGACATCCGCGTCCGCGACCACCGCGGACACCGGCACGACGCCCCCGCCGAGCGCCTTGCCCAGGATGTACACGTCCGGCACCACGCCCTCGTGCTCGCACGCGAACGTCCTGCCCGTCCTGCCGAGCCCCGACTGGATCTCGTCCGCCATGAAGAGGACGTTCCGCTCCTTGGTCAACTCCCTTACGCCCTGGAGATATCCGGCCGGCGGCACCAGAACCCCGGCCTCGCCCTGGATCGGCTCGAGGAGCACGGCCACGGTGTTCTCCGTGACCGCGGCCCGCAGCGCGGTCAGATCGCCGTACGGCACGATCTCGAAACCCGGCGTGTACGGGCCGTAGTCCGCACGCGCCTCGGGGTCCGTCGAGAAGCTGATGATGGTCGTGGTCCGCCCGTGGAAGTTGTCGCGCGCGACGACGATCTTCGCCCGCCCGTCGGGCACGCCCTTGACCTGATACCCCCACTTCCTGGCCGTCTTCACGGCCGTCTCCACCGCCTCCGCGCCGGTGTTCATCGGCAGCACCATCTCCTTGCCGCACAGCTCCGCGAGCCGCGTACAGAAGTCGGCGAACCGGTCGTGGTGGAACGCCCGCGAGGTGAGAGTCACCCGCTCCAGCTGCGCCTTGGCCGCGTCGATCAGGCGGCGGTTGCCGTGCCCGAAATTCAGCGCCGAGTACCCGGCGAGCATGTCGAGGTAGCGGCGCCCCTCGATGTCCGTCATCCAGGCACCCTCGGCCGACGCGACCACGATGGGCAGCGGGTGGTAGTTGTGCGCGCTGTGCGCTTCGGCCGACGTGATGAACTCTTCGGTAGTCGACACGGGGTCTCCGTTCGTCCTGCGGCATGGGGCGGGTGTGGCGCCCAAGTTCTATCGTCGCTCGGATCCCGGACGAGGAAACCTGCCGACCCGGCGTGCCCGATAGGCTGGTCTCTACAGCACGGCGACTGGCGCACGGGGAACGGACCCCGAGGAAGCCGTGCGAGGCAGAACCTTCGAGGTGCCGACCGCCTGGGCACCCCGGGACCACGACCGGACACGCACCGCTCGCCCCGGAGGACGCCATGACTCACTCCCCTTCGCCCAGTTCCTCGCATTCCGCGGTCTCCGCGGATGCCCCGAACACCCTCAGCCACCCCGCGCTCGCCGCACAGGACCCCGAGCTGTCCGCGCTCGTCGGCGCCGAGGAGCAGCTCCAGGCCGACACCCTGCGCCTGATCCCCAGCGAGAACTACGTCTCCACCGCCGTCCTCGAAGCCTCCGGCACGGTCCTGCAGAACAAGTACAGCGAGGGCTACCCGGGCCGCCGCTACTACGAGGGCCAGCAGAACATCGACCCCGTCGAACGCCTCGCCGTCGCCCGCGCCAAGTCCGTCTTCGGCGTCGAGCACGCCAACGTCCAGCCCTACTCCGGCTCCCCGGCCAACCTCGCCGTCTACCTCGCCTTCGCCGAACCCGGTGACACCGTGATGGGCATGGCCCTCCCGATGGGCGGCCACCTCACCCACGGCTGGGGTGTATCCGCCACGGGCAAGTGGTTCCGCGGAGTCCAGTACGGCGTCCGCCACGACACCGGCCGCATCGACTTCGACGAGGTGCGCGACCTCGCTCTCAAGGAACGCCCCAAGCTGATCTTCTGTGGTGGCACCGCCCTCCCTCGCACCATCGACTTCGCCGCCTTCGCCGAGATCGCCCACGAGGCGGGGGCCGTCCTCGTCGCCGACATCGCGCACATCGCCGGCCTGATCGCGGGCGGCGCGCACCCCTCACCGGTGCCGCACGCCGACGTGATCTCCACGACCACCCACAAGACCCTGCGCGGCCCGCGCGGCGCGATGCTGATGTCCCGCGAGGAGCACGCCAAGGCCATCGACAAGGCGGTCTTCCCCGGCCTGCAGGGCGGCCCGCACAACCAGACCACCGCCGCCATCGCCGTTGCCCTGCACGAGGCGTCGCAGCCCTCCTTCCGCGACTACGCCCACGCGGTCGTCGCCAACGCCCAGGCCCTCGCCGAAGCACTGCTCGCCCGAGGCTTCGACCTGGTCTCCGGCGGCACCGACAACCACCTGATCCTGATGGACCTCACCCCCAAGGACGTCCCGGGCAAGGTCGCCGCCAAGGCCCTCGACCGGGCCGGGATCGTCGTCAACTACAACACCGTGCCGTACGACCCGAGGAAGCCCTTCGACCCCTCCGGCGTCCGCATCGGCACCCCCTCGCTCACCTCCCGAGGCCTGGGAACGCAGCACATGCCGACCGTCGCCGACTGGATCGACCGAGGCGTCGCCGCGGCCCGTGCCGGTGACGAGGACGCCCTGACGAAGATCCGGTCCGAGGTCGCCGACCTGATGGCCGCCCATCCGGCCCCGGGCCTGCCGGCCCACTGACCGCCGGGCCGAACAGCCGCTCCGGCCGGCCAACTCACCGGCCGGGGGCGGCCGCAGCCCTCACACGTCCCTCAACTCCTGCCGCGGGCCGTCCTCATGAGGCCGCCGCCCACGCAGCGAGGCGAGGAAGGACCGCCGCCCGGTGAGCGGCCCCCGCAGCAGCAGCGCTCCCGCGGCCCCCGCCGCGACGCCCCCAGCCGCCCACCACCAGTCCGTGCCACCGTCTCCCGACGCGGCGTCGGCCCGTGCGGTGGCCGCCCGCTCCGGCCCGGCGGCTTCCGGGGCGGTCGCCGGCGGTGGGTCCGCATCCGCCCTCGGCGGTATCGCCTGGTTGCCCCCGTCCGCCGACGCGCCCATGACCCCGAGCTTCTTGAACAGTGCCGTCAACCGAGCCGGATCCTTCGCCTTGTGCCAGGTGCCGGTCATGGACTCGACGTCCGTCGTCGTGTGGATCCACACGGCCTTGGCGCCCTTGCCGTCCTTGGAGCCGCCCGCCACCGGATAGGCCCGGTCCACCCGCCACGGCTGCACGTCGTGGACCATCCACGTCACGTTGATCTGACGGCTGCCGTCGCCCATGTCGAGGCCCGGCGGCTGCTCGCGCCTGCCCTTGCCGATGTCGCCGATGTCGCCGATGGTGCCGAGACAGCGCTCCAGCTCGCCGTACTCCTTGTTGCTCACATAGAGCGCCGTGCTCTGTCCGCTCTCGGGCGAGACCACGAGGACGCTCGTCGGTCCGCCCGCCACCGCCTGCGGCGCTCCCATCACCACCAGCGCGGCCGCGAGCCCCGCCACCGACCCGCACATTCCCCTTGCCGTCCGCATCCGCATGTCCGATCCCCCAGCCGCTCTCCGGCACGACCCGTCCGCACCGCGTCACTTCTGGTACACCGCCCGAGCCGTTCAGGTTCCCGATTCGCCCGACCGCGCCGGAACGGATTTCCCGATCTCCAGCGCCCGCTCCTTCGACGCCACGCCTTCGAGCCGCAGGGTGAGCTCCGGCCCGTGCGTCCACAGGAGCGTCGGCCCCGCCGTGCGCTCGGAGCGCGTCCACCGGTCGCCGTCGCCCTCCACCATCCAGAACGTGAGCCGATGCGGGTGCGGGAACCACAGCCCCGTCTCCCGGCCGACCTGGACCCAGTCGGGACGCTCCGTCACCGTCTTGCTGAAGCCGAGGTCGAGGCGTGCCCCGAACTCGTCGAGCCGTATCGTCCGGCCGTCGTCGCGCCAGCACAGGGTGACCAGGGCGCGCGCGCCCGGCTCCCGGGCCACCGCCACGGCGTCCGGCGTGCCGAGCGCCTGGGGCACCGCGGGCACGAACCCGGCCCGCCGTTCGGCCTCGGACAGACTCACCCCGCCGTCGCACCCCGGCACGCCGGCCTTGGCCGGCGGGGTCGCCGACGGGTCGTACCGAACCTCGACCCCGCCGAAGTCGAACCACTCGAAGACGGCGGCCCGCACCGGCGGTGTGAGCACCGCCGCTGTCAGGAGTCCGCACAGCGCGGCCGTCAGGACACGCCACCGCGCCCGCAGCCATGACCGCAGCCGGGAGAGGCGACTGGGCGGCTCGGCCACCGGGACCGGCACCGACTCCGCGATGATCTGCGCCAGGACCCGCTCGGCCATCGACGCGCCGGAGGCCCCCGGCGGGTCCAGGGACCGGCCGAGCGCCCGCAGCTCCTCGGGAAGCCGACGGGCGCCGCTGCTTCCGGCCTGCCCTGTGCCGCCCTCGTCCTGACCGTCGCCCCGCTCACTCATGCCCGTCACCTCCTCGCGGCCCTTCCCGTCCTTCCGGCCCTTGTGGCCCGTCCGGACCCTGCGGCAGCAGCCGCCCCAGCTTCCGCAGCGCGCGGTTCAGCCGGGACTTCACCGTGCCCCGCGGCCAGCCCAGGGCCTGGGCCGTCTCCGTCTCGTCCATCTCCAGGAGATAGCGGTACGTGACGACCAGGCGGTGCTCCTCGCTCAGCCGGTCGAGCGCGGCGAGCAGGGCCGTCCGGCGCTCGCCCTCCAGCGCCGCCACGGCCGGGTCGGCCGATTCCGGTATCAGCGGCTCCGCCTCCGCGAGCGCTGCCTCGCGTCCGACGAGCGACCGCTGCCGCACCGCCGAACGCACTGTGTTCCTCGTCTCATTGGCGACGATCGACAGCAGCCACGGCTTGAACGCCGAGCCGTCCCTGAACCGCCCCAAGGAGCAGTACGCCTTGAAGAAGGCCTGCTGCACCACGTCTTCCGCGTCCGATCCCGCCCCGAGTGCCGCGGCCGCCCTGAGTGCGATCCCGGTGAAAGCGCGCACCAATTCCGCGTACGCCTCCGCCTCCCCGGCGCGCACACGCGCGATCACCGCACCCTCGTCGACGACGCGGACCCCCTCCAGGACCTCCCCCTGTGCCCTCACACTCTTGATACACCGGCCGGACGAGATCGGTTCCGCCTTCGTGTGACCCGATCGAGGCAGCGCTCCGAGCGGCGCTCGCAGTGACAGATCCAAGCCACGCATCACAAGATCGCGGCACACCCGTCACACGTCTGTTTCCGAGCAATGAGAGACACCTGAGAGAATGAGCCTCATGGCCTCTGATCGTCCTCGCGTGCTCTCCGGAATCCAGCCCACCGCGGGCTCGTTCCACCTCGGCAACTACCTCGGCGCGGTCCGCCAGTGGGTGGCGCTGCAGGAGTCCCACGACGCCTTCTACATGGTGGTGGACCTGCACGCGATCACGATCCCGCAGGACCCGGCCGAGCTGCGTGCCAACACCCGACTCGCCGCCGCCCAGCTCCTCGCCGCGGGACTCGACCCCGAGCGCTGCACGCTCTTCGTCCAGAGCCACGTCCCCGAGCACGCCCAGCTCGGCTGGGTCATGAACTGCCTCACAGGCTTCGGCGAGGCGTCGCGCATGACGCAGTTCAAGGACAAGGCGGCCAAGCAGGGCGCGGACCGCGCCTCCGTCGGCCTCTTCACGTACCCCGTCCTGCAGGTCGCGGACATCCTGCTCTACCAGGCCAACCAGGTCCCGGTCGGCGAGGACCAGCGCCAGCACATCGAGCTGACCCGCGACCTCGCGGAGCGCTTCAACGGCCGCTTCGGCGAGACGTTCACCGTCCCGGCGGCGTACATCCTCAAGGAGACGGCGAAGATCTTCGATCTTCAGGACCCGTCGATCAAGATGAGCAAGTCGGCGTCCACGCCGAAGGGCCTGATCAACCTCCTCGACGAGCCCAAGGCCACCGCCAAGAAGGTCAAGAGCGCGGTCACCGACACCGACACGGTCGTGCGCTACGACACCGCGGACAAGCCCGGTGTCAGCAACCTCCTCAGCATCTACTCGACGCTCACCGGCACGGGTATCCCGGAACTGGAGCAGAAGTACTCCGGCAAGGGCTACGGTGCGCTGAAGACTGACCTCGCCGAGGTCATGGTCGACTTCGTGACTCCCTTCCGGGACCGCACCCAGGCCTACCTGGACGACCCGGAGACGCTCGACTCGATCCTGGCCAAGGGCGCGGAGAAGGCGCGCGCCGTCGCCGCGGAGACCCTCGCCCAGGCGTACGACAAGGTGGGCCTGCTGCCCGCCAAGCACTGAGCCACACAGCCCCCTGCGCCAAGCCAGATACAACAGCGCCCTCTGCCCGCCATCCGACCGACAGGAGTACGACGTGGGGACCGTAACGATCGGTGTGTCGATCGCGGTCCCGGAGCCTCACGGCAGCCTGCTCCAGGAGCGGCGCGCGGGCTTCGGGGACCCCGCGGCGCACGGCATCCCCACCCACGTCACGCTGCTGCCGCCGACCGAGGTGGACTCCACGGCGCTGCCCGCGGTCGAGGCGCACCTGGGGGCCGTCGCGGCCGCCGGGCGCCCCTTCCCGATGCGGCTCTACGGAACGGGTACGTTCCGTCCGCTGTCGCCCGTGGTCTTCGTCCAGGTGATGGCGGGCGGCGCGGCCTGCGGCTGGCTGCAGGAGCGGGTGCGGGACGCGTCCGGGCCCATGGCGCGCGAGCTGCAGTTCCCGTACCACCCGCACGTCACGGTGGCGCACGGCATCTCCGAAGAGGCCATGGACCGGGCCTACGCGGAGCTGTCGGAGTACGAGGCCGAGTGGCCCTGCACCGGCTTCGCGCTCTATGAGCAGGGTGCCGACGGAGTGTGGCGCAAGCTGCGCGAGTTCGGCTTCGGCGGTGGCGGCCCGGTCGTGCCTCCGCAGGCGGCGGCCCCGGCCGCGCACGGCACGCTGCCGGCCCGCTGACCGCAGGCCCCGAAGGGCTGCCTCACACCGGGAGCCGCCGGAACACCGTCCGCGGCACGTGACGCAGTGCCGACATGACCACCCGCAGCGCGCCGGGCACCCACACCGTCTCCGAGCGGCGCCGAAGGCCCGTCTCGATGGCCAGCGCGACCGCCTCCGGAGTGGTCGCCATCGGGGCCTCCTCCAGGCCCGCCGTCATCTTGGAGCGCACGAAGCCGGGGCGTACGACCATCACGTGCACCCCCGTGCCGTGCAGCGCGTCGCCCAGGCCCTGGGCGAAGGCGTCGAGGCCCGCCTTGCTGGACCCGTAGATGAAGTTCGAGCGGCGGGCGCGCTCGCCCGCGACCGACGAGAGCACCACCAGGGAGCCGTGTCCCTGGGCCTGCAGCGAGCGGGCGCACACCAGGCCCGCGGAGACCGCGCCGGTGTAGTTCGTCTGTGCGACCCGCACCGCCGACAGCGGCTCGTCCTCGTCGCGTGCCTGGTCGCCGAGGATGCCGAAGGCCAGCAGGACCATGTCGATGTCGCCCTCGGCGAAGATCTTGCCGAGCGTGGCCTCGTGCGACTCGGAGTCGAGCGCGTCGAAGGCGACGGTGCGGACGTCCGCACCCATGTCGCGCAGGCCCGCGGCGGCCTTCTCCAGGCCCGGGGACGGCCGCCCTGCGAGCCACACCGTGCGGGTGCGCCGCGCGACCAGACGGCGGGCCGTGGCGAGGCCGATCTCGGAGGTGCCGCCGAGTACGAGCAGGGACTGGGGGGTGCCGAAGGCGTCCTTCATGGGACCAACTCCTGGAGGTGTTAGAGGGCGAGGCGGCGCGAGAGGTCCGAGCGGAACAGGCCGCGCGGGTCGAGGTCCGCCCGCAGCGCGCGGAAATCGTCGAGCCGCGGATACATCGCGGCGAGCATCTCGGGCCGCAGGCGGGAGTCCTTGGCCAGGTAGACGCGGCCGTCGGACGCGGCGACCTCCTCGTCGAGCTCGTCGAGGAAGGCGCCGAGGCCCGGCAGGTTCGCCGGAATGTCCAGGGCGAGGGTCCAGCCGGGCATCGGGAAGGAGAGCCAGCCCGGATCGCCCTCTCCGAAGCGCTTCAGTACGGCGAGGAAGGACGGGCAGCCGCGCTCCGAGATGCGCCGCACGATGCGCCGCAGGGACTCTTCCTGGCCGTACCCGACGACGAATTGGTACTGCACGAAACCGCCGCGGCCGTACACGCGGTTCCAGTGCGGGACGCCGTCCAGGGGGTGGAAGAACGTCGACATCTTCTGGAGCTCGCCCACCCGCAGGCGCGGCGCCTTGCGGTACCAGAGCTCATTGAAGAGGCCCACGGACTTCGGGCCGAGGAGCCCTTCGGGCAGGAAGCGCGGGGCGGGCGGCAGCTGGCCGGGGCGGAACGTCAACGGGGCTCTACGCGCGCGTGCCGGAAGGGCGTCCAGGGGAGCGTGGTCGCCGCGCGTGAGCACCGAGCGCCCCATCGACGCACCGCGCGCCAGGAGGTCGATCCAGGCGACCGAGTAGCGGTAGCGGTGGTCCGTGGCCGTGAGACGCGCCATCAGGTCGTCCAGGTCGGTGGCGCGCTCGGTGTCCACCGTCATCAACGACGTCTCGACCGGCTGCAGTTGCAGCGTCGCGGCGAGGATCACGCCGGTCAGGCCCATGCCGCCGGCCGTCGCGTCGAACAGGGGAGTGCCGCGCTCGACCGCGCGCACCTCGCCGTCGGCGGTGAGCAGTTCCACCGCCATCACATGGCGCGCGAACGACCCGGACCCGTGGTGGTTCTTGCCGTGGATGTCCGCGCCGATCGCGCCGCCGACAGTCACATAGCGGGTCCCCGGCGTGACCGGCACGAACCAGCCGAGCGGGAGCAGGACTTCCATCAAGCGGTGCAGGGAGACCCCGGCGTCGCACAGGACGGTGCCCGCGTCCGCGTCGATGGCGTGCACGCGGTCCATGCCGGTCATGTCGAGGACCGCGCCGCCCGCGTTCTGCGCCGCGTCCCCGTAGGCCCGTCCAAGGCCCCTGGCGATGCCGCCACGCTCCCCGCAGGCCTGGAGGGCGGCCACGGCCTCCTCGGGCGAACGGGGGCGGATCAGGCGGGCGGTGGAGGGTGCGGTGCGCCCCCAGCCCGACACGGACACGGACTCGGGCGTCGTCGCGGTCGCGGAGTCGGCGGGCGGAGCGGAGTCGGCAGGCATAGGCGTGACCGTATCGTCCGAGCAAGGGCAGTTTGTTCCTATTCGTCCTAGCCCTCACCGAAATGGGTGATTGATGGAGTGTCGTCCTATATTGCCGTAAATATTGAGAGGTTGCCTAGAAGAGTCGGGAGGTCAGGTCCTGAAGTCCCCGGAGAAGGAGGCCACATGCACGACATGGACCACCGGCTGCTTTCGGCCCTGCGCGACTGCGGCTCCGACGCGCGCGTGGCCGCCGCCGCACGGGCCCTGTCCCAGGCGGGCGAGCACGGCGCCCTCTGGCTCGTCGCGGGACTCGCGGGCGCCGCGGTCGACCGCGAGCGGCGCGGCGCGTGGCTGCGCGGCACGGCGCTGACCGCCGCGGCCCACCTGGCCAGCATGGGCGTCAAACGGGTCGTACGGCGCCCACGGCCCGGCGGCGACACGGGTGTGGAGCCCCTCGTCAGGACCGCGGGACGGCACTCCTTCCCCAGTTCGCACGCCACTTCGGCCGCCGCGGCCACCGTCGCGTACGGCGCGCTGAGCCCCGTCGGAGCGCGCGTCGTCCCGCCGCTCGCCGCCGCCATGTGTGTCTCGCGGATGGTCGTCGGCGTCCACTACCCGAGTGACGTGGCGGCCGGCGCGGCCCTCGGCGCCCTCACCGCGCGCGTGGGCTCCGCCTGGATGAACGGGGGCCGCAGGCATGGCTGACCGCACCGCCCTGCTCGAACGCCCCCAGCCGCCCGGACCGTCGGGCCCGAGCGCCCTCGCGCTGCCGCTCGGCCTCCTGAAGACCGCGCGCCCCCGCCAGTGGGTGAAGAACGTCCTGGTCGTCGCGGCCCCCGCCGCCGCGGGCGAGCTCTTCTCGCGGCACTCGCTGATCCAACTCGCCTTGGTGTTCGCCCTGTTCACGGCCGCCGCGTCCGCCGTCTACCTCATCAACGACGCGCGCGACGCCGATGCCGACCGCGCCCACCCCACCAAGTGCCGCAGACCGGTCGCCGCGGGCCAGGTGCCGGTGGCCGTCGCGTACGTGGTCGGCGGGCTGCTCGCCGTGCTCGCGCCCGTCGCCGCCGCCGCGCTCTGCACGCCCCTGACGGCAGCGCTGCTCGCCGCCTACGTAGTGATGCAACTGGCCTACTGCGTGAGCCTCAAGCACGTACTCGTCGTCGATCTGGCCGTCGTCACCACGGGTTTCCTGATGCGGGCGATGATCGGGGGAGTGGCCCTCGGCATTCCGCTCTCGCGCTGGTTCCTGATCACCACAGGCTTCGGCGCGCTCTTCATGGTCTCCGCCAAGCGCTACTCCGAAGCCGTCCAGATGTCCGGGAGCTCCGAGAAACTGGGCGCCACGCGCGCGTTGCTCACCGAATACACCACCGGCTACCTCCGTTTCGTCTGGCAGCTCGCCGCCGGGGTCGCCGTCCTCGCGTACTGCCTGTGGGCCATGGAGAGCGGCGGCACCGCCAACGGCAGCCTGCTGCCCTGGCGGCAGCTGTCGATGGCCGCCTTCGTCCTCGCGGTCCTGCGGTACGCCGTCTTCGCCGACCGCGGCACCGCGGGCGAGCCCGAGGACGTCGTCCTGCGCGACCGGGCGCTCGCCGTCATCGGCCTGGTGTGGATCGCGATGTACGGCCTCGCGGTGGCCGACTTGTGAGCCCCTTCAGGGAGCGGCTGCGGGCCATGGGCCCCGAACTGCTCGGTTTCGCCGCCGCCGGGATCTGTGCGTACGCCGTCGACCTCGGCCTCTTCATCTGGCTGCGCGGCCCCGTCGGTCTCGACCCGCTGACCGCCAAGGCACTGTCCTTCGTGGCCGGTTGCACGGTCGCGTACGCGGGCAACGCGCTCGGCACCTACCGGCGAAACGCGGCCGCCGAGGTCTCGCGCCTTCGTCAGTACGGGATCTTCTTCGCCGTCAACATCGCGGGAGCCCTGGTGCAGTTGCTCTGCATCGCGGTGTCCCACTACGGCCTCGGTCTCACCTCACAGCGCGCGGACACCGTCTCCGGTGCGGGAGTCGGTATGGCACTCGCCACTGTTCTGCGTTTCTGGGGTACTCGGACCTTGGTCTTCCGTACAGCGGGCAGGGAGGCATCATGGACTGGCTGAAAAAGCTCCCCGGCATCGGGCCCCTGGTGGAGCGTCTGATGCGCACGCACGCGTGGAGCGCGTACGAGCGGCTCGACAGTGTGAGCTGGAGCCGCCTCGCGGCGGCGATGACCTTCATCAGCTTCCTGGCGCTCTTCCCACTGATCACCGTCGCCGCCGCGGTCGCCGCCGCGACGCTCTCCAAGAGCCAGCAGGACAAGCTCGAGGACACCATCTCGAAGCAGGTCCCCGGCATCTCCGACCAGCTGAACCTGGACGCCCTGGTCGCCAACGCGGGCACCGTCGGCCTCATCGCGGGCGCCCTGCTGCTCTTCACCGGCATCGGCTGGGTCGGCTCGATGAGGGAGTGCCTGCGGGTCGTCTGGGAGCTGGAGGACACCGACGAGAACCCCGTCATGCGCAAGATCAAGGACGCCGGGGTGCTCGTCGGGCTCGGCGGCGCAGGCCTCGCGTCCGTCGTCGCGTCGACCCTCGCGTCGACCGCCGTCGGCTGGAGCGCCGACCTCCTCGGGGTCTCCAGGGACGGCTGGGGCGGGCTGCTGCTTCAGGCGATCGCGTTCGCCATCGCCGTCCTCGCGGACTTCCTGCTGCTGCTCTACGTCCTGACGCTGCTGCCCGGCGTGCAGCCGCCCCGCCGCCACCTGATCACCGCGGGCCTGATCGGCGCGGCCGGGTTCGAGCTCCTCAAGCTGCTGCTCGGCGGCTACATGAAGGGCGTCGCGGCGAAGAGCATGTACGGCGCCTTCGGAGTGCCCGTCGCGCTGCTCCTGTGGATCAACTTCACCGCGAAGCTGCTGCTGTTCTGCGCCGCCTGGACGGCGACGCGGAAGCGGACACGTACGGAACAGGAACAAGAAGAGCAACAAGAAGAGCGGCAGAAACAGCAGCAGGCGGAGCCCGACGACGTCAGCGGCGGGTCTTCCGCCGCACCAGGTCCGGCAGCGGCATCCGGCGGCTGATCACGAACCACCCGGCGGCGATGAGCGCCAGGACGCCGCCCGCGACCCCGAGCGCGACACCGACGCCGCTGCCCGAGTCCTTGTCGGAGGCGTGCGCCACGTTCTTGGCCGAGTCGGACTCGCTGCCCTTGCCTGCGCCGGGAGCGCCCTTGCCGCTGCCCGTACCGGCACCCTTCGGAGCGACGAGTTCGCCCACAGGCTCGACCTTGCCCGAGGCCTTGAAGCCCCAGTCGAGGAGCCGCTCGGTCTCCTTGTAGACCGCGTGCTGCTCCCCGGAGTCGGGGTTCATGACGGTGACGAGCAGCACCTTGCCGTTGCGCTCGGCCACACCGGTGAAGGTGTTGCCCGCGTTCGTGGTGCTGCCGTTCTTGACGCCCGCGATGCCCTTGTAGGCGTCGAGACCGACGTCCCCCGTAAGGAGCCGGTTGGTGTTCTGGATCTCGAAGGACTCGCGCTTCTTCTTGCCCTTGTCCTTGCCCTTCTTGACCTTCTTGGTCTCGCCGGGGAACTTGGCGGTGGCCGTCGAGCAGTACTCGCGGAAGTCCTTCTTCTGCAGTCCGGACCGGGCGAACAGCGTCAGGTCGTACGCGGAGGAGACCTGCCCCTTCTCGTCGTAGCCGTCCGGGCTGACCACGTGCGTGTCGAGGGCCTGCAGCTCCTCGGCGTGCGACTGCATGTTCTTGACGGTCTCGGGGACGCCGCCGTTCATCGCCGACAGGACGTGCACCGCGTCGTTGCCCGACCGCAGGAAGACGCCGAGCCACAGGTCGTGGACCGTGTACGTCTCGTTCTCCTTGACGCCGACCATGCTGCTGCCCGCGCCGATGCCGGCCAGGTCGGAGAGCTCGACCTTGTGCTTCTGCGTCTTGGGGAACTTCGGCAGGACCGTGTCCGCGAAGAGCATCTTCAGGGTGCTCGCCGGGGGCAGCCGCCAGTGCGAGTTGTGCGAGGCGAGCACCTCGCCCGTCTCGGCGTCGGAGACCATCCAGGAGCGCGCCGAAAGATCCTTGGGCAGCACGGGCGCGCCCGCCTTCAGGCTCACCTGGGTGCCCGGCTCGCCGAGCTTGGCGCCGCCGACGGTCGACATCTTCGACGGCGGCTTGGGCTTGTTCTCGCCCCCCGGCTTGCCGTCGGCCCATGCGGGAGCCGTGGTCGACATGGTCAGCAATGCGGCGGAAGTGACCAACAAGGCGGTCTTTTTTACGGCAGGCACGGACGAGAACGTACAGGGCGCCGCTGTGGAAGTCGCCGCCGAGGTGGCCTGAGTGTCGGGCTCCCCACCCCGGCGGCGGGACGGAAGGGAGGCTCGCGATACTGAACGCATGAAGCTCAGCCGCCCGGTCTCCTGGTTCCTGCTCGCCTTCGGTGTGTGGAGCTGGTTCATCTGGATCACTTTCGTCAAGAACCTGTGGAAGGACGGCAGTGGGCTCGCCTTCGATGACGCAGGCGACCCGACCGCGTACTTCTGGGTCCACCTGACGCTCGCCGTCGCCTCCTTTGTCTTGGGGACGGTCGTGGGGACCATCGGGTTGCGCGGAGTCCGTGCTCTGCGCCGTACGTCATAGCTGATCGGTCACTCCTGAGGGGCGCGCTCCGTGGTCATCCTGTTCGTGCTGGCCGGTCTCGCCGCGCTCGCGGCCCTCGCCGGGATGCAGTGGTACGCCTGGCGGCGCCTGGTGCGGGACACCACGGCCGGGCCCGGGTTCGCCCGGCGCGCGGGCGCCGTGGTCTTCGTGGCGGGGCCGCTGCTGATGTTCGCGGCGGTCGCGAGTGAGCGGGCCGGGGCGCCGTTCTGGCTCCAGCAGGTGCTGGCCTGGCCCGGCTTCATGTGGATGGCCCTGTCGATCTATCTCGTGCTCGCGCTTCTCGTGGGGGAGCTCGTACGGCCCTTCTTCTTGAGGCGCCGCACGAAACCCACCCCTACGGAGGAGCCCTCTACGGAGGAGCCGCCCAGGGAGGTCCTCGCCACCGAGGCCCCCGCACGAGTGCCGGCGGAACCGGCCACCCCCTCGCGCCGCCTCTTCGTCTCCCGGATCGTCGGCGGGACCGCGGCCGCCGTCGCCGTAGGGACGGTCGGCCAGGGAACGTACGGCGTCCTGCGCGGCCCCCGGGTGAAGCGCGTCACCGTGCCGCTGGCCAAGCTGCCGCGCGGGGCGCACGGGTTCCGGATCGCCGTGGTCAGCGACATCCACCTCGGGCCGATTCTCGGTCGCGGCTTCACCCAGCGCGTGGTCGACACGATCAACGGCACGCAGCCCGACCTCATCGCGGTCGTCGGCGACCTGGTCGACGGCAGCGTCGAGGACCTGGGGCCGGCCGCCGCCCCGCTCGCCCAGCTCCGCGCGCGGCACGGCACGTACTTCGTGACCGGCAACCACGAGTACTTCTCGGGAGCCGAGCAGTGGGTCGATCACGTACGCGAACTCGGCCTGCGCCCCCTGGAGAACGCCCGCACCGAGCTGCCCGGCTTCGACCTCGCGGGCGTGGACGACGTGGCGGGCGAGAGCGAGGGGCACGGTCCTGACTTCGCCAAGGCGCTGGGTGACCGGGACCGCTCGCGGGCGTCCGTGCTCCTGGCCCATCAGCCGGTCGTCATCCACGACGCCGTCAAGCACGGCGTCGACCTCCAGCTCTCCGGCCACACCCACGGCGGACAGCTGTGGCCAGGCAACTTCATCGCCGACCTGGCCAATCCGACGCTCGCGGGACTCGAGCGGTACGGCGACACCCAGCTGTATGTGACACGGGGCGCGGGTGCCTGGGGACCGCCGGTGCGGGTCGGGGCGCCGTCCGACATCACGGTCGTCGAACTGGCCTCCCGCCAGGCGTAATCGCTAGTTGGTTCGATGCGGTACAAACCTGGCTGGATACTGCCGCGCCGCAAGGTGACGGTGTGACACCGGGCGCTACCTCTGCGCAGCATTAAGTGTCGGAAGTGTGTGCGGTTCTTGGTGCTTTGGTGTGCCATAGGGGGAACGTTGTTGCGACGTCATGCTTTCCGGCTGCCACCGCACCCGGCATCCGTCTCGCTCGCCAGACTCCGTGTACATGACCATCTGGCCGCCTGGGGGCACAAGGAGGGGAGCGCGACGCTGCAGGACGCCGTACTGCTCGTGTCGGAGCTGGCGACGAACGCCGTCTGCCACGGGCACTTCCTGGAGCGGGAGTTCGAGTTCGAGGTCGCGGTCACCGTGCTCGCCGACGGCGACTGCTTCATAGAGGTGTCCGACGAGAGTCCGACCAGCCCGGAGCTGCGGGAACTGGGCCCCTGGGAGGAGAACGGCCGCGGCCTGCGGCTGCTGGACGCGCTCTCCGAGGCGTGGGGCGTCTGGCAGCGGGGGCGGTACGGGAAGACGGTGTGGGCGCTGGTTCGGGCCTAGGGCCTTGCGGTCTCGGTCCCCCCCCCGCATCCGACTCCGGACGAACAGACCTCTCCCGCGCACCCGCCCGTTCACCCCGCATCCGACTCTGGACGAACAGACCTCTCCCGCCCGCCCGTTCACCCCGCAGCGCCCGCAGGCAACGTCACCGTCACCGTGAGCCCCGCCCCCTGCGTCGTCTCCACGGCCACCTCGCCGCCGTGCGCCACCACAACCCCCTGCACGATCGCCATGCCGAGCCCGCTGCCCGCGCCCCCGCCCGCCCGGAAGAACCGGTCGAATACGCGTGCCGCGTCCTCCTCCGCGAGGCCGGGCCCCTGATCGGCCACGCGCAGCCGCACCACCCCGTCCTGCCGCTCCACGCCCAGCGTGACCGGAGCGTCGACGGGCGTGTGGACGCGTACGTTGCCCAGCAGGTTGCCGAGCACCTGGCGCAGCCCCGACTCGTCCGCGCGGATCAGCACCGCCCCGTCGGCGCGGACCGTCAGCGGGCGCTCCGGCTCCTGCACCCGCAGGTCGTCGGCGGCGTCCCGTACCAGGCGGCTCAAGTCGACGTTCCGGAAGCGCAGTTCCGGCTGCTGGTCGAGGCGGGCCAGCGTGAGCAGCTCGTCGACGAGGTGCCCCATCCGGTCGGTCTCGGCGATGACGCGGCTCCACGCGCGCGTGCGCTCCGCCGGATCGCGGAGCATCCCCTTGTCGTACAGCTGGAGATAGCCGCGGATCGCCGACAAGGGCGTACGCAGCTCGTGCGAGGCATCGGCGACGAAGCGGCGCAACTGTGCCGAGCTGCGCTCGCGGGTCTCGAAGGCGGACTCGACCTGGTGGAGCATGGAGTTGAGGGCGAGGCGCAGCTGCTCGGTCTCCAGCGCCGGGGCACGGCTCGAGGGCACGCGCCGGGTCAGATCGCCCTCGGCGATGGCGGACGCCGTCTCGACCATGTCCTCCAGGGGGCGCAGCCGGTGGTGCGCGGAGATCATCGTCAGGACGGCGAGCAGCCCCAACAGGACCACTCCGAAGGCGGCGTCGAGCTTGAGCGCCTTCTTGATGCCCGATTCCACGTTCTGTGTCGCCGCGGCCATCAGGACCGTCGTGCCGTCGGCGAGCCGCGCGCCCACCATGCGGTGGGCGTCACCGTCCAGGGTGATGTCCTGCGGCTCGGACTCGTCGGCGACCGCGTCGGGGTCGTCGACGGCGGCGGCCAGGGCGCGCTGGCGCGGGGTCGGTGTGAGCGCGCCGATGGCGACGGGCTCGCCGCGCTCGTCCACCGCCACGAACACCGTGTCCCCGCGCGGCAGGGAGGTCGCGCGCTCCTTGCCGTCGGGCGAGAGCTTGTCGAGCACGACGCCCAGCTCGCTGAGCCTCTCGATGTCCTTCATGGTGAGCCCGGTGCTCAGCAGTGAGGTGCGCGACTGCGTCAGCTCGGCGTCCACGCTGTCGAGCAGGTAGTGGCGCATGCCCATGACGCTCACGCCGGTCGCCACGACGACGCCGAGGGCCAGCAGGGCCACGTTCACCCAGGTGAGCTTGGCGCGCAGCGAGCTCATGCCGCGGCGGTGCGCACGCCTCATGCGAGGCCGTATCCGACGCCCCGCCGGGTCGTGATCACCGGCGGGCCCAGGGCGTCCAGTTTGCGCCGCAGATAGCTGATGTAGGTCTCCACGACGGTCGACTCGGGCGTGTGCTCGTACTGCCAGACGTGGCGCAGGAGTTGCTCCTTGGGCACCACACGGCCGCCGTTGCGGACCAGGAAGCGCAGCAGGGCGTACTCGGTGGGCGTGAGCTGCGCCGTGCGGCCCGCCCTGCGCACCACATACGTCGTCTCGTCGAGCTCCAGGTCTCCGTAGCGCAGCGGCGGGCGCTGGGGGAGCACGTCAGCGTCCCTGGTGCGGCGCAGGACCGCGCCGATGCGGGCGACGACCTCGTCGATGTTGAACGGCTTGGTGATGTAGTCGTCGCCGAAGCCGAGCGCGCCCACGACCTCCGCGGGCGCGTCCCGTGCCGTCAGGAAGAGCAGGGCCATCTCGGGGCGCCTGGCGCGCAGTTCCCTGGCCAGGGCGCGGCCGTCGCCGTCCGGCAGCATCACGTCCAGGAGCGCCACGTCGGGCCGGGTGCGCTCGGCGAGCGCCAGGGCGTCGCGCACGGTGCCCGCCACCATCACGTCGAAGCGGTGGTAGCGCAGGGCGATGGCGAGCACGTCGGCGATGCTCGGCTCGTCCTCGACGACGAGGACGGTGGCCCCGGCGCCAGGACCGGTCGGCACTCCGACATCTGTTCCCTGCTGGCCTTCGGCGTGGCTCATGCCTCCAGTATCGGCACGGGCGTTGTACGAAGACCCGGTCCGTGCCTTGGAGTTGCTTGAGAATCATGGCCGCGCGGCGCCGTTCGGGCGCGGTGCCGCCGATGCTGAGGCTCCTGAAAGCACGGACCCGGGGGACCTGGCGACGCGGAGGAGGAGTGGATCGTGACGGCATTGGCGCGATGGTGCTATCGGCACCGTCTGGTGGTCCTTGTGCTGTGGGTGGGAGCCCTGTTCGGCCTGGGGGCGGCCGGGACATCGGCGGGCACCAACTACTCGAATGTGTTCTCCCTGCCGGACACGGACTCCACGCGCGCGTACGACTTGATGACCAAGGCCTTCCCGGAGCGCTCCGGGGACACCGACACGGTCGTCTGGCGCGTCGACGAGGGTGCTTCGGCCCGTGACGAGGACGTACGGGCGCGGATCGAGCCAGCGCTCAAGGAGATCGCCGGTATGAAGGGCGTCGGCGGGGTCGAGAGCCCGTACGCGTCCAAGGAGGCGGGCGCCGCCCAGACGAGCGAGAACGGCCGCATCGCCTATGCCCAGGTGACCTTCACCGATCAGGCGAACGAGGTTCCCAAGAACCTGGTCCAGGACGTCGTGGACACGGCCCAGAACGCCGAGAGGTCCGGTCTTCAGGTCGAACTGGGCGGCCAGGCGATCACTCGCATCCAGGAGCCGCCCACGGGCACCTCCGAACTGGTCGGCATCGCGGCCGCGGCCGTCGTCCTCTTCCTGGCCTTCGGCTCGCTCTTCGCGATGGCCCTGCCGATCGTCATCGCCGTCTTCGGAGTGGGCATGGGGATGCTCTCCACGATGCTGCTCAGCCACGTCACGGACATCCCCGAAGTGGCCCCGCTGCTCGGCTCGCTGATCGGCCTGGGCGTCGGCATCGACTACGCGCTCTTCATCGTCACCCGGCACCGGCGCGGCATCCTGCGCGGCATGGAGCCCGAGGAGTCCGCGGTGCAGGCCCTGAACACCTCGGGCCGCGCGGTGCTCTTCGCGGGCGGCACGGTGTGCATCGCGCTCGCCGGGATGCTCGTGATGAACATGCGCTTCCTGGACGGCGTGGTCATCGCCGCCTCCCTGACCGTGGTCCTGAGCGTCCTCGCGGCCGTCACCCTGCTGCCCTCGCTCCTCGGGCTGCTCGGCCCCCGGGTGCTCAGCCGCAGGCAGCGGCGCCGCCTGGCGGCCGATGGACCGGAGCCGGCCGAGGCGAGCGGCCTCGCGGCGCGCTGGTCCTTCTACGTCCAGAAGCGTCCGCGCTCGATCGCGGCACTCGCCTTCGTGGTGATGGCCTTCCTGGCCCTGCCGCTGCTCTCCTTGCGGCTCGGCGCGACCGACCAGGGCAACCACCAGGAGTCGACGACGACCCGGCAGGCGTACGACATGCTGGCCGAGGGATTCGGTCCGGGATTCAACGGCCCGCTCCAAGTAGTGGCCGAAGGGGCCGACACGGGGAACCTGGTGGCGGCCATCCGCGAGACGGAGGGCGTGGCGAGGGTGGCGGCGGCTCCGCCCGCGGACGGCATCTCGGTCATCAACGTGGTCCCGACGACCTCTCCCCAGTCGGTGGAGACGGACCAGCTCATCGACCGACTACGGGGGGACGTGATTCCGGAGGCCGGGGTCGAGGCCCACGTGGGCGGCGTCACGGCCGTCTTCAAGGACTTCGCCGCGGTGACGGGCGACCGGCTGCCCTACTTCGTGGGAGCGATCATCGCGCTCGGCTTCCTCCTGCTGCTTGTCGCGTTCCGCTCGCTGGTGGTGCCGCTGACGGCGGCCCTGATGAACCTGATCGCGGCGGCGGCCTCCTTCGGCGTGCTGGTGGGGGTCTTCCAGTGGGGCTGGGGCACGGAGATCCTCGGCATCGGCAAGGAGGGACCGATCACCGCCTTCCTGCCCGTCATCATGCTGTCGCTGCTCTTCGGGCTCTCGATGGACTACCAGGTGTTCCTGGTGAGCCGCATGCACGAGGAATGGGTGCACACGAAGGACAACGCCCGCGCGGTGAGGGTGGGCCTCGCCGAGACGAGCAGGGTCATCAACTGCGCGGCCCTGATCATGATCTGCGTCTTCTCCGCGTTCGTCCTGAGCGGCGACATGGAGGGCGCGATGGCGGGCATCGGCCTCGCGGCGGCGGTCGCCCTGGACGCGTTCATCCTGCGCACGGCGCTGGTCCCGGCCGCCATGCACCTGCTCGGCCGCTCCAACTGGTGGCTCCCCGCGGGCCTGGAGAAGCGCCTGCCGCACCTGGCGGTGGAGCCGCGGGAGGAGCCGGAGGCGCCGGAAGAGTCGGCAACCGTGCCGCACGCGCGCGTGCCGGAGCCCGACGGTGAAGGCGGCGCCTCCGTGGTGCACGGTTTCATCCGCACCGCGGAGGGCGAACCGGTGGAGGGCGCGATCCTGACCCTCCTGTCCAAGGCGGGCCGCCAACTGGACCGCGTCACCTCCCTCGCCGACGGCTCCTACATCGTCGCGGCCCCGTCGGCGGGCGCCTGCCTGCTGGCCGTCACGGCCCCGGGATACGCGGCCCGCGCGCGGCACATCCAGGTCGCGGGCGAACCGCTGGTGTACGACGTGGAGCTGGCGGTGGGCGAGATGGACACGGTGAACTAGCAGGCCCGGACCCTCGGCAGCCCCGTCACGGACATCACCAGCGAGTAGAGCGAGGTCGTCGCCGCGATGAAGAGCCGGTTGTTCCTCGGCCCGCCGAAGGCGATGTTGGCGACGGCCTCGGGGACGGTGATCCGCCCGATGAGGGTGCCGTCGGGGTCGTAGCAGTGGACGCCGTCCGAGAGGGCGGCGGCCCACAGCCGGCCTCCGTCGTCGAAGCGGATGTTGTCGAAGCCGGAGTCCTTGGACTCGGCGAAGACGACGCCGTCCGAGAGGGTTGTGTCGTCACGGACGTCGAAGGCGCGGATCTGGGCCGCGCGGGAGTCGGACACGTACAACTGCCGCTCGTCGGGCGAGAAGACGAGGCCGTTCGGCCCGTCGAAGCCGTCGGCGACGATGCGCACGTCACCGGTCACCGGGTCGATCCGGTAGACGTGGCAGCCACCGATCTCGGCGGCGGCGCGATGCCCTTCGTAGTCGCTGGTGATCCCGAAGTCGGGGTCGGAGAACCAGATTGACCCGTCGGAGCGGACCACGGCGTCGTTCGGGCTGTTGAAACGCTTGCCCTCGAAGCGGTCGGCGAGGACGGTGACGCGGCCGTCGTGCTCGGTGCGGGTGACGCGCCGGTTGCCCTGCTCGCAGCAGATCAACCGCCCTTCCCGGTCGAGGGTGTTGCCGTTCACGTACCCGGCAGGCGTACGGAAGACGCCGACGGTGCCGGTCGCCTCGTCCCAGCGCAGCAGCCGGTCGTTGGGTATGTCGCTCCAGATGAGCTGCCGCCAGGCGGGCAGGTAGAGCGGCCCTTCGGCCCACCGGCAGTCGTCGTGGAGGACTTCCAGCTTGGCGTCCCCGTTGGCGCACCGGCCGGTGCGGAAGCGGTCGTCCAGAACCTCGTACGACGTGGGCACCTTCTGGGAAGACATGACGACCCCTGTCTGACGTATGAGCGAATCATATTCGGTGACAAGAGGATATTGCAGTACGAGATATGGTGTACGTCAAGGAAGAGTGAACGGACGGCAGGGAGTGCGGCTGATGGACGACACCGACCGAGAGCTCCTGGCACTGCTGCAACAGGACGCCGGGCAGTCGTACGCGAACCTGGGCAAGGCGGTGGGCCTTTCGGCGGGCGCGGCCCACGAGCGGGTGCGCAAACTGCGCGAGCGCGGGGTGATCCGCCGCACGACGGTCGACGTGGACCCGGCGGCCGTCGGCCAGGGCGTGCTGGCGTTCGTCATGGTCGACTCGACGGCGTGGATGGGGGACCGGGCGGCGGACTTCGCCGCGATCCCCGAGATCCAGGAGGCGCATGTCATCGCGGGCGCGGCGAGCGTCCTGGTCAAGGTCCGCACGGGGACGACGGAGCAACTCCAGGACGTGCTGCGGCGGCTGTACGCGATCGACGGGGTGAGCGGGACTCAGGCGACGGTGTCGCTGGAGACGTTCTTCGAGAGGCCGGTGTCGCCCGGGGCCGGCTGACGCCCCCGTTCGCCCGGGACGGGCTGACGCCCGTCGTCGCTCACTCCGAAGCGGCGCACTCCCGGCACCGCCGCCGTCCCCGCGCACGCGACTCCCACCACCGCTGCCGCGATCCACAGCGGTGCCGCCGTGCCCCACGCGTCCGCCGCGAGCGGCCCGAGAACGTACGCCAGGGGCATCGCGGCCAAGGACAACAGCCAGTCGTACGAGGTGACGCGGGCCAGTGCGCCGGAGGGGATCGCCGCCTGGACCGACGTCTGCCAGACGGGGCTGAGGAAGCCGAGTCCCGCCTGCGCGAGGCCGTACGCGGCGATCACGGCCGGGGTCGGGGCCTCGGCCGCGAGCAGGGCGAGGGGCAGGGCGTACGTCGCGAGGCCGAGGTTGGCCACCAGGACCGGACGCTTGGGTCGCGCGCGCCCGGCGAGCAGCGAGCCGGCCAGCAGGCCGAAGGCGCCCGCCTGGAGGATCGCGATCCAGGTGCCCTCGCCGCCCAGCTCCTCGACGGCGATGACGGGTCCGAGTGTCATGAGGACGGCGGCGGCGCCGTTCCAGGCGGAGTGCGCGACGAGGCTGGTCCAGTACCAGTCACGGCTGCGCACCTCGTGCCAGCCCTCGACGAGATCCTTGCGCAGCGAACGGCGCGCGGCGGGTTCCTCGACGCGGTGGAGGCGGACGGCCATGAGGAGGCACGCGCTGACCGCGAAGGACGCGGCGTCGAGGACGAAGGCCCAGCCGGGCCCCGCGACCAGGATCAGCAGCCCGGCGAGCGCGGGGCCGCCGACGCGGGAGCCGCTGCTGACCACGCCGATGAGGGCATTGGCCGCGTGCCGGTCCTTCGCCGCGACCGTGCCGGTGATGAGCGGTGAGAGGGTCGGCATGGCGAAGGCGGAAGCGGCGCCGCCGATGGCTTCGGCGAGGGCGATGTGCCACAACTGGGGATCCCCGCCGAGCAGTTGAACGCCGACGAACAGCTGGGTCACGCACCGCACCAGGTCGGATGCGAGGGCCACGGTACGGGGGTTGAACCGGTCGCCCACGACACCGCCGAGCGGCAGCAACAGCAGCTTCGTCCCCATCGCGCAGCCGAGTACGAGCGCGAGCGCGGAGGTGGAGCCGGTGGCGCGGAGTACGGCGAGGGCAAGGGCGGCGGGGATGACCGCGTCGCCGATGAGGGAGAGCGAACGGCCGAGGAAGAACAGCCGGAAGGAGCGGTTGCGCAGCAGGGGGTGCGACAGCATGGAGAGGACTGTATTTCGGATCCGAATTATTCGTCAACGAAATATCAGGAAGCGAAAGGCACCGAAGTAGGCTGCTGCGCATGGCGAAGAAGCACGAGACCGAGAACGAGAACGCGGGGCAGGCCCCGGGCAAGGCCTCGGGGGCGAAGGCGGACGGGCCGCGGCGCGACTCGACCGACGGTCACCGCGACTGGACCGACAGCCACGTGGAAAGCTGGCTCCCCGTGCTCCCCGCTCTCGACCCGGACATCGAGGGCGCGGTGACCCGCATGAAGAAGCTCACGGTCCATCTGCGTCGCGTCCGCGAGCAGTCCTTGGTCGACTTCGACCTGGAACGCCCGGAGTTCGACACCCTCCACAAGCTGGCGGGCCGCGGCGGCCGGGCGACCCCGTCACAGTTGGCCGACGACCTGGACCTGGCCCCCGCCTCCGTGACCGGCCGCCTGGACGGCCTGGAGCGGCGCGGCCTGATCCGCCGCACACCGTCGAAGGCGGACCGCCGCCGGGTGGACGTGGAGCTGACGAAGTCGGGCCGGTCGATCTGGCTGGGCGCGATGGACGTACTGGGCCACGAGGAGTACCGCCTGCTGGCCGCGCTCTCGGGGCCGGAGCGCGCGCAGCTCTCGGACATGCTGCGCCGCATCATGGTGGTGGCGGAGGAGGGTGGCGGGGCGCAGTGGAAGTAACCCGTGCCCCTGGGGCTCACGCCCGCCCCGGCCGGACCGGCTAACTCCGGGCCAGCTCAGGCCGCTTGCGATAGTCGGTGAACCCGATGACGTTCCCCCACGGGTCGGCGAACTCCACGGTGTACCCGGTGGCGACCGAGAAGGGCGGGGCCAGGAGCTTGACCCCGGCGTCCTCGAGAACCCGCCCGGCACCCCGCGCGTCGGGCACCTCCAGCCACACCCGGGGTGTGGACCACGCGGAAGGCCGATGCTCGACCCCGTCCTCCACCCGCAACAGAATCCCGGGCGTCTCTTTCCCCACCTTCAGGATCGCGAGCCCGATCTCGTCGATCCGGTGCGCCACGGGAAACCCGGCACGCTCGTAGAAGTCGACGGCCTCGCCGAGGTCACCGACGGGGAAGAGGACGTTGTCGAAGCCGAGCAGTTCGGTCGACTGCTCACCGGATTGACGAACGGACTGGTCAACGGACAGGCCGACCGACTGGTTGTCTGACATTCCGTCAGGGTAGGTCGGCCGGCCCGAATTCAGCCGTACTGTCGCTGTTTGACGGCCACATGGACGTCGGTGTCACCCGGCTGGAGTGCTCCGTGGCTTCCACTGTTCAGCGGTTGATCGACTGGACTTCCTGGACGTTGATGTCCTGCGTCCCGTCGAAGGTGCCGTTCGGGAGGTCGCCGCCGGTGCCGCCGGAGCCTTCCCAGGTGATCTCCCAGGTGATGGACGCCTTCAGCTGGAACGGCTTGCCGCCGGTGGAGCGGAGGTATGCGATGCCGCACGGCGGGTCCTCCTTGGCGGAGCCCTTCGTGTACGGGGTGCCGATGCTGCCGTCTTCGTTGACCTTGCACTCGCCTGACGCGGGGAAGGTCTGCGCGTCCGCCGTGCCGGGCTCCAGGTGCAGGCTGACCGGCTTCGCCGTGGTCTCCGCCCAGAGGCCCGTACCCGGCAGCTCGGCGCGGACCTTGACGTCCTCGAAGGTGCCCTTGTCCAGCCAGACCCAGGTGGGCAGGTTCACCGTCGACTTGGCTTCGGGCTTCAGCTCGACCTTGGTGTCCGGGACCTTGACCTTGTCGTACGCGTAGGAGGCGAGAACCTCGGGCGTGGGGGCGTTGTCGATCTTCGGGAGGGTGCCTGCGTCCTGCCAGAAAAGGATCTCTTCGCAGTCGTACGCCGCCGGATCGTCCTCCATGTCCGGGTTGACGACGCCGCGCCAGAACTTGCCGTCCTTGTCGAGGTTGAAGTTCTTGTAGCTCTTGATGCCGTCGCTCGGCGACTTGCCCTTCTCGAAGGTGTCCACCATCAACTGCTCGCCCCAGCTGAGCGAGGGAGTGACCGGGACCAGGTTCTCGTTGGGCGTCTTCTTGAGCTGGTCCGTCGCGGCCTTCACCTGCTCGGACGTCGCCACGGGCTCGTACCAGCAGGCCGGAGGCTTCCAGTTCGGGTCCACCGGGGCGAGCCCCTTGGCGGAGGAGCCGCCCTTGCCGCCGCTGACCTGGTTGACCGTGATGTTCGTGGTACCGACCCCGGCGTTCAGCGTGTTCTTGTTCGCGCCGCCCGAAGGCCCCGGCGGATTCTGGTTGTTCTTGTCCCCGATGGCATATGCCGCCGTGGAGGAGAAGCCCAGGGCGAGACTCGTGGCGAGCAGAAAGGCACCTGCCTTCGTGCTGGTCCGCATTACTTGCACCCGCCGGGGACGGTCTCCAGGGAGACCGTCTGCCACACGCCCTGCTTGGTCTTGGTGAGCCTGGCCCGGTACTGCAGCACGGAGTCGGGAGTGTCCGGGGTGGCCGTGACCTTCTTGGTCTTGCGGTTCTTCGTGGAAGCCTTGCGCTCGTCGACGCAGTAGAAAAACACGGCCGCGTCCTTGCTGCTGACGTTCACCTTCGGGTTGTAGGCCTTGACCTCACCGATCAGGCTGTCGTCGGTCTCGGTGAAGCCCTTGATCCACTTTTGGGCCGTGGTGAGAGAGGCGCCCGAGTCATAGAAGGCCACCGCGTCCGAATCCGGGTTCCCCTCGATGATCGCCGCGTACTTCGCCCGCAGCTCCTCCTTGCCGTCGTCCAGGACTGCCTGGGCCTTCGGGTCGCTGTTCGTCCAGCCCGCGAAGTTCGCCTGGAACTCGGCCGGGAGCTTGATCTCAGGACGCTTCGCACCGCCCGGCTTCGCCGAAGGGCTCGCGGAAGCCTTCGTGCCGCCACCCCCCGCCCCCTCGATCTTGTCCGAGGCCCCGTCGTCCCCGCCTTCCGAACCGCAGGCGGTCAACAGCAGGGCCGCGGATGCGGTGAGCGTGGCCGTCATGAGACGGATGGGGCGGTTCACTCGGGACTCCCGTGAGGTGGGGGGTAACTGAAGCGAACCAACGCTATCTCTGGGGCGAGTGAGGACACCAGGCGGATTCGGTCAACGGCCTGGGCTTTTATGCTGATTCAGGACCATTGGCGACTATTGGTCGCTAGATCTGGGGTCAGTGACATTTGCCGTAGCAGGCTTCGCTCGCTTCCCCCGCCCCGCCCGCTGACCGGCAACCGGAACAGCAGCGCTCAACTGCCGCTCTGCACAGGCTTTCCCGCCTCCAGGACCTCCGTCACGTCCAGCGTGACCTTCGCGCCGATCGACTCGGGGAGGGTGACCAGCTGACCGGGAGCGTGGACCTGGTGGATCGTGTACTCGTCGTTGGACGGGTTCATGAGGGTGTGGAGGCGGCCGTGCTTGCGGTCGACGATGACGTAGACCGGGATCTCGGCCGCGGCGTACGAGGAGACCTTCGCCCGGAGGTCGTTCTGGTAGTTGCTGGAGGTGACTTCGAGGACGAGGCGGAAGGAGAGGGGGTCGTAACAGTTGTTCTCGATGAGGTGCTCGTCGATGTCGGCGTCGACCACGACGAGGTCGGGGATCGCGTAATCCTCGGCGCCCGCGGGGAGCCAGAGACCGACGCCTTCGAGGACCTCGGTTTCTCCGCCGTCGAGCCCGGCCACGGCGAACGGGCGCCTCAGCCGGGAGAGGGCGCGGGCATGTGCCACGTCCGGGGGCGGGGTCACGGTGATCTGGCCTCCGATGATCTCGACGCGGTGGCCCGGGTTGCGTTCCATGAGCAGGTTCGCCTCGGCGAGCAGGGACCGCTCGCCGGAGAGGTCGTCATGGGGCCGCTCGGCAGCTGCTGCGGACATCGCGTGCCTCCTGAGGGCTGGTGTCGAGAGCATCATCGTAGGACGGGGAAGGGGCCGGAGTCCGGTCCCGACGCGTTCACCGGTACGGGTGAGCGAGGCCCTGGCGGCCGCCGGGAACAGCGAGAGGGCCCCGCCCCGGCGCAAGACCGGAACGGGGCCCTCAGCAGCTGCGTAGAGCAGGCCGGGAAGAGATCAGAAGCGACGCGTGATCAGCGCCCGCTTCACTTCCTGGATCGCCTTCGTGACCTCGATGCCACGCGGGCACGCGTCCGTGCAGTTGAACGTCGTGCGGCAACGCCACACGCCGTCCTTGTCGTTCAGGATCTCCAGGCGCTGCTCGCCCGCCTCGTCACGCGAGTCGAAGATGAAGCGGTGGGCGTTCACGATCGCCGCGGGGCCGAAGTACTGGCCGTCGTTCCAGAAGACCGGGCACGACGACGTGCACGCCGCGCACAGGATGCACTTCGTCGTGTCGTCGAACCGCTCGCGGTCCTCCGGCGACTGCAGGCGCTCGCGCGTCGGCTCGTTGCCGGTGGTCACCAGGAACGGCATGACGTCGCGGTACGCCTGGAAGAACGGGTCCATGTCGACGACCAGGTCCTTCAGGACCGTCAGACCCTTGATCGGCTCGACCGAGATCGGCTTGGACGGGTTGATGTCCTTGATCAGGGTCTTGCAGGCCAGGCGGTTGCGGCCGTTGATGCGCATGGCATCCGAGCCACAGATGCCGTGGGCGCAGGAGCGACGGAAGGTCAGCGACCCGTCGAGCTCCCACTTGATCTTGTGGAGGGCGTCGAGGACACGCTCCTTGGGGTCGATCTCCACCTGGAAGTCTTCCCAGGTCGCGTCCGCCGAGATCTCCGGGTTGAAGCGGCGGATGCGGAAGGTGACCGTGATGTACGGGGAGTCGGCGAAGCCGGCCTCGGGCTTGGCGTCTTCCTTGTCGAGGGTCGGGGTTGCCATCAGTACTTACGCTCCATCGGCTGGTAGCGGGTCTGGACGACAGGCTTGTAGTCGAGGCGGATCGACTCGGCGCCGTCGTCGCCGACCTCGCGGTACGCCATGGTGTGGCGCATGAAGTTGACGTCGTCGCGGTTCGGGAAGTCCTCGCGGTAGTGACCGCCGCGGGACTCCTTGCGGGCCAGGGCCGACTGCGCCATGACCTCGGCCAGGTCGAGCAGGTTGCCCAGCTCGACGGCCTCCAGGAGGTCGGTGTTGAAGCGCCGGCCCTTGTCCTGGATCGAGACGTTGAGGTAGCGCTCGCGGAGCTCCGCGATCTTCTCCACCGCCGTCTTGATCGTCTGCTCCGTGCGGAACACCATGACGTTGGCGTCCATGGTCTCCTGCAGCTCCTTGCGGAGCTCGGCGACCCGCTCGTTGCCCGTGGCGTCGCGCAGGCGCTCGACCTGGGCGACGACGAGCTCCTCGGCGTTCTCGGGGAGCTCGACGAAGTCGTTCTTCGCCGAGTACTCCGCGGCGGCGACACCCGCGCGCTTGCCGAAGACGTTGATGTCCAGGAGCGAGTTGGTGCCGAGGCGGTTGGCGCCGTGCACCGAGACGCAGGCCACCTCGCCCGCCGCGTAGAGGCCGGGGACGACCGTCGTGTTGTCGGCCAGAACCTCACCCTCGACGTTCGTCGGGATGCCGCCCATGGCGTAGTGCGCGGTCGGCTGGATCGGGATCGGGTCCGTGTAGGGCTCGATGCCGAGGTACGTACGCGCGAACTCCGTGATGTCCGGGAGCTTCGCGTCCAGCTGCTCCGGCGGGAGGTGCGTCAGGTCCAGGTACACGTGGTCGCCCTCGGGACCGCAGCCGCGGCCCTCCCGGATCTCCGTGTAGATGGAGCGCGAGACCACGTCTCGCGACGCGAGGTCCTTCATCACCGGCGCGTACTTCTCCATGAAGCGCTCGCCGTCCTTGTTACGGAGGATGCCGCCCTCACCGCGGGCGCCTTCCGTGAGGAGGATGCCCATGCGCCAGATGCCGGTCGGGTGGAACTGGAAGAACTCCATGTCCTCCAGCGGCAGGCCGCGGCGGTAGCAGGCCGCCTGGCCGTCACCCGTCAGCGTGTGCGCGTTCGAGGTCACCTTGAAGAACTTGCCGGTGCCGCCCGACGCGTAGACCACGGCCTTCGCCTGGAAGATGTGGATCTCACCGGTGGCCAGCTCGTAGGCGACCACGCCCGCGCTCTTCTTGACGCCGTCGACCTCGACGAGGAGCTGGTCGAGGACGTAGAACTCGTTGAAGAACTCCACGCCCTCCTTGATGCAGTTCTGGTACAGCGTCTGGAGGATCATGTGGCCGGTGCGGTCGCCCGAGTAGCAGGCACGGCGGACAGGAGCCTCGCCGTGGTTGCGGGAGTGACCGCCGAAACGGCGCTGGTCGATCTCACCCTTGGGCGTACGGCCGAAGGGCAGACCCATCTTCTCCAGGTCGAGAACGGCGTCGATGGCTTCCTTCGCCAGGATCTCGGCGGCGTCCTGGTCGACCAGGTAGTCGCCGCCCTTGATCGTGTCGAAGGTGTGCCACTCCCAGTTGTCCTCCTCCACGTTGGCGAGCGCGGCGGCCATGCCGCCCTGCGCCGCGCCCGTGTGGGATCGGGTCGGGTAGAGCTTCGTCAGGACCGCGGTCCGGCTGCGCTTCGTCGCCTCGATGGCCGCGCGCATGCCCGCGCCGCCGGCGCCGACGATGACGGTGTCGTACTTGTGAATCTTCACGTGGGTCGCCTCGGCTTTAGCGGATGTTCGGGTCGAAGGTGAAGATCACCAGCGTGCCCAGAAGGATGGTGAACACCGTGGCGGTGTACAGCAGGCCCTTGAGCCACAGACGCGTGTTCGGGCGTTCCGCGTAGTCGTTGATGACCGTGCGCAGACCGTTGGCGCCGTGCAGCATCGCGAGCCACAGCATCAGCAGGTCCCAGACCTGCCAGAACGGCGAGGCCCAGCGACCCGCGACGAACGCGAAGCCGATCTTCGAGACACCGCCGTCGAGCACCAGCTGGATCAGCAGGTGGCCGAGGACCAGGACGACCAGGACGACGCCGGACAGGCGCATGAAGAGCCATGCGGCCATCTCGAAGTTGCCGCGGGTCGAGCGCGGGGTCTTGGAGGTGCGCTTGCGCGGCGCCTCGATGAGGGGAGCCGGGTTGTCTACGTCGTACAGCGAGGCGCCTTCGACGGGACCCACTCCGGCTTTGTCGAGCGTGGTGTCGGACATGTCTGGCGTCAGCTCCCGAAGACTTCGCGGACGGCGTGGCCGAGGACCGGGTAGAGCGCCCCCACCATCAGGACGACCCAGATGCCCACGACGGTCCAGAGCATCTGCTTCTGGAAGCGCGGGCCCTTGGACCAGAAGTCGACGGCGATGACACGCAGGCCGTTCAGGGCGTGGAAGAGGATGGCGGCGACCAGGCCGTACTCAAGGAGTGCGACGAGGGGCGTCTTGTAGGTGCTGACGACATCGTCGTACGCCTCCGGGGAGACGCGGACGAGAGCGGTGTCCAGCACATGCACGAACAGGAAGAAGAAGATGAGGACGCCGGTGACTCGGTGAGCCACCCAGGACCACATTCCTTCCCGGCCGCGGTACAGCGTTCCAGCCGGCACGGCAGAACCCTCCGGGAGCGGGGATTGGGGCCAGCCGGCTTGGGTGGTCGGACGGGCCCGGCCGGGTACGGTCCACCGGCCGCTCGTCATCGTATCGACGAGTTGTCGGTTCGTTCGCGCGGGGTAGCCAGGTGTGATCAAACAGGCAATCAAACAGGCACGTACGGGCTATTCAGGTCGTGCACGAGCCGGGTGAGTCGCCCGCGGGCGAGCTTGCGCAATTCCTCGGCGGCGAGGACCCGCTCCTCCTCCGGGTCGTTGGCGAGACGGGCGCGGATTCCGGCGAGCAGATGGTCCAGGGCCTGGGTCGGCGGGACGTCGTCCAGGCAGATCACGAAGACGTGGCCGAACCGGCTCTCGTACGCGGCGTGCGCGGCCCGCAGGGCGGTGTCGGCGGCGCTGTAGGTCCCCTGCCGGGGGACGACCGGACGCAGGGGTTCGCAGGCCAGGGCCTCGGCGAGGTCCGCGAGCGGGAGGTCGTACGCCGCTTCGTCGGACGCCGCGAGCAGGGCGTCCAGGTCGGGATACGGCCGGTGGGCGACGAGCCTGCGGGCCCAGAGGTGGCTGCCGCAGCAGGTGAGGAGTGCGGCTTCGGCTGCGCCGGGCTCTGCGGTGTTCAGTTGCTCCGGGGTGTTGTTCGGCTCCGCCGGAGGGCTGGGTGAACTGTGCGGGGGCAGCGGGGGCTCCTGGGCAGGGGGCATCGATGAGGGAGGCGTGAGGATTTGTCGTAACGCTAGCGAGACGTGGTGAGGACTGTCTGACGTATGCGTGAATTTCACCCGGATGGGAGAGTTTCGCTTCGCGTGGTGGACGGTAGGGCCGCGGGCCCCGTTTTACCGTGTGCGGATGCTGGCTCTCACTGCTGATGTCCGTGGCGCCCGTGCCGTCCGGTGGGGGGTTCCTTGTGCCGCCGCTTCGCGGCGGATCTCTCCCACCCACCCACCTGTTCACCCCGCAGCGCACTGCCCGACGAAGAGCGGTGACCGGTGATCTCCCGCCCCCTCGCCATCGCCGCCGGCGCAGTGGCCGCCGGAGCCGTTGCCCTGACCGTTGCCGTCTGGCCCGACGGCGGGGACGGCGGCGCGCCCGCGAATCCGCCGTCCGACAGCAAGTCCGCCGTCTCCCCGACCCCCTCGCCCACGAAGTCGTACCCCCTCTCCAAGGCCCCCGCCACCATCCCCGCCGTACGCGAGCACACCGCGGCGCGCGGGCCGGGATGGAAACCGCAGGACGGCGGGCGTGTGGTCATCGGTGACGGTGACCTGGCGGACGAGGGGAAGCTGCTCGCCGGGGAGCTGAAGCTCAAGTACGCCGGTGACGCCGACCCCCGCGAGGGCGACGTGGAGCTGGCGCTCACCCCGGAGAAGGCCGACGCGTCCGACGGCAGGGACGAGTCGTACACCCTCTCCGTGAAGGGGCAGCGGGTGAAGATCACCGCCCCCGAGGAAGTGGGCGTGTTCTACGGGACCCGCACCCTGAAGCAGGAGGTGCGCGGCGAAGGGACCGCACCCGAAGGCGTCGTGCGCGACCGGCCCGCCAAGCCCCAGCGCGGCTTCATGATCGACATCGCGCGCAAGCACTTCGACGCGGCGTGGATCGAGGACCGCATCCGGGAGCTCGGCGACCTCAAGTACAACCAGCTCGGCCTGCACTTCTCCGACGACCAGGCCTTCCGCATCGAGTCGGACTCGCACCCCGAGATCGTCTCGCGCGACCACCTCAGCAAGGCGCAGGTCCGCCGCATCCTCAAGCTCGCGGCCAGCCGTCACATCACCGTCGTGCCCGAGATCGACTCGCCGGGCCACCTCGGCGCGGTCATCGCCGCGCACCCCTCGCTCCAGCTCCGCGACACCCGTGGCGTCGCCGCGCGCGGCGCGGTCGACATCTCCAAGCCGCAGGCCGCGGAGATCGTCGACGATCTGCTTGAGGAGTACGCGGACCTGTTCCCCGGGCGCTACTGGCACCTCGGCGCCGACGAGTACCGCGCCCTGACGGTCGAGAATCCGGAGGCCAGCTATCCGCAGCTGGCCGCCGCCGCCCGCGAGAAGTACGGGTCCGACGCCCGCGTCCAGGACCTCGCGACCGGCTGGCTCAACGACCGGGCCGAGACCATGCGCCCCTACGAGCGCGGGCTCAGGGCCTGGAACGACGGGTTCTTCCGCGGCGGGGTCGTGCAGGCCGACGACGATCTCGACGTCGCGTACTGGACCGGCAAGGAGATCGGGGCGAGGGAGCCGGTCGAGTACCTGAAGGCGGGCCGGAAGGTCATCAACTACAACGACGAGTACCTCTACTACGTCCTCGGCCAGCCCAACACCTTCCGCTATCCCACCGGGCAGCGGATCTACGAGGAGTGGACCCCGCTGGTGATCCGCGGGACGAAGCCGGTGAGCGCGGAGTACGACGACCAGATCCTCGGCGGCTCCTTCGCTGTCTGGTGCGACCTGGCCGACTCGCAGACGCAGGCACAGGTGGCGCAGGGAGTCCGGATGCCGCTGCGGGCGACGGTCCAGAAGCTGTGGGATGCGCGCGAACCGGGCCTGTCCTGGGGAGAATTCGTGAAGTTGGCCGACCGGGTGGGGTAGGTTCCGGAGGCCGTCGGCGCCCTGGGGAGGGACGTCGGCGGCCTCTTCCGTCCCGGAGTCCTGGAGTTCTGGAGTCCTGGGCGGATCCGTCGTCCTGTCTGAACCCGTGGGGGGTTGCTCAGCCATGCTGTGCACGGAATGTCAGTTCAATGCGGCGACGACGTCGGACGGCCTCTGCGGCGTCTGTGTCATCGCGGCCGCGCAGTCGCAGCCGGCGCCTCGCCCCGGGTACTCGTTCAACGGGCATCCCGCTCAGCTGCGTTCGCCGGTCGGACTCGCCCGGGCGACCATCGCGCTGCTCGGCGTCGTCATCGCCGCCGACCTGTACTCGCTGTGGGCGGGCACGGTCGTCCAGGACGTGATGGACGATCTGCTCGGCTCGGGCTACACGGTGGGCTACAGGCCGGACCTGGTGCGGGAGGCCGAACGGGCCGACACGCTGTACTCCGTCTCCGGCTACCTGCAGACGGCCGCGCTCGTGGCCACCTGCGTCGTCTTCCTCTGCTGGTTCCACCGGGTCCGCGTGAACGCCGAGGTGTTCGAGCCGTACATCCACAGCAAGACGCGCGGCTGGACGGTGGGCAGCTGGTTCGTGCCGGTCGTGAACCTGTGGTTCCCGCGGCGGATCGCGCTGGACATCTGGGACGCGAGCGGCGACCGCTCCGTGGCCCTGGACCGGACGATGACCCTCGGCGACTCCTCGGCGCGCGCCACGCACCCGCTGATCAACGGCTGGTGGACGCTGTGGGTGGCGAGCCTGCTCGTCGGGCGGTGGGCGTCCTCGGGGTACTGGGCCGCGGAGGAGCCCGACGAGGTCGACGCGGCGGTCTCCGGACTGATGCTCGCGGACGTCGTGGACATCGCGGCCGCCGTGATGGCGATCCTCTTCGTGCGCCGTCTGACGCGGATGCAGGACGCGAAGGCGAAGGCGGACCCGCCGACGATCGGGCACGTTTCTTGAGTGGTCCCTGAGAGGTCCGTGAGATCCGTTTTCTGCTTTTTGGTGGCGAACTTGCTTACGTCTGTGGTGTATTCGCCCAAAGCCGATCGCAGCCGCCAAGAGCAGTTGAGCAGCGTGAGTCGAGTACACGGGGAGAGACGCAGGCATGGGCTACTGGGGTTATTACGTCGTGGGCAGGAGCGAGCGGCCGCTCGTGGAGCTCTCGGCGGTGGCGGGAGTGCGGGACGAGCTCAGCCTCCTCGTGCAGCGTGACGACGGCTGGCAGGTGTGGGAGGTGCCGGGCGGTGACGGCACGCGAGACGTCGGCAACATGAACACCCTGGCCCTGGAGACGGGTTCGCCCGCGCTCTTCGGCTACGTCATGGACAGCGACTGCGTGGTCGTCGAGGCGGCGGCCCCGGAGAGCGGCGTATGGACGACGTGTCTGGCCCGCGAGGCGATGGCCGGGTACCTCGGCGACGACGGTCTGAGCCTGGACGACTACTTCCTCGAGCCGCGTGACGCGGCGACCCGAGCGGTGACCTGGGCGGCGGAGTCGGGCAGGACGGTGGGGGCGGCACCCCTGCTCGACGTGCTGAACGCCGCCGCGGAGCCGTCGGCGGAGGAGCTCTTCTTCCGCTTCCTGGACCGGCTCGGCGTGGTGCCGCAGTGACGTTCCTGGGGGCCCGCACGCAGTAGGGGACGTGCAGTGTCCGCAACGGGAGGCGTACGACATGGGCGGCCCGAGTCTGGTCGAGCTGATTGCCGAGGCCGACGAGAGGGGTCTGGCGGCGAGCGGGCTCGCCTGCCTCGACCGGTGTGTGCCGCTTCTCGGCGGCGGTGACGACGTGCTGCGCCCGCTGTGGGGGAGCCTCGCGGAAGGCGGCGCCTGGGACATGGCGCTGGCGGAGGCGCGGGTGAAGCTGGGTGGCGCGGATGTCCTGGAGGACCCGTCCGCCGACGAGGCCATCACCCTCGCCCACCGCATGCTCGGCGCCGTCCCCTCCGCGCGGTCCGCCGCCGAGCTGCGGGAGTGGGCCGACGCCTGCTCCGTCGCCGCGCTGCAGATCCACCGTCTGCTGGACACCGCTCCGGATGGAGGCGCCCGCCCGTCGTCCCTGAGCGCGAGGCGTGAGGGCCGTACGGACGGGATGTCGCCACTGGTCGCCGCCGAGTTGCGGCGACAGGTGCGGATCCTGGAGCTGCTGGCGAACCAGGGGGCGGGCGCCGGGGCGCTGCGGCAGGCGCTGGAGGTGTCGATCGAGGGACGGCGCGTCCTGCGGGCCGTCGTCTCGCGGCGGGAGCGCGGCAGCAGGGTGTAGCCGCCGCCTACTTCGCCCCGAACACCGCCGCGAGCGGCTGCTTCTTCTTGAAGACGGTGGACGGTTCCGTGACGTGCTCGCCGCCGATGTACAGGCGGTCGCCGGCGAAGAGCATGCGGCGCTCCGTCGTGAACCTCGCCTCCATCTCGTACGTCGAGGACGGGTTCTGCTGGAGCTTCGTCTTCTTGTACGTCGTCGGGTCGAGGGCCCAGACCGCGCCGCCCGCCTCGTCGACCACGTCGGCCTCTTGGTACGCGATGACCTTGCCGTCGTCCGCGACGCCGACCGGGGTCAGCGGGCCGCCGTCGGTCCCTTCCGATCTGCCGGACTGCTTGCCGGTCCTCAGATCGAGGGCGACCAGGTCGTTCTCGGCGCCGGACGAGGGGCTGCCGGGCTCCGAAGTGCCGAGGAAGAGCCTGTCCTTGGTGACGGCGATCTGCTGGCAGCCGGTGACCTCGGTGGCGGGGCAGTCGAGCTTGTACTTCCCGTACTTGCCGCCCACCGTGCTGATCGAGCTGATCAGCTTGCCCCGCGCCGAGCTGTCGTCGACCGTCAGGAACTCCGATGCGCCGGACGAGCCCTTCTTGGCGTCACCGCCGTCCGCCGCGACGACCAGCGGGTCGGTCGAGACGACGTGGGCGTACTCGGTGCCCGCGGGGAGTTCGTACGCCGACTTCACCGCGCGTGTCGCCGGATCGATGGTCTGCAGGGTGAGTTGAGGTCTCTCGGCCTCTCCGCAGTCGCGGAGGGCGATGAGCTTGTCGTCGCTGCCCGCGTAGCCCTCGACGGGGCAGGTGTCGTCCGAGGGTTTCCACCGGGGCTCGCCCGCGACCGACCAGCCGGCGTCCGCGCTGGTGCCCGCGGCGGCGACCGTGCCGCCGCCGATGGTCACCTCGTCGAACATCTGCGGGGAGCCGTACTCGTCGACGGCCTGCTTCTGCCAGAGCAACTTGCCCTTGTTCAGGTCGACGAGCCCGACTTCCGTGCAGACGGATGGATCCTTCTCGCCGTCCTGGAAAAGGACGGCAACGAGCCCTTCCTCGGTGGGCTCCGGCGAAGACCAGCAGATCTCACCGGCCAGCGGTATCTGCCACTCGGCTTTTGCGCCGTCGAGCGAGTACCCCGCTATCTTTTTCAGTCCGGCCTTCACGAAGTTCTTGTCGGTCGTCCACATTCCCATGGCCCCCGACATCTCACTGACCTTCGCCATGGGTATCTGTCCGAGCAACTCGGCCTCGACGGCGGCCGATTCACTCCCGCTTCCACTGCCGTTCCCGCTCCCGCCTGATCCGTCGTCGCTCTCGCCGCAGCCGCTGAGCAGGAGCGCGGCCGCGAGTAATGAGCCGAGAGCTGCCGCTTTGCGTGACATGGGAAACTCCTTGTGCGTGTGGGGAATCTTCTGGTTGGTGATCCTTCCTTTTGGGTAGGGGAATTACAACTCTGAATTCCTTATCTCTACTTCAGTTGAAATGTTCCCGGGGACATTACGAGAGGGCTTGCGTATTCTCGCTTGCTTTCCTCTCCGGCTGCCGGAGTGCGTCGCTCTTGGGTCCGGGGCGCGCCCGTGGTTCAACGGTCTGGGGATGGGGCTGGTGTGCACGGTGATGTGCGGCGGCCAGGCGTGGCGGAACCATGCGCGGGTGCGGGCCCTGCTTGATGACGGTGAGGAGCTGGTGACGGCCTTCCCGGTCGGGTCGGTCCGGACCTCCTTGTACAGGCGGCTTGTTGGGGTCGGCGGCTTTCTCGTGGTCACCAACCGGCGGGTTCTGGTGTTCGCCCACAACCGGGTCATGGATGTCCCGACGGCGCTTGTCTGGCATGCGCAGCGGCGTGATTGCTCGGCGAAACTCGGGCCGGGGCGGCGTGAGTTCACGCTTGTCCGCGGTGAGGAGGAGGCCCGGGGGTGGCGTTTCGGGTTCGGCGCGCGGCGCAGGGCGGCCGTGGAGCGGTTCGTCGTTGCCGTCAGCCGGGGGTGGTGGTGAGTCCTCGCGTGCCCGTGCGGGCGCGCCGTCCTGTCGTCCGGAACGGGAACGCCGAGCGCCGTGCTGCTCCCTCAACTTCAGGGAACAGCACGGCGCATGGGTATTCGCCTGCGGATGCGTCTACGGCGTCAGTGTCTCGCCCAAGTGCGCGCCCGCCGGCGTGCCCAGCTGTGTGCGCCCGTAGTAGACCCCGCTCGACGTCGAGACGCCGGACGCCCCGCTGTCCAGTTGGAGGATCGTGCCGTTGCCCTCGTCCTCGCCGTCCACGCCGATCGCCAGATCCGCGCGGCCGTAGCCCGACAGGTCCGCCAGGAGCACCGACGAGCCCAGGCGGTCCGCCGACTCCGTGGAGCCGGTGATGCCCTCCGTGTCCTGCGTGAACGCCTGCGCGCCCGTCCCCGTCAGGCCGGATGACGTGCCCTTCAGGAGAAGGCTCGTGCCCGCGTCCTTCTTTGCCGAACCGGCTCGCGTGATGTCCTCGTTCGGCGCGCCTGTCAGGACGTCCGCGTAACCGTCCAGGTTGAAGTCGCCCGCCGCGACCGACCAGCCCATCGCGTCGCCCGACTCGGCGGCGCCCGGGACCCCGGACGTGTCCTGGTGGATCGTCTTCATGCCTGTGGTCGTGAAGCCTGTCGACGTGCCCGGGATCACCGTCACCTGGCCGCCCGCGTGCGCGCCCGACTCGGCCGTGTACGGCTGGCCTATGACCAGGTCGTCGTAGCCGTTGCCGTTCACGTCGCCCACCGCCAGTGACCTGCCGCCCTTCACCGTCAGCGAACCGACCCTGCTCAGGCCCGACCTCGTGCCCTTGAACCACTGCACGCGGCCGATCCCCGACTGGTCGCGGTAGTTCAGCGCCACGTCCGCGTAGCCGTCACGGTTGAAGTCGCCGGACGCGGCATCCGCGTACGAGATGGCCGTGTCGCCCGACGTCAGGGTGCCGCCCACCTCGTTGCCCGCCTTGAAGCGTGCCGCCCAGGTGCCGCCGGTGCCGGTGGACGCCGAGAAGACGTCCGCCTTGCCGTCCGCGTTGAAGTCGCCGACCGCCACCGCGGAGCCGAACCTGGCGCCCGGGTAGTGGAAGTCGTCCGCCAGCTGCATGTCCGTGCCGGTGGTGAAGTCCGGGCCGTAGAGCATCGTGACCGCGCCGCGGTCCTTGTTCGTGGCGTCGTCCTCGCCGGGGGCGCCGATCGCCAGGTCCGCGTATCCGTCGCCGTTGATGTCCCCCCAAGCCGTGGCCGCCGCCCAGTTGTCGCCCGCCTCCGAGGCGCCGGGGACTCCGGGGCTCGACTGGGTGAGGGTCTTCTTCAGCCCGCTCACCGGGCCCTCCAGGCCGCCCGGCACGACCGTCAGGCTGCCCACGCCGCCCGATGCCTTGGGGGTGCCCGCCACCAGGTCCGTGATGCCGTCCCGGTTGAAGTCCGATGTGGGGATCGCGGAGTTGCGGGCCGGGCTTGCCGCGTAGCGGCGGATCTCGCCGAGCTTCGCGTAGAGGGTCTTGCCGGGGCATGCCGTCGCGAAGCCGTCCCGGTGGCCCGAGATCGTGTTGAGCGACGGGGTGTCGCCCTTCTTCCACACGCCCGTGTTGTCGGCCGCCGTCAGCGTGACCTTGCCGGTGGGGTCGCCCTCGTACTGGCCCAGCTTCCAGGCCGCGACGCGCGACACCGACTCCAGGGCCGCGCGGGTCGGCTTGCCTGCCGGTTTGTCCGTGGCCGGGTCGCCCTCGAAGTCGCCGAGCACCGCGATGCCCGCGGACTCGCCGTTGAAGCCGTACGTGTGCGCGCCGCGCACCGGCAGATCGGTGCCGCCGCCGCGGCCCTCGAAGACCTGGCCGCACTTGTCCACGAGGAAGTTGTAGCCGAGGTCGTTCCAGCCCTCGGTCTCCACGTGGTACGTCATGATGCCGCGGACCAGGGACGCCGACTGGGCGCAGCTGTAGTCGTTCGTGCCGACCGTGTGGTGGACGAAGACCGCCTTGACCTTGTCTATGTACTCCGGCGGATCCTTGACCTGCGACTCGTCCGCGCCCCACGCCGCCCTGCCGATCATGGGCGGCTTGGTGACCGTGGACGGCGGAGCGGGCGGAAGCGTGGGCTCAGGCTCCGGGTCGGGGGAGGTGGAGTCCGAGGGGGTGGGGGGCGGTGTGGTGGGGGCCTCCGTCGGGGCTTCCGACGGCGTGGGCGACACCGGGTCGCTCGGCTCCGGGTCGCTCGGTTCTGGGGTGCTCGGTTCCGGGGTCTCGTCCGCCGCGAACGCCGCCGGCGCCATCGCCGAACCGTCGAGCGCCGGGTTGTTCGCCTCCTTGGACGTCACACCCGGGTCCACGAGGTTGACCTCAAGTCCCTTGGGGAGAGCCTCACTTGACGTGCCGTCCGCCGCCACCACGCGGACCTCGACGCCGTCCGACGGGCCGACCCACAGCGGCTCGGAGGCCGCACGCATGCCTGCCTCGGCCTTCTCGGGCAGGTGCAGGTCCAGGTCCAGGTTCTGCCAGCCGGTCCACTCGGCGCTCTCGATGGAGCGGGTACGGACCTGGGCCGTTCCCTCAAGTTCCTTCGTCACGCCGGTCCATGAGACGCCGAGCAGCGAGAACTGCTCCGTCGACGTGCGCGGCAGCTCCCTCTCCTTGGCGCCGTCGGCCTTGAGCGCGATGTCGTGCACGCTCACCGGGCGCTTGTCGCGGGAGACCTCGCCCGGCAGCTCCCCGGTCGGGGAATCCGCCATCGCGTACGTGACGGCCCCCGCGCCCCCCAGCACAACGGCTCCGATCGTCAGCCACGCCCTGCGCTTGAGACTCAGCGGTCTGTACGCATGCGTGGTTCGCGCCGATTCGCGCGGTTTACGCGGGCTCAAATGCCCCACCCCTTAGCGGAATTGCCGGTTGACCAACAGCGAGTGCGTACGACTGCCCGAAGGTCCAAACGGTTGTACGGGGGTGGGTGAAATGTGACGTGACGTATCCCGCACCTCTGAGGTGTGACGTTTGGGTAATGCGTTGCGCTGGGTCACCTGACAGCTGTGAAGGAGTGGGGGAGAGAAGTGCGGGTGGGGAGCGTGGTTTCTGTGGTGGGGAAGAGACGCCGGTGGGTGCGGGGAGTCGCCTGCTGTCTCGTGATGGGCGCGCTCGCGTCCTGCGGTGGTGGTGGCGGGGGGAAGGTGTACGAGGGGCTGGTCAAGCGGACGCCGTCGGAGCCGCCGAAGCCCGCCGACGAGGTGCGGGGCGAGCGGCTTTCCGGGGAGGCCATGGAGTTGCTCAAGAATGCCGACACCTTGCGCATCAGCGCCGAGATCACCGGCCCCGGCAAGCATCAGAAGATCTCCGTGCACATGGACCGCCACAACCGATGCACCGGGACGTTCGACGACGGGCCCACCAAGAGCGGCGACATCGTCATGATCAGTGCCAAAGAGGCCTACTTCCGTTTCTCGGGCGAGGCGCTCGACGCGATCCGTGCCGCCGGTGAGGCGAGCGGCAGCCCGGAGGCCGCGGCCAGGGCCAGGGAGCGGACGGCGCTCGCGCGCGGCAAGTACATGAGGATCCCGACGGAGCGCCGGGCGCCGAGCGGGGCCTCTCCGACGCAGATGTGCGACCTGGGCACGGCGCTCGGCGACCTTGACGGCGGCTCACTCACCGATCTGAGCGGGACGCGGGCGCTGCCGGAGAGGCAGTGGCATGGGCGGCGGGTGACGCCGCTCGAAGCGGAGGACGGCCGCAACGACATGACCGTCTACCTGGCGGCGGGCGACAAGCCATACCTCGTCGGCATGACACAGACAAGGGACGACGTGCGCATGGAGATGGAAATGTCCGACTACGACAAGCCGGTCGTCGCGCGGGCCCCCGACCCGTCCCTGGTCCTCGACCTGGCGGACGTCGGCCTCGGCGGTGGCGGTGGCTCGCTCTTCGAGGTCTGAACCGCCCGGACCTGTGACATTTCTGTGGGCCTTGGCGCAGCTCACCGTGGGGGCACGGACACGGTGAGCAGTGTCGCAGCGGTACGGATGGGAAAGCGTGGGTCGAGGAGGGGAACCCCGTCGTGCACGTGCGCGGGACGAGGGTCTGGGCGACGCGGTCGCGCGGGCGCAGGAGGGCGACGAGGCGGCTTTCGCCGTCGCCTACCGCCTGGTGCAGCCGGGGCTCGTCGGCTATCTGCGGGGTCTGGTCGGCCACGACGGGGAGACCGCCGAGGACATCGCGGCCGAGGCCTGGCTGGAGATCGCCCGCGACCTGGGGCGGTTCCGGGGCGACGGCGCGGGGTTCCGGGGCTGGACGGCGACCATCGCGCGGCACCGGGCGCTCGACCATCTGCGGCGCCAGAAGGTCAGGCCGCGTCCGTCCGCCCTCGAACAGGACATGCTGGACCTTCCCGGCCCGCACAGCACGTCGGAGCAGGCGCTCGAATCGATCTCCACGGAGAAGGCCCTCGCGCTGATCGCCGGGCTGCCGCGCGAGCAGGCGGAGGCGGTGCTGCTGCGGGTCGTCGTCGGCCTGGACGCCCCGGCGGCGGCGCGGGTGCTTGGCAAGCGCCCCGGGGCGGTGCGGACCGCCGCCTATCGGGGGCTTCGGCGTCTCGCCCAGCAGTTGGGCGGTGCGGGATGACGGGGCACGCGAGGGTGGGCGCCGATGAGGCCCTGCCTCTTGCCAGGCTGCTGGCGGAGGCGATTCGCGTCGATCGGGTCGACGCGGAGGCTCAGCTCCGGGCTGTCGCGGCGTTCCGCTCGGCTCGCGAGGAGACGAGGCTTCCCCCGCCCACCCGCCCCGACGACGACTGGAGCGCCTGAGGGGTGCCCCGGCCGCGGGTTGTCGGCGGCTGGCCACGCAGTTCCCCGCGCCCGCGCCCCTACCGGGGCGGGTGGGTTCCGTAGCGTCTCGACTCCACGTGCGTGGGGGCTGTTCGCGCAGTTCCCCGCGCCCCTTACGGGGCGGATGGGTTTCCGTAGGTTCTCGGCTCCACGTGCGTGGTGGCTGGTCGCGCAGTTCCCCGCGCCCCTTACGGGGCTGCCTCGTCGTCTTCGGCCGCGGGTTCGTCTGGGTTGCTCGCGCAGTTCCCCGCGCCCCTGAAGGGGCGCCCCGGCAGTCCGCCCCTGAAAGGGGCGCGAGGAACTGCGCGAGCAACCACAAAGAATCCCGCGCCCGAAAATTCACGGTGGCGCCCCATAGGGGCGCGAGGAACTGCGCGACCAGCCACCGCCAACCCGCAGAAGAACAAAGGGAGAGGGAGCGGCGCCCGAAGCCAAGAGGGGAGGGGCGAAGCCACAGGGGGAGATCCGCCCGAGGCCCCCGCCAAGGTGAGCGGCCGGGGTCGCCACCCCCCACAGGAGAGACCCCGGCCGTCACGCGGACGGACCGCACGCGGCCCGTACTCCCTTCAGCGCCGTGGGTGCGTTTTCTGTCACACCGCGTACTGTCACGCGCTAGTTGCACGTTGTACCAAACATGGACGTGAGCCCACTTCAGCCCGTAGCGTGCTGCTTCGCGCCAGGCTGCGGGGGCAGGACCGCAACCGGTGTAGGCGCATAGGGAGAAGTTGTGCTGGGGGACGACGCGGAACTGACCGCCGCGGTGCTTGCGGCGCAGGACGGGGACGAGACCGCGTTCCGGACTGTGTACCGCGCCGTGCACCCGCGGCTGCTCGGCTACGTAAGGACGCTGGTCGGCGACCCGGACGCGGAGGATGTCGCGTCCGAGGCCTGGCTGCAGATAGCCCGGGACCTCGACCGGTTCAGCGGCGACGCGGACCGGTTCCGCGGCTGGGCCGCGCGCATAGCGCGCAACCGCGCGCTCGATCACATACGTATGCGGGGCCGCCGCCCGGCGATAGGCGGCGACGAGACCGAGCTGACCGGGAAGCCGGGCGAAGCGGACACCGCCGACGAGGCGATGGAGTCCCTCGCGACCGGAGACGCCCTCGCCCTGATAGCCCAGCTCCCGCAGGACCAGGCGGAAGCGGTCGTGCTCCGGGTGGTCGTCGGCCTCGATGCCAAGAGCGCGGCCCTGACCCTCGGCAAACGCCCCGGAGCCGTCCGCACCGCCGCACACCGCGGCCTGAAGCGGCTCGCGGAACTGCTCGGCGCCGACGGCCCGCCGAGCGAGGGCGCGCTGGACGCGGTACCGCCCCAGAGGGAGCGCCGCGGGCCTGCGGTGACGTCCGCCGGTGTGACGCATTCGCGTATCCGGGCGCAGAAGGACATGTGATGGCCGACGAGGATTACAGGTGGCTGGACCGCGAAGCGGCGGAGCGTTTGCTGAGCGGTGAGCCCATCGACGGCACCGACGGCACCGATGGCATCGACAGCACCGACCCTCAGGCGCGGGAACAGGCCGCGCAACTGGCCAAGGCCTTGGCCGCACTGGCCGCCGACGACCGCGCGGGCTCCGTCGTACCCGCCGACATTTCCTCCGAACTCCCTGGTGAAGCCGCCGCGCTCGCGGCGTTCCGGGAGGCTCGTGGCCCTCATGCACGGACAGCTTCTACGCGCGTGGGAGCGGGCGAAACGGTGCATATCGGCCGCTCGGCCGGGCCTCCGCGCCCCGCACGCTGGGCCCGCCCCTTGCGGTACGGACTCGCCGCGGTGCTCGCCGGCTGCATGATCGGCGGAGTCGCCGTGGCGGCCGGCACGGGCGTGCTCCCCTCGCCGTTCGGTCAGCGGGACAAGCCGGGCCCCGCGGCCTCCGCCTCGTCCGTCGCCTCGCCCGAACCGCTCTCGTCCCCGTCCGACGACGCGAGCAGCAGCACGCCGGACGTCGAGCCCGACGACGTGACCACCACCCCGGAAGACTCCTCGCACGAACCCGGCAGCAGCGCGCCGCCGCAGGAAGCCGAGGACCCGGAGAGCACGTCCAAGGGCGGCAATGGCGGCAAGGGCACCACGCAGCCCGGCTCCGGCGACCCGCAGCGCGAGGACGAGGCGAGCGACTGGTACCGCAAGGTGGTCTCCGCATGCCGCGACTACCGCAGCGGAGAGCTCCAGGGCGACAAGAGGCGCCGCCTGGAGGAAGCGGCCAAGGGACCCCGGCGGGTGACCGAGTTCTGCGGCCGCGTCCTGGACGGATCGGGCAACGACCGCGAGCACAACGGCGGCGGCAGCGGCGATGGCGGCGGCGGTGACGACGACGGCGACAACGGCGGCGACGGCGACCAGGACAACGGCGACGGATCGTCCGGCGGCGGCAACGACCACTGGGGCAACGGCGGCAGCAGCCCCGTCCCACCGATCGTGGCCCCCTCGGTGCCGCATCCGGCGCCCACGGTGACCGCCTCGTACAGCGCGCAGCCCGTACTGCCCGGTAACGGGTCCTAGCCGAGTCCTGCCCGCGTCCCGATGGGCCTCTGACCTGCTCGGAAACATCGCGCGCCGCAGGTGTGACGTTTTTTGGAGCAGCGACGCAGTAAGAAGTGAGCCGACTGGTCATCGGCCCGCGCACGAGCCAGGGGTTCCCCCCGTACCTTTGGCTCAGTGCCACCAGCGTGGGCGGGAGACGTTCCCCCGATCCCGCCCACGCTGATTAATCCGGCGGCCCCGGGCCGTTCTCCGGTTCTCCCGCCTCACTTGTAGACGACGACCTTGTCGCCGTTCTTGACCTGCGAGAACAGACTCGCGATCTTCTTCTCGTCCCGTACGTTCACGCAGCCGTGCGAAGCGCCGTTGTAACCCGTCGCCGCGAAGTCCGACGAGTAGTGCACGGCCTGGCCGCCGCTGAAGAACATCGCGTACGGCATGGCGGTGTCGTACAGCGTCGAGACGTGGTGGCGTGACTTCCAGTAGACGGTGAACGTGCCGTCACGAGTGGGGGTGTACTGCGAGCCGAAGCGCACGTCCATCGTCGAGACGGCCTTGCCGTCGATCATCCAGGTCAGCGTGCGGCTCTCCTTGCTGATGCACAGGACGCGGCCGGTCATGCAGCGCTTGTCGGGCTTCGACGCCGGGATGCCGCCTCCCGAGTACAGCTCGTACTTCGTGGGCTTGCGCGTCATGCCGACCAGCTTCTGCCAGGTCACCGTGTCCGTCGTGCCCGTGCGGGGCAGCCCGCGCTTGCCCTGGAACCCCTTGACCGCGGAGGTCGTGGACGAGCCGTACGTCCCCGAGGGGTTGTCGAAGAACCAGGCGATCTGCCGGAGCCTGGCCTGCAGCTCACGCACCTCGTCGCCGCGCTGCCCCGGCGCGAGCAGGGTCTTCGGCGCCGGCTCGGGGGTCTGTGTCTCCTCGGACGGACCCTCGGACGGTCCCTCGGCCGTCCCCTTCGACGGCCCGGACGGCTCATCGGGGCCGCTCCCGTCCGATTTCGTCTTCGTGGGGGAGATCTTGACCGGCTGCGCCTTCCCGTCCGAGTCGACGGCCTGCGCCTTGCACCCGCCGACCAGGGCGACCGCGACCACGGCCCCCACGGCTATCGCACCTTTGCCCACAACGACCCCCGTCATCGCTCCACTGCTCCACAGCCTCGCTGAGAGTGTTCCCCGCGAGTGACCACCCCTGAACGTTGCCGCATGCTGGGGGAGGACCGCTATACCGGAGAAGTAACGGAGAAGGATCTCTCGCAGGAGGCGCAGAGCGATGGCGCGTGATTCGGAGTCCGGACTGCCCGTCGAGCCCGTGTACGGCCCCGAGGCCCTCGACGGCTGGGATCCCGCGACGAAGCTGGGCGCACCGGGCGCCTATCCCTTCACGCGCGGCGTGTATCCCTCGATGTACACCGGCCGCCCCTGGACGATGCGCCAGTACGCGGGCTTCGGCACGGCCGTCGAGTCCAACGCCCGCTACCAGCAGCTGATCGCCAACGGCACGACGGGCCTCTCCGTCGCCTTCGACCTGCCCACGCAGATGGGCCACGACTCGGACGCCCCGATCGCGTCCGGCGAGGTCGGCAAGGTGGGCGTCGCGATCGACTCGGTCGACGACATGCGCGTCCTGTTCGGCGGCATTCCGCTGGACAAGGTGTCGACGTCGATGACGATCAACGCCCCCGCCGCCCTGCTGCTCCTCATGTACCAACTGGTCGCCGAGGAACAGGGCGTCGACGCCTCCGAGCTCACGGGCACGATCCAGAACGACATCCTGAAGGAGTACATCGCGCGCGGCACGTACATCTTCCCGCCCAAGCCGTCACTGCGCCTGGTCGCGGACATCTTCAAGTACTGCCGGGCCGAGATCCCGAAGTGGAACACCATCTCCATCTCCGGCTATCACATGGCCGAGGCGGGCGCGACGCCCGCGCAGGAGATCGCCTTCACCCTCGCCGACGGCATCGAGTACGTCCGCACGGCGGTCGCGGCGGGCATGGACGTGGACGACTTCGCGCCCCGCCTGTCCTTCTTCTTCGTGGCGCGCACGACGCTCCTGGAGGAGGTCGCCAAGTTCCGTGCCGCGCGCCGCATCTGGGCCCGCGTGATGCGCGACGAGTTCGGCGCGAAGAACCCCAAGTCGCTGATGCTGCGCTTCCACACGCAGACGGCCGGGGTCCAGCTCACCGCCCAGCAGCCCGAGGTGAACCTCGTCCGCGTCGCGGTCCAGGGCCTGGGCGCGGTGCTCGGCGGCACCCAGTCCCTGCACACGAACTCCTTCGACGAGGCGATCGCGCTGCCGACCGACAAGAGCGCGCGCCTGGCCCTGCGCACGCAGCAGGTCCTCGCGTACGAGACGGACGTGACCGCCACGGTCGACCCGTTCGCCGGGTCGTACGTCGTGGAGAAGATGACGGACGACATCGAGGACGCGGCCCTCGGACTCATGGAGCGCGTCGAGGACATGGGCGGCGCGGTGGCCGCCATCGAGAACGGCTTCCAGAAGAACGAGATCGAGCGCAGCGCCTACCGCATCGCCCAGGAGACCGACTCCGGTGAACGCGTGGTGGTCGGCGTCAACCGCTTCCAGCTGGAGGAGGAGGACCCCTACGAACCCCTCCGCGTCGACCCCGCCATCGAGGCCCAGCAGGCGGCCCGCCTCGCGAAGCTGCGGGCGGAGCGCGACCAGGCGGCGGTGGACGCGGCGCTCTCCTCGCTCCAGGAGGCGGCCAAGGGGGAGGCCAACGTCCTCTACCCGATGAAGGACGCGCTGCGGGCGCGGGCGACGGTGGGCGAGGTGTGCGACGCGCTGCGGGAGGTGTGGGGGGCGTACGTGCCGACGGACGCGTTCTGACGACGCGCGTGGTCCTGATGTCCGCTGGGCGGACACCACGTCCGCTAGCCGTACACGCGTGCGACACTCCGCCCCATGCTGGGTGTCACCGATCTTCCGACCTATCTCGCGGGCCTCGCCCTGATCATTCTGCTGCCGGGGCCGAACTCGCTGTACGTGCTCTCCGTGGCCGCACGCCGTGGCGTACGCACCGGCTATACGGCCGCGGCCGGCGTCTGGTGCGGTGACACCGTCCTGATGACGCTGTCGGCCGCCGGTGTCGCCTCGCTCCTCCAGGCCAACGCCGTGCTCTTCGGGATCGTGAAGTACGCCGGTGCCGGCTATCTGACCTGGCTCGCGTTCGGGATGCTGCGGGCGGCCGTGGGCATGTGGCGCGCGCGGCGCGAGCCGGTCGTGGAGCAGGAGGGCGGGGAGTCCGGGGGCGCCGTGGAGCGGCCGTTCCGCAGGGCCTTGGTGATCAGCCTGCTCAACCCGAAGGCGATCCTCTTCTTCATCGCCTTCTTCGTGCAGTTCGTCGATCCCGGATACGCCTACCCCGCACTCTCCTTCCTCGTGCTGGGTGCCTTCGCCCAGGTGGCGAGCTTCCTCTACCTCACGGCCCTGATATTCAGCGGCACCAAGCTGTCGGCCGCGTTCCGCCGCCGCAGGCGGCTCTCGGCGGGAGCCACTTCGGCGGCGGGCGCGCTGTTCCTCGGGTTCGCGGCGAAGCTGTCGCTCGCCAGCGGGTGAGTTCAGTGGTGCCAGGCTGATCCGCCCACGTTGTGGATCATGCGCTGGAGCACCTTGAGGGTGCGGATGTACTCCTCGTCCGGGATGCCCTCGTGGATCTCCGCGCGGGTCTTCTGCTGGCGCAGGGCGGTGTTGTCCCGCAGGGCGCGGCCCTCGTCGGTGATGCGGAGGCGGCCGTCGGCGTCCTCGGTGAGCAGGCCGCGCTCGTGCAGGGCGCGGATGTCGTGCTGCAGGGAGCCGTCGCCCACGTTCAGGTAGCCGCGCAGAGTGGCAAGCACGGCCGCCTTGTCGCGGCCGTCGTCGGCGACGATCTGGTTCAGGATCCACCACTCGGGCTGGGTGAGCCCGGACTCGGCGAGCATGGTGCGGATGTGGTGGACGACGGCCTCACCCGCGGCCGATGCCCAGTAGCCGATGGGCTGGTCGATGAGGTCTTCGTCGCTGTGGGAGTACGTGAAAGTGTCCATGCCCAGAAGGTAGAACCTCAAGCTTGATTGAGGTCAACTGTCTTCGCGGATGAGTTGTCCTGGCGGATCAGCCTGACGTAGTCGGTCAGGCCCCTCGCGTCCTCGCCCGCCCACCCGACGTACCCGTCCGGGCGCACCAGGAAGAGGCCCTTGCCGTAGGGCGCGTAGGCCTCGACGCGGTGTACGTGCACCAACTCCTCGTCCAGTGGCGGCAGTTCGGCATCCGTGCCGACCGCGAGCAGTGTGCAGTGCGGGCCCCTGAACGCGTCGAAGAGCCGTCCCGCGCCGCACGGCCCGTCCGGTGCGCGGTCGCCCGCCCGCAGCGCCCCGCCCGGGAGGCCCGTGCGGGTCTCCACCGACAGGGAGCTGTCCCGGTAGCCGAGGCCCAGCTGGCGGGTGGCCTCCCCGCGCCGCTCCTCGCCCCGGTGGATGCGGGTGGAAAGGCCCAGCATCTGCGCGGCGTTGGGCAGCCGCTCGGCCTCGTAGGTGTCGAGGAGTGCCTCGGGCGCGCCGCCCCGCAGGACCGCGCCCAGCTTCCAGCCCAGGTTGTACGCGTCCTGCACGCTGGTGTTCAGGCCCTGGCCGCCCGCAGGTGAGTGCACGTGCGCCGCGTCGCCGGCCAGGAACACGCGGCCCTCGCGGAACCGGTCCGCCATCGCCGCGCGCGGCCGGAAGTCGGAGGCCCAGCGCACCTCGGTCACCGCGTCGGCGGCCAGGTGCGTACGGGCGGCGACGACCTTGCGCACGCCTTCGAGCGAGGTGTCGGGGGCGGTCCCGTCCGTGAACTGGGCCGTCAGCTGGAAGTCCGGGGTGCCCGACAGCGGGCAGATCGCCAGGAAGCCCCCGCCGTCGGCGGCGGGCGGGAACATGTGCCAGTTGTCGCGGTCCAGGGCGGGGATGCGGACGTCGGCCACCAGGATCGGGTTCGGGTCCACGGTCTCGCCCGCCATGCCGATGCCGAGCGCCGCGCGCACGGTCGAACGGCCGCCGTCGGCCGCCACGGCGTAGGCGGCGCGGACCGTCCGGCCGTCCGCGAGCCGGGCGGTGACGCCCTCCTCGTCCTGCGCGAGGCCGGTCAGCGCGGCACCGAACTCGATCTCCGCGCCGCCGAGTTCGCGCAGGCGGGCGTGGAGGATCTCCTGCGTGCGCCACTGGGGGAGCATCAGCGGCCGGTCGTACGGGGCGTCCCGGGTCGGCTCCCTCTCCTCGAACATCCGGTGCTCGCCCTGCCGCTCGCCGCCCTGCCAGACCATGCCGACCGGGTAGGGACCGCCCGCCGCCTCGGCCGCCTCGATGACCCCGAGGTCGTCGAAGACCTCCTGGGTGCGGGGCTGGATGCCCTTGCCGCGGGAGCCGGGGAAGAGGGCGTCGGCCCGCTCGACGACCAGGGCGTCTGCGCCGCGTCGTGCGAGGTCGCAGGCGAGGGTCAGGCCCGTGGGTCCGGCTCCCACGATGAGTACGTCGGTCGTGACAGTCATGACGGCTCCGTCCTTAACGCTGTTAAGTGCCATGGCCCAGAGCCTGCGCTTAACGGTGTTAAATTGTCAAGGTGGCTACGACACCCCTGGACCGCACCCGCGTGGCGCGCACCGCCCTGAAGCTCCTGAACGAGACGGGCCTCGACGGGCTCTCCCTGCGCGCCATCGCCAAGGAGCTGGACGTCAAGGCGCCCGCTCTGTACTGGCATTTCAAGGACAAGCAGGCACTGCTCGACGAGATGGCGACGGAGATGCTGCGGCGCATGAACGACGAGCTCGCGGCGGAGGCGGTACCGGACGCCGACTGGCCGACGGCCTTCGCCGCCGCGATGCGGGGCCTGCGGCGGCACCTGCTGATGTACCGCGACGGCGCGAAGGTCTACAGCGGTACGCGCTTCACGGACATGTCGTACGCCGCCCCCATGGAGGCGCACCTGCGCATGCTCACGGCGGGGGGCTTCACGCCGGGCGGTGCGGCCCGCGCCTGGCTCACCGGGTACAGCTACACCATCGGCTACGTGATCGAGGAGCAGTCGATGGGCCCCGACCCCGCGAAGGAGGAGGGCGGCTACGACCTGGAGGCCCGCGCGCAGCGGCTCGCCGCCTATCCGCTTGCCTCGGCGGCCGGCGACGAGATGTTCCGCGACTACGACGCGGGGTTCGAGAAGGGCCTCGCCGCGGTGGTCGCCGGGATCGGGGCGACGATGCTGGACACCCGGCACGCATAGTCTTGGCCCATGGATGAGGGCGAGACGCTGGAGCGGTTGGTCCAGGAGCTGGTGGACGCGATAGGCGAGGCCGAGGTCGTCATGGGCGAGGCCATGGACGTGGCCCGCGCGGTGGCGGCGGACGAGGACGCCGACACCGCCACGGACGGGGTCACTTCCGAACCATGAGCCCGTTCCGGATCAGCGGCGTCAGCCGCTCCTCCACGAAACGGTTCAGGAGCCAGGCGAGCAGCAGCATGGCCGCGATCGTCAGACCGAAGGTCGCGTACGACGGAAGCCCGAGCCCCCGGTGCAGCGCGGCCACCGTCACCCAGCCCAGGTGCTCGTGCACCAGGTAGAACGGGTAGGTCAGGGCCCCCGCCACCGTCAGCCACTTCCAGTCGACCCGGTGCAGGGCGCCGAGTGCGATCAGGAGCACCGCGGCGAAGCCCGCCGTCACGACCGCGATGATCCCGAAGGACGTGCGGTAGGAGAAGAAGTCCGGGTTCGGGGCGTGCCACAGGCGCGAGACCGCGTAGTGCTGGCCGATCAGCCAGCTCACCCCCACGATGCCCCAGGCCGTGAGGTCCCTGCGGTCGCGGTGGACGAGGTAGATGCCGATGCCGCCGATGAAGAAGGGGGCGTACTCGGGCATGAGGACGAGGTCGAGCAGCGGCTCGTTCGCGCCCTCCGCGACGACCGCGGCCAGGGTCCACACCGCACAGAAGAGGATCACGCGGGCCCGGTTCGCGCCCGGCAGGACGACGAAGAGCGCGAACAGCGCGTAGAACCGCAGCTCGGCCCAGAGCGTCCAGCAGACACCCAACACCCGGTCCACGCCCAGCGGTTGCTGGAGCATGGTCAGATTCACCAGGGCGTCGCTGGGCGAGACCGCCTGGTACGTCACGACGGGCAGCGCGAAGACCGCCGTCACCAGGATGATCGCCGCCCAGTAGGAGGGCAGGAGCCGCGAGGCGCGTGACGCGAAGAACGCGCGCAGCGGACGGCCCCAGCCGCTCATGCAGATCACGAAGCCGCTGATGACGAAGAAGATCTGCACGCCCAGGCAGCCGTAGGCGAACCAGCTGTGCGCCGTGGGGAACTGAAGCTGCGGCGAGCTGCCCCAGGCCTCGCTGATCTCGCCGTCGCGGCCGCCGTAGTGGTAGGCCGCGACCATCAGGGCCGCGATGAGCCGCAGCCCGTCCAGGGCTCTGAGGCGGGGCCGCGCACGCTTGGCGGCCGCGGGGGCCGGAATCGTGCGCGCGAGGGCGTCTGCCGTGTCCGTCCCCGGGGAGTGCTTCGGGAGCGTGGTTCCGGGAGAGGTCATCCGAGTGCGGTCCGCTTGATGGTGCGCTGGACCGAACGGGCCCGGCGCGCGACCCGGCGTACGGCCGCGTTGCGCGGGATGAACGAGAGCTGCGAGGGCAGCGCTCCGGGCAGGGCGAGGGCCGTGAGGCGGCGCCGCTTGAAGTAGCGCCAGGTGTGCGGGGTGAGGTGCGTCGAGAGATACCGCTCGGCGGCTCCGCGCAGGCGGGGATAGATCTGCGGCTGCATGGCGAAGCCGACGGCGACGAGCAGCTCGCCCAGGTCGCCGACCGGCATGCCCGGCTGCCGCCCGGTGACCGCGCCCTTGTCGGCGAGGTCGGGGATCAGCGCGTCCACGATGGTGACGGGGACGCGGTTGCTGTTCTGGTAGGGCGCGAGCCGCTCCAGGAGCGTCTCGGTGCCGGTGCGGGCGACCGGCAGGCCGTACAGCGCGGACGCGGTGAGCAGCGCCGTCGAGAAGCAGCCGATGACAAGCGCGGGGCGCATCCGCTGGTAGAGGACCTCGGCGAGGACCGGTGAGTCGAGGACGGTCAGCTCCACGCCGATCGCCTCCGCCTCCTTCTCCAGCATGCGCGACCAGCGGGCCGGAGCCGTCGGATGCGGTTTGAACACCACGCGCGTGTGGCCGAGTCCGGCTGCGCCGCGCACCATGCGCACGTGCAGCTCCTCCTCTTCCTCGGCGGTCAGGATGCCGAGCGCGGAGAGGTACTGGCCAAGGAGCAGGGCGGGTTCGGCGATGTCGGGGATGTCCGCGGCATCGGCCTCGGCGAGGCGGTCGAGGACCTTCACGAACGCCTCGGTCGGCACGATCTCCGGCTCCACGCCGAACTCGGTCAACAGGAGCGGGGTCAGGCCCGGCACCAGGTCAAGGTGCAGCAGGCGGCGCACCCGCGTGCCGACCAGCGGGTCGATCTTGTTGCGGGTGGGGCCGTAGCTCATCAGGCCGTCCGCGTAGACGTCCACGGGCGCGCCCGTGAAGATCTGCGCGAGGGCCAGGGCCGGGTTGACCTGGATCGACTCGACGGCCAGCTCGATGTCGTCGTCACCGAGGTCCCACAGGAGCCGGATGTACCGCTCCCACATCGGGATGTCGTCCGCCCGGGGAGCCCAGCCGCCCGGATGAAAAGGGGAGATGGCCTCGTTCCAGGAACGTACGTCGTCGAAGCGGTCCCGCAGGCGCTCGAAGCCCGGCATCTCGTCCACGGCGACCGTCGTCTCCGGCGTCGCCGCGTTGTTGCTGACGAGCAGCAGCCGCCGGTCGGCCGGGCCGAAGCGGTCGGCGTCGATCGCCGCGGCCAGCGTCGCCGTGCCGTACAGCGTGGACGCGAGGAAGATCTGCGTCGTCGCCATTACGCGGCCACCTCCGCCGACACCGGGCGCCGGCGCAGCCGGCGAAGGCGCGTCGCCCGCTGTATGTCCATGGAGTCGAGTGCGTCGTCGAGAACGCCCTGCGGCATCCGCTTCAGGGCTGCCGCACTCAGCGACTTCAATTTCCGCGCCACTTGTGGCTCGAACCTTTCGATGGATCCCAGATGGTGGGAAATGATCGCGCAGTAAGTACGGACGGCCTTCGGCAGGAGTTTGTCCGCATCGCGGTCCTCAGCCGTTTCCCGGATCACCTGGTCGAATGCACGGATGAAATCGAGCTGTCGTACGTCACCGATCTGCGTCAGCGACGACGCGACCCCGCGCCGGTAGAAAACGCCGAGCAGGCCCACCGCGGCGAAGGATTCCGCCTCGCGGTGAAGGCGCCAGATCCACGGCCGGTCCTCCGCGGTGCGCAGGCCGTCCGTGAAGTGGAGCAGGCCCTGGTCGGCCAGGCGCCGGTGGTAGATGCCCGCCCAGGCGTAGGCGTAGTCGACGGACGTCGACCGGTCGGCGGGCAGGATGACGTCCCGCGGCGGCATGACGACGCCGCGCCTGCCGTGCGGGACACGGTGGATGCTGCGGGCCCGAGCGGTGCACTGCACATGGTCGGTACGCACGAAGTCGCAGCCCAACTGCTCGATGGACGCCACGAGTTGCGCGTAATAACCGGGGGCGAGCCAGTCGTCACCGTCCAGGAAGGTGAGGTACTCGCCGCGCGCCGCGTCAAGGCCCGTGTTGCGGGCGGTCGCCAGACCGCCGTTCGTCTCATGTCTGAGATGGACGGCGCCGGGCAGTTCGCGCGCGGCACGCTCCAGGATCTCTGGAGTCTCGTCCTTCGAACAGTCGTCGACGAGAATGAATTCGAAGTCTTCGCGTGCGTTCGCTCGCAGACTCTTCAAGGTGTCGGGCGCGTATTGCTGCACGTTGTAGAACGGCACGATGACGGAGAGCTTAACCACGTGGGTGACGTTAGGTGTCGGCCCGGCATTCGTCTTGACCGAAGGTGAGATGTCAGGTGAACGACGCATGGCGGAACGGTTAACCCGCCTGCCCATCGGCGGTTTCCCGGGCTGATTCGCCATTCGTCGGCGTGCTGTTAACCGTTTGTTGCACCTGAGTTGGGCCGCCAATCCCAATGCCTTCCTAGCGTCCTTCCTGTGCCAGTAAGCAACAGCGGGACGACACGGATCACCGTGCTCGCCGACTCCGACACCCGGTGGAAATGGGGCGCGCTCACCGCGAGCCGCCTCGCGGGTGAGGGAGCGGACATACGCCTCGACGGACGCCTCCTCAGGGGCCGGGCCACGCCCACCGTCCGCCAGCTCGAAGAGGTCGGGGTGCGCGCGGATTCGCTCCGTGAGGTCACCGCGGTCGAGTTCCTGCGCGAGGTCGAGCGCGAAGCACCCGACGTGATCGTGCTCGCCCTCGTGGGCGGCGCGGTCCAGGCGGTGCTGCACGGTCTGGCCCGGATGGCCGCGGCCTCGAAGCGGCGTCCCGTGATCGTCACCGGCTATGTCGGCGTCGTCTACGAGAAGCTCGCCGACGGCCTGCTCCTGCGGCACGGCGCGGACGTCGTCCTCGCCAACTCCCGCCAGGACGCGGAGCGTTTCCGAGCCGTGTACGAGGGAGTGGGCGCCGACGCGTCGGGCGTCGTGGAGAGCGCGCTGCCGTTCCTCGGCGGCGCTGCCTATCTCGAGAAGGACCAGAAGCACGACCCCTACACGGTCGTCTTCGCCGCGCAGCCCTCCGTGCCCGACAGCCGCGCACACCGCACGTACCTGCTGAGCCGCATGGTCAAGCACGCACGCCTGCACCCGGACCGCGAGGTCCTGATCAAGCTGCGCAGCAAGCCCGGCGAACACACCACGCACATCGAGGAACTGCCCTACCAGAAGCTCGCCAAGGGCGAGGGCCTGCCGCCCAACTGCCGCCTCGTGTACGGAAACATGGGCGAGGTCCTCGACCGCACCGACCTGCTCGTCACGGTCAGCTCCACCGCCGCGCTCGAATCCCTGCACCGCCGCATCCCCACCGCGGTCCTCACCGACCTCGGGGTGCGCGAGGCGCTCGGCAACCACCACTTCATCGGCTCCGGATGCCTGGCGTCCTGGGACGAGATCGACGCGGGGTACAGCCCCGAGGCCGCTCCGGAGTGGGTCGCACGGCAGGGCGTCGCGCCCGACGGGTCGTACGAGAAGGCCTTCGACGCGGCACGTGAGCGCGTCGCGAGCCTCCTCGCACAGCCTCAACTGCCGCCCGTCGCCCCGTACTACAGCCTCGTCACCGCCCCCGGCTACCTCCCCGGCATCCTGGCCCGCCACCACCTCGGCCCGGACGGCACCCCGCTGCCCGGCGCGCCCGCCGCGGACCGCGAGCCGGGCCCGGTGCGCCAGGCCGTCCGCAGCGCGGCGCGCGGCGCCTACCGGCACGGGGTGCAGCGCGTGGCCCCCGTCATCCGGCGGATGGGCGAGCTGTGAACCGCGGGCGAGCTGTGATCCCCCACCCCACTCAAGGAGCCCCCATGTCCCACCCCGCCCCAGGAAGCGCGCCCGCACACCGCGTCCTCGCCGTCATCCCGGCCCGCGGCGGCTCCAAGGGCGTGCCCGCCAAGAACCTCGCCCCCGTCGGCGGTGTGCCCCTGGTGGCGCGCGCCGTCCGCGAGTGCCTGGCCGCGCGGCTCGTCACGGACGTCGTCGTCTCCACGGACGACCACGTGATCGCCGAGGCCGCCCGCTCGGCCGGCGCCGAAGTGGTCCTGCGGCCCGCGGCGATCGCGGGGGACACCGCGACCAGCGAGGCGGCCGTCCTGCACGCGATGGACGCGCACGAGTCGCTGCACGGCACGGCCGTGGACGTCGTCCTGCTCGTGCAGTGCACCAGCCCCTTCATCGTCCGCGAGGACGTCGACGGCGTGGTCGGCTCGATCATCGACGGCGGCGCGGACACGGCGCTGACCGTGGCGCCCTTCCACGGCTTCGTGTGGCGCGACGCCGACGACGAGCCCGCGGCCCTCGACGCGCGGCGCACCGGCGAGATGGGCGGCACCACGAAGGTCGCCAACTCGACCGCCACCGACGGCGGTTACGGCGTCAACCACGACAAGTCCTTCCGCCCGCGCCGCCAGGACCGCCCCCAGGACCTCCTGGAGACCGGCGCGGTCTACGCCATGGACGTGACCGGCTTCCGCGAGCACAAGCACCGCTTCTTCGGCCGCACCGAACTCGTCCGCACGGACCCGGCGCGCGTCCTGGAGATCGACGACCCGCACGACCTCGCCCGTGCCCGCGCGCTCGCCCCGCTGTTCGACGGCGGCCGGGCCGACGCCCTTCCGACCCGCGACGACATCGACGCGGTCGTACTCGACTTCGACGGCACCCAGACGGACGACAGGGTGCTGATCGACTCCGAAGGACGGGAGCTCGTCTCCGTGCACCGCGGGGACGGCCTCGGCATCGCGGCCCTGCGTGACGCGGGGATTCCGCTGCTGATCCTGTCCACGGAACAGAACCCGGTCGTCGCCGCGCGGGCCCGGAAGCTGAAGCTTCCCGTCCTGCACGGCATCGACCGCAAGGACCTCGCACTCAAGCAGTGGTGCGAGGAGCAGGGCATCGCTCCCGAGCGCGTGCTCTACGTCGGAAACGACGTCAACGACCTCCCCTGCTTCGGCCTTGTCGGCTGGCCGGTGGCGGTCGCGAGCGCCCACGACGTCGTACGCGGCGCCGCACGCGCGGTCACCGCTCTCCCCGGTGGTGACGGCGCGATCCGAGAGATCGCCGCATGGATCCTCGGCCCCTCCCTCAACAAGTAAGGAAAGTTCCTGCCATGAGCTCTACGATCTCCAACTCCCGTCTGCGCACCTTCGGTTCGAAGACCGCAGGTCCCGGTCAGCCCGTCTACATCACCGGTGAGATCGGCATCAACCACAACGGCGAGCTCGACAACGCCCTCGCCCTGATCGACGTGGCCGCCGACGCCGGCTGCGACGCGGTCAAGTTCCAGAAGCGCACCCCGGAGATCTGCACCCCGCGCGACCAGTGGGACATCGAGCGCGACACCCCCTGGGGCCGGATGACGTACATCGACTACCGCCACCGCGTGGAGTTCGGCGAGTCCGAGTACCAGGCCATCACCGAGCACTGCAAGAAGCGCGGCATCGACTGGTTCGCTTCCCCGTGGGACACCGAGGCCGTCGCCTTCCTGGAGAAGTTCGACCTCCCGGCCCACAAGGTCGCCTCGGCCTCGCTCACCGACGACGAGCTGCTCCGCGCCCTGCGCGCCACGGGCCGCACGGTCATCCTCTCGACCGGCATGTCCACCCCGAAGCAGATCCGTCACGCGGTCGAGGTCCTCGGCTCGGACAACATCCTGATGTGCCACGCCACGTCGACGTACCCGGCGCAGGCCGAGGAGCTCAACCTCCGCGTCATCAACACCCTCCAGCAGGAGTACCCGAACGTCCCGATCGGCTACTCAGGCCACGAGACGGGCCTGCAGACCACGCTCGCCGCGGTCGCGCTCGGCGCCACGTTCGTCGAGCGTCACATCACCCTCGACCGCGCCATGTGGGGTTCGGACCAGGCCGCGTCGGTCGAGCCGCAGGGCCTGACCCGGCTCGTCCGCGACATCCGCACCATCGAGGCCTCCCTCGGTGACGGCGTCAAGAAGGTCTACGAGTCGGAGCTCGGCCCGATGAAGAAGCTGCGCCGCGTCGCGGGCGTCGTCGCCGAGGCCGACGCGGCCGACCGCGAGCCGGTAGCGGTCTGAGCGCGCTGACGCTCTTACCGGGACCTTTCACCGGGAGTCCCGGGACCCCTCACAAGGACAGGACACGGTCATACGACGATGAGCCCCCGACCCGGGCCGACGGCCCCCACTGCTGCGGCGCCCGCCACCCTGGCGTTCGTAGAGAGCCCTGTGCAGCTCCTCAACGTCCTTGAGTGGGCGCATTCGGCGGGGGCGACCGGCCCGGCCGGGGGGCTCACCGTCGTCGTCCTCTCCCCGAACGACCCGATGACCCGGGGCCAGCTGCGCCGCATGGCCCAGCTGGCGCGTGACGAGGGCCTGAGCGTCCGCTGGGAGGAGGCGCGCGGCGGTGCGGCCGCTCCCTTCCACACGATCGGCGGCCTGACGGGCGCGCTGCGGGCGGCGGACCGGATCGTCATCGGCGACCCGTTCTCGCGCTACGTACAGCTGCTCCTGACGATCACCAGGGCCCGCTCGCTGGTGGTCGTGGACGACGGCACGGCCACGATGGAGTTCGTGGCCCAACTGGCCGCGGGGGAGCGCCTGGTGCGCTGGCACCGCCGCGGCGGCCGCCCCGGCGTGCGCGACATCGCCTTCGCCCCGATCTCGGCCTCCGCCCGCCGCCGCCTGACACCCGGCGGCAAGCGCACGGTGGAGGTCTTCTCCTCCATGCCGATCGACTCGGCGCCGGACGGCGTGCGGGTGACGGTGAACAGCTTCGCGTGGACGCGGGAGCGCTTCGGCCCGCCGCGCGTCTCCAAGGGCGCGGACCTGGTCGGCACCTCGCTCGTCGAGACGGGCGTGGTCGACCCGGACCGCTACGTGGAGGCGGTCCGCACCCTGTCCCGCGCACACGGAGCGACCCGCTATTTCGCCCACCGCCGCGAGAGCTCGGAGAAGCTCCACCGCCTGGCGGTGGAGACGGGCCTGCAAGTGGTCCGCCCCGACCTCCCGCTGGAACTGATCGCCCGCCGAGGCCCGATCGGCAGCACGATCCTGAGCTTCCCCTCGACGGTGGTCCACACCCTGCCCCTGGCCCTCGCGGGCACGGAGGTCCGCGTCGCGGTCTGCGACATCGACCCGGCCTGGCTGACGGAGAACGCCTCACCCCGGGCCCAGGGGTTCCTGTCGGGCGTCACGGGCACGGCACGTGACGTACACCGCCTGGCGTCGGTGGCCTCCGCGCATTCCCCGGCGCAGGGGGTCGCGGCCACGGCGTGACCAGCGCCTTTCCCTCTGGAGGGCGAGAGAGTTTACCCACCTCAACTAGCGCCCATGCGCCACGCGGCCACTTTTTCTTACCCTATCGGGCTGAACTTTTGTTGATCGTGGGTCAGTTGGCCCGTGCCTCGCCCTACCCTTCAGAGGGTGAACCAACTGATGTCACGAGAGTCCGAGCGAGGGTCCGAGGCCGATCTGCCCGGGGAAGCAGCGGGGGACGCCCCCGGGGAAGCAGTACTCCCCGGTGCGCTCCCGGACGCCCTGCGCACCGAACTCATCGCCTTCCGCCGCGACTTGCACATGCACCCCGAGCTCGGCAACCAGGAGTTCCGTACGACCGCGGCCCTCAAGGCCCGGCTCGAGCGCGCGGGCCTCAAGCCCCGCGTACTCGACATCGGCACCGGACTGGTCTGTGACATCGGCACCGAACAGTGGGACGGCGTGCGCCCCATGCTCGCGCTGCGCGCCGACATCGACGGGCTCCCCATCCCGGACACCAAGCTCGGCGTCCCGTACCGCTCCACCGTGCCCGACCGCGCCCACGCCTGCGGGCACGACGTGCACACCACCGTGGTGCTCGGCGCGGGCCTCGTCCTCGCCGAGCTCGCGGAACAGGGGCAACTGCCCTTTCCCGTACGGCTGATCTTCCAGCCCGCGGAGGAGGTCCTGCCCGGCGGTGCGCCCGATGCCATCGAGTCCGGTGTGCTCGACGGCGTCGGCCGCATCATCGGCGTGCACTGTGATCCCCGCGTCGACGCCGGGAAGATCGGCCTTCGGCACGGCGCGATCACCTCCGCCTGTGACCGGCTCGAAGTCTCGCTGGACGGCGCGGGGGGACACACCGCGCGCCCCCACCTGACCACCGACCTCGTCACCGCCGCCGCCAAGGTCGTCACCGAGGTCCCCGCCCTGGTCGCCCGGCGCATCGACGCCCGCTCGGGGCTCGCGGTGACGTGGGGCCGCATCGAGTCGGGCCACGCCTGCAACGTCATCCCGCAGCACGCCGAACTCTCCGGCACCGTCCGCTGCCTGGACCTGACCGCCTGGCGCAAGGCGCCCGACCTGGTGCACGGCGCCATCCAGGAGATCGCCGATCTGTACCGCGCCAAGTCCGAGGTGAACTACATCCGGGGCGTCCCGCCCGTCGTGAACGACCCGGACGTGACCGACCTGTTGAGCGAGGCCATGCGGACGCGCCTCGGCCCGCACTCCGTCGAGGACACCGAACAGAGCCTGGGCGGCGAGGACTTCTCCTGGTACCTGGAGCACGTGCCCGGCGCCATGGCCCGCCTCGGCGTCCGTACGCCCGGCGAGCGCACCGTCCGGGACCTGCACCAGGGCGACTTCGACGCGGACGAGTCGGCGATCACGGTGGGCGTCGAACTCTTCACCGCGGCGGCGCTGATCGACGGCGTCGGTAGGTGAGCAGGTAGGTAAGCACCGCTATCGGCCGGTTACGGCGGACCCGTTCACCCGGACGTAACCGGCCCTCGGCACGAATAGGTAACGCAGTGCGAAACCCCGTTCCCCTCCCTTTCTACGCGCGTTACTGTGCGCCGAAATCAGGCCCTTCAAGGGTGCTTTGGGGAACGTAAGGGGTGCGTCCTATGCGTCTTCGTCGAGGATCTCGTGGAACCCGAGGATCGAAGCTCTCCCAAGTGGCCGTCGTGGTGGCGTCCCTCGCCCTCGCGGCCTCCGCGTGCGGCAAGACCAGCAGCGAGGCATCACAGGAGGACGACAAGGACGACAAGTCCGGCGGGTCGTCCTCGGAGTACAAGGGCAAGGGCGTCGGCCTCGCGTACGACATCGGCGGCCAGGGCGACCAGTCGTTCAACGACGCCGCGTACGCCGGGTACGAGAAGGCGCGCAAGGACTTCAAGATCGGCGGCGTCGACATGGAGCCCGGCGACGGCGAGTCGAGCGCCGACAAGGTGCAGCGCATCGAGCAGCTGGCCAAGCAGGGCTACAACCCGGTGATCGGCGTCGGCTACATCTACGCCCCCGCCATCAAGGAAGCCGCGGCGAAGTTCCCGAAGACCACCTTCGGGATCATCGACGACAACACCGTCAAGGCGGACAACGTCGCCGACCTCGTGTTCCACGAGGAGCAGGGGTCCTATCTGGCGGGCGTCGCCGCAGCGAAGGCGACCAAGGCCGACCACGTCGGCTTCATCGGCGGCGTCGACATCAACCTCATCCACAAGTTCGAGGCCGGCTTCGTGCAGGGCGTCAAGTCCGTCGACCCCAAGATCAAGATAGAGAAGCGGTATCTGACCGAGAAGCCCGAGGACGGCGGCTTCTCCAGCCCCGACAAGGGGCAGAACGCGGCGAGCGGTCAGATCGAGTCGGGGGCCGACGTGATCTACCACGCGGCGGGCCTCTCCGGGCAGGGCGTGATCCAGGAGGCCGGCTCCCAGAAGGTGTGGGCGATCGGCGTCGACTCCGACCAGTACAAGCAGAAGGCCCTGGCCAAGTACAAGGACTACATCCTCGGCTCGGCCCTCAAGGACGTCGGCGGCGCCGTCTACGACCTGACGAAGTCGGTCGTCGAGGGCAAGCCGATCACGGGCGAGCAGCGCTACGACCTGAAGTCGGGACGCGTCGGGTTCGCCGACTCGAACCCGAAGTACACGGCGATGAAGGACGTGGTCGCCGCCGTGGAGGAGGCCGAGAAGGACATCGTCGACGGAAAGGTCACGGTCGAGACCGTGCCGTAACCGGACCCGCACAGCAGGACCGTGACAGGTGGGGCGCCCCGTGACGTGCGGGGCGCCCCACCGTGCGTCCACGCTCCCGCAACCTCGCGGCCACAGCTCGATAACGGACGGGACAGAAGGGTTCTTATGTCAGGTCTACGCGCGTTACGCTGCGGCGAAATCAGCGCCAGGTGAGGCGCTCGTACGTGCTTGTGCTTGCTTGTACATAAGGAGTTCCTCTCTATGCGCCGGGTTTCCCGAATTGCCGCAGCGGGTGTAGCCACCGCCGCACTCGCCGTCTCCGCCACCGCCTGCGGCGGCACCTCCAGCGACGCCGCCGGTTCCAAGAGCGACGGCAAGAACAAGGGCGTCGCCATCGCGTACGACGTCGGCGGCAAGGGCGACCAGTCCTTCAACGACGCCGCGACGGCGGGCATGGACAAGGCCGCCAAGGACCTGAAGGTCGGCAAGAAGGCCGTCGAGCCGACGGACGGCGAGTCCGACGCCGACAAGGCCCAGCGCCTCACCGAGCTCGCCAAGCAGGGCTACAACCCGGTGATCGGCATCGGCTACGCCTACGCCCCCGCCGTGAAGGAAGTCGCCGCGAAGTTCCCGAAGGTCACCTTCGGCATCGTCGACGACGCCACCATCAAGGCGGACAACGTCTCCGACCTGGTCTTCAACGAGGAGCAGTCCTCGTACCTCGCGGGCGTCGCCGCGGCCAAGGCCAGCAAGAAGAAGAGCGTCGGCTTCATCGGCGGCGTGAACAACAACCTGATCCGCAAGTTCGAGGCGGGCTTCGTCCAGGGCGTCAAGGACACCGACAAGTCGGTGAAGATCAAGCGCCAGATGCTCACCGAGAAGGCCGAGGACGGCGGCTTCTCCAGCCCCGACAAGGGCAAGGAAGCGGCCAGCGGACAGATCGAGGGCGGCGCCGACGTGGTCTACCACGCCGCCGGTCTCTCGGGCCAGGGTGTCATCGAGGCCGCCGCCGCCGAGAAGGTGTGGGCGATCGGTGTCGACTCCGACCAGTACAAGCAGAAGGCCCTGGCCAAGTACAAGAAGTACATCCTGACCTCGGCGACCAAGGACGTCGCCGGAGCGGTGTACAACCTGACGAAGTCGGTCCAGGATGACAACGCCAAGGGCGGCGTGGTCCGTGCGGACCTGGCGTCCGGCGGCGTCGCGCTCGCCGACTCGAACCCCGAGTTCAAGAAGATGAAGGACCTGCAGGCCGCCGTGAAGAAGGCCGAGCAGGACATCAAGAGCGGCAAGATCAAGGTCAAGACCACGCTGTAACCGGACTGCGCTGTAACAGCGAAGTCACGGCCGCGGAACGGGGTGTGGGGGACGATGGTTCCCCGCGCCCCGTTCGCGCGGCCGACTGCTCAACTCCCGTCGAACCAGGGGCGCTACGCGCGTAGGTGGCCCCTTTCCTGAGGATTCCCGAGGAGAGTGCGCCATCGACGCGTCCACCAGCCCTCCGCCCGTCGCCAAGGTCTCGACCGGCTCGGGTGGCACCGCCGTTGAACTCACCGGCATCACCAAGCGCTTCCCGGGCGTCGTGGCCAACCACGACATCCGCCTGACCGTCCGCAAGGGCACCGTGCACGCCCTCGTCGGCGAGAACGGCGCGGGCAAGTCGACCCTGATGAAGATCCTCTACGGCATGCAGAAGCCGGACGAGGGCACCATCTCGGTCGACGGTGCCGAGGTGACCTTCGCCAGCCCCGCCGACGCCATCGCGCGCGGCATCGGCATGGTCCATCAGCACTTCATGCTCGCCGACCAGCTCACGGTCCTGGAGAACATCGTTCTCGGCAGCGAGAAGCTGCACGGCATCGGCGGCGCGGCCCGCCGCAAGATCGCGGAGATATCCGACCGGTACGGCCTCGGGGTGCGCCCCGACGCCATGGTCGAGGACCTCGGCGTCGCCGACCGGCAGCGCGTGGAGATCCTCAAGGTCCTCTACCGCGGCGCCACCACGCTGATCCTGGACGAGCCGACCGCGGTCCTCGTGCCGCAGGAGGTCGACGCGCTCTTCGACAACCTGCGCGAGCTGAAGTCCGAGGGCCTCTCCGTCATCTTCATCTCCCACAAGCTGGGCGAAGTCCTTTCCGTGGCCGACGACATCACCGTCATCCGGCGCGGCACGACCGTCGGCACGGCGATCCCGTCCGAGACGACGCCCCGCCAGCTCGCCGAGCTGATGGTCGGCAGCGAGCTGCCCACCCCGGAGACCGCGGAGTCGACGGTCACCGACCGGGCGATGATCGAGGTCAAGGAGCTCAAGCTCCTTGCCGACGGCGATTCGGGCCGCGCCCTCCTCGACGACATCTCCTTCACCATCCACGAGGGCGAGGTCCTCGGCCTCGCGGGCGTCGAGGGCAACGGCCAGACCGAACTGATCGACGCGCTCATCGGCCTCAAGCACGCCGACTCCGGCGTGATCCGCATGGCGGGCGAGGACATCACCGCCCTGGCCACGCGCCACCGCCGCGAGCAGGGCATCGGCTACATCCCCGAGGACCGCCACCGCCACGGCCTCCTCCTGGAGTCGCCGCTCTGGGAGAACCGCATCCTCGGTCACGTCACCGAGAAGCCCAACTCCCGCGGCAAGGGCGGCTTCTGGCTCGACATCAAGGGCGCGCAGGCCGACACCCGGCGCATCGTCGAGCAGTACGACGTCCGGACGCCCGGCATCGACGTCACGGCCGCCTCCCTCTCCGGCGGCAACCAGCAGAAGCTGATCGTCGGCCGCGAGATGAGCCACAAGCCCCGCTTCCTGATCGCCGCCCACCCCACCCGCGGTGTGGACGTCGGCGCACAGGCCCAGATCTGGGACCAGATCCGCGAGGCGCGTCGCGAAGGACTCGCGGTCCTCCTCATCTCGGCGGACCTGGACGAGCTGATCGGCCTCTCCGACACCCTCCGCGTGATCTACCGCGGACGGCTCGTCGCCGACGCCGACCCGGCCACCATCACGCCGGAGGAGCTGGGTTCGGCGATGACGGGCGCGGCGTCCGGCCACCTCGAACACGTAGAAGAAGACCCCGAAGAGGGCTCTGCCGGCACTTCGGAGGACGAGGCCCGATGAAGAAGTTCGACAAGGAGCGTGTGCTCCTCGCGGTGGCCGGACCGGTCATCGCCCTCGTCGTGGCCGTGGCGCTGACCTCGGTCGTGCTGCTCGCCTCGGGCAAGAACCCGATCGAGCCGTACACCCTGATGCTGGAGCAGATCAGCTACTCCGACGTCCAGGTCCTGACCATCAACCAGGCCGGGATGTACTACCTGGCCGCGCTCGCGGTGGCCGTCGGCTTCCGCATGAACCTGTTCAACATCGGCGTGGACGGGCAGTACCGCCTCGCCGCGATGACCACCGCCGTCGTCGGCGCGCACATCGCGCTCCCCGCCCCGCTCCAGATCCCGCTCCTGATGCTGGTCGCCATGCTCACCGGCGCCTTCTGGGCGGGCATCGCGGGCATCCTCAAGACCACCCGCGGGGTCAGCGAGGTCGTCGCGACGATCATGCTCAACGCCATCGCGACGAGCGTCATCGGCTACATGACCCTCACCGAGAACTTCGGTGTCCCGGTCGGCAACAACCAGACCACCGGCGAGATGCACAAGTCCGGCTGGTTCCCCGGCATCAGCATGGGCGAGTCCGGCGAGATCTACGGCTTCGTGATCATCGCCGCGCTCGCGGGCGTCCTGTACTGGCTGGTCCTGAACCGCACCCGCTTCGGCTTCGACCTGCGCGCCACCGGCGCCTCCCAGTCGGCCGCCGCGGCCTCCGGCGTGAACGCCAAGCGCATGGTGCTCAGCGCGATGCTGATCTCCGGCGCGGTCGCGGGCCTCGCCGGCATGCCGATCCTGCTCGGCGACACCCACACCTACAGCCTCAGCTTCCCCGCGGGACTCGGCTTCACCGGCATCGGCATCGCGCTGCTCGGCCGCAACAACCCGGTCGGCATCGCGTTCGCCTCGCTCCTGTGGGCCTTCCTCGACAAGGCGTCGCCCGCCCTCGACTACGCCCAGCCGGTGGCGTACGACAAGGAGATCGCGGTGATCATGCAGGGCCTCATCGTGATCGCGGTCGTCGTCTCCTACGAGGCCGTACGCCGTTGGGGGCTCAGCCGTCAGCAGCGCCGCGTCGGCGAGGAACTGGCCGCCGCCGCCCGTAAGGACAACGGCAACGACGGCAACAACGACACCGTGAAGGAGGTGGCTGCCCGATGAGCTCGACAACCGTGGCCAAGCCCCCGGCCAAGCAGCCCGCGCCGGGCCGCCGCCGCATCTCGCTCCCCGTCCTCCTGCTGATCATCGCGGGCGTCCTCGTCCTGACGTCCGTGGTCCGGCTGATCACCGACGCGAACGGCATCACCTCCACCGGCCAGATGTCCACCGCTCTGCGGCTCGCCGTGCCGATCGGCCTCGCGGGCCTCGGCGGTCTGTGGGCCGAGCGCGCGGGCGTGGTCAACATCGGCCTTGAGGGCATGCTCATCCTCGGCACCTGGTTCGGCGCGTTCGCCGGTTACCAGTGGGGCCCGTGGGTCGGCATCCTGTTCGGCATACTCGGCGGCGCGCTCGGTGGCCTCCTGCACGCGATCGTCACGGTCACCTTCAACGTCAACCACATCGTCTCCGGTGTGGCCCTGAACATCCTCGCCCTGGGCGTCACCCGCTACCTCTCGACCTTCGCCTTCGAGGGCAAGGAGGGCGGTACGTCCAAGCAGTCGCCCCCGGTCGACTCGCTCGGCAGCTTCTCCGTCCCAGGCCTCTCCGACTGGCTCCAGGACCTGAACGAGAAGCACTGGTTCCTGATCTCGGACATCGCGGGCCTGCTCGGCGGCCTCTTCACGAACCTCTCGCCGCTCACCGTCATCGCGGTCGCGATGGTGCCGCTGAGCTGGTGGGTCCTGTGGCGCACGTCGTTCGGCCTGCGGCTGCGCTCCTGCGGCGAGAACCCGGTCGCGGCCGAGTCGCTCGGCGTGAACGTCTACAAGTACAAGTACCTGGCAGTGATCATCTCGGGTGGTCTGGCGGGTCTGGGCGGCGCGTTCCTGTCGCTCGTCGCCTCCAACATCTACCTGGAGGGCCAGACCGGCGGACGCGGTTACATCGGCCTCGCCGCCATGATCTTCGGCAACTGGATGCCGGGCGGACTCGCGCTCGGTGCCGGCCTGTTCGGTTACACCGACAGCCTGAAGCTCCGGGGCGGCGGCACGAACGTGCACGCACTGCTTCTGCTGCTCGCGATCCTGCTGGTCATCGGCGCGGCCTACCTCGTATGGCGCAAGCGTTACGTGCCCGCGGCGATCACCGCAGCCGTCTCGGCGCTGACGTTCGCGTGGTACGGCTTGACCGACGAGGTGCCCAACCAGGTCGTCACCGCGACGCCGTACGTCGTCACGCTGCTGGTGCTCTCGCTCTCCGCCCAGCGCCTTCGGATGCCGAAGGCGGACGGCCAGCCCTACCGAAAGGGACAAGGAACGTGACCGAGACCGACTGGGACGCGCTGCGGGACGCTGCGCGCGAGGCCATGTCCCGTGCGTACGCCCCCTACTCAGGCTTCCCGGTCGGTGCCGCGGCCCTCGTGGACGACGGCCGCACGGTGTCGGGCTGCAACGTGGAGAACGCGTCGTACGGCCTGGGCCTGTGCGCCGAGTGCGGCCTGGTCTCGCAGCTCCAGCTCACCGGGGGCGGCCGCCTGACGCACTTCACGTGCGTCGACGGCAAGGGCGAGATCCTGATGCCGTGCGGCCGCTGCCGCCAACTGCTCTACGAGTTCGGGGGCGCGGCGCTCCTCCTGGAGACGGCCGCGGGCGTTCGGACACTGGGGGACATGCTGCCGGACCCGTTCGGCCCGGAGCACCTCAACTGAGAGCCGGCCCCTGCCTGTTGTGGATCTTCGGGCGGGGGCCGTCTTCATCTCGTGGCTCTATGCGCGTAGAGTCGCGCTCACCGTTTTAGGCGCAAAGAGGGGTTATGCCATGGACGTCATCTCCGTCATCCGCACGAAGCGGGACCGAGGCGAGCTCAGCGACGAGCAGATCGACTGGGTCATCGACGCGTACACGCGCGGCGCGGTCGCCGACGAGCAGATGTCGGCGCTCGCCATGGCGATCCTGCTGAACGGCATGAACCGCGGCGAGATCGCCCGCTGGACGGCCGCGATGATCGCGAGCGGCGAGCGCATGGACTTCTCCTCCCTCTCCCGCCCCACGTCCGACAAGCACTCCACGGGCGGCGTCGGCGACAAGATCACGCTGCCGCTCGCCCCGCTGGTGGCGGCCTGCGGCGCGGCGGTCCCGCAGCTGTCGGGCCGGGGCCTCGGCCACACCGGCGGCACCCTGGACAAGCTGGAGTCGATCCCGGGCTGGAAGGCCCTCCTGTCGAACGAGGAGATGCTCTCGGTCCTGGACGGCGTCGGCTCGGTGATCTGTGCGGCGGGCGACGGCCTGGCTCCCGCGGACAAGAAGCTCTACGCGCTGCGGGACGTGACCGGCACGGTGGAGGCGATCCCGCTGATCGCCTCGTCCATCATGTCGAAGAAGATCGCCGAGGGCACGGGCTCGCTGGTCCTGGACGTGAAGGTCGGCACCGGCGCCTTCATGAAGAACCTGGAGGACGCCCGCGAACTGGCCTCCACGATGGTCGGATTGGGCACGGACCACGGCGTACGCACGGTGGCCCTGCTCACGGACATGGCCACGCCGCTCGGCCTGACGGCGGGCAACGCCCTTGAGGTCCGCGAGTCGGTGGAGGTGCTTGCGGGCGGTGGCCCGGCTGATGTGGTCGAGCTGACCCTGGCCCTGGCGCGGGAGATGCTGGACGCGGCGGGCCTGCGTGACGTCGACCCGGCGAAGGCGCTGGCCGACGGCTCGGCGATGGACGTGTGGCGCCGGATGATCTCCGCCCAGGGCGGCGACCCGGACGCGACCCTCCCGGTGGCCCGGGAGACGCACGTCGTGACGGCGCCGTCGTCCGGGGTCCTGACCCGCCTCGACGCGTACGACGTCGGGGTCGCCGCGTGGCGCCTCGGCGCGGGGCGTGCGCGCAAGGAGGACGTGGTCCAGGCGGGTGCGGGCGTCGAGCTGCACGCGAAGCCGGGCGCTCAGGTCCGCGCGGGGGAGCCGCTGATGACCCTGCACACGGACACTCCCGAGCGCTTCGAGTACGCCTTGCAGGCGGTGACGGGGTCGTTCGACATCGCACCCGAGGGCACGGAGTTCGCGGCGACGCCGATCGTCCTGGACCGCATCGCGTAGGCAGTGGGGGGAGGGGTGGTCCCTGCGGGGCTCTCCCCACTGCGCCTATTAGCGCGCTCCGCCCCCTGGAGCCCCGACAAGATGTCCTCAAACGCCGGACGGGCTGAGATTCTCAGCCCGTCCGGCGTTTGAGGACGAACTCGGCGAAGCCGGTGATGACGGCACGCAAGGCGTTGTCGCCCACCGATGAGTTCCGGCCCTCCGGCCAGTCATCCCAACGTGAACCCCAAACCGCAGCCAGCCCTGACCCTGACCGGCACCCTCGACCGAGAGGCCACGCACCGCCTCTGCGAGGAGGCCCGCGCCACGCTGCAGGCGACCGGCGCGGACGTCCTCGTATGCGATGTCGCGGACCTGGGCCCACCCGTCCTGGCAGCGATAGACGCGCTGGCCCGCCTCCAGCTCACCGCCCGCCGCGCGGGCGGCCGGATCCGCCTGCGGAACCCGGCCCCGCACCTGCGCGAGCTACTGGACCTCGTCGGGATCCCCATGGAGATCGAGATGGAGCGGCAGGCCGAACAGCGGGAACCACCGGGGCGTGTCCAGGAAGCAGTGGAAGCCCGCGATCCGCCCCTCTGAGATCTCGATGACCTGAACCGCCCACGGCGCGAACCCGCCCTTCTCGGGGTCGGGCTTGTAGTGGGCGAAGCCCGGCGTGCCGTTGACATCGACCGGGAACAGTTTGCTGTCGGCGCAGGACGCGCCGATGGTCGACATGAAGCCGGTGATGTCGGACGTGCCGCGCAGCCACAGGTCGAACGGGGGCATCGTCATGATGGCGTCTTCGTGTAGCAGCGCCGTCAGCGCCGCCATGTCATAGCCCTCGAAGGCCGCGACATAGCGCTCAAGGAGCTTCTGCTGCTCGTCGTCCAGCGGATCGGACACCGCGGTGTCGTCCGCATGGCCCTCGGCCAGCGTCGCCCGCGCCCGCTGCAACGCGCTGTTGACGGAGGCCACCGACGTGTCGAGGAGCTCGGCCGCCTCGCTGGCCTTCCACGCGAGGACCTCGCGCAGGATGAGCACCGCCCGCTGCTTGGGCGGCAGTTGCTGCAGGGCGGCGACGAACGCGAGCCGCACCGACTCCTTCGCCACGGCCGCCTCCGCGGGGTCACTGACGGACGGCAGCACGCGCGCGTCCGGCATCGGCTCCAGCCATACATTGTCCGGGCGCGGCGTGAGAGCGGCCTGGGCCAGCGGCGCCGCCGCGGTCAGGTCCATGGGACGGGCGCGGCGGTTGCCCGCGTTCAGCATGTCCAGACAGACGTTCGTCGCGATGCGGTACAGCCACGACCTGAGGCTGGAGCGGCCCTCGAACTTCTCGTAGCTCCGCCAGGCGCGGACCATCGTGTCCTGCACCGCGTCCTCGGCCTCGAAGGCCGAGCCCAGCATGCGATAGCAGTACCCGGTCAGCTCGACCCGGTGTTTCTCCAGCGTGACGTCCAGTTCCGACGTCGTCCCTGCGATGTCCGTCATACCGACCCACCCACCCCTGCGGCTGCCACGAAAGTCCCAGCACTTTGGAAGCTACCGCAGCCCACTGACAACGGCCCCCGGAGTGGGAAAACCCGCAGGCGGGAGGGGGTCGCCCGAGACAGCTAGTGCGCGGCCACGAGCCCTCGCCGGTCGTGCCGCTCCTGAACCCGGGCCGCGTGCGACCCCCAGACGGTGATGGACACGACGCCGAGCACCGCGAGCAGACCCAGGCCCACCGTCCCGGCCCAGCCCCCCGAGTGGAAGGCGACCGCGCCGAGCGTGCCGCCCGCGCTGGAGCCCAGGTAGTACGCGGACTGGTAGAGCGCCGAAGCCTGCGCACGCCCCGCGGTGGCCGTACGGCTCACGGACGAGGAGGCGACCGCGTGACCGGCGAAGAAGCCCGCGGTGATCAGGACGAGCCCGAGCAGCACCATGGCCAGGGAGTCGGACAGGGAGAGCAGCAGACCGCCGGCCGTCGTGCTCACCGCCAGGTACAGCGCCCCGCGCCGCCCGAGCCGCGCCACCAGCTTCCCCGCGGCGGCCGACGAGACCGTACCGACGAGATAGACCAGGAAGATCGAGCCGATGATGCCCTGTGGGAGCGAGAAGGGCGCCTCGGTGAGGCGGTAGCCGATCACGGTGTAGACCGCGCCGAAGACCGTCATGAACAGCGCGCCGATCGCGTACAGCCTGCACAGCAGCGGGTTGGCGAGGTGCGAACGGATCGTACGGCCGAGCGCCTTGGGGTTGAGCGAGCCCGCGGTGAAGTGGCGCGGCGCGGGAAGCAGCGCGCGGAAGGCGAGCGCGCACAGGACGGCCACGACACCGACCACACCCACGGCCACGCGCCAGCCCCAGGCCTGTGCGACCCAGCCCGTGATGACACGCCCGCTCATGCCGCCGATCGAATTCCCCGCCACGAACATGCCGATCGCGGCGACCAGCGCCTTGGGCCTGACCTCCTCCGCGAGGAAGGCCATCGCGGACGCCGGGAGCCCGGCGAGCGCCGCGCCCTGCACGGCGCGCAGCGCGACGAGTGCGCCGATGGAGGGCGCGAAGGGGACGAGAAGCCCCACGACCACCGCGACCGTCAGCGAGACCGTCATCAGCGTCCGCCGCCCGAAGCGCTCGCTGAGCGCGCTCAGGGGCAGTACGAAGAGGGCGAGCGCGCCCGTGGCGGCGGACACCGTCCAGCTCGCCGTGCTCGCGCTGACGCCGAAGTCGGCGGAGACGAGGGGGAGCAGCGCCTGCGTGGAGTAGAGGAGGGCGAAGGTGGCGACACCCGCGAGGAAGAGGGCGAAGCTCATCCGGCGGTAGCCGGGGCCGCCGGGGGTGAGCCGGGAGTCGGCTTCGGGAGAGGCATCGGTGGACGACGGGGCGGGGGCGGCCGCGTGGGTGGCGGACGCCCCGCTACTGGCAGGAGGCATGTGTCGAACGTAGGCACACGTGACTCATCCGTCCAATGCATGGATTGGCCATAATCGTTCCCATGGTGCATGAGCGCAGTTCAGAGCGGCGTCTGTCGCAGAGCAGTTACGTAGGAGACATCGGCGCGGGCGGTTCGTCGCCGGCCGAGCTGACCCCCGGGTCCTGGTCGGCGCTGCTCTCGCCGCGTCTCGCGTACTTCGCGGGGGTCGCGCGGACGGAGCACGTGACGCGGGCCGCGCAGGAGATGCAGGTGCCGCAGTCGACGCTGTCGCGTGCGCTGGTGCGGCTCGAACAGGATCTGGGGGTCGACCTGTTCGCGCGGCACGGCAGGACGGTGTCCCTGACCCCGGCGGGCCGTACGTTCCTCGCCTCCGTCGAGCGGGCGCTCGGCGAGGTGGAGCGGGCCGCGGAGTCCGTGCGGGCGGACGCGGACCCGGCGTCGGGCAAGGTCGCCTTCGGCTTCCTCCACACGATGGGCTCGGAGACCGTACCCGGCCTGATCCGCGCCTTCCGCGCGGACCATCCGAGGGTCCGCTTCAGCCTCGTACAGAACTACGGGGAGGCGATGATCGAGCGGCTGCGGGCGGGGGAGCTCGACCTCTGCCTGACCTCGCCCGTGCCGGACGCCCCCGACCTGGTGGCCCGCCGCCTGGACGAGCAGCGCCTGCGCCTCGTCGTACCGGACGACCACCGCCTCGCCTCCCGTAAGCGGGTCCGCCTCGCGGAGGCGGCGGACGAGGCCTTCGTGACCCTCGAACCGGGCTACGGCCTGCGGCGCATCACGGACGACCTCTGCCAGGAGGCCGGCTTCAAGCCGCGGATCGCGTTCGAGGGGGAGGAGGCGGAGACGCTGCGGGGCCTGGTGGCGGCGGGCCTGGGGGTGGCCCTCCTGCCGCCACCGGCCGTCCCGCGTCCGGGAGTTGTGGAGCTGACGGTGACGGGGCAGCGGGCGGTGCGGGAGATCGGAGTGGCCTGGCTGGACGGCCACCCGGACACTCCGCCGGTGGCGGCGTTCAAGAAGTTCCTGCTGGGGCGCCGGGGGCGCTTGCTGCCGGAATAGTCGTGGCGCGGGGGCATTGGGCGCCGCCGTCCGGCGATTGAGGACATCTCGTACGGGGTCTGGGGCGGAGCCCCAGTTTCGGGAAGGGGCGGGATTGGGGAAGGCCCCGCAGGGACCGCCCGAGCTCGAGCCCAGGCCTCACCGCTGCCTCATCGACTCCCCGAAGCCGGAGGCGAGCGGCATCCGCAGCCCCAGCGGCGGCGGAGCCGCCAGCGCGTCCTCCAGGGGGCGTGCGTACGCGTGCCCGAATAGCGAGCCCATGACGAAGTCCGATGCCAGCGCGTGGACTTCGGAGTGATGCTGCTGCAACCGGTGCCCGTCGGAGTGGACTTCGAACCGGCACACCTCCCGGTTCGCCTTCTTCGCCCGCTCCGCGAGCCGGAACGACAGCTCGGGATCGGTCCGCTCGTCGTTCGTGCCGTGCACGATCAGGACCCGCCGCCCCGCGAGCTGCTTCACCGGTTCAGGGGAGGCGGCCACATCGTCCTCGGGCAGCCAAGGGGCCAGCGCGAGGACGGAGTTGACCGCGTCGTGCCCACTGGCCCGCAGCGCGGCCCGGCCGCCCATGTCCATGCCGACGAGGCAGACGGAGACGTCGCCGTAGAGGCGGACGATCTCGTCCGCCGCCCACTCCGCGTCGCGCGCGAGCTGCGCCTGCGCGCCGTTCCACCCGCGGCAGCGGTAATGGACGACGTGCGCGGCGAGCCCCTCGCCGCGGCCGTCCTGGGCGAGCCTGCGGCCGAGCGCGCGCATCGCGTTCGCGGCGAAGGGGGACGGCTTGCGGGAAGAGGTCTCGTGGCCGCCGGGGAGCAGCAGCACCGCGCCGCTGACCGCCGATGGACGGGTGCCGATCACGCGCCCGAGCCTGGCCGCGCGCACGGAATCGGGCGTCGCTTGCTGTGCCATGACAGAACAGTGTCAGAAGCGATGGTGTACGCCACCCGTCCGCGGGGTCACTGTTACGTATCGACCCGTGAGATCTACGCGCGTAGGCGCTAGAGTGCCGAAATGACGAGCCAGACCACCAAAGCCGGTCACACGGACCGCGAAACGCCCAGCGCCGAACAGATCCGCCGCGCCCCGAAGGTGCTCCTGCACGACCACCTCGACGGCGGTCTGCGCCCCGGCACGATCGTCGACCTCGCCCGTGAGTCAGGGTATGAGTCACTGCCCGAGACCGACCCCGACAAGCTGGGGATCTGGTTCAGGGAGGCCGCCGACTCCGGTTCGCTGCCGCGCTATCTGGAGACCTTCGCCCACACCTGCGCTGTCATGCAGACGAAGGACGCCCTCAAGCGTGTGGCGGCCGAGTGCGCCGAGGACCTCGCCGAGGACGGCGTCGTCTACGCCGAGATCCGGTACGCCCCCGAGCAGCACCTGGAGCAGGGCCTCACCCTCGAAGAGGTCGTCGAGGCCGTCAACGAAGGCTTCCGGGAAGGCGAGCGGCGCGCGAAGGGGAACGGCCACCGCATCCGCGTGGGCGCGCTGCTCACCGCCATGCGGCACGCCGCCCGCGCCCTGGAGATCGCCGAACTCGCCAACCGCTACCGCGATCTGGGCGTCGTCGGCTTCGACATCGCGGGCGCGGAGGCGGGCTTCCCGCCCACCCGGCACCTCGACGCGTTCGAGTACCTCAAGCGCGAGAACAACCACTTCACCATCCACGCGGGCGAGGCCTTCGGTCTGCCGTCCATCTGGCAGGCCCTCCAGTGGTGCGGCGCCGACCGGCTCGGCCACGGCGTGCGGATCATCGACGACATCCAGGTCGCCGACGACGGCACCGTCAAGCTCGGCCGCCTCGCCAGCTACGTACGCGACAAGCGCATCCCCCTGGAGATGTGCCCCAGCTCGAACCTGCAGACGGGCGCGGCGAGCTCGTACGCCGAGCACCCCATCGGCCTGCTCCGCAAGCTGCATTTCCGGGCGACGGTGAACACCGACAACCGTCTGATGTCCGGCACCAGCATGAGCCGCGAATTCGAGCACCTGGTCGGAACATTCGGCTACACGCTCGACGACATGCAGTGGTTCACAGTCAATGCGATGAAATCAGCGTTCATTCCTTTCGATGAACGCCTTGCCATGATCAATGACGTCATCAAGCCCGGATATGCCGAGCTGAAGTCCGAATGGCTGTTCCGTCAGACCGCCTCCACCAGCGCTTCTGTCGATGTGTAACAGAAATTGAGGCAATGCGGACGCGGCCGGGAACATTAATTCCCAGCCGCGTTTTGCTGTTTGCGGACTGCCCCTTCACATGTTTACGGTCATGGGCCGCTCAAAAGTCCCCGTCATCAAGGACGCATTGAAGATGAAGCAGTCTGCCGCCAAGACCCTCGGTGTCGCCGCTCTCGGCGCCGCCTTCGCCGCCGCCGGCGCGGGTGCCGCGAACGCCGCACCGGCCGTGCCCGACGCCACGGGCGCGCTGGGCGCCGCCACCTCGACGCTGCCCACGGCGCAGGTCGCCGACACCCTGCCCGCCGGTGGCCCCGAGGCGGTCGCCGCGGGCCAGAACGCGCTCGGCAGCACCCTGCAGGCCGCCGCGCCGACCGTCGACAAGCTCGGCGAGAGCACCAAGGACGCCGCCGACCGCAGCAAGCCCGCCGCCGACCCGCTCTCCGGTCTGCTCGGTGGTCTGCCGGTCGCCGGTGCCCTGCCGCTCCAGGGGGGCCTGCCCACCCAGGGTCTGCCCGTCGAGGGCCTGCCGCTCGGCTGACCCTCACCGGTCTCCGCGTACGCCGATGGGGCGCCCCCTTGCGAAAGGGGGCGCCCCATCGGCGTACATATGTGGCAGCGAGGGCCGCCGGATCACCAGGCGGCCTGCCGGGTCTTGCCCTCGGTGGGCAGCAGGACCCAGAGCGCGATGTAGAGCAGGAACTGCGGTCCGGGAAGAAGACACGAGAGCACGAAGATCACGCGCATCGTGGTGGCCGATGTGCCGAAGCGCCTGGCGAGGGCGGCACAGACTCCGCCGATCATCCGGCCGTTCGTGGGGCGGGCAAGGGCGGTCATGGTGGCTCCTTCGTGAACCGTCGGCATGAGGTCCGGGGGCGTTTCCCCGATGACTCAAAGTTACGTTCACGAAGCGGGCAAAGCGTCGCTCTAGGGTGCGATACCGACCCTGGGAATCGTCGGGGTCACACCCTGAGAAGCGTCCTCCCGCAGGAGGGCCGCGCGATCCTCCACGTCCGTCCGGCGGCGGAGCCTGGCCCTGACCGCTGGCACCACGGCGACGTGCGCGAGCGCCACGCCCACCGTGTTCAGGAACAGCGAGTCAATGTCGACGACCTGCCCCGGGACCCCGGTCTGCAGCAGTTCGATGCCGAGCGAGATCAGCGCGCCCGCCGCGACCGTGCGCACCAGCGAACCCAGCGGCGAGACGTGGACCCGCCCCCCGGCGAGCGGAAGCAGCAGGCCCAGCGGGGCGAGGAGCAGCAGGCTGCCGCCTATCTGCCGGGCCGCCTGGACAGGGCCCAGCGCCAGATCCGCCTTGATGCCGGCGAAGGGCTGAAGGTTCGCCGCGCTGACCCAGGGCACGTCCAGTGGACGCAGAGTGAACCAGCCGACGAGCAGAAGATGCGCGACGAGGAGGAATCCTCCCGCCGCGCGGAAGCGGATGGCGGCCCCGTGGCCGCCCGAGCCTTGACGCACGCCCCCCAAGACGCGCTCAGCGGCAGGATCGGTTCCGCGCATCTCATCCCGGTACGCGGCGCTGTCCCGATCGCACAGGGTGACTGCCCTGTGCGGCCGCTTCAGCCGGGTCCTGCTACTTCACCGTCTCCGTGGGCGGAGCGACCGTTCCGGGGCGCTGGCGGACCGCCTGGGTGCATTCGTAGCGGCGCAGCGGATCGTCGCCGGGGCCGCCCATGATGACCTCGCGGTCGTCGCCCGCCGCCGCGCTGTCCGCGAACGTGCACACGATCTGGGCCAGCGCGAACGCCGACAGGTCCTCCGGGGACGAACTGAACCGCAGCGCGTCCTCGGGGTCCCCCTCATCGGGGCCGCTGACGACCGTGCCGCCGCGTACGTCCGTCGCGAAGCCCGCCTGCTTCTCCGAGGCCGACGGGGTGTGCGCCAGCTCGTCGAGGAGTGCCTGAGCGATGCGGACCCGGTCGGACGTCGCCTTCTCGGCGGGGATCCGCACCGACCGGTCGACGGTGACCAGCTGCGCCGCGCACACCAGGAAGACCTGCACCGGCACGCCGCTGGTGGACTGCGACGCGATGCTCGACCCGGACATCACGCACGGCACCCGGGAGGGGCCGGGACCGAAGTCGGTGGGCACCTCCGTCGAGCGGATCCCGCATCCGGCGAGCGTCGCGGTCAGCGCGGCGGCGAGGAGAGCGGCCCGAAGCCGTCGGCGGTTCATCGTTCGTCTCCCTCGACGCCGGCGTCGGCGTCGCCGTCCGTGCAGTCGTCCCCCTCGTCGTCGGGCAGCAGCCCCGACGGATCGCGCGGCAGCCACAGCGTGAACACCGCACCGCCCTTGGGCGAGTTCGCGGCGGTGATCTCCCCGCCGTGGATGTGCGCGTTCTCCAGCGCGATGGAGAGCCCGAGACCGCTGCCCTCCGAACGCGGCCGGGACGCGCTCGCCTTGTAGAACCGGTCGAAGACGTGCGGCAGTACGTCCTCGGGGATGCCGGGGCCTCCGTCGCGCACCGCGATGACGAGCTTCTCGCCCGCGAGCCGCACCGACACCTCCACCGGCGAACCACCGTGCTTGAGGGCGTTGCCGATCAGGTTCGCCAGGATGACGTCCAGGCGCCGCGGGTCGAGCCGCACCGTGATGCCGCGCTCCGCGTCGAGCTCCACCGCGTCGAGCCAGGCACGGGCGTCGATGCAGGCCGTGATCTGGTCGGCGATGTCGACGGCGTCCAGGACGAGCCTGGCCGTGCCCGCGTCGAAGCGGGTGACCTCCATCAGGTTCTCCACCAGGTCGTTCAGCCGGCGGGTCTCGCTGACCACCAGACGCACGGCGGGCTCGATCATCGGGTCGACGGAACCGGTCTCCGCGTCGAGCTCCTCCTCCAGGACCTCCGTCACCGCGGTGATCGCGGTCAGCGGCGTACGCAGCTCGTGCGACATGTCGGCGACGAAGCGCCGTGACGCCTCCTCGCGGGCGCTCATGTCGTCGACCTTCTTCTCCAGGCTCTCCGCGGTGCGGTTGAACGTCCTTGACAGATCGGCCAGTTCATCCGTGCCCGACACCCTCAGACGCGTGTCCAGCTTGCCCTCGCCGAGCCGCCGCGCGGCGACACCGAGCCGGTGCACCGGTTTGAGCACGGTGGTCGCCGCGGCCTGCGCGAGCAGCGCGGAGCCGATGAGCGCGAGCCCGGTCGCGATCGCGAGCGACCAGCCGAGCGAACTCAGGTCCTTCGCCTCCGGCTCCAGGGACTTGAGCATGTAACCGGTCGGCCCGCCCCCGATGACCTTGGCACCGCCCACGAGATACGGGGTGCCGCCGTCGACGGTCCGCTGCCAGTACAGGTGGTAGGGACTCTTGTTGCTCGACGTGAGCGGCTGCTCCTTGTTCACCGTCTTGCGCAGCGACTTGGGCACGTCGGCCAGCGTGAAGGCGTCCAGGTCGGAGTAGCCGACGATCGTGTCGCCGTCGGAGTTCTCACCGATCAGGAGCACGCTGTAGCGCTGGCTGCTGTTGGCCATCGTCCCGGCGGCCTGCTGCAGTTCGTCCTGGGTCGGATTGGGCGGCAGCGCGCCGGCGCGGGTCTGCATCTCCTGCTGGAAGTCCTTCAGGGCCGCGTCCTGCGCACGGGTCAGGACCGCCTCGCGGTTCAGCCAGTACGCGATTCCGGACGCCGTCACGGCGGCGGTGAGCGCCACCAGGCCGAAGACCACGACCAGCCTGAGCCGCAGGCTCGTGAAACGGAGTCCCGCCATGATCGCCTTGCGCGCCGCGGCCCAACCGCGGAGCTTGTCCTGCGGTTTGGTCACTGAGGAGTGTCCAGCCGGTAGCCGACCCCACGGACCGTACGGATCAGAGTCGGCGAGGACGGCACGTCCTCGACCTTCGCGCGCAGGCGCTGCACACACGCGTCGACGAGCCGGGAGTCGCCGAGGTAGTCGTGCTCCCACACCAGACGCAGCAACTGCTGCCGCGACAGGGCCTGTCCGGGCCTGCGGCTCAGCTCCAGGAGCAGCCGCAGCTCGGTCGGCGTGAGCTGGAGATCCTCGCCGTTCTTCGTCACGGTCATGGCGGCGCGGTCGATGACGAGCGAACCGAACGTCGCCGCGTCATTGGCCTCGCGTTCACCGCGCCGGAGCACCGCACGGATACGGGCGTCGAGCACCCGTCCCTGCACGGGTTTCACCACATAGTCGTCGGCACCGGACTCGAGCCCGACGACCACGTCGATGTCATCGCTGCGCGCGGTCAGCAGGATGATCGGCAACTGGTCGGTGCGCCGGATGCGACGGCACACCTCGAATCCGTCGATGCCCGGCAGCATCACATCCAGCACGATCAGGTCCGGCCGCTGCTCACTGAGCAGCTTCAGGCCGTCCTCGCCGGTGGCAGCAGTAGCCACCCGATGCCCTTGGCGGGTGAGCGAAAGCTCAAGGGCCGTACGGATGGCGTCGTCGTCCTCGATCAGCAACAGGGAAGGCACGGACGTCATTCTGTCCCATGGTGTGGCCACAGTTCGACTGTTGGACCTTCCCCGGGCCCTTAAAGGGCCGGGAGGTGCCCCACCCTCACCACTCCCTCACACTCGGAAGCGCTGTTGCAGGCCTGTGACAGTCGGCGGACACCGTCATGAAGTGGGTCGGGCAGAGTTCTGGTCACACGGAAGAAGCCGGACTCCACCGACGGGGGGCGCGAGATGAACACACTGCACAGCACCAGCTCAAGCGCAGTAATCACGCGTCTCCACGACGTGATCCGGACCGCCGAGAGGCACGAGAAGTCCGGTGCCGTGAGCGGGCGGGGGTGCGCTCGCGGCACCGGGCGTCAGCACACCGCGTACATGACGGTGGTTGACGCGTTCCGGGGGGAGAACCACGGGGGAACCGATGGGGGGGCTCACGGGGGAGCCGCGTACAGGGAGGACACGGGGGAGCGCACATCAGTGTCGGAGGCGGAGTTCACCGCCTACGTCCAGGAGCGTCGTGCCTCCCTGTACGCAACCGCCTATCACCTGACCGGTGACCGTTTCGAGGCCGAGGACCTGCTCCAGAGCGCCCTCTTCTCGACGTACCGGGCCTGGGACAGGATCAGCGACAAGGCCGCGGTCGGCGGATATCTCCGCCGGACCATGACCAACCTGCACATCAGCGCCTGGCGGCGCCGCAAGCTCAACGAATACCCGACCGAGGAGCTGCCGGAGACGGCGGGCGACACGGACGCGATGCGTGGCACCGAACTCCGCGCGGTTCTCTGGCAGGCCCTGGCCCGCCTCCCCGAACTGCAGCGGACGATGCTGGTCCTGCGCTACTACGAGGGCCGCACGGACCCCGAGATCGCGGACATCCTCGACATCAGTGTGGGCACGGTGAAGTCCAGCATCTGGCGCTCGCTGCGCCGGCTGCGCGAGGACGAGGTTCTCAGCTTCGGCCGTGACCAGGAAGAGTCCTTCGGCGAGTTGGTCGCCTAGGGATCATGGGGGCCGCCGCTCCCGGGGGGAGGCGGCGGGCAGTACCGGGGGGATCCACGGGGGAAAACGGGGATCACGGGGGAAACAAGTGGCGGGACCGGAAGGCCGGGGGGTCTTTCCGGTCCTTCTGCTTTTGCTGCCCGGGTTGCCGCCCGGGTTGCCGCGCGGAGCTACGCGGCGTCGGCGCGCGCCTTGACGCACCGTCCCGCGGCAGCGGCGGCAACCCGCCCCAGGGCCTCGTCCTTCCCGCAGGGGTGAGCACCAAGCGCGGTCTGCCGGGCCACGATGGCGCGTTCGGCGCGCATCAGGCGCCAGCCGCGCCGCAGCAGGAACGCCACGGACTTGCGTCCCTCGCGCAGATCCCGCAGAAGCCGCCGCCGGTAGGTGGTGGACGGCCGGCCGCGCAGACAGATCGCGTCGGCGAGCACGCCGATCTCCCGGCACCGGTCCACGATGTCCGCCGCGAAGATCCCCTCCGCGATGAAGAGGGGTGTGCGCTCGATGTCCATCGCGGACTCGCCCGTACGCGAGCTGGTGGAGATGTCGTAGACGGGCACGCTCGTACGTCCCGTCCGGCACAGCCGCTCGATGGCGGCGACGGCGACGTCCGCGTCCCAGGAGGCGGGGGAGTCCCAGTCGATGTCCGTGCTGCCGGGGACCTGCGGCAGTGTCGGGTCGTCACCCTCCTTGTAGAAGTCGTCGAGGCACAGGACGGGCAGCCCGGAGCGGGCGGCGAACGACGACTTGCCTGACCCGGAGGGGCCGGCGAGCAGCACGACTCGGGTGGGTATCGGGGGATGGGAACTCACGAGAGACCAGTGTGCTGCATTGAGCCGCCCAGGCGACCCCACGGGTAGGGCTTTGGTGCCCACAACACACCTCAACTACGCTACGTGCGCATCTGATTACCCAAGAGGATTCGGGCGGTACCCATGGCACGGCACGCAACAGCCTCCACGCAACTCTCCCGCGCCCTCCTGCGCGCGGGCCTGACGGTCACCGTCGCGGGCGCGGCCCTCGGCATCGGCGGTGCGGCGACGGCGAGCGCCGCGCCGGCCCCCGCGCCCCCGGCGTCCGACAATCTCTCGGCGGGCGCCGCGGGGATGCTCGGTGCGGTGCAGGAGGCCGCCGGGGGTGGGCTCGGGCCCGTCAAGGAGCTGAAGCTCGACCCGCTCGCGGGCACGGGGGTCGACCCGCTGGACAACGCGGTGGGCACCCGGATCGCGGACTTCAAGCCGGTCACGACGGCGCCGCTGACCGCCCCGCTGACGCAGGGCGGATCGCTCAACGACCTGCCGCTGGTGGGCCCGGCCACGGGGCTGCTGCCCGGCTGACCTGCGGCGGCGTCAGCTCTTTCGCAGCGGCACCTCCCGCACCAGCCAGGCCACCGCGAACGCCGCGGCCCCAAGGAGCGCGGCCCCGAGGACCACGCCGTGCAGCCCGCTGGTGACCGACGTCCGCACCATGTCCCGCACCCCCTCCGGCATCTCCCGCACCGCTTCGGGCGTCCACGCCATGCCGTCCTCCGGCATCCCGGCCGACGTGACCCGGCTGGAGTAGACCGCGCCGAGCACGGCGATCCCGAGCGAACCGCCGATGGTCCGGAGGAGGGTGGCGGTGCCGGTGGCCGCGCCCATGTCGCGCGGCTCCGCGCTGTTGATGGTGATCAGCAGCGTGCTCTGCATCAAGAAGCCCATTCCGGCGCCGAGTACGAGGGTCAGCGCGGAGGTCACCGCCGTCGGGGTGTCCGCGCCGACCGCGAGGAGCGCGAGCCCGCCCGCGGCCGTCAGGGCCCCGCCGATGATGGGGTAGGCGCGGTAGCCGCCGCCGTTGGAGGTGACCTTTCCCAGCAGGAGTTGTGCGCCGAACATCCCCGCCATCAGCGGAAGCAGCAGCATGCCGCTGGCCGTCGAGGACGCGCCGCGCACGAACTGCATGTACTGCGGCAGATAGGAGGACGCCCCGAGCATGGCCGCGCCCACCAGGAAGGCGAGGATCTGGGCGAGCGTGAAGTTGCGGTCGGCGAAGAGGCGGGGCGGGATGATCGGTTCGGGCGCCCGCCGCTCGACCCGGGCGAACCAGACGAGGGCGCCGGTGCCGAGCGCGCCGAGTCCGAGGATCTGCGGTGACGTCCAGGCGTACGTCGTGCCGCCCCAACTGCCCAGCAGCGTCAGGGACAGGATGCCCGCGGAGAGCAGCGCGGCCCCCGCGCAGTCGATCCGTGCGGTGATGCGCTCGCCGGGCAGGTGCAGGCCGAGGCCGACGACCAGCAGCGCGATCGCGCCGACGGGCACGTTGACGTAGAAGACCCAGCGCCAGTCGAGCTGGTCGGTGAGGAAGCCGCCGAGCAGGGGCCCGCCGACCAGCGCGACCGGCATCATCGCGCCGATCATCGACTGCGAGCGGCCCGCCTGCGACGGCGGCAGCATGACGCCGATGATCGAGATGGCGCCGACCATGAGGCCGCCCGCGCCCAGTCCCTGCACGGCGCGGAAGGCGATGAGCTGTCCCATGTCCTGGGCGAGCCCGGAGAGCACGGAGCCCGCGAGGAACACCGTGATCGACCAGATGAAGCTGCCCTTGCGCCCGTACAGGTCGCCGAGCTTGCCCCAGATGGGAGTGGAGACGGACGCGGTGAGCAGATAGGCGGTCACCACCCAGGAGAGGTGGTCCAGGCCGCCCAGGTCGCCGACGATCGTGGGCAGGGCGGTCCCGACGATCGTGCCGTCGAGCAGCCCCAGCATCAGGCCGAGCAGGAGTCCGAAGAGGACGAGCTTGGACGGGCCGCCCGGCGCGGCGGGCGGCTGCGCCGCGCCCGGTCCGTCCGGGGCGCTCGTCTCTTCCGTACGTTGACTCATCGTTCCCCCCAGAGGACGTGATGTCACGTCAGGCGGTGTACGGGCGGATGGACTTGGCGTCCCGCAGGGCGTGCGCCCACCAGGTCAGCTGGTCGAGCAGTGCCTTGGCGGCCGTGTCGACCTGGGGGTCCTCGACGGTGCCGTCCTCGCCGAACTGGCCCCACGCGTTGTGGAAGCTGACCGTGTTGCGGATGGTCGTGGCATTCAACTCGGCCATGACGACGCGGAGTTGTTCCACCGCCCGCAGGCCGCCCGACAGGCCGCCGTAGGAGACGAAGCCGATCGGCTTCGCGTGCCACTGCTCGTTGTGCCAGTCGACGGCGTTCTTCAGGGACGCCGGGAAGCTGTGGTTGTACTCCGGCGTGACGAAGATGAACGCGTCGGCCGCCGCGAGGCGCGGGGAGACCTGGGCGAGCAACTCCTCGGTGCCGGGCGCGGGCGGCTGGCCGAAGGCGGGGAAGACGGTCGGCAGCGGGGTCTCTGCCAGGTCGACGACGTCGGCGGTCAGGTCGTCGCGCTGGGCGAGATGCCCCGTCAGCCACCGCGTGACGACGGGCGCGAACCGGCCCTCGCGGTTGCTGCCGACGAGGACGGCGACGCGGAGGGGCTGGGTGGTGGTGCTGGTCATGGGGATCCCCCGGGAGTTCGTGGGTCTGTACGGCGTGAATGTGTACGGCGTATCGAGATGCGTACAACGTACACGCTGATGTGTACAGCGTCTACTGATGGATACGTTGTACGCTCACGTCCTGATGAGAGGAGCCCTGCTGTGGCTGGCCAGAAGAAGGACGGCAAGACGGCGGCGCCGGACAAGTCGCTCTGGGAACGCCTGGAGCAGCCGGCGGCGCCCCGCGCCTCGCTGTCCCTGGAGCGCATCGGGGCCGTCGCGGTGGAGGTCGCCGACGCGGAGGGCTTCGCCGCCGTCACCATGCGGCGGCTCGCCACGGAGCTGGGGGTCGCGCCCATGGCGGCGTACCGGCACGTCTCGGGCAAGGACGACCTGTGGGCGCTGATGGCCGAGCGGGTGGCGGCCGAGTACCGGATTCCCGAGGAGGTGACCGAGTGGCGCGAGGTGCTGCGGGCCTACGCCCTGCTGACCCGGGACATGATGATGCGCCACCCGTGGGTGGGTCAGCTGCCCACGGCGCTCTTCGTGCTCACCCCGGGCCGGATGGCCATCGCCGAGCGGCAGTTGGCGGCGCTCGACGGGATCGGACTCGACGAGGACGCCATGATGATGGCCTTCCGCACGGTCAGCTCCTACGCGCACGGCGCGGCCTCGTCCGAAGTGGCCGTGCGGGACTGGACGGAGTCGGAGGGCTGGTCGTCCGGCGCCGAGTCCCGGATGGGCCTCGCGCCGCAGATGATGTACCTCATGGACACGGGCCGCTACCCCACCTACCGGCGCTACGGCCTGCGTTCGCGCCGCAAGGACGACGCCACCTGGATGTACGAGACGGGCCTCGAATGCGTCCTGGACGGGATCGCGGCACGGCTCGGCATCTGACCGAGTCGTTGAACGGACGAAGCCCCGGCCCTCCTGGACGGAGGAGGACCGGGGCTTCGTGGTGCGGAGAGCGGTTCGGGGCAGACCTCAGTACGAGGAGCCGGACGCGCCCAGCGAACCCGTGGGGTGCCAGACCGTCTTGGTCTCCAGGAAGGCCGTCAGGCGGTGCGTGCCCGGATCGGCCGACCAGTCCACAGGCTGTGGACGGACGACGCGCTTGAGGTTGTCCGCCGCGGCGACCTCCAGCTCCTTGGCCAGTACGTCGTCCTCGACGCCCGCGAGGTCGATCGCGTTCACGTCCTGGTGCGCCGCGAGGGACGGAGTGATCTCCGCCGTACGGCCCGAGAGGATGTTGACGACGCCGCCGGGCAGGTCCGATGTGGCGAGCACCTCGCCGAGGGAGAGCGCCGGGAGCGGGGAGTCCTCGCTGGCGATCACCACGGCCGTGTTGCCCGTCGCGATCACCGGGGCGATCACGGACACCAGGCCCAGGAACGACGACTTCTGCGGGGCGACGACCGTCACCACGCCCGTCGGCTCCGGCGAGGAGAGGTTGAAGAAGGGGCCCGCGACCGGGTTCCCGCCGCCCACGATCTGGGCGATCTTGTCCGTCCACCCCGCGTACCAGACCCAGCGGTCGATCGCCGCGTCCACGACCGCGGCGGCCTTGGACTTCGACAGGCCCTCGGCCTCGGCGACCTCGCGGACGAACTGGTCCTTGCGGCCCTCCAGCATCTCCGCGACGCGGTAGAGGATCTGGCCGCGCAGGTAGGCCGTCTTGCCCGCCCAGCCGCCCTGCGCCTTGCGCGCGGCCACGACCGCGTCACGCGCGTCCTTGCGGGACGACAGCGGGGCGTTGGCCAGCCACTTGTTCTTCGAGTCGGTCACCTCGTACACCCGGCCGCTCTCGCTGCGGGGGAACTTGCCCCCGACGTACAGCTTGTAGGTCTTGAAGACGCTCAAACGCTGCTCAGACATCGAGGTAAGCCTCCAGGCCGTGGCGGCCGCCCTCGCGGCCGTAACCCGATTCCTTGTAGCCGCCGAAGGGCGAGGTCGGGTCGAACTTGTTGAACGTGTTGGCCCAGATGACGCCCGCGCGCAGGCGATCGGCGACCGCGAGGATGCGGGAGCCCTTCTCCGTCCAGATGCCGGCGGAGAGGCCGTACTGGGTGTTGTTGGCCTTGGCGACGGCCTCTTCCGGCGTACGGAACGTGAGCACTGAGAGCACCGGGCCGAAGATCTCGTCGCGCGCGACGGTGTGCGCCTGCGTGACGTTCGTGAAGAGCGTCGGCGCGAACCAGTAGCCGGACGAGGGCAGTTCGCACGGGGCGGACCAGCGCTCGGCGCCCTCCGCCTCGCCCGTCTCGGTGAGCGCGGTGATGCGGGCGAGCTGCTCGGCGGAGTTGATCGCGCCGATGTCCGTGTTCTTGTCCAGCGGGTCGCCCAGGCGCAGGGTCGACAGGCGCCGCTTGAGCGCGTCGAGCACCTCGTCCTGGACCGACTCCTGCACGAGGAGGCGCGAGCCCGCGCAGCAGACCTGGCCCTGGTTGAAGAAGATGCCGGTGACGATGCCCTCGACGGCCTGGTCGATGGGGGCGTCGTCGAAGACGATGTTCGCGCCCTTGCCGCCCAGTTCGAGCGTGACCTTCTTGTCCGTGCCCGCGACCTGGCGTGCGATGGCCTTGCCGACGGCGGTCGAGCCGGTGAAGGCGACCTTGTTCACGTCCGGGTGGGCGGTGAGGGCGGCGCCCGCGTCGCCGTACCCGGGAAGGATGTTGACGACGCCCTTGGGCAGGCCCGCCTGGCGGCAGATGTCCGCGAAGAAGAGCGCGGACAGCGGGGTCGTCTCGGCGGGCTTCAGGACGACCGTGTTGCCCGTCGCGAGCGCCGGGGCGATCTTCCAGGCCAGCATCAGGAGCGGGAAGTTCCAGGGGATGACCTGGCCCGCGACGCCCAGCGGCCGGGGATCCGCGCCGTACCCCGCGTGGTCGAGCTTGTCGGCCCAGCCCGCGTAGTAGAAGAAGTGCGCGGCGACCAGGGGGAGGTCGGCGTCGCGCGTCTCCTTGATGGGCTTTCCGTTGTCGAGGGTCTCCAGGACGGCCAGTTCGCGGCTGCGCTCCTGGATGATCCGCGCGATGCGGAAGAGGTACTTGGCGCGCTCGGCGCCCGGAAGTGCCGACCACTTCTCGAAGGCCTTGCGGGCGGCCTTCACCGCGCGGTCGACGTCCTCGGAGGAGGCCTGTGCGACTTCGGAGAGGACCTCTTCGGTGGAGGGCGAGACGGTCTTGAAGACCTTGCCGTCCGCCGCCTCCACGAACTCGCCGTCGATGAACAGGCCGTACGACGGCGCGATGTCGACGACGGAGCGGGACTCCGGTGCGGGGGCGTACTCGAAAGCCGTGGAGGCCGAAGGTGTGGAAGTCATGGGTCAGTCCACCGTCACGTAGTCGGGGCCGGAGTAGCGGCCCGTGGCCAGCTTCTGGCGCTGCATCAGCAGGTCGTTGAGGAGCGATGAGGCGCCGAAGCGGAACCAGTGGTTGTCCAGCCAGTCCTGGCCCGCGGTCTCGTTCACCAGGACGAGGAACTTGATCGCGTCCTTGGAGGTACGGATGCCGCCCGCGGGCTTCACCCCGACCTGTACCCCGGTCTGCTCGCGGAAGTCGCGTACGGCCTCCAGCATCAGGAGGGTGTTCGCGGGGGTGGCGTTGACGCCGACCTTGCCGGTCGAGGTCTTGATGAAGTCCGCGCCCGCGAGCATGCCGATCCAGCTCGCACGCCGGATGTTGTCGTACGTCGAGAGCTCGCCGGTCTCGAAGATGACCTTGAGCCGGGCCGCGCCGGAGGCTTCCTTCACGGCGCAGATCTGCTCGAACACCGTCATGTAGTCGCCCGCGAGGAAGGCGCCGCGGTCGATGACCATGTCGATCTCGTCGGCACCCGCCGCGACGGCCTCGCGGACGTCGCCGAGCTTCACGTCGATGGCGGCGCGGCCCGCGGGGAAGGCGGTCGCGACGGACGCGACCTTGACGCCGCTGTCGCCGACGGCCTCCTTGGCGGTGGCCACCATGTCCGGATAGACGCAGACGGCGGCGGTCATCGGTGTGCCGCGGTCGGTCGGATCCGGGTGCACGGCCTTCGCGCCGAGTGCCCGGACCTTGCCCGGGGTGTCGGCGCCTTCCAGCGTCGTCAGGTCGATCATGGAGATGGCGAGATCGATGGCGTACGCCTTCGCCGTGCTCTTGATCGAACGGGTGCCGAGCGCTGCGGCGCGCGCCTCGAGGCCGACCGTGTCGACGCCGGGCAGCCCGTGGAGGAAGCGGCGCAGCGTGCCGGCCGACGCGGTGGCGTCCGTGAGTGCGTGTGCTGGTGCTGGTGCAGTGGGCATGGTCACGAGGGGAGCATATCTACGCGCGTAGCGGCTGTACAGGGGGCGGGGGTCGGTGGCGGTGGCGGGGGCCTGCGGGCGGGGCGGACCCGGCGGGCGCGGTCGGCGGACGTGTGGCCCCGTCAGCAGGACGGGGTGCGCCCGGCGGCTGCTGTCCCACCGTCGGGCGCACTCCCGTCGGGTGCCGATGGCGGCCCCTGACCTGTCCCGCCGTTCCGCGGCGGATGTCTCCCGCGCACCCGCCCGATTGCCAGGCAACCGGGAGGAGTCCGTCGCGAAGCGCTGGAGTGCCTCTGCCTGCCGGACGACGCCCCGGCTGGGCCTCCGCGACGCCCCCGCAGGGGACCCGTCGCGGAACTCAGGCAGAATCAACGCATGACCGACCCCCAGCATCCCGTGGCGGAGCCCGAGTACAAGGACCGGACCTTCCGGTCGTCCGGCGGTATCGCCGGAGGCGTCCTGCTGCTCGCCCTCGGCGGCTGGCTCGGCATCGACGCGATGATCCGGGGCGAGGGCCGCACTCCGTGGCTCGCGCTCGCCGGGCTGCTCCTGGCGGTGCCGCTCGTCGTCGCGTTCACCGTGCGCCCCGCCGTGTACGCCAACGACGACCGGCTCCGTATCCGGAACCCCTTCCGGACGATCACACTGCCGTGGGCGTCGGTCTCGGGGCTGCGCTCCGGGTACTCGAACGAGGTCTTCACCCAGTCCGGCACCAAGTACCAGCTCTGGGCCATTCCGGTCTCCCTCCGGGGCCGCAAGAAGGCCTCCAGGAGGAAGTCGCAGGGGGCGGCCGCCGGTGATCCGAGCGTCGTGAACGCGCGGCGTCCCGGCGAGGCGGCGTCCCTCCGCGCGGCCGGCGACCAGATCATGGACGACCTGCGCGAACTCTCCGAGCTCCGCGCCGGCGCGGAGTCCGCGCAGGGCGAGCCCGTGGTGCGCTGGGGCTACGAGATCCTCGCGCCCGCTGTGGCAGGGGCGGTGCTTCTCGTGGTGGTGCTTGCGGTCGCCTAGGTCCTAGGACACCTAGGACCTAGGACACCTAGGAGCGCCCGGAGTGCTTGGGGCCCCTAGAGCGCCTGCACGGCTCCCGCGGCTCACGCAGCGCGTACGCGCTCAAGGCGGGCCCAGCCACGCCAGCAGCATGTGGCCGCCGAGCGCTGCCGATGTCACCGCCGCGGCCACCATCACCGTCACGGCGACATGCGTCCGCGCGCGGGCCAGCGCCGCCGCCAGGGGCAGCAGCAGGGGAAAGCCGGGGAGCAGGAAGCGGGCCCGCGGGAAGTAGACCCCCTTGCTGCCGAGCACGATCAGGAGCAGCAGCCCCGTGAAGACCAGCAGGGGCAGCGGCTGCCTGTCGCCCACGGACAGGACGAACAGCGCCGCCGACGCGAGCAGCGTCGCCGTCACCATCATCAGGAACAGCTGCGGACGCTGGACCGCGAGCAGGTCGTACATGGTCCGCAGGGTCCCCACCCCGCCGTCCCACTCGTTGTGCCACAGCTTCTGTACGGCGAAATAGCCGTCCCAGCGGCCGAGCCGCAGTCCCACCCAACCGACGTACGAAAGCCATCCGAGGGGGGCGAGCAGGGCGCCCAGGAGCGTGCGTACGAGGTAGCCGCCCTCCGTCTCCTGAGCCTCTCCCCGGCGCACGCGCCGGTGTTGCCGGAAGAGTGTGAGCAGCGCCGTCAGGGAGACCGCGGCCGCCAGCGCGACCCCCGTGGGGCGGGTCAGGCCCGCGAGCGCGGCCAGCGTGCCCGCCCAGATCCAGCGGCCGGTGAGCACGGCGTACAGCGCCCACGCGGTGAGTGCCGTGAAGAGCGACTCCGTGTAGCCCATCCACTGCACGAGCGCGACGGGCAGCGAGCCCCAGAGCGCGGCGAGCAGGACGCCGGTCCTGCGCCCGTACAGGTGGTCGCCCACCGCGAAGATCCCCCACGCCGCGAGGAACGAGCAGGTGACGGCGATCGCGAGCCCCACCGCGCCGCGCGGCTCCGGGGCGATCACACTGCCCGCCCTGATGAGCAGGGGGTGCAGGGGGAAGAAGGCGAGGTTGTTCGCGTCGAACTGGGTGCCCAGGGTGTGCGCGTAGCCCTTGTCGGCGATCTTCAGGTACCAGTCGATGTCCCACGACTCCGCCAGGAGCTGCCAGACGCTTCGGTGCTCCCCGCGTGCCCAGAGGGCGAAGACCAGAAGTCCCAAGAGACGTACGGCGGCGTACGCGAGGAGTGCGGGCGATGCGTGCCGCAGGGCGCGGGCCGCGCGTGCGGGGCGGCCGGGGGAGCGGACCGGTGCGACGCGGGGGCGGCGGGACGGGGGGACGATCCGGGGTGGGGCGGCAGGCGTCGAGGACGCCGATGCGGTCGAGGTCTCTGGGGTCGGTCCGTACGGCACTGCGGCAGCTCCCGGAACGTGATCGTGCGCTGCCGGTCACCCTTCCTGGGGGACCGGCAGCGCACCGGATCGCTGCGGCAGCTGCGCCGTGGGACCACTCGGACGGGTGGCCCGGGGGGCCGCCCGCCCTCGTCTGCGAGAAGGCCCGCTAGATGCCCGCGGCCACGGAGAGGTCGCGCTTGATCGCCGCCAGGAGGTCCGCCGCCCTGGCGCGGGCGGCGGGCAGGTCGGCCTTGGCCGACACCGGGACCACCACCTCCAGGTAGCACTTGAGCTTCGGCTCCGTGCCGCTCGGGCGCACGATGACGCGGGCCCCGTCGAGCGTGTAGCGCAGGCCGTCCGTGGGCGGCAGCTTCTCCGTGCCCTGCGTCAGGTCCTCGGCCTTCGTCACCGCGAGGCCCGCGAGCGCCGTCGGCGGCTGCTCGCGCAGGCGGCGCATCGCGTCCGCGATCAGGGAGAGGTCCTCCACGCGGACCGACAGCTGGTCGGTGGCGTGCAGGCCGTGCTCCACGGCGAGGTCGTCCAGGAGGTCGAGCAGCGTACGGCTCTGCTCCTTGAGCTCGGACGCGAGCTCCGTGAGCAGGAGCGCCGCGGTGATGCCGTCCTTGTCGCGTACGCCTTCGGGGTCCACGCAGTAGCCGAGGGCCTCTTCGTAGCCGTAGCGCAGGCCGTCGACGCGGGCGATCCACTTGAAGCCGGTGAGGGTCTCCTCGTACGGGAGGCCCGCCTTCTCCGCGATCCGGCCCAGGAGGGAGGAGGAGACGATCGACTCGGCGAAGGTGCCGTGGGCGCCCCGGCGTACGAGGTGGGCCGCGAGGAGCGCGCCGACTTCGTCGCCCCGGAGCATGCGCCAGTCGGTGCGGCCGTCGGTGGTGTCCTTGACCGCCGCCGCGCAGCGGTCCGCGTCCGGGTCGTTGGCGATGATCAGGTCGGGGTCCACCTCGCGGGCCTTCGCGAAGGAGAGGTCCATCGCGCCCGGCTCCTCCGGGTTGGGGAACGCGACCGTGGGGAAGTCCGGGTCGGGCTCCGCCTGTTCGGCGACGAGGGCCGGGGCGGGGAAGCCCGCCCGCTCGAACGCCGCGAGGAGCGTCTCCTTGCCGACGCCGTGCATCGCCGTGTAGACGGTGCGGGCCGTGCGCGGGGAGCCGGGGGCCAGGACGGCGTCCGTGCGGGCCAGGTAGGCGTTCAGGACGTCGTCCGCGAGGGTCTGCCAGCCGGTCTCCGGGCGGGGCACGTCGTGGAGCGAGGCGACAGCGTCGATCTGCGCCGCGATCTCCGCGTCCGCGGGCGGGACGATCTGGGAGCCGTCGCCCAGGTAGACCTTGTAGCCGTTGTCGCGCGGGGGGTTGTGGCTCGCCGTCACCTCCACGCCGGCTACCGCCCCGAGGTGCCTTATGGCGAAGGCGAGTACGGGGGTGGGGAGCGGGCGGGGGAGCACGGCGGCGTCGAGGCCGGCGCCGGTCATGACGGCCGCCGTGTCGCGCGCGAAGTCCTCGGACTTGTAGCGGGCGTCGTAGCCGATCACCACGGGGCCGTCGGTCTGGTTCGTGGACTTGAGGTACGCGGCGAGGCCCGCGGCGGCGCGGATGACTACGGAGCGGTTCATGCGCATGGGGCCCGCGCCGAGTTCGCCGCGGAGGCCCGCGGTGCCGAACTGGAGGGTGCCGCCGAAGCGGGCGGCCAGCTCTTCGGTGTCCCCGCCGTCGATGAGCTTGGCGAGCTCCTCGCGGGTGTCGGGGTCCGGGTCCTCGGCCAGCCAGGCCTGGGCCCGCGCGATGAGTTCAGAGTCGTCCGGCACGTTTCTTCAGCCTCTCGTGTGCGGAGTTCGATTGCGGGGTCTGGGTACGTCTACCCGGCGTGCGGGGGCTTGCGTGTTCCCCGGGTACGCCTACCCGGCGTGCGGGGCTGCTCTGTCCCGTGCCGGGTGCGGGTGCGGGTGCGGGTGCTCGGTTCGCCCGGGTGGAGCTTGCCTGCTGGGTGCGGCTCGGTGGGGGCTTTCCTGTCCCGCCGCTTCGCGCCGGATCTTTCCCACCCACCCACCCGATCACCCGGCAGTGGATGTCTCCCACCCGCCCGAGCACCTGCGGCGGAGCGTTTCCCACCCACCTACCCGAGCACCCGGATCGGGATGGGCTCGTGGGCCCACCCACTCGACGCTCCGGGGCAATCGGGCGGGTGGGCGGGAAGGCTTGTGCGGCAACGACTTCGAAGCTGCGGGGCAATCGGGCGGGTGGGCGGGAAGGCTTGTGCGGCAACGACTTCGAAGCTGCGGGGCAATCGGGCGGGTGGGCGGGAGAGCCTGTGCGGCAACGATCGCCGCGGACTGCCAAGGCGCCGCGCAGGGACACCCCACCCGGCAGATGCCCCTTGCCAGGCAAGACACCCCGCCCGGCAAGGCACCCCCGCCAGGCAAGACCACCCGCCTGGCAGAGGCGCCGCCCGCCAAGCAAGGAGCCCCCGCCAGGCAAGGCAACCCCTCCAGGCAAGGCGCCCCCGCCCGTTAAATGCGGCCCAGGACCTGACCCAGCAGCTCCCCCATGCGGGTAGCACTGTCGCGGCCCGCCTGGAGGACCTCCTCGTGGTTCAGCGGCTCGCCCGTCATGCCCGCGGCGAGGTTCGTGACCAGGGAGATGCCGAGCACCTCAGCGCCGGCCTCGCGCGCGGCGATCGCCTCGAGGACCGTCGACATGCCCACCAGGTCCGCACCGATCGTGCGGGCCATGCGGACCTCGGCCGGAGTCTCGTAGTGCGGGCCGGGGAACTGCGCGTAGACGCCCTCTTCGAGGGAGGGGTCGATCTCCTTGCAGAGGCTGCGCAGCCGCGGCGAGTACAGGTCTGTGAGGTCCACGAAGTTCGCGCCGACGATCGGCGACGTGGCCGTCAGGTTGAGGTGATCGCTGATCAGGACCGGCTGACCGGGGCGCATGCCCTCGCGCAGACCGCCGCAGCCGTTCGTCAGCACGATCGTCTTGCAGCCGGCGGCCACCGCGGTACGCACGCCGTGCGCGACGGCGGCGACGCCACGGCCCTCGTAGTAGTGGGTGCGGCCCAGGAAGACCAGGGCGCGCTTGTCACCGACCTGGAAGGAGCGGATGCGGCCCCCGTGTCCCTCCACCGCCGGCGGCGGGAAGCCGGGGAGCTCGGTGACGGGGAACTCGGCCTCGGGCACGCCGAGCGCGTCGACGGCCGGCGCCCAGCCGGAGCCCATCACGAGGGCTACGTCGTGGGTCTCGGCGCCCGTCAGCTCACGCAGGCGCGCGGCGGCGGCGTCGGCGGCGGCGTAGGGGTCGCCCTGGATGTCGTCCGGAATAACTGAAGCGTTCACGCGGACGAGAGTAGCCGCTCACGCCCTACGCGCGTAGATGACGATGCTCACGGGATTCGGATCGTTGTCTTGTCGTTTCCGACGAGAGGTCCGAGGAGCGATTCGAGGAGAGCCCGGCCAGCAGCCTGACCAGCAGCCCGGAGCGAGGAGACGCGCCCCTAGCAGGGCCGCTTCCGCAGCTCCATCACATAGTCGTGCGGCGCCCCCGCGGTCTCCGCCGCGTCGGCCAGCTCCCCCAGATAGCGCGCCGACGGCAGGCCGCCCTCGTAACCATTGAGGACATACACCCAGGCGGGTTCCTCGCCGTCGAGGGTGTGCACGCGCACGCGCATGCGACGGTAGATGTCGAGCCCCACGCCCTCCCACCGGTCCATGGACTCCTCGTCCATGGGCGCGACGTCGTAGAGCGTCACGAAGACCTGGGAGCGCGGCGCCTCGACGATGGTGGCAAGCGCGCCCTCCCACCCCATGTGCTCCCCGCCGAAGGTCAGCCGCCAGCCGTTCAGCCAGCCGGTCTGGCGCAGCGGCGAGTGCGGGGCGCGGCGTGACATGAGCCGCGGATCCAGATTGCCGGCGTACGCGGCGTAGAGCGACATGTGGTCGAGGGTACGGCAGGCGACGCGTGCGTCCCTCCGGTAACGGAAGTGCCCTTCTTGTAGGGAGAACGGCCCGGATGGAGCCCCCGGGGCGAAGCACCTTGAAGCGTGCGGGACAATGGAGTACGTGACTCGGATCGTGATCATTGGCGGCGGACCCGGCGGATACGAGGCGGCACTCGTTGCCGCCCAGCTCGGCGCGGAGGTGACCGTCGTCGACTGCGACGGTCTGGGCGGGGCGTCGGTGCTCACCGACTGCGTCCCGTCCAAGACTCTGATCGCCACGGCCGAGGTGATGACCAGCTTCGACTCCTCGTACGAGGAGCTCGGCATCATCGTCGCGGACGACACCCCGCACATCGACACGCCCGCGCGCGTCGTCGGCGTCGACCTCGGCAAGGTCAACCGCCGTGTGAAGCGCCTGGCGCTCGCGCAGTCCCACGACATCACCGCCTCCGTCACGCGCGCCGGCGCCCGCGTGCTGCGCGGCCGTGGCCGTCTGGAGGGCCAGCAGGACACGGACGGCTCGCGCAAGGTCGTCGTGCGCGCGGCCGACGGGAGCGAGGAGACCCTCGTCGCCGACGCCGTCCTCATCGCCACCGGCGGGCACCCGCGCGAGGTCCCCGACGCGCTGCCCGACGGCGAGCGGATCCTCAACTGGACCCAGGTGTACGACCTGGACGAGCTCCCCGAGGAGCTCATCGTGGTCGGATCCGGTGTCACCGGCGCCGAGTTCGCCGGTGCCTATCAGGCGCTGGGGTCGAACGTCACGCTCGTGTCGAGCCGTGATCGCGTGCTGCCCGGCGAGGACCCGGACGCCGCCGCCGTCCTGGAGGACGTCTTCCGGCGCCGTGGCATGAACGTCATGTCGCGCTCCCGGGCCGCCTCCGCCAAGCGCGTGGGCGACCGCGTGGAGGTCACGCTCAACGACGGCCGCGTCATCTCCGGTACGCACTGTCTGATGGCCGTGGGTGCCATCCCGAACAGCAGCGGCATGGGCCTGGAGGAGGCCGGGGTCAAGCTCAAGGACTCCGGGCACATCTGGACCGACAAGGTCTCGCGCACCTCCGCCCCCGGTGTGTACGCCGCCGGTGACGTGACCGGGATCTTCGCGCTCGCCTCCGTGGCCGCGATGCAGGGCCGCATCGCGATGTACCACTTCCTGGGCGACGCGGTGACGCCGCTGAACCTGAAGACCGTGTCGTCGAACGTCTTCACCGACCCGGAGATCGCGACCGTCGGCTACAGCCAGTCCGACGTCGACGGCGGCAAGATCGACGCCCGCGTCGTCAAGCTGCCGCTCCTGCGCAACCCGCGCGCGAAGATGCAGGGCATCCGCGACGGCTTCGTCAAGATCTTCTGCCGTCCCGGTACGGGCATCGTGGTGGGCGGTGTGGTCGTCGCGCCGCGCGCTTCAGAACTGATCCACCCCATCTCGATCGCGGTCGACAACAATCTGACGGTCGAGCAGATCGCGAATGCGTTCACTGTGTATCCATCCCTTTCGGGCTCGATCGCCGAGGTCGCACGTCAACTTCACACGCGAAAGTCGGCGGGCGAAGGCTGATCGCGGGGCGATCGTCGGCTGAACGCCGACTGATCGGGTTCTGTACGGCGCGTACGGGGTAACAACTCTGCGCAGGTCACGGGCTGTTGTCGCCCATTCGCCCGGCATAGGCGGGGTGGGTAGGCGCGTATACCACTTCCCACCCAACCGTGCGAACAACTTCTGTAATTCGGCGCAAACTGCTGAAAGCAGACGGTCGTTGGGGTTACTGTCAGTTTCGTGTTCGCTGCAGAACGTCGCCAATTGATCCTCGAAATGGTGCGGGCCAACGGAGCTGTATCGCTCCGGGAGCTCGCCCGCGTCGTCCAGACCTCCGAAGTGACCGTACGGCGGGACGTGCGCGCGCTGGAGGCAGAAGGACTCCTCGACCGCAGACATGGCGGTGCGGTATTGCCGGGCGGATTTACGCGGGAGTCCGGCTTTCCGCAGAAATCACATCTCGCGACCGCCGAGAAGACGGCCATCGCCGATCTCGCGGCGGGACTCGTCGAAGAAGGCGAAGCCATCGTCGTCGGGGCGGGTACGACCACGCAGGAGCTGGCCCGACGGCTCGCGCGGGTGCCCGGTCTGACCGTCGTCACCAACTCCCTTTTGGTGGCACAGGCCTTGGCCCATGCCAACCGCGTCGAGGTCGTCATGACAGGCGGCACCCTGCGCGGTTCCAACTACGCGCTCGTGGGCAGCGGGGCCGAACAGTCCCTGCAGGGCCTGCGGGTCTCGCGCGCCTTTCTGTCGGGCAGTGGTCTGACCGCCGAACGCGGGCTCTCCACGTCCAACATGCTCTCGGCCAGCGTGGACCGTGCGCTCGTCCAGGCGGCTGCCGAGGTCGTGGTCCTCGCCGACCACACCAAGCTCGGCACCGACACGATGTTCCAGACGGTGCCGACGGACGTCATCACCCGCCTGGTCACGGACGAACCGCCCACGCACGACGACCGCGCGGCCACCGAGCTGCAGGCCCTGGCGGACCAGGGCGTGCAGATCGCGGTCGCGGGCGGGACCGCGAGCTCGGGCTCCGGCTCGGGGGTGGATTCCGTCCCGGCGCGGCAGTCGCGCCGGGACGTGCCACTGCCGGGCCAGCGCCGTAACCACGGCGGCCACGCGGCAGGACCGGGTGCGCAGTTGCGCAGTGCGGTGCTCGGGGAGCAGCAGCCCGGGGAGCGGGCCGCGCGGGTGGCGGATCTACGCCGCCGCTGAACCGGCCGCCGGGCCGGTGCGCGGCTCGTCGGGTGCCGACCCTTCCGGCTTCAGGCCGCGCAGGGTCAGCATCAGGAGGCGGTCGGCCAACTCGGGGTCGTCGGGGGTCTCTTCGGCGGCCAGCGCGATCGCGTTGGTCAGCTGCATCAGATCGCTGATCGAGACACCTGGGCGTACGGCGCCTGCCTGCTGTGCCCGCACGAGCAGGGCCGTACCCGCCTCGCGCATCGGCCTGCTGCAGCGGGAGAGTGCCGAACTGTCGTCGTGCGACGCCGACATGAGGGCGCGGGAGAGCCCGCGGTACTCACCCGCATGAGTGATGATGGCGCGCAGCCAGGTCACCAGGGCCGAGCAGGGCTGCGGATCTTCGAGGAGCGCGCGGGAGCGGTCCAGGAGATCGCTCACCGCCTCTTCGAAGACGGCGCTCATCAGGGCGTGGCGGTTGGGGAAGTGGCGGTAGAGGGTGCCGATGCCCACGTTCGCGTGGCGGGCGATGTCCTCGAGGGAGGCGTCCGTGCCGTGCTCCGCGAAGGCGGTGCGGGCCTCTGCGAGGAGCCGGTCGTAGTTGCGGCGCGCGTCGGCTCTCTTCGAGCGGGGGCGCTGATCTGTGCCGGTGCTCATCGCCGCGGTCCTCCCTGAACGTACGCGTGCCTCAAGTCTGCCCGAAGCGTGCGCGCCCCTCATCACCGGCTTCGCCGAGTTCGTCCTCAGACGCCGGACGGGCTGAATGCTTCGCTGGCCGGGCTGGATGCTCCAGCCCGGCCAGCAAATGAGTGTTGCTCTGCGGGATCAGTCCTTGATCTCGCAGATGACCGCACCGGAGGTCAGGCTCGCGCCCACCTCCGCCGTGAGGCCCTTGATCGTGCCCGAGCGGTGCGCGTTGAGCGGCTGTTCCATCTTCATGGCCTCCAGGACGACGACCAGGTCGCCCTCCTGGACCTCCTGGCCCTCCTCGACAGCGATCTTGACGATCGTGCCCTGCATGGGGGACGCCAGGGTGTCACCGGAAGCCGCCGGGCCCGACTTCTTCGCCGCGCGCCGCTTGGGGCGGGCGCCGCCCGCCGCCGCAGTGCGGGCGATGGTCATGCCCAGCGAAGAGGGGAGCGAGACCTCCAGGCGCTTGCCGCCCACCTCGACGACGACCGTCTCGCGGCCGGGCTCCTCGTCCGTCTCGGTGTCGGTCGCCGCGGCGAACGCGGGGATCTCGTTGACGAACTCGGTCTCGATCCAGCGGGTGTGGATCGTGAACGGGTCGGCGGAGCCGGTGAGTTCGGGGGCGAAGGCCGGGTCCTTGACGACCGCGCGGTGGAAGGGGATGGCGGTGGCCATGCCCTCCACGGTGAACTCCT
>NZ_JBEYTL010000014.1:0-217124 GCF_040643025.1 Streptomyces sp. NPDC047525
CACCCGGCGCCACCACCTACACCAACCCCCAACAGCCCCACCAAAACCCCCGCGGGGGGGGGGGGGGCGGGGGGCCCCCCCCCGGGGGGGGGGGGGGCGCCCCCCCCCCCCCCACCCCGCGTCCGGTCGGGTCAGGTCCTGTGCCAGGGCCCCGTCACGGCGAACGTCGTGCCGGGGGTGTAGCAGTTGACGTACATCGTGTCGTGGTCCGGCGAGAACGAGATGCCCGCGAACTCGCCCCATTCGGGCTCCTCCGGGGTGCCGATGTTCTGCCGGCCGCGGGCCATCGCGTAGACGTCGCCGCGGCGCGTCAGGCCGTACACGTGCTGGGCGCCCCCGCCGTCCTCGGCCACCATCAGGCCGCCGCTGGGTGCGAGGCAGATGTTGTCGGGGGACTCGCCGGGCAGCTGGATGTCGGTGCTCGGGCCGAAGACGATCACGAGGGTGAGGCGGCGCTCGGACGGGTCGTAGCGCCAGATCTGGCCGAAGTGGTCGCCCGCCGAGCCCTCCGCGCTGTGCGCGAACGACGACACGAAGTAGACGGACTTCCCACCCCAGTAGCAGCCCTCCAGCTTCTGCGCGTGCGTGATGCCCTTGGGGCCGAAGTCCTGGTCCCTGATGGGCGTTTGGGCGGCCAGCGGGTCAGGTACGTCGACCCACTCGATGCCCTTGAAGCACGCTCCCGTCTCCTGGATCGCGGACAGGTCGGGCACGCCCGGCACCCGCATGGCCTGGAGCTTGCCGCCCGCGCGGAGTGAACCGCGGCCTCCCTCGGGCTTCTTGGGCAGGAAGCGGTAGAAGAGACCGAAGGGCTTGAGGAAGGCGTCCTCGGTCTCGTAGACGACACCGCGCCTGGGGTCGACGGCGATCGCCTCGTGCTGGAAGCGGCCCATCGCGGTGAGCGGCACGGCTCCGGTGCGGTGCGGGTCGACGGGGTCGACCTCGAAGATGAAGCCGTGGTCCTTGGTGTAGCCGTTCGTGCCGGCCTTGTCCTCGGTCTCCTCGCAGGTGAGCCAGGTGCCCCAAGGGGTGGGCCCGCCCGCGCAGTTGACCGCGGTCCCGGCGATCGCGACGCGCTCGCTCAGGACGTTGTTGTGGCGGTCGAGCGAGAGCGCCGTGCAGCCGCCCTTGCCCATCGGGTCGTAGGTGAGGCCCTTGACCGTGGGCACGGGGGTTCTGCCGTTGTGGCGGTTCTCGTGGTTGCGGACGAGGTGGACGCCGCCGTGCTTGCCGCGGAACGCGTCCATGCCGTCGAAGTTGCTCGGCACCTTTCCCTCGCCGGACGGCAGGTCGCCGCCCTCGCGCGAGAGGACCTTGTAGCGGAAACCTTTTGGCAGATCGAGCAGCCCGGCGGGGTCGGGCACCAGCGGCCCGTACCCGGCCTTGCCCTGAGCGGCCGCGCTCCCGGCGAAGAGCTCCGAGAGTGCGCCGGTGAAGGCGATACCCGCACCCACCGCACCGGTGCGGGCGAGTACTTGACGTCGTGTCGTGGACATTACGGTCGACCTCCTGCTGGCGGACAGGAACATGACCGGATGTGTGTACCACGCGCCCAGGCGTGCGGGAACCACGCGCGTAGAGGCGAGTCGCTACGCCCGCACGAGTCCCTTCGCGTCCCGCGCGAGCGCCGTGAGCCGCGAGATCGCCCGGAAGTACTTCTTCCGGTAGCCGCCGTTCAGCATCTCCTCGCTGAACAGCTGGTCGAAGGGGACACCCGAGGCGAGCACGGGGACCTCACGGTCGTACAGCCGGTCGGCGAGCACCACGAGGCGCAGCGCGGTCGACTGGTCGGGGACCGGCGTCACATCGGTGAGGCAGACGGCGTCGAGCCCGTCGGTGAGCGCTCCGTACCGGCTGGGGTGGACGCGCGCGAGGTGGTCGAGCAGCAGCGGGAAGTCGTCGAGGCTCGCGCCCTCGGTCGCGTACGCGGCCTTGGTGACCTGCTCGTCCGAGTACGGGGCGGGAGCCTCCGGAAGGCCCCGGTGGCGGTAGTCCTCGCCGTCGATGCGCAGCGACCGGAAGTGGGTGGACAGACCCTGGATCTCGCGCAGGAAGTCCGCGGACGCGAACCGGCCCTCGCCGAGCTTGCCCGGCAGCGTGTTCGAGGTCGCGGCGAGTGCGACGCCCTCCTCGACGAGCCGCGCGAGCAGCGAGGACACGAGCACCGTGTCGCCCGGGTCGTCGAGCTCGAACTCGTCGATGCAGAGCAGCCGGTGCCCGCTGAGCGTGCGCACGGTCTGCTGGAAGCCGAGCGCTCCGACCAGGTTCGTCAGCTCGACGAAGGTGCCGAACGCCTTCTGCTCGGGCGCGGCGGGCGTCGCGTGCCAGAGGGAGGCGAGGAGGTGGGTCTTGCCCACTCCATAGCCGCCGTCGAGGTAGACGCCGCGGGGGCCCGTGGGGGCGGCCGCCTTCTTCTGGAACCAGCGGCGCTTGCCCGCGCCGGACGCGTGCGCCCCGCCGAGCCCGGCCGCGAAGCCGCTCAGGACCCGCACGGCCTCGGTCTGGCTCGGCTGGTTCGGGTCCGGGATGTACGTATCGAAGCGGACGGAGTCGAAGCGCGGGGGCGGCACCATCTCGGCGACCAGACGGTCGGCGGGGACATGGGGCGCACGGGCGCACAGCGACAGGGGAGCCGCTTCGGCTATGGGGCTCTGCCCGGGGGCGGCGGTGGAGGACGACACGGTTCCTAACTCTAAGCGCCGTGCAAGACTGCTGGACATGCGACGCCTGTTCCCTGTGACCGACCAGACAGACGAAACATCAGTACGAGAGTGGGGGCTGGGGGAGCTGGCCGACGCGTACGCCTATCCCTCGGGCGGCGGCGCCTGGCTGCGCGCCAACATGGTGTCCACGCTCGACGGGGCGGCCCAGCACGACGGCCGGTCGCAGCCCATCTCGAACGCCACGGACATGCGGATCTTCGGCACCCTGCGCGGGATCGCCGACGCCGTGGTCGTGGGTGCGGAAACGGTCCGCCAGGAGGGTTACCGCCCGGCACGCGCGCGTGAGGCCTTCGCCGAGCGCAGGGCCGCCGCGGGGCAGACGGTGGCGCCCGCGATCGCCGTGGTCAGCGCGAGCCTCGACCTGGATTTCACCCTTCCGCTTTTCACCGCGCCGCCGGTGCCCACGCTCGTGGTGACCGGTGCGGCGGCGCCCGCCGAGCGGGTCGCCGCGGCCGAGAAGGCGGGCGCCGTGGTGGTGACCGCGGGGGAGGGGGCGGCGGTCGAGCCCGAGCGGGTCGCACCCGCCCTGGCCGAGCGCGGCCTGACCCGGCTGCTCACGGAGGGCGGGCCCCGTCTCCTTGGCCAGTTCGTGGCGGCGGGGGCCCTGGACGAGCTCTGTCTGACGGTGTCCCCGATGCTCACCGCGGGGGACGCGCAGCGGATCGCCTGGGGGTCCGCGGTGGCGGTGCCGGAACGATTCGCTCTGGCTTCCGTACTGGAGGAGGCCGGGTTCCTCTTCACCCGATACCGTCGAACCTGACAATCAGCGGAATCGACCGTTCCGTTTCGCTTCCGCTGGGCACACTAAAAGTCGCAGACCCCGTGCGGCCACGGGGCAGGATGGTTTCCGCAGGGGCCTGTCGAGACAGACTCTCGGCAGCCCACGGATGAGAAGGGCGCCTGTCGTGTTCACAAGCGTATTGATGATCGAGAAGGCCCTGACCTCCGCCGACGTGGAGTTCGTCACCACCTTGCACGGCGATGAGACGGTCACCTTCCGGGTGCTGCTCCAGCCCCGCGGCGATCAGGCGGACCGCCTGCTGCGGGCCATCGACGACGTGGCTCTCGGGGAGCTCGACGAGGCGGCGAGGGAAGGGGACGTCCCGGAGGGGCAGGACGCGACGGCCCCCGCGCAGAAGGCGCTGGAGGTCTCGCTGATGGCGCTGCACGCGGCGGGCTGCGAGGCGACGGGACAGCTGATCGAGGACCACCCCCTCGACGCGCTCAAGCAGCTGGTCGACGAGGCGGACGCGGACGAGGTCATCGTCCTGACCGACCCGCACTACGTGGAGGAGTTCTTCCACCGCGACTGGGCGTCTCGTGCCCGGCACAAGGTCGGCGTACCCGTCCTGAAGCTGTTCTCGCACACGGAGGACTAGCGTCCCGCTGGGCGCGGTGACGAATCCGCGGGCCCGGTGAGGGCTGGGTGCGCAGCTCCCCGCGCCCCTTACGGGGCACGAGTGTGCCCCCTGTCCGCCCGAGGCAATAGTCTGGGCCCTGCTCAGCAGCTCAGCTGCCGTAACTCTTGGATCTTGGGGAGACACACGTATGGCACCCGGCCTGCCCACCGCCATGGACCGACCGCACTTCATCGGCATCGGCGGCGCCGGAATGTCGGGCATCGCCAAGATCCTGGCCCAGCGCGGCGCCAAGGTCGCGGGCAGTGACGCGCGGGAGTCGGCCACGGCCGAGGCCCTGCGGACCCTGGGTGCCACGGTCCACATCGGCCACGACGCCGCGCACCTCGCCTCCGACGCGACCTGCGTGGTGGTCTCCTCCGCGATCCGCGCCGACAACCCCGAGCTGGCCCGCGCCACCGAGCTCGGCATCCCGGTCGTGCACCGCTCGGACGCCCTGGCCTCCCTGATGGAGGGCCTGCGTCCGATCGCGGTGGCCGGCACGCACGGCAAGACCACGACGACGTCGATGCTCGCGGTCACCCTCTCCACCCTCGGCCTCGACCCCTCGTACGCGATCGGCGGCGACCTGGACGCCCCGGGCTCGAACGCGCTGCACGGCGAGGGCGACATCTTCGTGGCCGAGGCGGACGAGAGCGACCGCAGCTTCCACAAGTACGCGCCCGAGGTCGCCATCGTCCTGAACGTGGAGCTCGACCACCACGCCAACTACGCGTCGATGGACGAGATCTACGAGTCCTTCGAGACCTTCGCGGGCAAGATCGTCCCCGGCGGCACCCTGGTGATCGCGGCGGACCAGTCGGGCGCGGCGGAGCTGACCAAGCGCGTGCGCGACGCGGGCGACCTGAAGGTCGTCACGTACGGCGAGTCCGAGGGCTCCGACCTCCGGATCCACAAGGTCACCCCGCGCGGCCTGACCAGCGAGGTCACGGTCGTCCTGAACGGCAAGTTCCTGACCTTCACGGTCTCGGTCCCCGGCCGTCACTACGCCCACAACGCGGTGGCCGCCCTGGCCGCGGGCATCGCGCTCGGCATCCCGGCGCACAACCTCGCGTCCGCCCTCGGCTCGTACACCGGCGTCAAGCGCCGCCTCCAGCTCAAGGGCGAGGCGAAGGGCGTCCAGGTCATCGACTCGTACGCGCATCACCCCACGGAGATGACCGCGGACCTGGAGGCGATGCGCTCCTCCGCGGGCGACTCGCGTCTCCTGGTCCTCTTCCAGCCCCACCTCTTCTCCCGCACGCAGGAGCTGGGCAAGGAGATGGGCCAGGCCCTGGCCCTCGCGGACGCCTCCGTGGTCCTCGACATCTACCCCGCCCGCGAGGACCCGATCCCCGGCATCACCAGCGCCCTGATCATCGACGCGGCCGTGGCGGCGGGCGCCGACGTACGGGCCGTGCACGACAAGACGGAGGCCGCGGCGGTCGTCGCGGGAATGACGAGGCCCGGCGATCTCGTTCTCACCATGGGAGCGGGCGACGTCACGGACCTCGGCCCGCAGATCCTGACCGAGCTGTCGAAGTAGCAAGCCGAAGCATTAAGGGGTTCAGTCTCATGTCGTACGACGTCGAGAAGCCGGACGAGCAGTGGCGCGCGGAGCTGAGCCCCTCGGAGTACGCGGTCCTGCGCCAGGCCGGCACCGAACCGGCCTTCGTGGGTGAGTACACCGACACGAAGACGAAGGGCGTCTACTCCTGCCGCGCGTGCGGATCGGAGCTGTTCACCTCACAGGAGAAGTTCGAGTCGCACTGCGGCTGGCCGAGCTTCTTCGACCCCAAGGACACGGACGCGGTCGAGCTGCTCCAGGACTCCTCGCACGGCATGGTGCGCACGGAGGTCCGGTGCGCGCGGTGCGGGTCGCACCTCGGTCACGTCTTCGAGGGCGAGGGGTATGCCACGCCGACGGACCAGCGGTACTGCATCAACTCGATCTCTCTGACGCTGGCGCCCGAGGAGGGCTGAGCCACCAGGTCGTCGCCCGCTCGGGAGCCGAGAACCGCGGCGACTGCTCCGCTTCCGCCGAACCCGGTACGCCGTCGTCGCTGATCGGCACAATGTGAAGGTGCCCAACTTCACTGAGCTCGAACTCGCCGACGGGACCGCCATCCGTTTCGAGGTGTTCCCCGCCCAGGGGCAGCCGCCCGTGCCGGGACCGGAGTCGGACGGGGACCTGCCCGACGGCATGGGCCACAGCGTTCCGGTGTCACGAGGCGGCGACGCGGTGGCCGCGTTCGCCGTCGAGGCGCTGCGCACCACCCTGCGCCCGCTGGGCCCCCTCATCCGCGAGGTCCATGACGCGGTGATGGAGTCCGAACGGCCCCCGCAGGAGGCGAGCGTGACGTTCGGCGTGCAGGTCGGGCAGGACCTCAAGCTCGGCATCGTCGGCGGCAGCGCGCAGGCCCACCTCACCGTCTCGGCGACGTGGCAGCGCCCTGCGTCGGCCGGCTGACATGGGCTGGTTCCTGACCGAGGCCGGGTCCCCCTCGGCCGACCCGCGGCACTGCGTCGTCTCGGTGCTGCGCACCCGCGACGTCAAGGCCGCGGGAGCCGGGGTGTTGTTGACCCCGACCCGGCTGCTGACCTGTGCCCATGTCGTCAACGACGCCTTGGGGCGCAGGCCGTTCGAGACCCGGCACCCCGGTCGCGAGACGGTGCACGTGACCCTGCGCGGGCCGTCCGCCTCCGTCAACCACGAGACCAGAGTGGCCCATTGGGTGCCGCCACGCCGTCTCGACGGCGCGGCGGAGGTGCAGGAGAAGAGCGATCACGAATGGCTCGGCGACCTCGCGGTGCTGCGCCTCGACTCGATGCCCCACGAGGCCGTCCCCTCGCCGTTGTGGCAGCCCATGGCGCAGGGGCAGTCGCTGCGGGCCTGGCACGGCAGCGGCATGAGCAGTTCCTTCGCCGACGTGCGGGTCAAGACCTGTGACGACGTGCTCGGGTACGTGGACGGAGAGCCCACCGGGATGGCCATCGGCCCCGCGTTCAGCGGCGGCCCGCTCTGGTCGGTCACCGACAATGCCGCCGTGGGCCTGGTGGTCGCCCACATCATGCCGCCCGCCGACCCTGTCACCGGGGCGCCCAGGCCCTTCAGCTCCCAGCACCTCTCGCGCCGCAGCTGGGGCATCCCCTGGCAGCGCATCGAGGCCGAACTGCGGGCCGTCGGCGCCGATGACCTCCTCGACGTCGCCGTGGCCGACCCGGACGATCCGGCGTTGCCGGTGCTCACCGAACTCCTCGAGGGCGTCATGCCCTCACCCGTGCTGCGCGGGGACCACGCGAGAGCCGTCGCGCGCCGGTGCGGATATGGCCACCCGGGCGGCGAATCCGCCCCCACTCCCGTGGAGTTCGCCCAGCTCCTGGTCACCGAACCCCGCGCGCTCGCGGCGCTCACCGAAGTGCTGCGGCGCCCCGAACCCGCCGCAGTCCGCCCGCTGTTGAACGCCGGACAGTTCTCACCGGTGCCCCGGCTGCTCTCGCCCGACGAGCACCGCAGACTCCACCAGACGCTGAAGGCGGTCCCCGCGGCCACCCTGGCCCGGCTGCCGGAAGCGGTGCGCGCCGCACTGCCCCTGGCAGCCGCCTTCCCCGGGGAGGACTCCACCGACGCCTACCTCGATCACCTCGAATGCCTGCCGGGCGACAGCCGCACGGACGGGGAGGGGTTCCGGGTTCCGGCCCTGCTGCGGGTGATGGAGTACATGGCGGCCCTGTGCCTGCCCGCGCAGTGCGCACGGCTGCGGATGTGGTCGGACGGCGTCGCCAAGCGGCTCGGCATCCCCCGCTCGGCCCTCGCCGAACGCCGTTCCGACGCGGTGGACTGGTCCAGGACCCAGGGTCAACGAGACGTGCCACTGCGGGTGTTGGTGCAGGTGAGCCGCAGCGGTGAGGACCGCTACCGGCTGCGCGTCTGGTGCGACGAGGGCGCCGGGCCCCGTCAGGTGTCGACGGAGGGCGACGTCACGTTCAGCGCGGCGCTGGCCGCGCGGGAGCTGCTGCGGGTCCTGGAGTCGCTGCACCAGGCCTCGCCGAGCGACCGAAGACCCCTCGTGGAGGCGCTGGTCGACCGGGCGGGGCTGAACCTGCCGATAGACGAATGGGAGAGCTTCGGGCCCGACGATCTGGTGCCGGGGGTCATCGGCGCGGAGTACCCACTGGTCGTCAACTGTCCGGAACTCCTGCGCCGCAACGAACGTTTTCTCCCTGACTGGCGCCGCCGCTGGCGCCAGCTCGACACAGGCGTCTCCCTGTTGTTCGCCGACGAATCGCTGGGACGGCGCGAGATCTACGGCGCGTTGATGGACCACGCGGACGCCGTGCGCGTCGCGGTGGACGTCCCGCCGCGTCTGCGCGACGAGGTCGTGCAGGCATGCCTGGTGGTCGGGATCCCGGTGGTCGTGTGGGACCGGGGCCTCGGGCGCGAGTCCCACGCCGTGGAGCGGATGAGCGGCGTGACCACCCGTGAACTCCCCGAAGGCGTGCGGTCGTACCGCGCCAAGACGGTGCACCAGCCCCGCGCCTTCCCCGGACGACCGGTCCTCGCCTGGGCCGACCCGGACCGCACGGTTCCGCAACTGCATCTGTCCGAGCCCCAGGAGGGAACATGAGCACGGACTCGAACGGCAGCTGGCGGATCTTCCGCGGCGACGGCACGCCGCGCCCCGTCACCATGCCGCCCGCCCCGCCCTGGCGCCGGTTCAGCCCGCCGGACGGATCGGCGGCGCCGCTGCCCTATCTGATCGCCCGGGAGCACGCGGACGTGGTCAACGCGGCACTGCATCTGCGCAGGCCGCTCCTGGTGACAGGCCCCGCGGGCACCGGCAAGTCCTCGCTCGCGCGGGCCGTCGCGCACGAACTCAGCCTCGGCGAGCTGTTGCGCTGGCCGGTCAACAGCCGCTCCAGCGTGCAGGACGCCCTCTACCAGTACGACGCCATCGGACGGCTGCGGGAGACCACCCTCAGCCGTGACCGCGGGGACCGCGAGCCCTCCATCGGCAACTTCATCCGGCTCGGTGCCCTGGGCACGGCCCTCGCCCCGACCGGCACACCTCGGGCGCTGCTCGTCGATGAGATGGACAAGGGCGACGTCGACCTGCCGAACGATCTGCTGACCGTCTTCGAGGAGGGCGTCTTCGAGATACCCGAACTGGCCCGGCTGCCAGAGGAGATGGCGACGGTCGACGTCCTGACGGCCGACCACCACGGTTCGGTCGCCGTGGAGCAGGGCCGGGTGCAGTGCGTCGAGTTCCCCGTCGTCGTCATCACCAGCAACGGCGAGCGCGACTTCCCGCCCGCCTTCCTGCGCCGCTGCATCCGGCTCGACCTTCCGGTCCCGGACGAGGACCGGCTGCGCGCCATCGTCTCGGCACACCTGGGGGACGGAGCGCTCCTGGAGGTCGACGACCTGCTGCAGGCGTTCCTGCGCCGCCGGGCCCCCGGCGAACTCGCCACCGACCAGCTGCTCAACGCGGTGTTCCTGCGGGCAGGGGGAGTGGACCTGGACGCCGAAGGGCTGCTGGACGCCGTGCTCCACCAGCTGACGGGAACCCTCTGACCGTGGACCGCGGGGACGACACCCTGGCCGCCGCCCTGCGGGTCCTCAAGGCGGCGGGGCAGAGCCTCGACGTGCAAGAAGTCCTGGACGTGCTGTGGCTGGCCCACCGCCTGACCGACGGCCCCGGAGAGCTGCCGCTGGAACGTGCGAGCCGCCGCGCGCAGAGCCGCCCGGAGCCTTCCCCGCACGCCGAGGCGCCCGAACCGGCCGGGGACGACGGCGAACCCCCCGAACCGGCCACGCCCGACGACGACCTGCCCGACCTCACCACGCCCGAGCTGCACGCCGCGTCCCTGCCCCCTCTCGTTCCCGACCGCCCCGCGCCCCTGCCGGCGGACGAGGAACAGCCCGCCCTTCCCCTGCGTGTTCCCGAGGACAAGGCGCTGCGGCAGGAGCTGCTCATCGGACGCTCGCTGCGCCCGCTGAAGCGCAAGCGGCCCAGCAGGTGGCGTCAGGAACTGGACGAGGCAGCCACCGCGGCGGCGCTGGCCGAGACGCGGCTGCCCGATGTGGTCATGCGTCCGGCACGTGAACGCTGGCTGCATCTGGCGCTTGTCGTCGACGGCGGCCTCTCGATGCTCCTGTGGCACCGGCTCGCCGCCGACCTGCGCACCGCGCTGCAGCGCCTGGCCGCCTTCCGCTCCATCCGGGTCCTCGGTCTCGACACCCGCGGCGCCGACACCCCGGTACTGCACGGCAGACCCTTCGACAGCGGCGGCTCCACCATGTCGCCCAGCACCCTGCTCGACCCGACCGGACAGACACTGGTCCTCGTCGTCAGCGACGGCCTCGGCAGCGCCTGGCGGCGCGGCACCATGCACGACACTCTGCTGGAGTGGGCCACCAGAGGTCCGGTGGCGGTGCTCCACACCCTGCCGCCCGCGCTGTGGGACGGCTCCGGCATCCAGGCCGACCGCTGGCAGGCCACCACCCGCAGGACCGGCGGCGCCAACACGTCGTGGGAGATCACCGACCGGGTGCTGCCCGTGGGCGTCGCCGACTTCTCCGGCGTGCCCATCCCCGTGCTCGAACCGGTGGCGGAGTCGCTGCGGGACTGGTCGCTGCTGCTCACCTCGCCGGGCACCACCGTCGAACTGCCTCTCCTGGCCCGCCCGCAGCGGCTCGCGCCGATCACCCCGGGGCGTGAGGTCCGCGGCATCCAGCACTTCCGTGACGCGGCATCCCCGGAGGCGTACCGCCTGGCCGCGCATCTGGCCGCCGTCTCCCCGCTGTCCGTGCCCGTCATGCGGCTCGTGCAGTCCGCCGTGCCCTGGCGGGCCCCGGCCGCGCAGCTGGCCGAGGTCTTCCTGGGGGGTCTGATGCACCCGTACCCGGCTCCCGTGCCGGGGCCGCTGCCCGCGAAGCACCGCATCTTCGACTTCACGGAGGAGAGCAAGACCGCGCTCCTCGACGCCGTGCCCAGCTCCGAACTGCTGCGCACCGGGCGGGCCATCGGCCGCCGCCTGGAACAACTGGCCGGCCGCTCACCGGACTTCCCCGCCTGGCTCACCCACCCCGAAGGAGCGGACACGGTGCCCGCCGCATTCCACTCCTTCACCGCGGTCGAACGCCGGCTCCTCGCACGGTTCGGCGTGGCGGCGCAGCCCCGTGTCCCGGCCTTCGAGGCGCCGGACGGGCCCCGTGCGGAGCCATGGGCGCCCTTGACCCCGCAGGATCCCACGCGCCTCGGCCGCTTTCAGCTGCTCGGCCGCAGGGCAGGCACCCGCACCTTGGTCTACCGGGGCCGGGACGACAGCGGCGGCGAGGCGGCCCTGCGGGTGGCGCGTCCCGATCTGCCCGTGGCCACCGAGCAGTTGCTGATCACCGAGGCCGAGGCGCTGCGCCGGATGAACGGGCGCTACGCCCCCGAGCTCCTGGCCTCCGGACTCGATGCCCGCCCCGCCTGGCTCGCCATGCGGCTGGTCGCGGCCCCCGGGAACACGGATCTGCAGCCACCCCGGCTCAATGAACTCCTCGCGTACGAAACGCCGGAAGGCACCTCAGCGTTCGACATCCTCACCAGCCTGCTGCTCGCCTGGCATCTGGCGAGCGCGCTGAGCATCTGCCATCTCAACGGGTTGGTTCCGGCCGGTCTCTCCCCGGACTCGGTGATGGTCCTGGAACGGTCCGTGGTGCTCGTCGGCCTCTCGGACTGCGTCGTGGACGGTGAGTTCTCCGGTGCGGGAGCCGCGCCGACGCGTGAGGACAACGTCAAGTCCCTCGGCGAACTGCTGCGGTTGATCAGCAGCAAGCGGCAGGCCTCCCTGCCCGGCCTGCCCGACGGCATGCACCTGTGGCAGGGAACCACCTGGCAGCCCCTGCGCGACATGGTCAAGCAGTGCCTGGACGCGGACCCGGGGAGGCGGCCCACCGCCGCCTCGGTCGCCGACAGACTGGCCCGGTACGTCGCGATCGCGCAGGCCATGCGCGGCGACGGGAAGTCCTCCGGACAGCCGGCGGCCTCCTCCGGCCGCGTGCCTCCGCGCCCGCCCCTGCAGACCGCAGCGAGCGAGCAGAGCGCGCCGGGAACTTCCCGGATCGGCCGTCGCAGCCTCCGCGTGGACCTGGGGATCGGAGGCGCCCGCGCCGCGCACGAGAACCGCCTGTCCCTGGCCCGCCGCCCCCTCACGTACAGCAGACGCGTCACCGTGGTCGGCGCCCACCCGAGCTGCGGCCGGTCCACCACCACGTTCATGCTGGGCTCGCTCTTCGTGGCGGTGCGCGGCGAGCCGGTTCTCGCCTTGGACGGCGCCCCGGTCAGCGGTGACCTGAACGGCTACCTGGTCCGGCAGAACACCGCGACACCCCGCGATCTCACCAGGCTGCCGATGGACGCGGGCCACGCCGACATCCGCCGCCTGACCAGCCTCGCCCCCTCGGGCCTCGAAATCCTCGCGCACCGGGCCAGCTACGCCGTCCGTAGCCCGGCCTACGCCGAGGAGTACCGCCGCATCCTCACGATGACGGCCCGCCACTACCCCGTGATGCTGACCGACTGGGCGGCGCCGCCGCGGGACCCCGCGCTCGACGTGGTCCTGGACATGGCCGACCGACTGATCGTCTGCTGCACGACCTCGGCCTACTCCGTGACGGCCGCCGCCGAGCTCCTCGACGGCCTGCGCGAGCGGGGGCGCGAGGAACTGGCGAGCCAGGCCCTGATCGTCGCGTCCCGCCTCGGCGGCATCGACAAGCCCCTGCGGGACACGGAGGTCGAGGAGCGCTTCACCGACACGTGCGCCGGCACCGTCCTCATCCCCTTCGACCTCCACCTCTCCGAACACCGCGCCAAGGAACTCGCCCGCCTCAGAGGACGCACGGCGGAGGCGTTCCTGGATCTGGCGGCGCGGGTCGTGTCGGGTCCGCGGGAGACGGGAGCTCCCGACGCCGGGTAGGCGCGGGAGCCACCGCCGTACGTGCTCTAGAACGTCAGCTTCCAGCTGTTGATGTAGCCGGTGTCCTGCGATGCCACGTCCTGCACGCGCAGCTTCCAGGCGCCGTTCGCCGCCTCGCTCGACGCGTTGACCGTGTACGTCGCGATGACGTTGTCCGCCGAGTCGTTGCTGCTGGAGTTCTTCAGGCGGTACGCAGTCCCGTCGGGAGCCAGCAGGTCGACCACCACGTCACCGCGCCAGGTGTGCCGGATGTCGACGTCCGCCTTGAGGGTGGCCGGGGCGTTGCCCGTGCGGCCGGTCACGTTCACCGTCGAGGTCACGGCGGCGCCGTTGTCCGGGATGGCGACGTCCGTGGTGTTCTCGTACGAGTCACCGGGCGGGACGGGAGTCTCCGTGCCCAGGGTCCAGACGGCGTGGGCGATGGCGTCGCTGTTGCGGTCCAGGGCGGTGTCGTTGATGTTCGCCGTGGTGTCGCACGACGAGTGGTAGCAGCGGTCGAAGGCCTGGCCCGCCGTGCCGCCCCACTTCTGGGCCTGGGCGCTGGACTTCGTACGGCTCGCGCCGGTGAAGAGGCCGCCGACCGGGATGCCCACGTTCTTGAAGCTGGCGTGGTCGGAGCGGCCGTCGCCCTCGGTCTCTATCTCGGTGGGGACGTTCAGGCCCGTGTAGTAGTCCTTGAAGGTCTTCTCGATGACCGGGTCGTCGTCGTAGACGAAGTAGCCCGGGTTCGGAGAGCCGATCATGTCGAAGTTGAGATAGCCGGAGACCTTCGAACGCTCGGTGGCGGGAAGGTTGTTGACGTAGTACTTCGACCCGACCAGACCCAGCTCCTCCGCGCCCCACCAGGCGAACCGCAGGTGCTTGGTCGGCTGGAGCTGCGCGCGCGAGACGGCGAGCGCGGTCTCCAGGACACCGGCCGAGCCCGAGCCGTTGTCGTTGATGCCGGGACCTGAGGTGACGCTGTCGAGGTGGGCGCCCGCCATCAGGACCTTGTTCGGGTCGCCGCCCGGCCAGTCCGCGATGAGGTTGTAGCCGGTGGCTCCGCTGGAGGTGAACTGCTGCACGGTGGTGGTGAAACCGGCCGCGTCCAGCTTGGCCTTCGCGTAGTCGATCGACGCCTTGTAGCCGGGGCGTCCGTGGGCGCGGTTGCCGCCGTTGGCCGTGGCGATGGACTGGAACTGGGTCAGGTGCGCCTTGACGTTGGCGAGCGGGATGTCGGGGGCCGCGAGCGTCGGGGACGGGGCCGCGAGGGCGGTCGGCGCGGTGACGGCCATCAGCCCTGCGGCGGCGAGTGTGGCGACGCCTGCGGTGGCCCGTCTTATGGCGCGGGGCATGGCGGGTCTGGAGATTCTCATGTGGGGCTCCGTATTCCGAACAGCGAGGGGGACGGAACGTACTGACGCCCTGCGACGCGGGTGCCGCAGGGCGCTGGAGCTGTACTGAGCTGTACTGAGATGTACTGGCTGTACTGGGCTGCGCTGAGCCGGAGTGAGGTGCGTGGCGCGAAGTGCGTTGCCTGATATTGAAGGTGGGACGACCCACCGTCAAGGGAGGAAACCGGTCAGATGCCGGTCAGCCATATTCGGATACCGGACACGCTCCGGACCCCGCGCACGAGGTCCCGCGTGGCTCAGTCCTCGTCCGGCGTCTCGGGGCGCAGCAGCGGGTGCTTCACGCCCGGGAAGACCGTGGCGCGGATCACCGGCTCGGTGGACGCGCCCTGGATCACCGTCTCGGCGACGCCCCACGGGCGGCCGGGCAGGACGACGGTGATCGTGTACGAGGACGAGCAGCCCATGCAGTCGTAGCAGTCGACCCAGGTCTCGACCTCGGTGCGGCTGCCGGGGTAGCGGGCCACGTGGCGGTGGCGGGCGTGGCAGCGGTCGCACTTCTCGCCGGGCTCGCAGGTGCCGCCGCAGGGGCACGGCACGTCCAGGGTCTCGGCGGGCTGCCAGCGCTGCGTGACGACCGCCTCGCGGGTGGCGCCCATGTCCTTCATGGCCTTGAGGTTGCGGGCGGCGACGTTGTACGACTCGCCGGTCGACGTCATCCGGTTCCGGATCACGTCCTTGCGTCCGCGGTTCGTCGTCATGCTGGGCCTCCTGGGGTTCACGCAGCCCACCAGGAGGCCCATGAGATCGGTACCTCTACGGTACCCGCCGTCCGGCCCTCTCTTGTTCGATCCCTACTCGATGACGAGCTCGACCTCGATGTTGCCGCGCGTGGCCTTGGAGTACGGGCAGTACGCGTGCGTCGCCTCGACCAGCTGCTGACCGGTCTCGCCCGCCAGGGAGTCCGGCAGCTCCACGCGCATCACGACCGCGAGGCCGAAGCCCGCGTCGTCCTTGCCTATGGAGACCTCGGCGGTCACCGAGACGTCCTTGGTGTCGACCTTCATCTCACGGGCGACCGCGCCCATCGCGCTGGCGAAGCAGGCCGCGTACCCCGCGGCGAAGAGCTGCTCGGGGTTGGTGCCCTGGCCGTTGCCGCCGAGGGCGGGCGGCATGGCGAGCGCGAGGTCGATCTGGCCGTCGGAGCTGACGGCGCGGCCCTCGCGGCCATTGGCGGTGGCGACGGCGGTGTACAGCGCGTTCATGGGGGTGTCCTCTTCCCTCGGTCGACGAACGAGATGAACGGGGTTCGTTCGCTCGGTCACGTCAGTAATGGTTGCACACGATTTAGTTGTGCACAACTGAATGACGTGTGGCAGGTACCCTGGATCCATGACGCCATCGCCGACCACGGAACCGGGACTGCCCGACGCCGAGCTCCTCCGTCTCGACCACCAGGTCTGCTTCTCGCTGCACGCCGCCTCGCGCGCCTTCGGCGGCGTCTACCGCGACGCCCTCAAGGACCTGGGCCTCACCTATCCCCAGTACCTGGTGATGCTGGTGCTCTGGGAGAGCGGCCCGCAGCCGGTCAAGGCGATCGGTGAGCGGCTGCGCCTGGACTCCGGCACGCTCTCGCCGCTCCTCAAGCGCCTCGAGGCCGCGGGGCTCGTACGGCGTGAGCGCAGCGCCGCCGATGAGCGCTCCGTCACCGTCCAGCTGACCGAGGGCGGAGTGGAGCTGCGCGAGCGGGCCCTGCCCGTGCCGCGCCGGATCCTCGCCTCGACCGGCATGACGGTCGAGGAGGTCCTTGTCCTGCAGGGACTCCTCGGCCGCCTGACGGGCGCCCTCGACGAGGCTCAGTGAGGCGCGGACGGCTTCACCGCTTCAGTTCCCGCACGTACTTCCCGAACTTCTCCAGGCCGTCGATGTTGCGCGGCCCGCTGATGCCCTCGTTGTAGTCGAGCACGAAGAAGTTGTTCTTCTTCACGGCGGGCAGTTCCTTGGTGTGCGGGGACTTCTTCAGGAAGTCGATCTTCTTCTTGGCGGGCATGTCGCCGTAGTCGAAGATGATGACGACCTCCGGCTCGGCCTTGGCGACGGCCTCCCAGTTCACCTGGGTCCACCGCTCGTCCAGACCGTCGAAGATGTTCTTGCCGCCCGCGGACTTGATGATGTCGTTGGGCGGGACCTGGCTGCCCGCCGTGAAGGGCTGGTCCGTGCCGGAGTCGTAGAGGAAGACGGGGACCGGGGTGCCGCCCTTGGGGGCCTTGGACTCGACGGCGGCCACGCGCTTCTTGAGGCCGCCCACGACCTCGTCCGCCTTCTTCTCGACGTGGAAGATCTTGCCGAGGCGGTCGAGGTCCGAGTAGAGGGCCTTGAACGGGGTTACTTTCTGTGGGTACTTGGGGTAGTTGAAGCAGCTCTCCGTGTGCATGAAGCTCTGGATGCCGAGCTTGTCCAGGATCTGTGGAGTGATGCCCCGCTGGTCGCTGAAGCCCGAGTTCCAGCCGGCGACGACGAAGTCCGACTTGGCCTGCACGACGAGCTCCTTGTTGAGCAGGTCGTCGCTGAGCATCTTCACCTTGGCGTACTCCGACGCCCAAGGGGACTCGCTCACCGGCGGGTTGGCCGGTGGCATCACATAGCCGTGGACGTGCTCGGTCAGGCCGAGGCTGAACATCTTGTCCGCGCTGCCGCCCTCGTAGACCACCGCACGTCGCGGGGTCTTGTACGTGACCGGCTCGCCGCAGCGCTCGACGGTGGTCTTCTCGGAGGGGCCCGCGGACTTGGGGTCCGCGTCGACCTCGGCGCCGCAGCCGCCGAGCAGCAGGGCGGCCGCGAGCGCGGATCCGACGGCGGTGCTTGTACGTGTGCGTGTATGTGTGCGCGTACGTGTACGTGTTCCGGGCATGGCCTGGTGGTGCCTTTCGGTGTTCAGAGGGGAGACGAGGGGCTCAGTGCGTAGAGGAGTTGGGGGTCGCCGGTCAGGGGGTGGCTGATCACGCTGGCCTTGACGCCGAACACCTCGTCGACGAGACCCGTGGTCAGCACCTCTTCCGGCGTTCCGGCGGCCACCAGCGCGCCCTGGGACAGCACCCCGATGCGGTCGCACGCGGCCGCCGCGAGGTTCAGGTCGTGCAGCACCACGAGGACGGTGAGGCCCGAGCCCTTCAGGAGCGAGAGGAGCTCGATCTGGTGGCGCACGTCGAGGTGGTTGGTCGGTTCGTCGAGGACCAGGATCCGCGGCTCCTGCACCAACGCCCTTGCCAGCAGCACGCGTTGGCGTTCACCGCCCGACAGGGTGAGTACGCCGCGGTCGGCGAGGCGGGTCAGGTCGAGACGGGCCATCGTCCGCGCGCACAGGTCCCGTTCGCGCGCGCCGAGTGCCTGGTTTCCGCGCAGATGGGGCGCGCGGCCCAGGGCCACGACCTCCGCCACCGTGAAGTCGAGGTCCACCGCGCCGTCCTGGGCCATCGCGGCGACGACCTGCGCGCTGCGGCGCGGCGTCAGGCGTGAGAGGTCGTCGTCGCCCACCCGGACCACGCCGGAGCTGGGGCGCAGCGCGCGGTAGACGCATTTGAGGGCGGTGGACTTTCCACTGCCGTTCGGGCCGACCAGGCCCACGATCTGGCCGTCGCCCACCGCGAGGGACAGGTCACGGACCAGGAGCTTGCCGTCGATCGTCACGGACAGGCCGTCGAGTGCGAGTTCCATCTCAACGCCCCCCGAACATATAGCCCTTGCGCCGCATCAGCGCGATGAACACCGGCACCCCGACCAGCGCCGTGATGACCCCGAGCGGCAGCTCGCGCGGCGCCACGAGCGTCCGCGACACCAGGTCGACCCAGACCATGAACACCGCTCCGACGAGCGGTGCGACGGCCAGCACCCGTGCGTGCGTGGCGCCGACCACCATGCGTACGAGATGGGGCATGACCAGGCCGACGAAGCTGATCGCCCCGCTCACGGCGACCATCACCCCGGTGATGAGGGAGGCGAGCAGGAGCAGGCCCTTGCGGTGCCGGTCGGGGCTGATGCCCAGGCTCGTCGCGGTCTCGTCGCCGAGCGCCAGGACGTCGAGCGCCCGGCTGTACCGGTACAGCACGGCGAGGCCGAGCAGCACGCAGGCGGCCACGACGGGCAGGGCGCCCCAACTCGCCGCGCCGAAGCTGCCCATCGTCCAGTACAGGACCATGCTGGTCGCCTCGCTGTCCGGCGCGAAGTAGATGATCACGCTCATCACGGCCTGGAAGCCGAGCGCCATGGCCACGCCCGTCAGGACGAGCCGCAGCGGCGAGAGCCCGCCGCCGCGGCTCGCGGAGGCGACGTACACGAGAACGGAGGCGACGAGCGCGCCGATGAACGCCCCCGCCGACACCGCGTAGATGCCGAGCGCCGCGAGCCCGCCCGTGACCGTGACGCCGACCGCGCCGACCGACGCCCCGGAGGAGACACCCAGGACGAAGGGATCGGCGAGGGCGTTGCGCACCAAAGCCTGGATGGCGACGCCGACCGCACTGAGGCCCGCGCCCACCAGTGCCGCCAGGAGCACGCGAGGTGTACGGATCTGCCAGATGATCTGATACGTCGTCACCTCATCGGCATCGATGCTCCCGCCGCTCATCGCGGCCCACAGCAGCCGGGCGGTGTCGCCCGGCGTGACGACGGCGGAGCCGAGCCCGATGGCCACGACGACGGAGACGAGGAGCACGGCGAGGAGCACGGCGCACGCCACCGCAAGACCCGCCCGGGAAGCGAGCCGGGTCCGCACGCCCTTGGCCGGTGGATCCGCAGGGGGCGCGTCGAACGCCATGGCATGGGCTGCCGTGGGGGAGGGCGCGGGCGGTGGCATGACGGTCAGCCTTTCGAGGCGGGGATGAAGCGGGTGGCGTGGAGTCGGGGGGCTGGGGTCCGTGGATCGGGGCCGGATGGGTGGGGTGGGGTGCGGAGCAGCTCGGGTGCGGCGGCAGGGCGTGCAGCAGCCTGGGTGAGGCAACGTGAGGGTGAGACGGCCTGGGGTGAGGCCGCCCGCTCGCCGCAGGGCAGGGCAGGGCAGGGCGGACGGGCGGCTGCGAGGCGCTAGGCGGCAGCCCCGGATCCCTTCGCCGGGCTCTTGTCCGCCGGATCCCCGTCCACCGGGCCCTCATCCACGGGCCCCTCAGACACCGGCCCCGCCCGCAGCACGAACACCGCCGCCACCAGCGCGGCGACCACCAGCGCCCCGAAGACCGCGGCGATCCCCGGATAGCCGGCGAGTCCGAGGCCGAGTCCGCCCAGGCCCGCGCCCACGAAGACCCCGAGGCTCATTCCCGCGGCGTTCACGCTCAGGGCCGCGCCACGCTGGGTGCCGCAGCGCCGGACGAGCAGGCTGACCACGCACGCGGCCACCACGGCGTGGCTTGCCGCGTGCAGGGACGTCATGGCGAGCGCGAGCGGCAGCCAGTGCGTGAAGTAGAAGCCCACGACCGAGACGAGCGCGGCGACCAGGCCGATGGCCAGCATCCGTTCCGTGCCGATCCGCGGCTCGGCGGAGTTCGTGATCCGTCCCGTGAGGAGATTGCTCACGAAGAACGAGGCTCCGCTGAGCGTCCACACGAACGCGAAGAGACCGGGGTCGAGTGCGAACCGGTCGTCGTAGTAGGCCGCGAGGTAGGAGAGGTAGCCCATGAACACGGCCGTGCGCAGCAGGGCGATGAGCAGCAGCGGCACGACACCGGGGAGCGCCCCGAGCGCCTTGAACGAGGCGATGTAGCCCAGGCGTTGACCCGCGTCGTTCTCCTCGACCGGCTTGTCCTTGCCGCGCACGAAGAAGACGGCGGCCAGGAGCAGTGATACCCCGGTCACCGCGAACAGGTCACCCTGCCAGCCCCAGAACAGCGCGGGCAGCGCGATGACAGGCGCCGCCAGCATCGCCGTCATCGACTGGGTCGCCGTGACGAGCGTCGCCGCGCGACCCGCGGCCTTCCCGGAGCCGAAGCGGTCGGCGGCGGCCGCCGTCAGCGCCGGGTTCAGGACCGACGTACTCGCGCCGACGAGCAGGCAGAACACGGCCAGCAGGATGAAGTCCCCGCTGGCGCCGAGGGCGGCGGACACGCCCAGCGCGGCGAGTCCGCCCGCGGCGGCCCACTCCTTGCGCACCCGGTCGATCAGCGGGGCGAGCGCGGTGCCCACCAACAGGGCGGCGAGACCGCCGAGTCCGCGCAGGCCGCCCAGCGTGGCGACACTGCTGTCGGCGTCCTCGGCCATGGGGACCAGGTAGGTGCTGAAGACGGTGAACGGCAGCAGGCCGACCGCGGACGCGACCAGGACCGGCCACAGTGTGCGGGCCATCCGCAGGTCGCCCGGCATCGCCTCGTCGTCGGCGGAGTCCCGGGAAGCCACTTCGGAGCCCTTGGAGTCGACGCTCACGCCGCCTCCCGGTAGCGGTAGAGGGGCGTCTCGTCGGCGCTGAACTGGGAGAACGCGAAGGGCTCTGCGGACAGGCCGGTGACCCCCGCGGGCAGGAACGCGCGGGCCACGGCGCTGCCGCTCTGCGCGTACACCACCAGCGGCACCTCGTGCTCGCGGCAGTGCGCGAGGATCAGGTCGAAGGTGCCGTTGCTCAGCGTCATGCCGGTGGCGACCACGGCGTCGGCTTCCTTCAGGACCTCGGTCATGTCGTCGGTGATCTGGTCGCCCCACTGGGTCGTACGGAGATTGAGGTCGCAGGGCAGGCAGACGCCGCCCCGCTCGCGTATCGCCGCGACGAGCGGGTTGACCACGCCGATGAGCGCCACCTTCGCGCCCGGCTCGATGTCGAGCAGCCCGGCGATGGTGGCGTCGCGGGCCTTGGCCCGGACCTCGGGGGTGCCGGTGGGCAGCGTGACGCGCTCGGCTCCCGCGGCGTCCCGGTGCGGGCTCACCTGCGCGAGATAGGCGTCGAGCGCGGCGATGCGCACGGGTGTGGACTCGGCGCGAAGGAGCTTGTCGAGGGTGTGGCCCGAGGCGTTCTCGCAGAAGTCCGGGGCGAGTTCACCGGCCTCGAAGGAGCAGGCGCCGAAGGCCGTGCCGACGCGGAGCAGCAAGTAGTGGTTGTGGTACGTCACTTGGCTGCCCGCGAGGCGGGTCGTGTTGTACAGCCAGAACGCGCTGGTGACGGAGAGATCCTTGGGGTCGGGGCCGTGGTCGCCCGCCAGGACGGCGTCGATGAGCTCCGCGACGTTGTGGGGCGTGCGCGGCTCGGGGTGTGACATGTGGAGTGCTTTCAGAGTGGTGGTGGACGCGGTACGCGGTGGTGACGCGGTATGCGGTGGTGACGCGGTCATGGAAGGTCGGGCCATGAAGTGGTCGACCAGGGATGCCTCAGCTCGTCGAGCGAGGTGATTTCATGCGGCTTCAAGGTGTCGATGTCCGGCGCCTGGGCGTGTTGCGCGTAGGCGCTCTCGACATAGCGGTGGCCCGTGTCCGCCGCGATGAAGACGTACGTACGGGAGTCGTCGCGGCGCTTTTCCCACAGAGCGGTCAGATAGGCGGCCCCGGTGGAAAGCCCGGCGAAGATGCCGCTGGTCCTCAGGAGCGAGACCGCGCCGGACACCGCGCAGTCGAAATTCACCCAGTGCACGCGGTCGTAGGCTTTGTGCCTGACGTTCTTGAATTCGATGGCGCTGCCGATCCCCGCGATGATCATGTCGGGGTCGGCCACGTTCTCCGAGCCGAAGGTGACGCTGCCGAAGGGCTGCACGCCGACGAGCGACACGTCGCGGCCCGCGTCCCGCAGATATCCGGCGATGGCGCCGGTCGACGCCCCCGAGCCGACCCCGCCCACCAGGGCGAGCGGCCCCTCGGGGACCTCGGCCTCGATGGTCTCGGCCACGTCGCGGTAGCCGAGGTAATGAATGCTGTCGTGGTACTGCCGCATCCAGTGGTACGACGGATTCGCCTCGAGTATCTCGGCGATGCGCCGCACTCTCAGCTCCTGGTCGAGCCGGAGATTCTTGGACGGCCGCACCTGTTCCAGGGTGGCGCCGAGTATCTCCAGCTGGATGCGCAGGGTGCGGTCCACGGTCGTGGAACCCACGATGTGGCATTTCATTCCGTAGCGGTGACAGGCGAGAGCCAGGGCCTGTGCGTAGATGCCGCTGGAACTGTCGATGAGGGTGTCGCCGGGTTTCACGGCACCTGAATCCAGCAGGTGACGGACCGCTCCCAGAGCCGAATAGATCTTCATCGTCTCGAATCGGAGACAGACCAAGTCCGGCTCCAGGGATATGAGATCGGGTCTCTTCACCGCTTCGGCTATGTGGTCGTGCATGTCTGCCCTCTGCCCCCTGTGTTCGGTCGCCGAGCCGAGAGCATCACACTAGATGAAAATGATTGTCAAGACGGTTAGGGCTGTGGCAGCCTGTGGGTCCGCAGGGGATGCCGGACGATGAGAGGAGACCTGTGAAGCTGTCCCAGGAGGTCGGACCGCGGCCCCGCCCGGCGGGCGGGAGGCCGGGTGCGGGGCCGGATGCGGGAGCGGCCGGAACCGGAGTGGGCACCGCCTTCGGGACCTTCGGCGAGCTGCTGCAGGGCGTGCTGCCGGAGGAGGACGGGGACTTCCTGGTGACGCTGCCCGTCGCGCGGTGGACGATGGCCACCTACCGGCGGGAGCCCGCCCTCGAAGACGTGGTGGTCCGTCCCGCCGGGAAGACCAAGGCGCTCCGACTGGCCCGTACGATCGGCGAGTTGGCCGAGCGGCAGACCGGCGTGTCGACCGGAGGAGGAACCCTCCACGTCAACAGCGTCATCCCCGAGGGCAAGGGCCTGGCGAGCTCGTCGGCCGACCTGGTCGCGACCGCGCGGGCGGTCGGGCAGGCGCTGCGGGTCGAGATGCCGCCGTCCCGGATCGAGCGGCTGCTCGCGGACATCGAGCCCACGGACGGGGTGCTCTACCCCGCGATCGTCGCCTTCCACCACCGCACCGTGCGCCTGCGCGGCGTCCTCGGGTCACTCCCGGTCATGGCCGTGGTGGGGATCGACGAGGGCGGTTCGGTCGACACGGTCGACTTCAATCGCATCCCCAAGCCGTTCACCCTGGCCGACCGCCACGAGTACGCGCGCCTGCTCGACCGCCTCGCGTGCGCCGTCCGGCGACGCGACCTTGCGGAGGTCGGCAGGGTCGCGACCCGCAGCGCCCAGATGAATCAACTCCTGCGCGACAAATGGTCGTTGGAGCCGATGCGGGAGATCTGCCGGGAGGTCGGCGGCCTGGGCGTCGCCGTCGCGCACAGCGGCACGACGCTCGGCATCCTCCTCGACACCGGCGACCCCTCGTACACGCAGCGTGTCAGTGCGGCGGCGCAGGCGTGCGGGGAGCTCGCGGGCGGGGTGACGGTGTACCGGACGCTGAGTTTCCCCGGGGGTGGGGGAAGAGCCCGTGGTTAGAACGGTCCGGGGCTAGAACGGTCCGGGGCTAGAAGAACACCCCGCACCGCAGCAGCACGTTCGCGTACGGAGTGGCCTCGCCGGTGCGTACCACCAGGCGGGCCTTCGCCGTACGCAGCTTGAGCTCCTCGTGCGGGATCAGGGTGAGGGGCGTGACGCGGGAGGCCAGGAGCGCGGCCGTCGCCGGGTTCGACTCGCGGACCTCGGCCGCCGCTGTGCCGCCCTCCGTGACCAGCTCGGCGAGCAGCCCGTCGAGGACCTCGGCGAAGGGCGGGACGCCCGCGCGGAAGGCCAGGTCGACGACGCGTGGGCCCGGCGGTATGGGCATGCCCGCGTCGCAGATCAGGACCGTGTCCCCGTGGCCCAACTCGGCCAGGGCGCCGGAGAGATGGCGGTTGAGGATGCCGGTCTTCTTCATGCGGACGGCACCTCGGTCTCGGCCTCGGCCTCGGCCTCGACCTCGTCGGACGTGGGGTACGACTCCTGCGCGCCCTGCCGGGTGACCGACGCCGCCCCGACGCGCGCCGCGTACGCCGCCGCCGTGGGGAGGTCGTCGCCCAGGCCGAGGCGCCAGGCAAGGGCTGCCGTGAACGCGTCGCCCGCGCCGGTCGTGTCCACGGCGTCCACCTTCGGGCTGGGGACGGCGACGGGGGAGCTGTCGCCGTCCGCCGTCAGCGCTCCCTCGGCGCCCAGGGTGATCACCACCGAGCGGGGGCCGAGGGCCAGCAACGCGCGCGCCCAGTCGGCGGGGGAGTCCGTGGCGGACGCGTCGTCGCCCAGGATGTAGCGCGCCTCGTGTTCGTTCACCACCAACGGGTCGCAGGCGGCGAGGACTTCGGAGGGCACGGGTGCCGGAGGCGACGGGTTCAGGACGAAGCGGGTGGCCGCCGGAAGGGTGCGTACGAGCTCCGTGACCGTCTCGATCGGGATCTCCAGCTGGGTCGAGATCACCCGGGACGCGGCGAGCAGACTGCCCGCCGCGTGGATGTCCTCGGGGGTCAGCCGGGCGTTGGCGCCCGGCGAGACCACGATGCTGTTGTCGCCCGACGGGTCGACGGTGATCAGCGCGACGCCCGTGGGCGCCCCGCCGACCAGGACGCCGACCGTGTCCGCGCCCGCCGCGCGCTGCGATGCGAGCAGGAGCCGGCCGTGTGCGTCGTCGCCGACCCGGGCGAGCAGAGCGGTGCGGGCGCCCAGGCGGGCCGCCGCGACCGACTGGTTGGCGCCCTTGCCACCGGGATGCGTGGCGAGGTCGGAGCCGAGGACCGTCTCGCCGGGGGCGGGGCGGCGCTCGACGCCGATCACCAGGTCGGCGTTGGCCGACCCGACGACCAGGAGGTCGTACGTGGCGTGGTCGTGGTCGTGCATCTGTGGATCCAGCTCCTGCTCGTACGGGGTGACGGCGACGGCGGGGCTGCGTGCCCCGGGGGTGGGGTTCAGGAGAAGTCGGCCACGTTCTTCTTCGTGACCACCTTCACCGGGACCTTCACCATCGACTCGACGTCCTTGCCGCGCACCGCCTTCACCGCGTTCTGGACGGCGATCCTGCCCAGCTCCTTCGGCTGCTGCGCGACGGACGCGTACAGCGTGCCCGTCTCGACTGCCTTGAGACCGTCGGGAGTTCCGTCGAAGCCGACCACCGAGACCGACTTGCCCGCCTTGCCGCCGAGCGCCTTGGCGGCGCCGAGGGCCATCTCGTCGTTCTCGGCGAAGACGCCGTCGATGCCGGGGTTGGACTGGATCAGGTTCGTCATGACGTCCAGGCCCTTGGTGCGGTCGAAGTCCGCGGGCTGGGAGGCGACGACCTTGATGCCGGGGTACTCCTTGATGCCCTCGGCGAAGCCCTTGCCGCGCTCACGGCTCGCCGACGTGCCCGCGACGCCTTGCAGGGTGACGATCCTGCCCTTGCCGCCCAGCTTCTCCGCGAGGGTCTTCGCGGCCAGCTTGCCGCCCGCCACGTTGTCGGAGGCGACGAGCGTCGCCGCCTTCGCCTTGTTCACGCCGCGGTCGGCGGCGATCACCGGGATGTCGGACTTGTTGGCGCCGCGCACCGCCGGGCCCACCGCGTCCGAGTCGACCGGGTTGACGATGATCGACTTCATGCCTTCGCCGGTGAAGTTCTGGAGTTGGTTGGTCTGCTGCGACGCGTCGTTCTGCGCGTCCGTGACCGTGAGGTCGATCCCGGCCTTCTTGGCCTCCGCCTGCGCGCCCTCCTTCATCTGGACGAAGAAGGGGTTGTTGAGGGTGGAGAGCGACATGCCGATCTTCGTCGACGTACCGGACGAACCGTTGTTGAAGAAGGAGACGGCGCCGACCACGGCCGCCACGAGCACGGCGGCGATCCCGAGCTTCAGGACCTGTGGCCCCTTCTTTCCGCCTCCGGCCGCCGCGCCGGTCGAGGCGCCCGGAGTCGCGCCCGCCTTGCGGCGCAACGTGTCGAGGAGCACGGCGAGCGCGATGACGACGCCGATCACGACCTGCTGCCAGAAGGCGGACACCGAAAGGAGGTTGAGGCCGTTGCGCAGGACCGCGAGGATCAGCGCGCCGATCAGGGTGCCCGACGCCTTGCCGACACCGCCCGCGAGGCTCGCGCCGCCGATGACGACCGCGGCGATCGCGTCCAGCTCGTAACCCTGCGCGGCCTGCGGCTGCGCGGAGACCAGACGGGACGCCAGGACGATGCCCGCGACGGCGGCGAAGAGGCCGGAGAGGCCGTAGATGACGAGCTTCTGCCGCTTGACGCGCAGGCCGGAGAGGCGGGCGGCCTCTTCGTTGCCGCCGATCGCGTACATGGAGCGGCCGATGTAGGTACGGGCCAGGATGACGGCCGTGATCAGACCCATCGCGATCATCACGATGACCGGGACCGGCAGCCAGCCGCCGATCGTGTCACCGAGGTTGGAGACAGAGTCGGGGAACGGGATCGGGCTGCCCTGCGAGATGACCAGGGAGAGACCACGGGCCACCGAGAGCATCGCCAGCGTCGCGATGAACGGCGGGAGTTTGCCGTACGAGACGAGAAGTCCGTTGACGAAACCGCACGCTATGCCGGTCCCGACGGCGAAGACGATCGCCAGCCAGACCGGAAGACCCTGCGAAGTCGCCGTCCAGGCAAGGACGGTGGCCGACAGTGCGGCCACCGAACCGACCGACAGGTCGATGCCCGCCGAGACGATGACGAAGGTGACACCGAACGCCAGGATCGCCGTGACGGCGGCCTGCACGCCCACATTGAGCAGGTTCTGGGTGGTGAGGAAGTCGCCCGACAGGAGCGACATCGCCACCAGGAGGACGACCAGGGCGCTCAGGGCGCCATTGTCGAGCAGCACGCGGCGCAGACCGGTGGCGCCACCCGCGTTGCTCTTCAGCGTTTCAGTGGCCACGGGAGGCCTCCCCTTCGGTTGTTCCGTTCTCGACTGCTGCCTGAACTGCCGTACTGCTGACGGCGAGTGCCATCACCGCGTCCTGTGTCGCGTCGTCCGCCGCGAGTTCGCCCGCGATGCGGCCCTGCGCCATGACGAGCACGCGGTCGCTCATGCCGAGGACCTCGGGCAGATCGCTTGAGATCATCAGGACCGCGTGGCCCGAGGCCGTCAGTTCGTTGATGAGCTGGTAGATCTCGACCTTCGCGCCCACGTCGATGCCGCGCGTCGGCTCGTCGAGGATCAGGACCTTGGTGTCGGCGAGCAGCCACTTGCCGATGACGACCTTCTGCTGGTTGCCGCCGGACAGCGTGCGCACGTGCTGGCCGATCCCGGCCATCCGCACGCCCAGCTGCTCGGCGATCCGGGCCGCCGCCACGCGCTGGCCCTTGAGGTCCACGAGCCCGGACCGGGTCGCCGAACGCAGCGTCACCAGACCGAGGTTCTCCTGCACGGAGGCGTCGAGCAGCAGCCCCTGGCCCTTGCGGTCCTCCGGTACGAGGCCGATGCCCGCGCCCATCGCGGCGATCACGTCATGCCGGGGCAGCCGCTCACCGCGTACGTCGACGGAGCCCGCGTCGTACGGATCGGCGCCGAAGACGGCGCGCGCCACCTCGGTCCGTCCCGCGCCGACGAGCCCCGCGAGGCCGACGACCTCACCGGCCCGCACCTCGAAGCTGACGTCGCGGAAGACGCCGTCGCGGGTCAGGCCCTTCACGGTGAGCAACGCACCCCCGGTGTCCGGGCGTTCGCGCGGATACTGCTGCTCGATGCTCCGGCCCACCATCAGGCGGACGAGCTCGTCCTCCGGGGTCGAGGCGGGCACCTGGTCGACGCTGCGGCCGTCGCGCAGGACGGTGACGCGGTCGCCGAGCGCCGCGATCTCCTCCAGGTGGTGGGTGATGAAGACGACGCCGACACCGTCCGCGCGCAACTGCCGCACGATCGCGAAGAGCTTGTCGACCTCCTCGCTCGTCAGGACGGCCGTCGGCTCGTCCATGATCAGGACGCGGGCCTGAAGGCTGAGCGCCTTGGCGATCTCCACCATCTGGAGCCGGGCGATGCCCAGTTCGCGCACCTTGGCGCGAGGCGACACCTGGACGCCGACGCGCTTCAGGAGCTTCTCCGCGGCCTCCTCCATCGCCTTCCGGTCGATCATCCCGAAGCGGCGGGGCTGCCGGCCCAGGAAGATGTTCTCGGCGACGGTGAGGTCGGGTACGAGGTTGAACTCCTGGTAGATCGTGGCGATGCCGAGCCGCTCGGCGTCCTGCGCGCCGTGGATGCGGGCTTCCCTGCCGTCCACGAGGATGCGGCCGCTGTCGGGGCGGTAGGCGCCGGAGAGCATCTTGATGAGCGTGCTCTTGCCCGCGCCGTTCTCGCCGAGCAGGACGTGCACCTCGCCGCGGCGGAGGTCGAAGTCCACGGAGTCGAGCGCGACGACGCCGGGGAAGGTCTTGCGTATGCCTTCGATCCGCAGCAGTTCGGCCGCGTCGTGCTCTGTGGCGCGCGGCAACTCGTCCTGGTTGCTCACGTGGTGCTCCTCTGGTCGGTGGGGGACTCGCCGCAGGAGCGGCGTACGACGAGACGTGCGGGCAGGGTGACGGACCGGGGGCTTCTGCCCTCGATCCGGTCGACCAGGGCCTGCACGGCGGCGCGGCCCAGATCGCCGGTCGGCTGGGCGATGGCGGTGATCGGCGGATCGGTGTGCACGAACCACGGGATGTCGTCGAAGGCGGCGAGCCCGATGTCGTGCGGGACGCTCAGGCCGTGTGCGCGGATCGCGTCGAGCGCGCCGAGCGCCATCAGGTTGTCCGCGGCGAAGATGACGTGGGGCGGCTCGGGCAGCGCGAGGAACCGCTCGGTGGCCCGGCGCCCGCTGTCGGCCTGGAAGTCGCCCTGCCCGATGTGGTCGTCGGGCAGCGGCAGCCCGTACGCCCCGAGCGCCTCGCGGAAGGCCTCGACGCGCTCGCTGCCCGTGGTGGTGGCCGCGGGCCCGGCGATGATCGCGAGCCTGCGGTGGCCGATGCCGTGCAGGTGGGCGACCAGGTCACGGACGGCCGCGCGGCCGTCGGCGCGGACGACGGGGACGTCCACGCCCGGGATCCAGCGGTCCACGAAGACCATCGGGGTGCTGGAGCGCGCGGTGTCGAGCATCAGCGGGGAGCCGCCGTCGGTGGGGGAGACCAGGAGCCCGTCGATCCGGCGGTCGAGGAGCGTGCGGACGTGGTGGTCCTGGAGCTCGGGCCGCTCGTCGGCGTTGCCGATGATCACGCTGTAGCCGAGTGCGCGGGCCGCCTCCTCGACGGAGCGGGCCAGGGCCGTGAAGTACGGGTTCAGCACGTCGCTGATGACCAGGCCGAGTGTGCGGGTCTGGGCGGTGCGCAGCGAGCGGGCGACGGCGTTCGGGCGGTAGCCGAGGCTCTCCGTCGCGGCGAGCACGCGGGCCCGTGCGGCCGGGCTGACCGAGGGGTGATCGTTCAGGACGCGGGAGACCGTGGCGACGGATACGCCTGCCTCGGCCGCGACGTCCTTGATGCTCGCCATCGCCGGTCCACCTCCTTGTGGAATCGATTACACGGAGGATTGGAATCGATTACACGGGTGGGTGGCAAGACCCTGGAGGGGCAGTGAGACCAGATTGTGATGCGGGGTGCTCAGGTGAGCGGAGGGGTCACGTCCGGCGGCGGAGGGGTACCGGATCAGAGGGTGGTCACCGGATCAGAGGGTCACCGGATCACGCGAACGGCACCGTCAGCCACGGGCTGTCCGGATCCGAGACCAGCTCGCGATGGGCCTGGAGCACCGTCGTGTACCAGTCGCCGAACTGCTCCTCGTCGAAGTGGAGGCAGCGGCCCAGGACGTAGCCCGCGGAGAACTCCTCCCACGACGTGTACGCCGACCGTGCCTCGCGGCTCGCGCGCTCGATCGCCGTCTCCAGCTCCGCGTGGGACGCGTACCGCGCGCCCCGGCCCCAGCGGGCCATCTTCGACGCGCGGCCGATGTCCCAGGCCGCGACCGTGCGGACATGGCCGTCGGGCGGCAGGAGGTCGTCGGCGCGGAACCGGGACTCGTAGCGGATGACCTTCCCGACGAGACCGCGCAGCGCCGCGACGAAGTCGTCGAGGTCGGGGTCGTCGCCCGGCTTGTGCGGCGACTCGGGCCCGCCGCTCTAGGCCATGCGGTTGCGGATCGTCACCTCCACGCACTGGCGCCACAGCTCCGGGTCGACGCGCGGGCCGAACTGCTCGATCAGCGACGTACGGGCGCCGAGCACGAAGTCCCAGTACCACGGGCTGACTTCACGGCTCAGGAGCCGCTCCTGCGTGCCGAGCCAGTCCTCGCGGCTGTGCACGCCCCACCACTCCGCCAGGCGCTCGACCTCGGAGTTGTGGCCCGCGCCGTGCCAGTCGAGGGTGTTCCAGGCGTCGCCGTTGGCGAAGCAGAGATGGGCGCCGCAGGCCAGTCCGTGCAGCAGGACCGGGGACTCGGGGGCGCCGGTGCGGCGCGTGTCGATGCGGTCGTGCAGGCGGCCGTCGACGTAGTGGTCCGCGTGCAGGTCCGCCCAGACGTCCCGCTCCTCCTCGGTCGTCAGGTAGAACTGCTGGCAGGGCGTGGCCGCGTTGACCACCAAGATGTCGATGTCGTCCGGCAGTTCGGCCGCGAGCGTGCCGAGCGTGACGAACTCGTACACCACCTCGGGGTGCGGGCGGGGGAGCAGCCCGACGGTGTACATCTGCGCGATGCGGCGGCCGTCGGGGAGGTCGACGGTGAGGACCGGGCGGTCGGTCGCGCCCGGCTCGATGTCCGCCACCGACACCGGGCGGTACAGGCCGGTGATGGCTATCGCCCGCAGATACGTGTACCCGTCGTCGGCCTCGCACAGTTCGTACAGGTGCTCTTCGAGGTCGGCGGGCGCCTGCCAGGGGGTGCCGTCGTCGGGGGCGTCGACGTTCGGGAAGACGTCGTCGTGGTACTCGTCCTCGGCTGCGGGGGCGGCTGCGCCGTGCATGCGGGGTCTCCGTCGTGGGTGGCGCGCGCGGGTGCGCGCGGAGGGCATCGGGGCGGATCTTGAACCGTATCCGATGTCTCCGCGGGGCCATTCGCGTGCCCGCATGCGCGTCTACATCTGTACCGGCACCGACTTGAGGCCGTTGATGAAGTTGGAGACCAGGCGCCGGGGCGGGCCCGCCAGTTGGGACGGAGTGGGCCGTGCGGCGCGGAACTCCTCGTACAGGACGCCGAGTTGGAGACGGGCGAAGTGTGCGCCCAGGCAGACGTGCGGTCCGTCGCCGAAGGAGACGTGGGGGTTCGGGGAGCGGGACAGGTCCAGGCGGTGGGGGTCCGTGAAGACGCGTTCGTCGTGGTTGGCGGAGGCGTGGAAGACGACCACCTTGTCCCCGGCGCCGATGGCCCGGCCCGCCAGGGTGGTGTCCCGGGTGGCCGTGCGGCGGAACGTGAGGACGGGCGGGTGATGGCGCAGGAGTTCGTCCACGGCCGTGGCGACCGGGGTCTCGCCCGCCTGGAAGCGGCGGTACGCGTCCGGGTGCTCGGCGAACGCGAGCAGGCCGCCGGGTGCCGCGCTGCGCACGGTGTCGTTGCCCGCGACGGTGAGCAGGAAGAAGAACATCTCCAGCTCCGGGCCCGTCAGTTCGGGATCCGTCGCGAGGGTGGTCATGATGTCGTCGGCGGGCTCGCGGCGCTTGTGCGCCGCCAGGTCCTGCGCGTAGGCGAACATGTCGCGCAGCATCGCGGGTGAGCGCGGATTGACCGGCCTGCCGTCCGGGCCGCGGACCGACTCGCCTGCCTCGTCCGGGTCTTGGTAGCCGATGACGCGCTGCGTCCAGTGCAGGAGCATGCCGCGATCGCTCTCGGGGACGCCGAGGAGATCGGCGAGATTGAGCAGTGCGTAGTCGTCGGTGACGGCGGTGACGAGATCGCAGGTGCCGTCGGCGTCACGGGCCCGGTCCGCCGCCGTCGCGAGCAGGGCGCGGGCCCGGTCGCGGGCCAGGGACTCGAAGCGCTCCACGCGCCTCGGCGTGAAGGCGCGGCTGACCAGGCGCCGCAGCCTGCCGTGGTCAGGGCGGTCCTGGTTGAGCATCATGCGGCGGATGAACGGCAGGTCGTCCGGGTCGGGATCGCGGATCTGCGTGGCGCCCAGGTGGGAGGAGTACGTGGTGGAGTCCCTCAGGACACGGACGACGTCCGCGTGCCGCGTGACCGCCCAGAAGCCGGGTCCGGACGGCCAGTCGAGCACCCGCGGCTCCTCCTGCCAGGCGACGGGGTGCAGGTCCCGGAGCAGGCGGTAGCGGTCGTGCGGGACCCCGGCCGCGTACTGCCGCGGGTCGAACACGTCGGGGATCGCGGCGACTTCACCGCCTCGGGACGAGGTGCCCGCGTTGCCTCGGGACGAGGTGCCCGCGTTCATGACGCGCCGCTGCCCCCGCCGTCCGCCCGCAGGAAATCCTCCACCGCGCGGATGAGGGCGAGCGGCGTCTCGTCCATCGCGTAGTGGCCCGACGCGGGGAGTTCGGTGAGTTCGGCGCGCGCGTACCAGCGCAGCCACGTCCGGCGCATCAGATCCGCACCGAGCGCGGGGTCGAGGGCCCCGACCACCGCGAGCGCCGGCACGGTCGAGCCCTCGATCCGGTCGTGGAAGTCCTCCCGCGCCCAGGAGTCGAGCCAGCCGCGGAAGGCCTTGGCGTCGCTGACGTCCAGGGAGCGCGCCACCATGCGGTCGAGCCAGGCCGCGGGCCGTACCCCGCCGGTGGTGATGTCGATGATCGCGCGGCGGTTCTCCGGCAGCCGGTCAGCCTCGGAGAACAGCTCCCACTGCTCGGGCGGCAGGTCGAGGCCGGACGCGGGCACGGGCGAGACGCCGACCAGCCTGCGGATCCGGTGCGGGGCGATCGCGAGGACCCGCTGGGCGACGCTCGCGCCCATCGAGTGGCCGATCAGCGAGAACCGGTCCCAGCCGAGTCGATCGGCCAGGGCGACGACATCGGCGGCCCCCTCGGAGGCCGTGTACGCGCCGCCCGCGTCCTTCGCCTCCCCGTACCCGCGCAGGTCGGGCACCGCGTACTGGAACGAGGCGAGGTCCAGGTCCGCGAGCACCGGCGCGTACGCCGAGCGGTCGGCCAGCCAGCCGTGCACGGCGATCACCTTGTGCGGGCCGTCGCCCAGGAGGGTATGGGGAAGCGCGAAGGAGGCCACGTCGACTCCGATCAGGGTCAGCGTCAGGAGACGGGCCGTTCGGTGGCGGCCCGCGCACCACCGTGGCCCCAACGCCCCCGTACCGCAAGAGCGCATGGCGTCAACCGGATGCGGGGCGCGGGGGAGCCGGGTGAATCCCCGTGAAGAGGGGAAACTTGGCGGACGGCCTGCGATCGGGGCATGCGGTTGGTCAGAATGTGGCATGGCCATCCGCCGACTCAGCTACCGGCTCGACGAGGAGCCGGACACCGGAGCCGTCCGTCTGATCCCCGCACCGGCGGGACCGCAGGAGCAGGAGAAGGAACAGACCCTCGAATCCCCGGAGTTGACGGCGTTCGTGCTGGCCGTCGGACACCGTCAAGGTCTCAGCCGCAGCAGACTTCCGGACGGCGCGGGGCTCCTCTGTCACACCGTCGCCGGGCCACCCGGAAGCACGCCCGCCGGGCACCGCGTCGACGTGGCGTACGCGGACGGCACCGATGAACTGCCCCTGTCCCTGCCCCTGGGCGATGTCGCCCCCGAGGGACTGGTCGTCTTCGCCCGCGCGCACGCTCCCCGCGTCGAACCCTTCCTCGCCGACGTACGCCGTCTGTTCGACGAGCGGGCCGGTCGGCAGATCGTCATCGCCGAGTCCGCCCCCGAGACCGTGGCCTGCTGGGTCGCCCTCGCCTGTGCCTCGCTGCCCGACGGGTACGCCGCATCGCTCACGTTCAGTACGTGGACCGCACAGCCGCGCAGAGCGCCTCAGCAGATCCTCGGCATCGGGCCCGACGCGGACTTCGACCGGTTCGACGGGCCCACGCTCGATCACTTCTACCGCGTGCACGACGGGCTCGGCGGCCAGGGAAGCACCCCGATCCCCGACCCATGGGCCGAGGTGACCGCCCGGCAGTGGATCGAGGGGACGCCGCCCGAGCCGCCGTGCGAGGGCGACGACCCGTTCGCCCTGACCCGTCCGACCCTCGACATGCGGCAGTTGGCGGCCCTGTCGGACGACACCCGCCGGGACGTCGTGCGCGCCCATGCGGCGGCCGTGGCGCAGGAGGACGCGGGCAGCCCTCTCGTCGACGAGCTGTACGGACTCTGCCGTGCGCTCGGGGCCGAGGACCCCGAGGCGGCCGAACCGCTGGCCCTCGCCCTGGTCCGGCACTACGTGGCGGTGGCCGAGCAGCAGGGCACGCTGCCCGACCTCGCCGCGTGCCGACGGCTCCCGCTGGACGCCGACGCCTGGCAGCGGCTGTGCGGGGACTTCGGCAGCCGCGCGGACGACACCCTGCGGCGCGGCCTCCATCAGCCCATCGGCGCCTGGACCGAACCGCTGCGGCTGGTGCTCGCCCTGGGCGTGGACGCCGGGCGCGGCCTGGACAAGGCGACGGAACGGCTCGCCAACGCGCTGCTCAACCCCGGGCGGCGCGCGTGCGCGGAGGCCGTCGAGGTCCTGGAGGCGCTCGGCCACACGGGGCTGAACCGGCAGGTCCTGAGTCTGCTCGGCGGGGGACTCACCGAGGGCAAGCTGGGCAAGCTCCGTGACTTCGCCAACTCGCCCCAGGGGGAGTGGCTCCGGCGGCGCGTCGAGGCCGGCGAGGCGCCGCTCGTGCTCCGTCTCGCCGAGGCCGGTGCCCGCTTCCAGCGGCAGCCGCACTGCCTGCGGGGCGCCCGGCTCTTCGCCGCGCTCGTGGAACTGGTGCCGGGCCGGAAGGTGACCGACCCCGTGACGCTGAAGCGGCTGTGGCGGATCGTGTGGGGCGGCAAGCAGCCCGACCCCACCGACCTGGCGGAGCTCGCCCGCACCTGCCCGACGCGGCTGTTCGTCGAGGCGGGTCACGTCGTCCCGCTCGCGGTCCTGCTCAGGTCGCCGGAGCGGGTCGACCACGACCTGGTCCAGTTCGCCAGGGACCTGCGGGCGACGGGGCAGCTGACCGCGCTCCAGCGCGCCACGGCCGAACTCCTCATGACCTCTTACGAGTTCGCTGATGGGCACCTGTCCCTGCGCACCGCCGTCGAGCGCCTGCGCGTCCAGTCCGAGCAGGCCTCGCCGCTCGGTGCCGTCCTGAAGGAAGGGACCGGTGCCTGGGTCGGCCGGGGGTTCGCCCTGGCGGCTCCCGTCGAGTTGTGCCACCGTCCGGCCCTGGACTTCCTGATGAGCACGGGCCAAGACGTCCTGCGGCCCTATCGCGAGATGTTCCTCGACGAAGGCGCATGGGAGCGGCGGTTCCGCGAACTGCCGGGCCGGCCGGCCGATGTCGCCGCGTTCTACAACATCTGGCGTCCCCGCCACGGGCACCCGGTCACCAAGGAGTGGCAGCGGGTCGCCGACGAGCTGCTCACCCGCGTCCTCGCCCCCGTGGTGCCGTACCTGGATGCCTGGACGCTCGGAGAGGTCGCCACGGAGATCGCCCGGCAGCCGCACGGGCGGGGGTCGCAGCGGGTCCAGGAATGGAACGCCTGGCGCAGCCGGCAGGCGGGAGCGCAAGGGCCACCCAGACCCGGCTCCGGTCCAGGCCACATCCCTGGCCACGGCCCTGGCCACTGCCGCTGACCCGGCAGCCCGGACCGCGCACCTGGGCCAACGCCCCGCCGAGCCGTCGACCCCCTGAGCCACCGACCTCCCGATCCATCGACCTTCCGACCCACCGATCTTCTGAGCCACCGATCTCCCGATCCACAGACGCGCGAGAGGACCAGCGTGAGGAACACCAGCGACACCAGTGTGACCGTCGAGGCCCATGCCGCCGCCGACAATTTCCCCGGCGGCAGCATGGCCAACCGCCCCGTCCACTTCATCTGGATGCTCGACTGTTCGGGCTCCATGGGCGTGAACGGCAAGATCGGCGAACTGAACTTCGCCATCCGCGAGGCCATCCCCGAGATGCAGCAGGCCGCCGAGTCCAACCCGGCCGCCTCCCTGCTCGTACGCGCCATCTCCTTTGCCAGCGGCGCCAGTTGGCACGTGAGTGAGCCCACCCCGGTGGACCGCTTCGCCTGGGAGGACGTGCACACGTACGGCGGCACCGACATGGGCGCGGCGTTCAAGCTCGCCGCGGGCGCCCTGCAGACGCCGCCGATGCCGCAGCGCGCGCTGCCTCCGGTGCTCGCGCTCGCCTCCGACGGGCAGCCCACCGACGACTGGCGCGCGGGCCTGCGCGAGATCGACGCGACGCCGTGGGGCAAGCGCGCCGTGCGGGTCGCCGTGGCCATCGGTGACGACGCGGACAAGAGCATGCTCAAGGAGTTCCTCGCCAACCCGGAGCTCGAGCCCCTTCAGGCGAAGAACCCCCGCCAGCTCGCCGCGGCCATCCGCTGGATGTCGACGGCCGTCGTGAAGGACGCGTCGACGCCGAAGGTCGAGGACGCCAGGCCCGCGTCCCCGCTCGGACCCGCGCCGCTGACCAAGGACGACGAAGACGACATCTGGTGAGCGGGCCATCGACACCGGCACGGACACGGGCCACGACCGGCGGGTGGGCCATCCTCGGCGCCACCGTCAAGGGAGTCGGGAAGAAGTACAGCCAGGACAGCTGCGGCACCCTCTCCGTGGCCCAGGGGCGCGCCGCGGTGCTCACGGTGGCCGACGGGCACGGCTCCGCCGCGCACTTCCGCAGCGACCTCGGCTCCTGGTGGGCCGTCGAGGAGTTCACCGCGTGCGCGGAGGGCTTCGCGCGGGAAGTGGTGCGCGTCGGCGACGACGCGACGGGCTGGACCGGCCTGCGCGCCGAGGCCCGCAGGCTGCCGCAGCAGGTGGCGCACCGCTGGCGCGAGCGCGCGCTGCTGCACGACTGGAACTCCCCTGCGCACGGTGGACTCCGGCTGCCGGGCGCGGTCGGCGGTGGGCCCGACCTCGCCGTGTACGGCAGCACCCTCATCGGTGCCGTGCTCACCGAACACATGCTCTTCTGCTGGCAGTTGGGCGACGGGGACATCGTCCTCGTCGACGCGGACGGCACCCCGCGCACACCGCTCTCGACGGGGCCCGACATGGGGGACGAGACGGACTCGCTGTGTGAGCCGGAGCCATGGCGCAAGATGCGGTCGCACTGGCAGCCCTTCACCACGGGCCCGCCGCCGGCCGTGCTCATCTCCACCGACGGGCTCTCCAAGAGCTTCGCCGACCACCAGGGGTTCCTGGACTTCGCCACCGGCGTCACCGAGCGCGCCGCGGGGCAGGGCGTGCCCGCGGTGCAGGCACAGCTCGCGGACTGGCTGGAGCGCGCCGCCAAGTACTCCGGTGACGACACGACGTTCGTGGGCGCTCTCGCGGCCACGGCACCCGCTGAGCCCGAAAGCGCAGCCGATCGCTCAGCCGAAAGCGCAGCCGACCGCGCAGTCGATTGCTCAGCCGAACAGGAAGCCGAGAAAGGAACCGCATGGTGAACGGCATGCTCGCCGCCGGAAAGACCCTGGTGGCCGAGTCGGGGGAGAAGGTCAAGGTCGCCGAGCTCTTCGGCTCCGGCGGCCAGGGCGAGGTCTACCGCGTGACGACGCCGCAGGGCGATCGCGCGCTGAAGTGGTACTACCCGCAGCTGGCCGACGCCCGCCAGCGCCAGATCCTCGAAGGGCTCATCGCACGGGGCTGGAGCGACGACCGCTTCCTGTGGCCCACCGCCATAGTCCTCGACCCGGAGGGCAAGGAGCCGGGCTTCGGCTATCTGATGGACGTACGCCCCGGACGCTTCCAGGACCTGCCCGCGCTCTTCCGCCGCGACCCCTCGGTGTCCGCCGCGACGATGCGCACGCTGGTCACCGTGGCGCTGCACACCGTCGAGGCGTACAGATCGCTGCACTCCAGGGGCATCGCCTACCGCGACATCAACTGGGGCAACATCTTCTTCGATCCGCGCACCGGGGACGTCCTGGTGTGCGACAACGACAACGCGGTGGTGGAGGGCGAGTCCGCCGCCGTCGCCGGGACCATGGACTTCATGGCGCCCGAGCTGGTCCGCCGCGACAAGGGGGCCCAGCCGGGCACGCAGACCGACCTGCACTCGCTCGCTGTGCTGCTCTTCCTGCTCCTCATGAACGACCACCCGTTCAACGGCGCGCAGGCCCTGCAGATCCGCTGCATGGACGAGGCGGCCAAGCGGCGTCTGTACGGCACCGACCCGGTCTTCGTCTACGACCCGTCCGACGCCCGCAACCGCCCCGTGCCCGGCGAGCAGCCGACCGTGGTGGCCACCTGGGGCGCGCTGCCGCAGATCCTGCGCGACCTGTTCGTCCGTACCTTCACGGAGGGGGTACGGACCCCGGTCAAGCGGGTGCGCGAGTCGCAGTGGTGCGACGCCCTGAGCCAGGTCCTCGACGCGATCACCCAGTGCGGCTCGTGCGGCAAGCAGAACCTCACGCAGCCGGACGGCGCGGCCCCCGACTGCTGGAGGTGCGGCCGTACGCTGGTCCTTCCGCCGCGGCTCGAACTGGTCACCGGCACCGGGACGTCGCGCACCCGGCGCGGCATCAGGCTCGCCCCGAGCGCGCGGGTCTACGCCCATCACCTGGTCGAGTACCCCGACCGGCACGACTTCCGGGCCGTCGTGGGCGAGGTGACCGAACACCCCCAGAACCGGGGCAGGTTCGGGCTCACCAACCACACCAAGGACGTGTGGACCGCGCGGAAGGACGACGGGACGGTGCGCGACGTGGAGCCCGGGCGGACGATCGCGCTGCGGGCGGGTCTGCTCCTGGAGTTCGGGGGTGGGGCGGAGGCGGAGGTGCGGGACTAGAACGCAGGTGCTGGGCTAGAAGGGGGCGGGCGTCCGCTGCGAACGCCACCGCTGCCACCACGTCCGCCACCAGGGGGCGGCCACCGGCGGCGCTGTCGGCGCCGGTGGCGGCTCGGCGGGCAGCACGGCCCGCGCCGACGGTGCCCCGATGGCCACGGCGTCCGGCCGTGGCAGCGCGGTCACGGTGAACCGGCACTCCGCCGGGGAGACCTGGAGCGCCACGGCCTGCCCCGCGACATGCTGGCTGCGCGCCACGCGCCGCTCACCGCCCCGCGCGCCGTCCTCCCAGGAGATGAGCGTGAGCACGGCGGGCTCGGGCCACTCGAACCGCAGCTCCGCGCGGTCGGCGGCCACCCGCCGCACCTCCAGGTCCCGTACCTCCCCCTGGTGTTCGACGACCACGTTCGGTCCCGAGACGGCGCGGTCGCCGAGCACGCTCACCGCCGTCATCCGCAGCCGCTCACGGGGCGGCGGCAGCACGTCGACGGAGGTCGGCGGTGCGCCGTCGGGCGGTGCCAGCCTGCCGACGTACTCGGACACGTCCGCGCCGGGCGGCACAGGGTGCGCGAACCACGGCACCAGGTGGCCCTCACCGCGCGACGGCGGCCGCCACGCGATGCGGACACGGCCGTCGTCGAGGCGCCGCACACTGAGCTCCTCCACCGGTGAGGGCCAGCGCTCGACGCGGGCGGTGATGGTGCGCCCCGGCGACTGGACCAGGCGGCCGGCGGGCCCCGAGTAGCAGCAGCGGACCTCGTAGACGTACGGGCCGACGGCGAGCGGCGCGTCCAGGAGCTGGTCGTGCTCGCAGAACACCCGCTGCCCGGGGCCGTCGTCGCCGTAGGCCGTGCGCACGACACGCACCTCCAGGGTCGAGGGGTCGGGCCGCCACCGCAGCCGCACGCCGTCCGGCACCGCTTCGACGCGCAGCTCCGAGACGTCAGGGGTGAGCAGTACCTGCCGGGTGACGCGCGGCACCCCGGCGATGCGGCCTTGGCGCACCGGGAACACGGCGTAGCGCAGGGGGCGTCCGGTGGGGGCGTCGAGGTCGACCGCCGTGCGGGTGGTGTCGCCCGCCGACACCTCGACGGCGAGCTCGGGAGCGTCCTCGAGGTACCGCAGCACGCGGTACGTCACCGTGTCCCGGCCCTCGCTCGGGGCGTGCCAGGACAGCCGGACGGTCCGGTCCTCGACGGCGGCCGTCACCTCCGACTCCTCGGCGGTGAGGGGGTCGTCGGCCAGGAGCGCGGCCACGCGCAGGAGGCCCGCCTGCGCGTCCACGTCGTCGCGGGCCTGCCGCAGCGCGCCGAGCCAGGCGGCCGCCGCGGCACGGAGGTCGCCCCGGTCCGCCAACTGCTCGGCGGTGAGCGTCAGTTGACGGATGGCGTCGGACCGGGCGTGGAGCGAGCCGAGCACCGCGGCGAGTACGTGATCCGTGGGCGCCGGGGGGATCAGCTGAGCGAGCCGTTCGGCCTCGCGCAGCCGGGTGCCCGGCCAGATGTCGTGGAGGGTCTCGGCGGCGTGCCGTGCGGCACCGGCCGCGGGGAAGCGGACGGCGGTGATGGCGGCCACGAGCAGGTCGGCCTCGCTGCGGTGGACGCCGAGGGCCACGGCGTGCGCGGCGGATGGCGGCGTGTAGGCGGCCTTGGCACCTCGCCCGTCCTTGGCTCCTCGCTCCGCGGCGCCGTCGCTCAGGCGGCAGCACAGTTCCCACAGCACGATGCGGCGCAGGCCCATCGGGTCTTCGAGCAGGACGGATTCCAGGACGGTCACGACGGCGGCCGCGTCCATGGCGCGCGGATGGTCGGAGGCGATCCACCGGGCGCCGCAGTCCTGGACGTACGCCCGGTCGACCCGCTGCCACAGGCCGCCGCGGGCAGGGAGCCACAGGCCGTCGAGGACGCGGAACCCGTCGTCGGCTGCCGCCTTCGGCAGGGCCCCGAACAGGGCCTGCGTCGACTGCCGGGGCGCGGGGGCACGGAGGGCGTCGGCCGCATGACGGAAGCTCAGCTTCTGCAGGACGTCGCGCAGCGCCTGATAACCGCTCATCGCCGGGGTGGCGGGCAGCACGGGCAGGGGCAGGCCCGCCGCGTCGTCCGGCGGGCGCTCGCCGGGGTGCCAGTTCGTCATGGCTCAGCCGCCCGGCGTCGTGTAGAAGTACACCCGGACCGTCGCCGTCGACGCGGGGTCGCCCAGCTTGTGGAAGTCGTCCGTCGCCGTCTTCTTGGTGAACATGCCCGGACGGCCCTTGCCCAGCAGCGAGTTGACGCGGTGCGCGTACGCCTCGCCGTTGCGGGAACCGCCGAACGTCAGCACCAGCGCCGCCTCACGGCCCGCCCACTTCCCGGTGTTCTTGTGGATCTGCCGGGCGAGATCACCCTTGTCCGCGCCCTTGACCCGGAACTCCTCCGGTTTCAGCTCCACCGAGCGCGGGCCCGTGGGGGGCTTGGACGGCGGTGGCTTCGATTCCCTCTCGGACGCCTTGGGACGGTCGGCCAAGGGGTCGGGGCGGTCGGCCATCGACACCAGGGCGAGGACGAGGAGCAGATCGGCGAAGAGCCACCCCGCGAGGACCACCACGCTGATCCGCCCCCGGCGCCGCGGTCGGCTCACGCGTCGCTCCCGCCGGGCGGCTGGCTCCGGGGTTGCGGCGGCGCGTCAACAGGGCCCGCAGGGGAGGGGATGTGACGCCCACGGACGGGCAGCACACGGGTCGCTTCGCTCCGGAGCTCGTCGTCGGGACCATCGGGACCATCGGTGTGACCGGTGTGACCGGTGTGACCGGTGTGACCGGTGTCGCGGGGGTCAGCGGCGGTCCGCCCGTCGCCGCCGCCGTGCCCGTTGGCCGGGTAGCCGTGGCCACCGGTCGGATCGCCGTGGCCAACGGTCGGATCGCCGTTCGAGCCGCCCCACGCATGTCCGTTCCCGTCGGCGCCCGCCGACGCGGGCACGGTCCGTGTCCCCAGCAGGGCCGACGCGGGCACGGTGGCAGAGCCCGGCAGGCCTGATGCCCCCACCAGCGCCCCGATCCGTGCGTCGAGCCGTGCCGCCGCGTCCTGCCAGTGCGCCGCCGCCGCGTCCCACCGCTCCGTCGCCTCGCGCATGCCCTCCACCGCGTCGCCCGTGCGCCCCGTGCTGGAGACCAGCGCCTGCGATGCCCGGTCGGTGGCCGCCGCCACCGACTCCGACTTGGTGACGAGCGACTGCTGGGCCGCGATCAGGGACTTCAGGGAGGCCTCGACCGTGTCGCCCGCCGCCTTGACGCGGTCGGCGATGCCGCGCGCCGCGTCCGCTCCTGCCGCGCTCGCCTTGTCCGCCGCCGTCCTGCCGTCGCGCAAGGTCTGCTCGATGCGGGACGCCGCGACGCCCAGCTTCGGCACCTCGACGGTGAGCGCGTCCGCCGCGGCCTTCAGCGCGTCGATGGACCTGCTCACCGCCGTCGTCGTGCCGGTGAGCGCCTTGTGGCTGGTCTCCGCCTTCGACGCGAGCTGCCGCATCTGGGTGGCGGCCTTGGTCAGCTCGGAGGTGAACTGCTGGGGCGACGCGCTGCGGTGCGGGGCGAGCACCATCTGCGTACGCGTGAGGACGGACGCCAGTTCGGCGAGCAGGCGCTCCCGCTCGCTCTGCTGCTCCGCCTCCTCCCGGTCCGTGCGCGCCCGTACCCTCGCGTGCCACACCGAGAGCAGGACGAGGAGGGCGATCAGGAGCACCGCCATCAGCGCGACGTTCTCGAAGCGGCCGAGGGCCGACAGATGCCCGCCGAAGCCGGACTGCCACAGCTGGAGGAAGGGCCGCGTCGACTCCTTGGGATCCTCCTTGCTCAGCTCCCCGTACGCGCGCACCGCCTCCCGCAGCCCGAACCACGTCACCAGGAGCGGGATGAAGACGAGGATCCCCAGCGCGGCCTCGAGGCGGCCGTCGTGCCGCCCCGCCTGCCCGACGGGCGGAGTGACCACGCTCTCGGGACGTACGTAGGCGTCCACGAGGTCCACCTCGGCCCACCGGTCGAGCTGGTGGGCCGGTTTCAAGTCCTGGGCGAGTACCGCCAGTTCGGCCGAACGGGGTGCGAGTGATGGATGGGCTGCCAGACGCTGCAACTCGTCGACGAGTTTCTGCTTGTCCAGCAGTTCTGCGGGCGTCAAACGCTTCCCCCTGCTCTCGGGCCTCGCCGGCTCCTTCCGTCGCGGTTCAACCGCCGCAACAGGGCCTCGGCATCGGCGTGTTCAGGATCCCATGTGAGGCACTTCCCCAGGGCCTCAATCGCCTCATCGCGTCCCCCGAGACGCTGCACTTCGACCGCGTGCCGGTAGGTGCGCTCGGCGAGGAGCCCGCGCACGCGTTCGCTGGTCGGGTCATGGCTGTACGCGCACCGCAGCCACCGCTCGGCGTCGGGGAAATGGCCGGGCGCCGAGTCGGCCATCGCGGCCGCGCAGTGCACGTCGATCATCGCGTCGAGCACGTCGGCGCCCGCGGCCTTGGTGGCCGCTCCGAGCCACGCCGCGTGCGAGGCCTGCACGGCATCGTCGTACCGTCCGAGTTCCAACAGGCTCTCCGCACGGGCGAGTTGCCGCATCGCGATCCGGTCGGCGGGAGGCGGGGTGTCGGACTCGGCGGCCACCGGCGGTGCTTCCGGCGGCGGCTGCGCTGCCCCCGCCGCCTTCGCCGCCTTCGCCGCCTTCGACGTGAGCGTGTCGAGCAGCGCCCCCGCCTCCGCGACGATCCCCCGCAGCAGCGCCACCGCCTCATCCGTGCGCCCCTGCCCCGCGAGCACCCGCGCCCGCTCCACGTCCCGGCTGGGCGGCGCGCCCCCGCCCCCGACCAGCGTGGCCGTCAGGGCAGGCGGGTCCGAGAGCGTGTCCTCGGCGGGGTCGGCGGGCTGCAGCGGACCCTCCTCAAGGGCGGCGGATCCGGCCGCCGCACCGCCCGCGAGCCGCACCGCGTGCTTCAGCGCCCCCAGGGCGAGCAGCTCGGGCGGGGCCTGCACCCGGTGGGCGCCTAGCTCCGCCACCCCCGAACTCACCTGCTCCATAAGGGTGTTGCCGCCGGTGAGGAGCAACGTGTCGACGTCCGCCGGCGTCATCCCCGACTGGTCGAGCAGCGACCGCGCGCGGTCCACCGTGCGCCGCACATGCAGGGCGAGGAAGGCGTCCAGATGGGGCCGGGTGATCCGCACCTCGAGCGGCGGCCCCGTGCCCACGTCCAGGGACAGCTCGGCGGCCCCCGCGCTCCCCGGCGTGCTCAGCGCCTCCCGCGCCTCCTGCGCCCGCGCCCGCAGCGCGAGCCACACCTCCGGGGCCACCCCCGACACCGATCCGGGGCCCCGGTGCCTGCGCAGCAGCCGTACCGCCGACGAGAGCACCTCCCCGTCGAAGGCACGCCCGCCCGAGGTGACCGCCCCCTCGTGGCCGAGCGCGCGGTAGTGCCCCCGCACACCGCGGACCAGGCCGATCTCGAACCCCTCGTACCCCATCCCGTACACGAGGAAGGTGCCGCTCTCCCGCTCCGAGGCGTGCCCGACGACCGCGGCCATCGCGTCGCTGATCAGCCGCGCGGGCGCGAGCCCCGCCTCCCGCGCCGCGTCCCGCAGCGCCGAACGCTGCACCGACTGGTAGGCCGCGGGCACGCTGATCACGGTCTGCGCGACCGTCCCCGAGGTCTGCGCCTCGACACGCTCCCGCAGCTCCCGCAGCATCCGGACCACCAGATGCTCCGGCGGGAGCGACGCCCCCCGCACCAGGACGGGCCGCCCGCTGCCGAGCCGGCTCTTCACACTGGGGAAGGTGACGGGCAGTACGCCCGCAGGGGCGGGCTCGCACAGCGGCCACGGCCAGTCGCCGGCCGCGTCGTCGAGCCGTCGCGCCGCCTCTCCGGGCAGCGCGAACAGCGCGCGCACACCCGTGCTGCCGAAGTCGAGCCCGAGGCACACAGGGGTGCGCCCCACCGCCGCGGTCATCCGTCGACCGTGTCTTCCCCGACCTGGAGGATGCCGCCGTAGTCGGGCCGGTCGGGCAGCGACTGCACCCGGCGCTCCGACTGGGCCACCGCCACCAGGCTGCGGAGGTTGCGGGCCTGCTGCGCCGTCTGCACCCGATTGCCCTGCCGGTGGGCCTGCTTGACGTAGTCGACCGCCTCGTTGATCTGCCGCACCGTGTCCGGCGGCGCGCCCTCCGACGCCAGCTCGGCCTGCCGGAACTGGCTCGCCAGACCGCACTGGTGGAACACGTCGTCGAGCAGCAGCTCGGTGAGCCGCTTGTACTCGCCGCTGTCGCCCATCGCCGCCGCCCGCTGGGCCTGCTCGATGTCGCGGCGCACCTTCATCGCCTGCACCGGCTCGATGTACGTGCCGTACCGCTTCAGGAAGTGATCGGCCTCCCGCTCGGCGTACCCCAGCTCCTCGCGCAGCACATGGCTGTCGACCTCCGCTCCCGTCTCCGGCGGCGGGGTCCTCGGCCGTTCCCGGTTCGGGGTCGCCTCGAGCGTCATGTCCGTGCCGCGCACACTGATGCGTACGGTGATGATGCGGTCGGCGGAGTAGTTGAACGACACGTCCACGTGCCGGTTGACCTCGATCTCCTGCGGGAGGTCGAACTCGACGACACCTTGCTCGTGGTTCTCGCTCGCCACCTGGCTGTCGCCCTCGTAGACCGGGACGCGGATGCGGCGGCTGTCGGTCGCGTGGAAGGTGCGCCGGCGCGGCTCGGGCAGCGGATAGGGCGAACCGGCCGGGATGATCTCGACGAACACATCACGCTGATCGCCCTTGACCGCGGCGATCCCCATCGCCATGGGTGTCGACTCGTAGAGACCGGTCGAGCCGACAGGGCGGGCGTTGACCAGGCTCTCCGCGCAGTCCTCACAGGTCTGCGCCGAGTCGTCGTTGATCTTCGCGCACTGCGGGTCGGGGCACTCCACGCCGTCCAGGGTCTCGGCGAGCACGCCCGCCCCGAACGCGACGCACTCCATGGGGTTGATGTTCCTGCGGACCTTCTCCTTGCCGAAGTACGCCTCGACCGCTTCGTAGACGGGCCGCGTGAGCGTGCCGCCGCCCACCAGGAGGACGTCGGAGATTTCCGTGGGCGCCAGTTCGTAGCGGCCGAGGGTCTCCGTGACCAGGCCCATCGTCCGGGACACAAGGGGGGCGATCATCGCGTTGAACTCGCCCTGGGAGAGCGTCATCTCGACGTCGACGAGGACGCCCTTCTGGCTGCGGTGGGCCGCCGGGATCACGATGTACGTCTCGTCGAGGTCGTTCAGCTCCCGCTTGGCGCGCTCGGCGGCCTTCTTCGCCTGGAAGAGGAACGCCTTGTCGCCCGACGGGTCGACCTGGTGCTCGTCCTTCATCCACTGGATGATCCGCTCGACGATGGCGAGGTCGAAGTCGTCGCCGCCGAGCCAGATGTCGCCGGCCGAACGCAGCACCTGGAACTGGCTGTTGCCCTCCCGGTCCTTGACCGCGTTCAGGACCGAGATGTCGAAGGTGCCGCCGCCCAGGTCGTAGACCAGGACGCGGCTGCGCTCGCCGCCCGGCTTGTGCAGGCCGAAGGCGACCGCGGCGGCCGTGGGCTCGTCCACGATCTTCTTCACCACCAGACCCGCACGCTCGGCCGCCTCACGGGTCGCGGCCCGCTGGGCGTCACGGAAGTACGCGGGCACGGTGATCACGGCGTGCGTCACCTGCTCGCCCAGGGTCCGCGTCGCGTCCTGGACGAGCTTCTCCAGGATCATCCGCGAGACGTCGGCGGGCGTCAGCGTCCTCTCGCCGAGCACCACGTGCGCGCGCGGGTCGTCGTCGGGGCCCGCGACGATCTCGTAGCTCAGCCTGCCGCGCGCCTCGGCCACCGAGGTGTCCGCGAAGTCGCGGCCCATCAGGCGCTTCACGGACACCACCGTGTCCTTGGGCTGCCTGATCGCCCAGTTCAGCGCGTCCTCGCCGACCAGCGGCTGGTGCGGGCGGTCCTGCCGGGCCAGGCCCACCACGGACGGGGTGAGCCGCTCGCCCTTGCTGTTGGTGAGCACCGCGATGTCCGCGCGGTGCGGGTCGTGGGCCGCCACCGCGCTGTTCGTGGTGCCGAGATCGATGCCGATGGCCTTCATGAACGCTCCGTTCCCTGCTCGGCGCCGCCGGTCACGGCGACAACTACCCGGGCGGCGCGCAGGACGTGCCCCCGGTATCGGTATCCGCGCTGCAGAATCTCCAGGACCTCGTCGTCGGCCGCTCCGGGCGCGGTGCGAACCTCGGTGACGTGGTGGGTCGCGGGATCGGCGCGCTCGCCGACCCGGCCCACGGGCTCGACTCCCTGTCCCGTCATGGCCGTCTCCAGCTGCCGGGCGATCAGTTCCAGGCTTCTGCGGTACGCCTGCGGGTCGACGTCCGCCCCTTCGGCGAGCAGCCGGTCGAAGGAGTCCAGGGTGTCGGCGAGCACGAGGAGCAGCTGTTCGGTCAGCGCCCGGTGGGCGGCGTCCCGCGCGGTCAGCGCCAGGGAGTTCTCGTAGGCGAGGCGCGCGGCGGTGGCCGTCGTCGCGGGGGGCGGGTGCGGGTCCTGCGTGCTCATCGAAGGCGGGCTCCTCGGTGTCGCGGGGGCGTCACGTGTCGAAGGTGATGAGGGCGTCGAGGAGGCGGGCGGTTTCCTCCGGGAGTGGGAAAGCGGTCGCCTCGGGGCGCTCGGCGGTGGCGAGTGCGCGGTCGAGCGCGGCCTCTGCCGCGGGGGCGTCGGACTCCAAGTCCACGTCGTACAGGAGAAGTTCGGCCACCATCCGACGGCGTACGACGCGCAGCTCGTCCCATGCCTGCTGGGTGACCGGGGTCATCAGGCGCCGGGCGAGCAGCTCGAAGGAGACGTCCTGGAGGTCGGCGTGCGACGTCCGGGGGGTGACGCCCACGTCGACGAGCGCGTCGTAGGGGAACGGGCCGCCGTCCCAGCCCGTCGACGGGTCCTTGATCACGGAGCCTCCTCCTGTGTGTCCTGCTGTCCGCCCGTGTCCTGCGGCCCGCCGCCGTCCGTCAGCGCGTCGAGCCTGCGCTGGACGGCGTCGAGCAGCGCGCGCCGGATGCGGCTGTTCGTCGGGTCGGCGCGGGTGGCGCGGATCAGATGGTGCAGGGTGCGCTGGATGTCGCCCGCGCCGAGGGACTCCTCGGCGCGGTCCGTCAACAGACCGGCCCAGGCGGCCAGTTCGCTCTCGTCGGGCGGCGTCTCCTCGCTGTCGCTGCGCATCAGGTCGCGCAGTCCGTCCACCCCGAGATCCCGGGCGAGCAGCCGCTCCAGCTCGTCGAGGGCCTCGCCGAGCGTCTCGCGGTAGCCGTGCGTCAGGGCCTGCCCGAGGCCCACGTCGAGGAGGCCGAGCGCCTCGTGGAGGATCTTCAGGCGGCCCGGGATCGTGTGGGTGTGCGCGTCGAGGGTGAAGACCAGGGCGCGCGCCAGGTTGTCGCGGGCGTGGCTGGACGCCGGGTTGAGCGTCAGGGCGCGGCGCAGGTCGGCCTCGGCTCCATAGGCATCGGAGCGCATGCCGTACTTGGTGCGGGTGTAGCCGCGCCACACGCCGCGCATGGACAGCAACGCCGAGAGCTTGGTGTTGAGTTGGTCCACCAGGTCGCGGTCGAGCGGGTGCAGGACCGGCGGCACGGCCTCGACGAGCATGATGGCTTCGTCCAGGCAGTCGCCGCGCTGGGCGCCGCCCCGGTCGACCAGGGCCTCGACGCGGCCGAGCACGGTGCCGACCACCGCCTTCTTGCTGCGGGCCTGCATTCCGGCGCGCCGGGACACCCTGACGAGCTCGGACCACTCGTCGAGGGCGCGCGCGAGGCCGCCCGCGCCGTCGGTGAGTGCGGTGCGGGCGAGGGCGAGGCGCACGCGCACGGCCAGCTCGACGCCGTCCTGGAGCAACTTGGTCTGCCGGTCGGGCAGTTGGACGTACGCGGGATTGCGGCGCAGGAAGTCCTCGCAGTGCGCGCAGGCCTCGACGTGCGCGGACGGCGCGGGCCCTGCCGCCGGGCCCGCGCAGTCGGCGGGCAGCGTGGTGAGGGTGGCGAAGGCGGGCAGCGCGCGCAGGGCGGGCCCGAACTTGTGGACTTCGGAGAGGACGAAGCTCTGCGCCAACTCCGAGAAGGCCCAGCGCAGTTCGCGTACCGCGTAGACGCCGGGGTCCTTGCCCTGCTCGGCCGCCGCGTCCAGGGCGGCGGCGAGCGTGCCGAGCGGTGCCTCCAGGTGGAGCAGGCGCAGGTAGCGGGGGCCGCAGGCGAGCGGTGCGGCGCCCGCGCCCGGCACGTCACGCAGGCCGCCCATGTCCTTCAGGACGCGGGCCGCGCCCAGCTCGGCCTCCAGGAGGGCGGCCAACTCCTGGTAGGCGGCGGCCTGTTCGGGGCGCTCCTGCTCGGTGTGGCGCTGTTCGCAGACGGACAGCTGCCCGAAGAGGTGCTGGCTCAGTTCGAGGCGCAGCTGGGCCATGTCCTCGCCCGGCAGATCCCGTGCGTAGCAGGCGGCACGCTCGGCGCGCCAGCCGTCCCAGTACTCGTCGTCGCTCAGCAGCGTCGCCCAGTAGGCGAGCGCCGACTCCCAGGCGGTGACGGCGTGCTCCCAGGCCCCGCTCTGCTCAAGCTCCTGCGCCTGCCAGAACCGGGCGGCGGCGAGTCCATGCACGACGGCCATGTCCCCCGGAGCCGCCGCGAGCCGCCGCTCCCACTCGGCGGCGGCCGCCTCCCGGTCCCGGGCGAGCAGCAGCAGGAGGGGCGCGTCCTGCGGAAACCGCTCGCACAGATCGCCGATGAGCCCCGCCCCTGCCCCCTCGTCCGGCGAGAGCCCGGCCATCGCGTCGCGCAGCGCGGCGGGGGAGTGCCACCGGTACAGGAGGGCGTCCAGCTGGAGCCGCCGCCCCGGAAGCCGCAGCCGGTCCCAGGCGACGCGCTCGGACCATGTCATGCCGCCGCGTTCGAGGAGCGTGTACGAGGCGTCGTTGACGACGTCCATGGTGGCGCCGGGGTCGACGCCCGCGTCACGCAGCGCGAAGTACGGGTACGTGCGGTCGCTCGACGCGAAGGGGTCGGCCACCAGCGGGGCGCTGGTCAACCCGTCGGCCCACGGCAGCAGTTCGAGGAGCCGCCGAAGCCTGCGGCACCGCGCGTCGGCACGGTCGAGTCCGCCACCGGCCCGCTCGTACGCGGCGACGGCATCGCTCCACCGCCCGTCCGCCTCCAGCAACCGCCCCTGCGCATAGGCGAGATGAGCCTCGGCATCCCGATGCCGCAGGCACCCACGGAAGGCGTCGACGGCCTGCTGCCACTCCTGATGGGCGTCGGCCAGGCGCCCGCGGGCGTAGGCGGCGAGCGCGGCGGCATCCCGGTGATCCCCGAGCGAGGCGGCCTCCTCCTGGACGCGGTCCCAGTCCCCCTCGGCCTCGGCGAGCCGCACCAGGGCGTACTTCCGCCGTGCGGCGGCGTCCCCGAAGGCTCCGGGTTCCACGGCACTGAAGGCGGCCACGACGGCACGCCACTCCACGGCACTCGCGGCGCCGGCCTCGGCGATCCGCGCCCGCGCGTACCGCCGCCGCACCACGACATCGCCCCAGCTTTCGGGCAGCGCCTCGTAGCCAAGACAGACATCCCCCCACGCACCGGCGAGCTCGTGGGTGCGGGCGAGGGCGTAGCGGTGGAGGTGGCGGAGCTCTTGGCGGGGGTCGTCGTGGGGGCCGGTCTGGTTGTGGCCGGGGTCCTGCGCCGCAGTGGCCTCCGCCTGGCTGTTCCTCGTATCGGCATCCTCCGAGGCAAGCGCCCGTGCATAGATCTCGCAGGCTCCGGCCCAGTCGCCCGCCGCCTCCGCGAGTTGGCCCTCCGCCTTGCGGCGCAGGGTGCCGACCGCGCCGGTGCGGCCCGTGTCGGGTACGTCCGTGAGCAGGCTCAGGACCGCTCCCCAGTCGCCGCGCAGTTCGGCGGCGACGCGGGCGCGGGCGTAGCGGCGGCGGTCACGGACCTCGCCGTGGGCGTACGTGTCGGGCAGTCGGCCGAAGCCGTCGATCACACCGGCCCACTCGGCGCGGGCGTCGGCTGCCCTGCCGCGTGCGTACAGGAGGCGGTCGGGCACGTCGAGGAGGTCCGACGACAGCCGGGTGAAGCAGGCGAGCGCGTCCTGCCAGCGCGACTCGTCCTGGCAGCGGCGCCCCTCGGCGTACGTCCGCAGCGCGTCGGCGTCGTCGAATCCGCAGCCCGCGTCGGCCGGGCCCGCGGCGACGCACTCCCCGAACGCGTCCGCCGCCTTCGGCCACTCGCCACCGGAGGCCGCGACCTGGCCCTGGACGTAGCACTTGCGTGGCCCCACGTCGCGGTAGCCAGGGGGCAACAGGCCGAGGTCCGCCAGCGCGTCCGCCCAGTTCCCGGCCCCGGCCGCGTCCAGCGCCCCTCGGTAGGTCCGTTCCCGCAGCCCGCTCAACCACGGCTCCGTGTCCCACCCTTGAGCGGCGGCGGCCTCCAGGTCGACAAGCGCCTCGGGCCAGGCTTCCCGCTCCGCGGCAGCCAGGCCCCGCGCGTACAGCAGCCGTACGCCCGCGTCCAGGAAGCCGTCGGCACCGGCGAACCCCTCGACGGCTTCGTCCCAGGCACGCTCGCCCTCGGCGACTCGTCCGGAGGCGTAGGCGTGCCAGGAGGGCAGGTCGGGGCCGGGGCTCCCCTCAGGGGCTCTTTCGGGGTCTTCTCCGGGGGCCTCTCCGGGGTTCTCGACTGTCCGCCGCGGGTCGCCACCCTCCGCCCTCAGCGCCACCGCCTCCGCGAACCCCGCGTACGCCGCCCCCCATTCCCCCGCCTCGGCCGCCCCCCGCCCCCGGACGTACGCCGCCCGCGCCACGGCATCCGCGAGCCCCGCGCACGCCACGTACCCCGCCTCCGCCGTGCCCCACTCCCCGGCGTCCTGCGCGACCCGGCCGCCCACGTACGCGGCGCCCGCCCTGGCACCCCCATGGTCGGAGCGCCGGGCGACGACATCGGCGTACGCGGCTGCGGCGGTCGCCCAGTCGGTGCGGAGGCGGGCCCGCTCGGCGGTGGCGAAGGCCTCGGCCACGTGGAGTTCGTCGCGGGCCGCGGCGAGGCGGGACGCCGCGCCCCTGATGCCAGCGGGGTGAGCGGCGAGCAGCTCCTCGTACCGCGCGATCGCCTCGCCCCAGTCACCGGCCTCCTCGGCGGCACGCCCCCGCTCCGCGAGCCCCGTGAGGTGCCGGAGCCGCTCCACCTCCGCCGTGAGGCAGGCCGGCGGCGGGCAGGGCAGCAGCGCGTCACGCAGGGACGCGAACTGGTCGACGACGGCGTCCGCGTCCCCCTCGGCGGCCAGCAGAGCGCAGAGCTTCTCCAGCTCGTCCCAGGCGAGTTCGAACGCCGCCTCCGCCCGCAGCCGCCGCTGCTCGTCCTCGAACTGACGGGTCTCGGCCCGCAGTATCCGCTGCACCTGCGCCCACTGGCCCAGATCGCGCTGGTACCGCGCCGCACCGATCAGGACCGTCGAGTCGACGTGCCCGACCGGGCTCTGGAAGGCCCGCAGCGCGTCCGCGCCCTCGCGCAGCGGATCGGCGACGGCGCCGCCGTCGTCCCGTACCTCCCGCGCCTTGAACAGCCAGCCCTGCCGACAGGACTCGTGCAGGAACAGAGCGGGCGTCGCCCACTCCACCGCCGTGTGCCCCGGCAGATGCGAGATGCGGCGGCGCGCGGCGCCCATGGCCTCGTCGATGGTGCGGTTCGCCGCGAGCCCCTTGAACAGCTCCGGGCTGAACTGCCCCGCCGACACGTCACTCACCCGCCCCCGCATCGCCACCACGGCGGGCACCCCTCCGCCGATCAGTGCCTGGGCGAGCCCGGAGAACGGCTCGGCGAGCGAACTGTCCGCCCCGGAACAGAGATTGAGCGTCACGAGGCGCAGTCCCGGCGCCTTCAGGAGGATCCCGCTGAGAAGGTCCGCGGGCACGCGGTCGACGCCGCCGTCCTCGGTCTCCAGGGCCACCACGCCCTTGCCGAGTTCATGGTCGTACGTCCCGTGCGCGATGAGCAGCAGCGCGGTAGGCAGCGGGGAGTGGGCGCCGATGGCCGCCTCCAGGCTCTTGCGCGTCGCCCGTCCGAGCACCGTGGTCTGCACGGCGACCTCGGGCAACTCATGGCGTAGTGCGGCCACTTCGGCGTCGGGGCGCAGCGGCGGCAGGCCCGCGCCGACGGGCGACGCACAGGCCACGAGCAGTCGGATCAGGCTCGGCTCGTCCGCGGGCTCGGGAAGGCGCTGGCCCAGCGGGCCACCGGGCAGCGAACGCACCAGTGAGTAGCCGTGGTTGAGGGCGAGCGACTGCTGCGGCTGCCCCGGCGGCGCGCACAGCGCCTCCAGCGGGAGGTCGCGCAGCTCCTCCGGCACGTCGAACCGGATCCGCAGCCCGCGCGCGGGCCGCATCCGCTGTGCCCGCTCCAGCGCCAGGCCGACGCACGCACCGACGCCCTCCGGATGCCGCTCGCCTTCGCCCGCTCCGAAGAGCAGGCGGAAGACGCCGCGGCCAAGGCCCCTGAGCTGCGCCACCGTGTGCTGCTCGCCCATGGGGGACAGGCCGAGCTCGGCGGAGATCAACTGGTCCCACTGGGCACGGAACGCGGCGGGTTCGCCGTTCACCGCGATCACTTCGGCGGCGGTCGCGGGGCCGTTGGCGGTGACGAGACAGCGGGACATGCCGATCGGGCGGATGCGGATGCGGAGTTCTTCATAGGCGAGCATCGGCCACCGTCACCTCCCGCTCTCTTGCTCTTGCTGCTCTGCCGAGACGTGATCCAGGTCGGCGACGGCCGCGTCGCGCTGCTCGGTCAGCTCGGGGTCGTCGGGGAAGTGGACGAGCGCCGCGGCGAGTTGGTCCAGTGCTTCCCGCAGGGTCGCCCTGGCCCCGGACACGCTCCCCGAACGCCAGCGCCGCGCCGCGAGCCCGCGCAGTACGACACCGAGGCTGACCTGTGCGCGCAGCAGATGCGGGTTGAAGGCGACGGATCGCCGCAGATCCTCGGCGGGCGCGTCGAGCGAGGTGCCGTCCCGGTTGACCGCCGAGATGCCCCGGTCGGCGAGCAGCCGCGCCAACTGGCCCTCCAGGCGCCCTCTTTCATTGGCTCCGGTGATGGCGTGCACCGCGTCGAGCGTGGCCACGGCTCGCGTCGGATCTCCCGCGCGATGCGCCGCCCGCGCCGCGCCGAGCGCCAGGTCGACGACGGCTGCCTGGGTCTCGCGGTAGCGCTCGAGCTCCCTGCTGTGCACGAGGGCGCGCCGCCAGGAAGCCGCCGCCGCTCCGAAGTCGGGCCGCTCAGCGGTGAGTTGACCGCGCCCCAGATCGAGGCGGGCTCGCAGCGCGAGGGCGCGGGCGTCGCGCGCGAGGCGCTGGTGTTTGTCGGGGTGCCCGGCGTAGGAGGGGTTCAGCTCGTCGAAGCGGCCGCAGTCCGGTTCGCAGATGGCGGCGGCCACGCGGGGCGGACTCGCGGCGTCCTTGCGCGGGGATGCGCTCGCCTGAGTTGTGGTCGTCCGGTGGCGGCATCTGCGGCAGCGCAGCTCGGTGAGGGCGGCGAGAGCTTCGGCGGGCTTGCCCTGCTTCAGCAGGAGCTGCGCGAAGCCGAGTTCGGAGAAGGCGTACGTCAGTTGAGTCCTGCCATCGGCATCAGTGCCTGCGCCTGCGCCTGCGCCTGCGCCTGCGCCTGCGCCTGCGCCCGCACCGGCGCCTACGCCTGCGCCCGCACCGGCGCCTACGCCTGCGCCCGCACCGGCGCCTACGCCTGCGCCCGCACCGGCGCCTACGCCTGCGCCAGCACCGGCACCTACGCCTGCGCCAGCACCGGCGCCTACGCCTACGCCTGCGCCAGCACCGGCGCCTACGCCTACGCCAGCACCGGCGCCTACGCCTGTGCCAGCGCCCGCACCGGCGTCTGCACCGGCACCGGCACCGGCACCCGCACCGGCAACGGCACCCGCACCGGCAACGGCACCCGCACCGGCACCCGCACCGGCAACGGCACCCGCACCCGCACCAGCACCCGCACCGGCGTCTGCGCCAGCACTGGCACTGGCACTGGCGCCTGCACCGGCACTGGCGCCCGCACCGGCGCCTGCGCCCGCGCCGGAATCAGCGTGTGCGCCGCCGCTGGTCGCGGCGAAGGCCCCGAAGTCGTCGACCAGGCCAAGCCCCACGACACGCAACGGCCCGCACACCAGGGCCTCACGACCCCGCCCGGCCGCGAACCCGCCCACCCCGGCCAGGATCTTCGCGGCGTCCGCCTCCCGCTGAAGCAGCGCCCCCGGCGGCACACGGCCCCCTGCGTCGCCCTCCAGCATCCGCCGCTCAAGCAGCTCCCGCAGATCGGCCCGGAGCCCCGCGTCGAGCGCCTCCTCCACGGTCACGCCGAACCTGGCCCCGGCCGATGCGCGCCGGTGTTCCCAGAAGGCGTCGTCGTGCAGGAGCGCGCCCCAGGCGGCGACGCACCGCTCCCAGCGTTGCGCGGAGTCATCGTCCGTACGGCCTTGCACGTCGGCCGAGTTGAGCAGGGCGAGGGCCAGCGTGTGGGTGATCCGGTGGTCGGCGGGGTCGCGTCGCGCGGCGTCCTCCAGGAGTTCGACGGCGGCTTCGCGGCGCCCGCCGAGTACGAGGACGACCGCGTAAAGCGGCACGAACTCACGCTCCACCGGACCGGACAGCCGCCGGGAGGCATCGATCAGGTGGGCGGCCCGATCCCGAGCCCCATCCCGGTCCCGGTCCTGGTCCCGGTCCTGGTCCCGGTCCCGGTCCTGGTCCCGGTCCCGATCCTGGTCCCGGTCCCGGTCCCGGTCCCGGTCCCGATCCTGGTCCCGGTCCCGATCCTGGTCCCGGTCCCGGTCCCGGTCCCGATCCCGGGCCCCATCCCGGTCCGCATCCTGGGCCCCATCCCGGTCCCGAGCCCCACCCCGGTCCCAAGCCTGAGCCCCATCCCAAGCCCCATCCCAAGCCCCCTCTCGCCCCCGATCCCGCCCTGCCCCGGACTCCCCACACCCCCCTGATCCACCCGGCATCCCGGCCAGCGCCGCCTTCCGCAGCAACAGGGCAAGCTCACCCGACGCGCCGCCACCGGACAGCGCCTCCATCACCCAGCGTGCGTCGGCGTCCAGCGCGTCCTTGTCGCTCGCCGCGCGCAGATCGTCCAGCGCATCCGCGTACCGCCCCAACCGCACGCGCGCGTAAGCCCGTTGGACCAGCGACCGACGGTGGGGTCTCGCACACGCGAGGGCCGAGGTGAGGTGCGCGTCCGCGGCCTCGTACGCCGCCCGGTGTGCCGCCGCGCACCCCAGCCAGTGCAAGGGCTCGGCCTCGTCGGGCCGCAACTCGTGCGCCCGCTCGAACTCGACGGCGCCCCGCTCGGCGTCCCCCGCCGCGAGACGGACCCGCCCGAGCCCGACATGGACGCGGCCCAGGAGAGCCGCGCGACCTCCCCCGTCGTCGTCCACCCTGTCCCGGCCCTCCCCGTCCCGGTCCCCGACCAGGGCGAGCGCAGCCAGGAAGTCCCGCTCGGCGGCGTCCCCGTCGCGGCGTGCCAGGCTCGACTCACCCCTGGAACACGCCTCTTCCGCCCCGGACCACGCCTCTTCCGCACGGCCCAGGTCAGCATCCGGCCCCACGTCACACCACCCCCGTTCCCCGTTCCCGTTCCCGGCGGGTCAGCCGGCCGCTTCGTCCAGCTCGGAGCGCCAGCGGCCCTGCGCGCTGTCGTAGTGCAGCGGCCCCTCGCTGAACCGTGCCAGGTCGAGGCCCAGGAGCTGCTCGTACGCCTCGCCCGGCAGCCCCGGCTCCAGGACCACGCGCAGTCCCGTACGCCGGTCCTGGAGCACCAGCGGCCGAGGGGCGGGACCGGCGGGGTCAGCGGCATGAGCTGGATCCGCCGCGCGCGACGACCGGCGTACGACATCCTTGAACGCCGTGTACGAGTCCTTGACCGCCTCCGCGCCGAGCCCGCTCAGGAACGCCTGCAGGGGCAGGGACGCCAGCATGATCCAGGGGATGTCCGCCGCGCCCCGGTGGTCGACCGCGCGGCGCACCCGCTCCGTGTGGACGCCGAGGCCCTCCAGCGCGGAGACCAGCTCCCGCCGCAGGTCGTCGGAGGCGTCCCGGTCGAGGAGCAGCTCCGCGGGCAGCGGTGCGTCGGTCATGTGGGCGGTCCTTCCCGGAGGTGATCTCGATCCCCCGCCCGGAGCCGATGCCGTACTCCCGCTCCTGCCGAGCTGATCTCCGTTCCGCAGCCTAGAGGCGGCGGTCGCACCGGTGCGGGAAAATCTACGATTCCGCCGCTGCCGCTTCCACGGCCCTCCGCTCCAGCTCGGCGAGGCGCGCGTCGGCCGCCGCGCGGCCCTCGTCGGTGTCCTGCAGCGAGCGGTGCAGACGCTGGGCCCGTATCGCCTGGGTGTAGTCGCCGATCAGTGCCAACTCGTCGCGCAGGACGGCCAGTTGTGCCGCGTCGGGACCCGTGTCGTCCAGCTCGCGGATCAGATAGGTGCGGGCGGCCTCCACCATCCCCTGGTCCCGTGCGAGTTCGAGCCAGGTGGATTCCGGTTCGTCGTCGGGATCCATCCCATAGTTGGAATCGTCGAACGAGCGAGCCCACTCCTGGACTTGACCGGCCTCGACCGGGAGCCCGGCGAGGCCGCACCAGGTGTCGTACGTCGTCTCGTGGACCTCGCGCAGCAGCGGCAGGTCCTCGGCAAGGCCATGGAGCCCCACCAGGACGACGGCGAGCCGCAGTTCGTCGGACATGGGGGCGTCCGCCTCGTGCTTGAGGAGGTGGCGCAGGAGTGCGCGGTCGGTGTTCCGCCGGTCGTACTGCGCGGCGCGCAGCGCCGCCACCCTGCGCGGCCGGTCCCCGGCGACGCCGTCCCAGACCGTGCGGTCGCCCGTCCGCAGCAGGGCCAGGTCGGTGCGGCCCTTGGCGAGCACCTGTTCCCACAGCGGCGGGCGCGGATGGGGATCCAGGCGCTGGTACGCCAGGTGCTCGACGGAGTTGAGGAGGAGGTGGTCCGGTTCGGTGCGCAGGAGCGCGGTGTGCAGTCGCGCGACAAGCTGTGCGGGGGAGCGCTCGGGGAGCCCGAGCGCGGCTCGCAGTTCGGTGCGGCGCGCGTCGAGATCGGGCACGCAGTCCTCGCGGAAGTCACCCTCCGTGTCGGCGATCTCGGCGAGTATCCGCGCCTCGCCGTCGGTCGGCGACAGACCTACGTAGTCGTGCCAGCCGGGCAGGCCGACGAGGATCTCCAGGGCCTCGTCCACGCTGTCCCCGATGGTCCCCGCGGACCCCTCGGAGTCGGCGTACAACACGGACCCGTCCCCGCACACGAAATACGTGCCCCCGGAATCGTCCCCCGCGATCGGTTCGAGCGGCCCGCCCGACGCGAGGCGGACCTCTTCGACGTGGTCCGCGCGGGACAGGTCGAATGCGAAAGGGAACGCGGCCAGCTCGGCCAGACGTGGGTCCTGTCGCAGCAGACGGAGTGCACGTTCGGTCATGCTCCGAAAGTAACAGCGGTCACTGACGGCAGACCCTCAACAGGACTACCCGATTCCATATGCGGTTTCCGATACTTTTCTTACGGAATGAGGGATTCGCGGAACTTGGCTGAGGCGCCGCGAGTCTTCTGAAGTAGGGGGGCGGCCACTGACCGGGCCGTTCAACCGGCCGCACACCAGCGGCCATTGCACTGCTTTGCATCGCGTTCTTGCTTTGCATTGATCAACACGGGGGTGTTCATCTTGACCGACATCATCGAGCGCATCACCGACCGCCTGACGGGCCCCGCCGACGTGGACGCGACCCCGGCACCGGCACCGGGGGAGCTGACTCCGTACGTCACACCGCTGCCGGTGCCGCCGGTCCTGCGGCCGGACTCCGTCGACATGCGCGACGGGACCGACGTGCCCGCGGAGACCGAGATCGCGTTGCGGCCGGCCTGGATCAGGCTGCACCCGCAGCTGCCGCCGACCCTGATGTGGGGGTATGACGGCTGCGTGCCGGGCCCGACGATCGAGGTGCGGCGCGGCAGGCGCATCCGGATCGCCTGGACCAACCGCATCCCGAAGGGCAGCGAGTATCCCGTCACCTCCGTGGAGGTGCCGCGGGCCGACCCGAGCCCCGCCACGCTGCCGGGCCGGGCGGGCGTCGCACCGAACCAGGACGTGGCCGCGCTGCCGGCCTGGTCGGTCACGCATCTGCACGGCGCGCAGACGGGCGGGGGCAACGACGGGTGGGCTGACAACGCGGTGGGGACCGGCGACGCGCAGCTCTCCGAGTACGCGAACGACCACCAGGCGGTTCAGTGGTGGTATCACGACCACGCCATGAACATCACGCGCTGGAACGTCCAGGCGGGGCTCTACGGCACGTATCTGGTGAGGGACGACGAAGAGGACGCGCTCCATCTCCCCTCCGAGGAGCGGGAGATCCCGCTCCTGCTCGCCGACCGGAACCTGGACACGGACGAGGACGGACGTCTGAACGGCCGCCTGCTGCACAAGACCGTGATCGTCCAGCCCAAGAACCCGGAGACGGGCAAGCCGGTGTCGCTGCCCTTCACGGGCCCGTTCAGCACGGTCAACGGCCGCATCTGGCCGTACGCGGACGTCGACGCGGCCTGGCACCGCCTCCGCCTGGTGAACGCGTCGAACGCCCGGATCTACGACCTCGTCCTGGTCGACGAGGACAACAACCCGGTGCGGGGCGCCCTGCACCAGATCGGCAGCGACGGCGGCCTGCTGCCGCGCCCTGTGCCGGTCGACTTCGACGAGGCGCTGCCCACGCTCACCGTCGCCCCGGCCGAGCGGATGGACCTGCTGATCGACTTCCGCGCGCTCGCGGGCAAGCGGGTGCGTCTGGTGAACAAGGGCAGGGGGCAGGCCCCCGGGGTGCCGGACCCGGCGAACGACGTTCGCTACCCCCAGGTCATGGAGTTCCGCGTGCGGGAAGCCGGGTGCGACGACCCCTTCTCGCTCCCGGAGATCCTCTCGGGCTCGTTCCGCCCGCTGAGCCACGACATGGAGCACGGCCACCGCCTGGTCGTCCTGACGCCGCCCGCCACGAAGGGCGGCGGGGGCCACCCGGAGATCTGGGAGATGACCGAGATCAAGGACGCGGGCGACATCCGCGTGCCGACCGAGGGGATCATCCAGGTCCGGGGTGCGGACGGCAAGACCAAGACCTATCGCCGTACCGCCCGCACCTTCAACGACGGCCTGGGCTTCACCATCGCCGAGGGCAGCCACGAACAGTGGAGCTTCCTGAACCTCGCGGTGGACCCGCCGGTGACCCACCCCATGCATATCCACCTGGCCGACTTCCAGCTCCTGGGCCGCGACGCGTACGACGCGTCAGGCTTCGACGTCACCGTGGGCGGCACCCGGGCCCCGGTCTCCTTCGACCCGAAGACGGAGATCCCCCTCGCTCCGAACGAGCGGGGCTGGAAGGACGTCTTCCTGGTCCCGGGCGGCCAAATGCTGCGCGTGATGGGCAAGTTCGACGGTGCCTACGGCCGCTTCATGTACCACTGCCACCTCCTGGAACACGAGGACATGGGCATGATGCGCCCCTTCGTGGTCATGCCGAAGGAGGCCCTGAAGTTCGACCACGGGGCGGGGCACGGCGGCCATGACGGGGGCCACGGCGGGAGCGGGCACGAGGGAGGTCACGCGGGCTGAGGAGGCCGCGGGCTGTCGGAGACCGCGGGCGGCCGGTATCCACGGGCGGTCGGTGTCCGCGTCGGCCGCACACGTGGACGTCACTCGTTCGTGAATCGTCACGCCGGGTCACGCCGGGTAGGGCTGTGGCCGGAGGCGAGCCATGGAACAGACTGCGTTGCGTCCCAAGCCGATGCCCGGACAGGATTCCGGCGGAGGCGTCAAGTTCGGCATAGGCCGGAAGCTCGGCATCGGCCGGAAGTCCGGCAGAGGCGGCGGGCTCGGCATGGCCCGGAGGCTCGGCATGGGCCGGAAGGCCGGTGCCCGGCGGACATCCGGCACGGGCCACAGATCCGGTCCCGGCCACCGCCCGCACGCCGCGCGGCGGCGCGGACGGCGGCTGATCACCCTGCTCCTCGGGCTGCTCTTCTCGGCCGTCCTCGTGCTGTCGGGGGTGGGGCTCGGCACCGTCAGCGCCACGGTCATCGGCATGAGCAAGCTCGCCGACATGCAGAAGCAGGCACAGAAGCAGGCCCAGACACAGGGCGGCGCCAAGGGGCAGGCGGGACCAGGAGGACCGGCGGGGCCCGGCGCTCCGGGCACCGCGTCCAAGCCCGCCGCCCCGCCGAAGCCGTCGAAGCCGCCGGGGAAGGAGCCGGACAAGGCCGGGGAGCGGGCTGCCGCGCGCCCCGCCATCGGCGTGGAGGCCGTCGACGCCCCCGCGGGTTCAGGGGCCCTGCTCGTCGGCGTGCACAGCCCGGGTCCAGGACACACCGCGGGTCTCGTACGCGGCGACGTGGTGCTCGCCTTCGGCGGGACCCGCATCGCTTCGGCCAAGGCCCTTGCGGCCGCGGTCGCCGCCGCGGCCCCGGGAAGGAACGTCACTGTGAGCGTCCGCCACGAGAGCGGAGGGCGGCAGTCCCTGTCGGTGACGCCGGGCTTCGTGACGTGAAGGCACGTGAACGTGAAGGGACGTGACGGGGGCCGCCGTAACCCGGTCGCGCACGCGCGGCGGTGCGGGCAGGATCGGCTTCATTGGCAGCGCGCCGTACGAGCAGCAGGCCGTACGCGCACCAGTGAGCAGCCCTGGAGGCCCCCATGACCGGCACCCCCGCGCCCTTCACCGCCGACGACTACAAGGCCCGCATGGACCGCGCCGCGGCCACTGCGGCGGACGCGGGGCTCGCGGGACTGCTCGTCGCACCCGGCCCCGACATGGTCTGGCTCACCGGCTACCGGCCGACCGCCGACACCGAGCGCCTCACCGTCCTCGTGCTCGCCGCGGGCCAGGAGCCGGTGCTCGTGGTGCCCACCCTTGAGGCCCCCGATGCGCAACGGGCGGCGGGCGCGAGCGCGCTCTCGCTGCGCGACTGGACCGACGGAAAGGACCCCTACGCCGCGACCGAGCCGCTCCTGGACGTCGACGGCCGCTTCGGGATCAGCGACAACTCCTGGGCCATGCACCTGCTCGGCTTCCAGAAGGAGCTGCCGAACACCTCCTACGTGTCCCTCACCGAAGCGCTCCCCATGCTGCGCGCGGTCAAGGACGCCGCGGAGCTCGAGCGCCTCGCGGCGGCCGGTGCCGCCGCGGACTCGACGTACGAAGAGATCAAGAAGGTTCCGTTCGCGGGCCGCAAGGAGACCGACGTCGCCGCCGATCTCGCCGGTCTGCTGCGGCAGTTCGGGCACTCCCAGGTCGACTTCACCGTCGTGGGCTCCGGCCCGAACGGCGCCAATCCGCACCACGAGGCGGGCGAACGCGTCATCGGGCACGGCGACATGGTCGTCCTGGACTTCGGCGGCCTGCTGCACGGCTACGGCTCGGACACCTCGCGCACGGTGCACGTGGGCGAGCCCGACGCCGAGGAGCAGCGGGTCCACGACATAGTCCGCGAGGCGCAGGAGGCCGGCTGCCGCGCGGTGCGGCCCGGCGCCGCCTGCCAGGACGTCGACAGGGCGGCGCGGGCGGTGATCACCGAAGCCGGGTACGGCGAGCACTTCATCCACCGCACCGGGCACGGCATCGGCGTCACCACCCACGAGCCGCCCTACATGATCGAGGGCGAGGAGCTGCCGCTCGTGCCCGGGATGTGCTTCTCCGTGGAGCCCGGCATCTATCTGCCGGGCCGCTTCGGAGTGCGCATCGAGGACATCGTGACGGTCACCGATGACGGCGTACGCCGCCTCAACTCCACCCCGCGCGAGCTGGCGATCGTCAACTGACCTCTGCCGTTCGCCTCATGGCGTCGCGAGCACCGCGCACGACTCGGCGGGCAGCCGCAGCAGCCCGTCCGCGCCCGGCGCGGTGACCGGCTCCCACGCCGCGAGCACCCGCGCTCCCCGGCCGCCCAACGGGATGTCGACCGCCTCCTTGCCGATGTTCACCGCGATCCGCAGATCACCGCGCCGGACCGCGAACCAGCGCGCGCTCTCGTCGTACGCGACCCGCAGCGCCGCCAGATCGGGGTCCAGGAGGTCGCCGCGGGCGCGGCGCAGGGCGATCAGTTCGCGGTACCAGGCCAGCACGCGCGCGTGCGGGTCGGTCAGGGGCTCGGCCCAGTCGAGACAGGAGCGGGTCCTGGTGGCCGGGTCCTGCGGATCCGGGATGTCGTCCTCGGCCCACCCGTGCGCGGCGAACTCCCGCCGCCTGCCCCGGCGCACGGCATCCGCGAGCTCGGGATCGGTGTGGTCCGTGAAGAACTGCCAGGGCGTGGCGGCGCCCCACTCCTCGCCCATGAACAGCATCGGCGTGAACGGGCCGGTGAGAGTGAGCACGGCGGCGCAGGCGAGCAGGCCGGGGGAGAGGGAGGCGGAGAGGCGGTCTCCTTGTGCGCGATTGCCGATCTGGTCGTGGGTCTGCGTATAGCCGAGGAAGCGGTACGCGGGCGTCCGGGCGCGGTCCACGGGACGGCCGTGCCTGCGCCCCCGGAAGGTCGAGTACGTGCCGTCGTGGAAGAAGCCGCCCGTGAACGTCTTGGCGAGCGCGGCGAAGGGGGCGTGGGCGAAGTCTTCGTAGTAGCCGTGCGATTCGCCGGTGAGCGCGGTGTGCAGCGCGTGGTGGAAGTCGTCGTTCCACTGCGCGTGCAGGCCGAGCCCGCCCCCCGCGCGCGGGGTGACGACCCGCGGATCGCCCTGGTCGGACTCGGCGATCAGCGAGAGCGGCCTGCCGAGTTCCTCGGCCAGCTCGTCCACCGCTGCCGACAGCTCCTCCAGGAAGTGGCACGCGCGCGTGTCCCGCAGCGCGTGCACCGCGTCCAGGCGCAGGCCGTCCAGACGGTAGTCGCGCAGCCACGCGAGCGCGCTTGCGATCAGATACGCGCGTACCTCGTCCGAGCCGGGGGCGTCCAGGTTGACCGCGGCGCCCCACGGCGTGTGGTGGGTGTCGGTGAAGTAGGGCCCGAACGCGGGCAGATGGTTGCCGGACGGGCCGAGGTGGTTGTGGACCACGTCGAGCACGACGCCCATGCCGTGCGCGTGCGCCGCGTCGACGAATCGTTTCAGCGCCTCGGGGCCGCCGTACGGCTCGTGCACGGCCCACAGGGACACGCCCTCGTAGCCCCAGCCGTGCTGCCCCGGGAACGGGCAGACCGGCATCAGCTCCACGTGCGTGACGCCCAGTTCGGCGAGGTGGCCGAGCCGCCCCGCGGCCGAGTCGAGCGTGCCGTCCGGCGTGTACGTCCCCACATGCAGCTCGTACAGGATCGCGTCCCGCACCCCGCGCCCCGCCCAGGGCGCACGCCACGCGTACCGGTCGTGGTCGACGACGGCGCTGAGCCCGTCGGGGCCGTCCGGCTGGCGCCGCGAGCGGGGATCGGGCAGCACGGGGCCGCCGTCGAGCGAGAAGCCGTAGCGCGCCCCGTCGGCGGCGTCCGCCTCCACCGTCCACCACCCGGCCCGGCCGTCGGCGCGCTCCAACGCGCGCGTGGTGCCCTCGCACAGCAGCGCCACGCGCTCCGCCCCCGGTGCCCACACCTCGAACTCCACTGACAGTTCCCCCTTGTCTGTCATCCGCTGCCGGTCATCCGTGTCGATCTGTCTTCTTTCGTACGTCATCAGTGGTGACGCCCGTCCATCGTGCTGCAGAAGTGATCGGTCCGGGGTCGTTCCGCGTTTTCTGGACACCCCGGCCGAGCTGACCGACAATCAGCAGGGTGACGTCGTCCTTTGAGATCCACACGTACCCCGCGCGGCTGACCGACGCCGAGCGCGACAGGGCACTTGAGGTGCTCAGGGAGGGCGCTGCCCTCGGCAAGCTGTCGCACGACACGTTCGTGCGGCGCATGGAGCTGGCACTCGCCGCTCGCCAGCCCGACGAACTCGCCGCGCTCACCGCCGACCTGCAGACCGAGGGGCGCTTCTCGCGGGCGGTGTTCGGCACCGTCGGCGCGGTCTCCGGGTTCACGGTCAGGCTGCGCAGGGCCTGGCAGGCCGAGAAGCTGCCGAAGCTGCTCCTGCCGGTGCCGACGAACCCGCATCCGCTGCGGATCGGCCGCGACCCCGCGAACGGGCTCAGGCTCAGCCACGAGACCGTCTCCCGGGTGCACGCCGAGCTGAGCAGGCAGGGCGGCATGTGGGTGCTGCGCGACCTCGGCTCGACCAACGGCACGTCGGTGAACGGCCGCAGGGTGATCGGTGCGGCCGTCGTCCAGGACGGCGATCAGATCAGCTTCGGGAAGATGGGCTTCCGGCTCTCCGGTGTGGTCAGTCGCCCCGCACGCGCGCGTGGCGCGCGGCCGCGACCGTCGTCCGTGACTGGTGCTCGACCTGGTCCTCCAGCGGCACCCAGCGCGCCCTGAATCGCTCGGCGAACGCGTCGCTCCAGTGCAGGACGAGCCGTTCGAGGCGGGGCGCGGCCCGGTCACCGGCCGCGTCCAGGACCCGCAGCAGCATCGCGGCGGCCCGCAGCGGAAGGCGGCGTCCGAAGGCGTCGACGCTGCCGATGTACGCCATCGACGTCCCGGCGGGCGGCAGCCCCGCCCAGTCGTCGGCGAGGCCGGGAACCAGGTCGAGTGCCCAGCGCGCCGCGCGCAGCAGCGGCCCCTGCGCTTCGGGGAGCCGCGGCAGCGCCTCCCTGAGGATGTCCTCGACCAGGCGCGCGTCATGGCGCAGTCGCTCCGCGAAGCCGCGCAGCGCGAGCACGGGGGAGGGATGGACGGTCAGGTCGTCCACCAGGTCGCTGGCCCACATCGGGACCTCGACGATGGCGGTCAGGCCGCCGTACCGGTGGGCGTGGTGCCAGGTGGTGTGGCGGGCGTCCTCGGGGAGGCTCGGATAGGCGGCCGCCGAACCGGGGCCCGGCAGCACATGCACCCCCGGCCCCGAGACCGGCCAGCCCGCGGCGTCCGAAGCCCCCGTCTCCACCGGGATGTGCAGCTCCGCCGCGGACTTGGCGAACGGCTCGGCGAGCCCCGGTATGTCCCGCGTCAACTGCACCCAGCTGCCGCCGAGATCGGTTCCGTGCAGGGACACCTGCAGATAAGGCCGCAGCTCGTCGATGACGCCCGTCAGGGCGCGGGTCTCGGGCGGCAGCCGGTCGGGCGGCAGCACCGAGGGCGACCACTCCGGCTGCTCGGGGCCCGCGGGGCGGAAGAAGTGCCGGTGGTAGTCGAACAGGGTGCGCGGGGCGGGCGTGCGGTGCAGGTTCGCGCCGTCCGGGTCGGCGCACAGGAGGAAGTGCCAGGAGGTGTCCGAGCGCAGGTCCTCGTCCCGCAGGGCCCACTCCGCGAGGTTGAGCAGCGTCGAACCGCCGGTCGGTTCGTTCGAGTGCGCGCCGGCGACGATCAGGACGGCGCGGCGGGAGCGGCCGACGGACAGCAGGTGCAGTGGCCTTCCTGCGCGCGATGAGCCCACCTGGCGCAGGGTGCTGAGATCGGGGCGGTGGGCCACCAACTCCCGCGCGGACAACACAAGTTCGGCCACATTGGGATACCTCTGCTCCGCCAGTTGACTCACCCCCGTCTTGTCCGCTGACGCAATCCGCAGTACGCCACGCAGTAGGGCAGGTGTCAAGCGCGCGACCCAAGGGATGTCATCCCGCGGCGGCCTTGTCCCACAGCGTCACCCGAATGGGCGTATGGAACTGCGCAAGGGGCCCTCCAATGGTGCCCTGAAATCGTGTCAACGAGCTCGGCCCCCAGCGGGCACCGCCTGTCACCGGCTCCGCCGGGCTCGTCCCCGATCGCCGGACGTGCCGGGACCGCCTCGCGCGCCGTGCTGCCCAGTCTCCTGGCCCCCGGCGTGGAGCGTGACCCCTATCCGGTCTATCGCGCCCTCCGTGAGGACTTTCCCCTCTTCCGCGACGAGCTCCTGGGGGCCTGGCTGCTCAGCCGGTACGCGGATGTGCGGGCCGCGCTGGGTGACGTGCGGCTCGGGCCCGCGGCCGACGGACCGGGTCCGGCCTACCGGAGGCTCATCGAGCCCGTGCTGCGGGCCGCCGCCGAGCGCACCGCCCATGTCCTCGCCCGGCGCCTGGCCGGGCGGCGCGAGGTCGATCTCGTCGCCGAGTTCAGTGCCTGGCTGCCCGCCGCGGCCGCCGTCGCCGCGCTCGGGCTGCCCTGGGAGGACGCGGCCCGGGTGCGGGAGTGGTGCCGTACGGGAGGGCTCGCGCGTCCTGTCGGCCTTCACCCGGAGCTGAACGGCCTCCTGCGGCCCCACGTCACGCGGCGGCGCGTCCACCCCGGCGCGGACCTGCTCTCCGTGCTGTGCGGCGCCCGGGTGGACGGGCAGGCCCTCTCCGACGATGCCGTCACCGGCCTTGCCGGGACGCTCCTCACTGGCGGCGGCGAGGCCACCGCCCTCGCGCTGGCCTCCTTCCTGGCCAACCTCCTCGACCACCCGGCCCAGTTGGACCTCGTGCGCACCCGTCCGGGGCTGATACCCGCCGCCTGGGCCGAGTCCCTGCGCCGGGATCCGCCCACCCCCGTCGTGCTGCGCCGCGCGAGCGCGCCGGTGGCCCTGGGCGGCACCACACTGCCCGCGGGAGCCGTCGTCGCCTGCCTCATAGGCTCCGCGGGACGCGACCCGTTCCGCTTCGCCGACCCCGACCGCTACGACATCTTCCGCGCGGACCCGGCCCACCTCGCGTTCGGCGCCGGACGGCACTTCTGTCCGGCCGCCACCCTGGCGGGGCTCGCCGCCGAGTGCGGCCTGCGGGCCCTGCTCGACGTCATGCCGGGCCTGCGCTGGGCGCCCGGCTTCCGGCCCGCGCCCCAGGGGCTCATGGCGCGAGCCCCGCGCCTGCTACTCGTCCATCCCTGAGGCAGCGGGGTCAGCGGACACGCGCTCCAGAAGCACCACCGGCAGCTCCCCGAAAAGCTCCTCCACGCGCGCGTGCCCCGTGAACTCCCGCCCCCGGGTGAGCAGATCCGCCCACCGCCCCTCCGGAAGCGCCAGTTCCGTCGTACGCCAGCCGCCCGCATCGGCCAGGCGCAAGGAGAGCCGGGTCACCGCCGCGATCACCTCTCCGGAGCGCGCGAAAGCCACGCAGTGCGCCGCGCCGGGGCCCCGCGCCGCCAGCGGCTCGTACGTCGCCGCGCCGCCGAACAGCTCCGGGCGGCGCCTGCGCAGCCGCAGCGCGGTCGCCGTGAGGGCCAGCTTCTCCTCGGAGAGGTCCCAGCGGTCACGGTGCTGCTCCAGGTACTCCAGGACATGCGCCTGGAACCGCACGGGCCGCCGGTTGTCCGGATCCACCAGGGCCCGGTACTCGCCCTCGGTGCCCTGGTAGAGGTCGGGCACCCCCGGCATCGCCAGCTGAAGCAGCGTGGCCCCCAGGACGTTCGCCCGCACATGGGGCCGCAGGGCGCCCGCGAACTCCGCGACCGTGTAGAGCGGCGGCCCGCAGGGACCGGCCTCCACGAACGCCGTCACCGCCTTCTCGTACGCCTCGTTCGGCTCGGTCCAGCTCGTGTGCAGGCCCGCCTCGCGCACGTGCTTGAGCAGGGCCTTCTGGAGCCGTTCGTCGTAGGGGAAGCCGAAGCCGACGGCCGTCTGCCAGGCCGCCCAGGCCAGTTGGGGATCCGGCGCGCTGGTGCCGCCCACGCGCGCGGTCTGCTCGGTCACGTCGACCAGGAGGTCGGCCCACCGCTCCGGGCACTGCGTGAGCACGGCGATGCCCGCCCGTACGTCCGCGCTGCGCTTCGTGTCGTGCGTGCTGAGCACCGTCCCCGCGTACGGCCAGTCGCGCTGCACGCGCGCGCAGTAGGCGTGAAAGGCCTCCGGGGTCACCGCGGGACGCTCGGGAGAGCCCCCCACCTCGGCCGCCGAGAGGAGCGGCGCGTGCCGGTAGAACGCCGTGTCCTCGACCGCCTTGGCCCGCAGCGCCGACGAGGTCTGCGCGAAGCGCGCGCGGAAGCCGTCGAGCGCGGGCCCGGACCCCAGGCGCCCCAGGACCAGGTCGCGTACGACATCGACCGCCTCGGCCTCCTCCCGCACCGCGAAGGCCGCCTTGGCCTCGTCGGCGGCCCTCACCGTGAGCACCGAAGCCGGTTCGACGCCCCCGGAGACGTAGGGCCGGTAGACGGGAAGCCGCACGAGCAGTTCCAGGAGCGCGGTGCGCAGCGCCCACGGCGCGTGGTCGCGCAGCGCGGGGTCCGGGGCGCACAGCGCGGTCGCCTCACGCGTGAGGCGGTCGGTCTCGGCGGCCAGCTCATGGGTGAGCACCTTGTACGCGGCGCGCCGCACCGTCGCCCCCCAGTCGCCGCCCCGGTCCACCGCGGGCGCCGCGAACCTCCGGTACTGGCCGAGGAGTTCACCCGCCCCCGCCGGGTCCGTGAAGAGGCCGTCGAGGTGGCGCAGCGCGTCGTACCCGGTGGTGCCCGCGACGGGCCACGCGGCGGGCAGCTGCTCCCCGTCGCCGAGGATCTTCTCGACGACCGTCCAGCGCCCGCGCGTGGACTCATGGAGCCGCTGGAGGTACGCACCCGGGTCCGCGAGCCCGTCGGGATGGTCGATCCGCAGCCCCTCCACGACCCCTTCCCGGAGCAGTTCGAGGATCTTCGCGTGGGTCGCTTCGAAGACCTCGGGGTCCTCGACGCGCACCCCTATGAGGTCCGAAATGGTGAAGAAGCGCCGGTAGTTGAGCTCCGTGCGGGCCAGGCGCCACCACGCGAGCCGGTACCACTGGGCATCCAGGAGCTGAGGAAGCGGCAGCTCCCCGGTGCCTTCGCGGAGGGGGAACGCGTGCTCGTGGTAGCGCAGCTCGTTCCCGTCGACCCGCAGGCGCTCCAGCTCGTCCCCGACCCCGCGTCCGAGCACGGGAAGCAGCACCTGCCCGCCGCCCGCGTCCCAGTCGATGTCGAACCAGCGCGCGTAGGGCGATGCGGGGCCCTCCCGCAGCACCTCCCACAGGGCGTGGTTGTGGCGCGGCACCGCCGCCATGTGGTTCGGCACGATGTCCACGACGAGACCCAGACCGTGTACCCGCGCGGTGCGCGACAGGGACCGCAGCCCGTCCTCGCCGCCCAGCTCGTCGCGCACGCGCGCGTGGTCCACGACGTCGTAGCCGTGCGCGGACCCCGGAACGGCTTCGAGCACCGGCGACAGATGCAGGTGCGAGACTCCCAGCGAGGCCAGATACGGGACGGCCGCCTCGGCGGCCTCGAACGGGAACTCCGGCTGGAGCTGCAACCGGTAGGTGGCGGTGGGCGGTGGTGGCACGGCGGGCTCTGAGCGCTCAGGCGTCATGCGAACGTACGTACCCGCCTGGCGGGCTTTCGTGCCATCGACTCATGCGTGTGTCCGGCCGGGCGTCGTTAGCGTCGGACGATGGCGACAAAGGAACAGACCGGACGGGACGAGTCCGGCGCACGGGGACTTCTGGACACCTACCGGGAAGTGATCGGGCACACCGGAGCGCTCCTTCCGGTGATCTCGTTCCTCGGCAGGCTCCCCGTGGCCATGATCCAGTTCGGCAGCGTCCTGCTGGTCACGGAGACCAGCGGATCGCTCGCCACGGGCGGCGTGGTCGCCTGTGCGCTCGCGCTCGGCCAGGTGACCATGGGCCCGCTCGTCGGCCGCCTCGCCGACCGCCGCGGCCAGCGCGCCGTCGTCCTCGGCTTCTCGCTGCTCAACGCCGTGGCCATCGCGGCGTACACGCTCGGCGCCCTGCTCGAGCTGCCCACGCCCGCCCTGATCGTCCTCGCCGTGCTCGCCGGCGCGAGCATCCCCGGGATCGGCCCGCTGGCCCGCGCACGCGCCGTCCCGCTGGTGCGCGGGGCGGGCGGCGACGGCCGTCTGGTCAACACCGTGCTGTCCCTGGAGAGCACCATGGACGAGCTGTCCTTCGTGCTCGGCCCCGCCCTGGTGGGCCTCGCGGCCGTGGCCGGCCACCCGGCGTACGCCTTCGGGGCGGCCGCGCTCCTTGTCGCCGTCTGCGGCTCCGGCTTCGCGCTGCACCCCACGGGCCGGACGGCCCACACGGCGGAGCGAGCGCCACGCGCGCGTGGCGGCCGGGAACGGCTCCCGCGCCAGGTCGTCGTCGTACGCGTGGGGCTCGTCTTCGTCGGCGTCCTGCTCGGCGCCTGTGGAGCGGGCATCACGGCCCTCACCGAGGAGTTGGGGCAGCCGGGCCAGGCGGGGCTCGTCTACGCCGCCATGGGCGTCATGAGCGCCGTCGTGGGGCTCTCCATGGTCGCGCTGCCCGAGCGCTTCGGCCTGTACGCGCGCTGGCGCGTGGCGACGGCGGCCGCGGCGCTGCTCTCGCTGCCGCTGGTGTGGACGGACAGCATGACAGGCCTGTATCTCGTGGTGACCGTGTTCGGCGCCATCTTCGCCCCGAACCTGATCACCGGCTTCGCGCTCACCGAGCGCTCCTGCCCGCCCCGGCGGCTCGCCGAGGGGATGACGTGGGCCGCGAGCGCCTTCGTCGGCGGCCAGGCGGTCACGCTCGCCGTGGCGGGGCGCCTGGCCGAGTCCCACGGCCCCGGAGCGGCGTTCGCGCTCGGCAGCGCGGCCGCCGTCGTCGCGTTCCTCGTCGCGCTCGCCGCCCGCCCTGCGGCGGACGACAGCGCGCACGCCACCTCCTTGGTCACGCAGGGCGCTGCAGGACGGTGAGGCTCCGGTCGGCGAGCGTCAGGCGCTCGCCGGCTCCCGCCTTCGGCCCCGTGTCCGGCGGCACACCCTCCGCCCGGGCGGTGTCCACGACCACCTGCCACTGGCGGCCGTGATTGACCGGAATCACGAACTCCAGCGGCTCGGCCGACGCGTTGAACATCAGCAGGAACGAGTCGTCGGCGATCCGCTCGCCGCGCGTGCCCGGCTCGGAGATCGCGTTGCCGTTCAGGAACACCGTCAGCGCCCGCGCCTGCGAGGCGTCCCAGTCCTCCTGCGTCATCTCCTCGCCCTCCGGCGTGAACCAGGCGATGTCCGAGAGCTCGTCGTGCGTGCCCTCGACGGGGCGGCCGTGGAAGAACCGCCTCCTGCGGAAGACGGGGTGGTCGCGCCGCAGCCACGCCATCGCGCGCGTGAACTCCAGTTGCGTGCTCTCGCCCTCGGGCCAGCGCACCCAGGCGATTTCGTTGTCCTGGCAGTAGGCGTTGTTGTTGCCCCCTTGCGTCCGGGCGAACTCGTCGCCGTGGCTGAGCATCGGGACGCCCTGGGAGAGCATCAGCGTCGCGATGAAGTTGCGCATCTGCCGCGCGCGCAGCTCCAGGACGTCCGGGTCGTCGGTCTCGCCCTCGGCGCCGCAGTTCCAGGAGCGGTTGTGGCTCTCGCCGTCCTGGTTGTCCTCGCCGTTGGCGTCGTTGCGCTTGTCGTTGTACGAGACGAGGTCGTGCAGCGTGAAACCGTCGTGGCACGTCGTGAAGTTGATCGATGCCAGCGGGCGCCGCCCGTCGTCCTGATAGAGGTCCGACGAACCCGTGAGCCGTGAGGCGAACTCGGCGAGCGTGCGCGGCTCGCCCCGCCACATGTCGCGCACCGTGTCGCGGTACATGCCGTTCCACTCGGTCCACAGCGGCGGGAAGTTGCCGACCTGATAGCCGCCCTCGCCGACGTCCCACGGCTCGGCGATCAGCTTCACCTGGCTCACCACCGGATCCTGCTGCACGAGGTCGAAGAACGACGAGAGCCGGTCCACCTCGTGGAACTGGCGGGCGAGCGTGGCCGCGAGGTCGAAGCGGAAGCCGTCCACGTGCATGTCCGTGACCCAGTGCCGCAGCGAATCCATGATCATCTGGAGGACGTGCGGCGACCGCATCAGGAGCGAGTTGCCGGTCCCCGTGGTGTCCATGTAGTAGCGGGGATCGTCCGTCAGGCGGTAGTACGAGGCGTTGTCCAGGCCCTTGTAGGAGAGCGTCGGGCCCAGGTGGTTGCCCTCGGCCGTGTGGTTGTAGACGACGTCGAGGATCACCTCGATGCCCGCCTCGTGCAGCGCCTTGACCGCCTGCTTGAACTCCAGGACCTGCTCGCCCCGGTCGCCCCAGGAGGCATACGCGTTGTGGGGCGCGAAGAAACCGATGGTGTTGTAGCCCCAGTAGTTGTTCAGGCCCATGTCGACCAGACGGTGGTCGTTCACGAACTGGTGCACCGGCATCAGCTCGAGAGCCGTCACCCCCAGTTGCGAGAGGTGGCCGATGACCGCCGGGTGCGCGAGCGCCGCGTACGTGCCGCGCAACTCCTCGGGAAGATCCGGGTGCTGCATGGTCAGGCCCTTCACATGGGCCTCGTAGAGCACGGTTTCGTTGTACGGGGTGCGCGGCGGGCGGTCGTCGCCCCAGTCGAAGTACGGATTGACCACCACGGAGGTCATCATGTGCGGCGCCGAATCCATGTCGTTGCGCTTGTCCGGGGCGCCGAAGCGGTAGCCGTACACCTCCTCGCCCCAGTCGATCCGGCCGCTGACCGCGCGGGCGTACGGATCGAGCAGCAGCTTCGCCGAGTTGCAGCGGTGCCCCTGCGCGGGGTCGTACGGACCGTGCACACGGAAGCCGTACCGCTGGCCCGGCATCACGCCGGGCAGGTACGCGTGCAGCACGAACGCGTCGGACTCACGCAGCTCGACGGCTGTCTCCGAGCCGTCGTCGTGCAACAAACAGAGCTCTATGCGGTCGGCGGCCTCGGAGAAGACCGCGAAGTTCGTGCCGGCGCCGTCGTACGTGGCACCGAGTGGATACGCCTGCCCTGGCCACACCTGCATGCATACGACTCTTCCACTACCGCCCCCTCGGCCCGGGGTCACATTGGTCAGAGTCTCCCCGAAAGTGGGGCAACCACGCGGGAGTTGAAGCCGTCTAACCGACCGACCACATACTCGGTATGCCCCTTCTTGGGGCTCGTGGGGGAAAAGGGGAGTAAGTGCGAGAGCTAGTCAGACGCAACCTGGGCAAGGTGATGGCGGGCGCGGCAGTCGCGGTGGCCGCCACCGCGGTGCTTGTGGGCGTCACACTGCCGGGGGCGGGCGAGTCGGGGGGCCGCCAGGCCAACGCGGCGGACGCGAAGCAGAACGCGATCGCGAAGGACGGCGTCGTCGAGGCGGCGCCCGAAGAGGGTGACAAGGGCATAGGCAGCGACCCGCTGACCGACGCCGAGATCGAGCGCGCCGAGAAGGCATCGGTGTCGGGCGCCATGCGCTCCAGCGCCAGGGACGTCGAGGGCGACCGCGGCCCGCAGCTCCTTTCGACGAACCTCAGCGAGCCGGACCCCAGTGACGCGGGTGCCGCGGGCGCCGCGGCTCCGCGCCGTGCCGAAGTCGTCTACTACGACTACAAGAAGGACGCGGTCATCACCAAGACGGTCAACGTGGAGACCGGCAAGGTGGAGGACTCGAACACCACGCAGAACGTCCAGCCGCCGCCCAGCCAGGAAGAGCTCGCCGAGGGCGCCCAGCTGCTGATCGCGGACCCGCTCGGCAAGGGCCTGAAGCAGGACTTCAAGCACGCCACGGGCAAGGCGCTGACCGGCCCGGGACAGCTGCAGCTGAGCGGCATGGTCTTCCGCAAGGAGACCGTCGAGCGCGTCCCGTCCGACCTGACCGAGTGCGGAAAGCACCGGTGCCTCCAGGTCGTCACCAAGGTCAAGAACGGCCCGTGGATCGACACCCGGTCCCTCGTCGTCGACCTGAGCACCCGCTCCGTGGGCCGCCTCGGCTGATTTCGGCCGCTCGCGCACGACACCACACTTCTGCTTCTCCTCGTACGAGGGAGTTCACACCGCAATGCACGTCAACAGACTTTCGCGCGCCCGCACCAGGGTCACCAGGGCCCTCGCGGTCTCCGCGCTGATCGGCGGCGTCGTCACCGTCGCCTCGCCCGCATCGGCCGCCCCCCAGGCGCCGAGCGCCCCCGCGGCGCCGGCCGCCGACTGCAGTGACGCCTACAAGATCGAGCAGACCGTCGACGGCGGCACGACCTGGCGCATGTGCTGGCACTACAACACGCTCTCCGGGCTGATCCTCGACAAGATCAGCTACCAGCCCAAGGGTGAGGCGAAGCCGATACCCGTCCTGACCAGCGCCCGGCTCGCGCAGGTCCACGTCCCCTACGACGACGGCGAGGCCGAGTACGACGACGTCACCGGCACCGACTTCGGCCAGGCCCTGCAGAACCTGAACCCCGGCGAGTGTCCCGGCGGCACCATCAAGACCGTGAAGGTCCCGCAGCGGGGCGACGTGAAGGGGCTGTGCACCACCACGCGCGCGCGTGGGCACGCGTACCGCCTCAACGACGACGAGAGCACCGGCGGCAACGGCAAGGTCTACACCGGCCAGGGCAAGGACCTGCTCGTCTACACCGTGAACAAGGCCTCCTGGTACGAGTACATCACCGAGTGGCGCTTCTCGTCGGACGGCACCATCACCTCCCAGGTCGGCGCGACCGGCAGCCTCTCGCCGTTCGACTACGACGGCGGCGACAGCCGCGGCTGGCCCATCGGCAAGGGCGACCAGGCCAAGGCCGAGAGCCACGCCCACAACGTCTTCTGGCGGCTCAACTTCGGCCTGGACGGCTCCCCGAAGGCCAAGGTCGAGCAGTACGACTCCAAGGTCACCCCGCCCACCGGCCAGGGCAGCCCCAAGACGAAGACCACCCGCACCAAGGTCACCAAGGAACTCGCCGGTGACAGCAAGGACATGCGCTGGTGGCGCGTGGTCAGCGGGGCGGGCAAGAACGCGGACGGCCACCCCCGTTCGTACGAGATCGTGCCGGGGCCCAGCACCAAGCACGCCGGACGCCCCTTCACCAAGCACGACGTGTACTTCACCGAGTACAAGAAGTGCGAGCAGTACGCGAGCAACAACCCGGGGTGCGCCAACGGAGCACCGACGAGCGTCGACAAGTGGGTGAACGGTCAGTCCCTGACGCATCCGGTCACCTGGGTCCACGTCGGCTTCCACCACATCGCCCGTGACGAGGACCAGCAGCCGATGCCGGTCCACTGGCAGGGCTTCTCGCTGGCCGCGCGCGACGTGACCGCTATGAGTCCGCTCACTCCGCAGGACCTCGCCGGCCAGAACGGCCAGCCGCCACTGGGGGGTTGAGAAACCACCCTTGCCATCCGGCTGCACCGCCCGCCGCTCCCGGAGTACCCTTCCTTGATCGTTGAACGGGGGAGTGCTCGGGGGAGCGGAAGGGGTGCGCTGGGTGAGCTCGGGAGGGCGGGAACTGCCCCCTGGTGACGAGGGTCACGAGGGGGGTTCCGCGGACGGCCCGCCCGGAGCGGTGTCCCTGGCGCGGCCGATGGAGATGGGATCTCAGATCGGACCCGAACTGGACTGGGGCGCCGACGCCTGGCGCGAGGTGCGCACGCGCGCGCAGCGCGCCGGGCGGGCCTACATCTGGCTGAATCTCGTGGAGCAGCGGCTGCGCGCGGTCGTGGCCGCTGTTCTGCGACCCATCTACGAACCGGTCCACGCCGACGACTGGGTGGTCGCCGCCGCAGGTCCCGCGGGGCAGGAGTGGGTGCAGCGGGCCGTCGCCGTACGCGAAGTGAGCCGGCGCAAGGGCTACTTGCTCGACCCGGCCGACGACAACGTCCTCAGCTTCCTCACGCTGCCCCAGCTGCGCGAGCTGATGGTGCAGCACTGGCCGTGCTTCGAGCCGTACTTCGACGACCGCAGGGACGTCGAGCTCGCTCTGGACGAGCTGGAAGTGACCCGGAACGTCGTGTCGCGCAACCGCGCCCTGTCCACCGCCGTGCTCGCCCAGGCGGAGCGCGCCTCGGCGAAGCTCCTGGACATACTCGGCACGGGCACCGACACGCCTTCCGTGCGCCGGTTGCCCGTCGACGCCGTCGAGTCCCTGGTCGGCGACCGGTACGCCGACGTGGTGGGCGTCCACTCGGACCGCGTGCGGCTGCTTCGGCAGTTCCCGGCCGAGGACATCTTCGGCGGGGCCCGCCGCCTCGACGCGATCGGGATAGGCCTGAACCTCCTGGTCCAGAACTTCTCCGGACGCCGTCTGGTGCGCCTGGCGGAGTCCGGCTGCCGGGTGCGGCTGCTCTTCCTCAACCCGGCGAGCAGCGCGGTCAAGCGCAGGGAGCGCGAACTGGGCCTGAAGCGGGGCGAGCTGAGCCGCAGCGTCGAGATGAACATCCTGCACATGCGCCGGGTGCGGGCCCGCCTGCGTGATCCGGGCGCCTTCGAGATCCACGTCTTCGACGAGACGCCGCGCTTCACCGCGTATCTGGTCGACGGGGACGGCGCGGACGGCATCGCGGTCGTCCAGTCGTACCTGCGCAGGACGCGCGGGATGGAGGCGCCGGTGCTCGTCCTTCGCGGTGGCCGCCGGGTGGTCAAGGCGGACGAGCCGGACGAGAGCGGACTCTTCGAGACGTACCGGGAGGAGTTCGAGCTGGCCTGGGCGGACTCGCGGCCGGTCTCCTGAGCCGTCCGGGGCGCCCGCCAGGGCGGCAAGCGGAATGCGAGCCTCGGATTGTCAGTGGTGCGTGGGATCGTGGTGGTCAATGGGGGAAAGCACCACAGAGAAGGGGGCGGCCATGGGCTGGCACCGGGAGCTGCTGATCGGGTTCGACCTGGAGACGACCGGGACGGACCCGCGCGAGGCGCGCATCGTCACGGCGGCCGTGATCGAGGTCAGAGCCGGCGAGACGCTGGGCCGCAGGGAGTGGCTCGCCGACCCGGGGGTCGAGATCCCCGCGGAGGCCGTGGCGGTGCACGGCATCTCGAACGAACGGGCCGCAGCGGACGGCAGGCCGGCCGACGAGGTCGCCGACGCGATAGCGGCGGTGCTCGTGTCGTACTGGCAGTCGGGCGTCCCGGTCGTTGCCTACAACGCGACCTTCGACCTGACCCTGCTCTCCGCCGAGTTGCACAGGCACGGCCTGCCGTCCCTGCGCGAGCGTCTGGGCGGCGCGCAACCGGCCCCGGTCATCGACCCGTACACCATCGACCGCTCCGTCGAGCGCTACCGCAAGGGCAAGCGGAACCTCGAAGCGGTCTGCACGGAGTACGGCGTGCTCCTGGAGTCGGCCCACGACGCCACGTCGGACGCCCTGGCCGCGGCCCGCCTGGCCGCGGCCATAGCCGACCGCCACCCCAAGCTGGCCGCGTTCGGCCCGGCCGAGCTGCACCGCCGCCAGATCGACTGGTATGCGGAATGGGCGGCGGACTTCCAGAAGTTCCTGCGGAAGAAGGGCGAGACGGACGCGGTGATCGACGGGACGTGGCCGCTGCGCGAGGAGTTCAGCGCGTCCGGCGTCTGAGGACGGCAGGCCGCGGCTCGGCGACGCTCAGAAGGGGTACCACCGCACGGCCGGATCCCCGTCCCGGAGCGAGGCCACCCGACGGCGGAACTCGGCCAGGGCCTTCGGATTGCTGGGGGCGTGCTGTGCGACCCACGCACAGCTCGCCGTCTCCCGGGCACCCCGGAGCACCGCGCACCCCTCCCACTCCCGCACGTCCCAGCCGTACTCCGCGACGAACCCGTCGTACGCGTCGGCGGGCAGTCCGTAGCGGTCCCGCGAGAGCGCGAGCACCACGAGGTCGTGCTCCCGCAGATCGGCGGAGAAGGTCTCCAGGTCCACCAGGACCGGGCCGTCCGCGCCCACCAGGACATTCCGGGGGAGGGCGTCGCCATGGATGGGTCCGGGGGCAAGGCGGGGAGTGAGCGCCGATGCCGCCGCCTCGAACCCGTCCCTGCGCTCCCGCAGATAGTCCGCGTCCTCGGCGTCGATCGCGTCGCCGGCGAGCCGCAGCCAGCGCTCGACCCCGCCGAGGAGCTCACGCCGGGGCAGCTCGAACCCGGGCGCGGGAAGCGCGTGCACGAGCCGAAGCAGCGGGGCGAGGTCACGCGGCTCGGCAGGGCGCACGGCATCCGGCAGCCGGTGCCACACCGTCACCGGATGCCCGTCCACCAGGCGGGGCTCCTTCTCGGCCGCCCGCACCGAGGGCACGCCCGACTCCTCCAGCCACCGGGCGACCCTCAACTCCCGCCGCGCGCGGTCCAGAAGCTCCGGCGCCGCACGCCCGACCTTGACCACCGACCCACCGCTGCCGAACACGGCGTTCTCGCCCAGCGCGAGCAGCACCGCGTCCCGCTCAAGACCCGCAGCGCCCAGTACGTCCCGTGCCCGCGCCTCGTCCATCCATTGCCTCCCGCACCGCTCGCTGCGTCCGCCACGTTTGCCGGCACAGTCTCCCATTCGCACAGGCCAAGCGGCTGCGGGGCCTGCGCAGCTGCTTGACGTATCAAGATCCCATCAGCACGATGACGGGGGCCGCCTGGGCGGCCAAACCCCGATGAGCCGCCCAAAGGAGCCGATTCCGTGACATTGGCGACCGCAACGAAGCGGTCAGCGAACGGCGCGTCCGCCCGCAGAGGCGCGGACCACGGCGCCTGGTTCCTGGTGCTTCCCGCGCTGATCCCGATCCTGATCCTGAGCGTGGGCCCGCTCCTCTACGGCATCGCGCTCGCGTTCACCGACTCGCAGTCGGGCCGCACCGAACCGACCCAGTGGGTCGGCGCCCTCAACTTCCAGGATCTGCTGCACGACACGCTGTTCTGGGACTCGTTCCGGATCGGCCTGATCTGGGCGTTCGGCGTCACCGTGCCGCAGTTCTTCCTCGCGCTCGGCCTCGCCCTCCTGCTCAACCAGCCGCTGCGGATGCGCTGGCTGGCGCGGGCGCTCGCGATCATCCCCTGGGCGATGCCCGAAGTGGTCGTCGGCATCATGTGGCGGCTCGTCTACCACCCGGACGCGGGCGTGCTCAACGAGACGCTCTCCAACCTCGGCCTCGGGGAGGGCAAGGACTGGCTGACCGGGACGGCCACGGCGCTCTTCGCCGTCATCGTCGTCGGCGTCTGGGCCGGCATGCCGCAGACCACCGTCGCGCTGCTCGCCGGGTTGCAGAACACCCCGCGCGAGCTGCACGAGGCCGCCGCGATGGACGGCGCGGGAGCATGGCGCCGCTTCCGCACCGTCACCTGGCCCGCGATCAAGCCGATCGCCCTCGCCATCACGGCGCTCAACTTCATCTGGAACTTCAATTCCTTCGCCCTGGTCTACGTCCTGACCCAGGGCGGCCCCGGCGGCCGCACCCGCCTGCCCATGCTCTTCGCCTACGAAGAGGCCTTCCGCTACGGCCAGTTCGGCTATGCCGCGGCCATGGGCTGCGTGATGGTCGCGGTGATCTCGGTGATCCTCGCCTTCTACCTCGTCGGCCGCCTGAAGGGAGGCGACGAGTCATGATGCGTACGAAGAAGTCGACGCGCGCCGCGCAGTACACGGCTCTCGCCGCCTATCTCGTCTTCCTCGCCTTCCCGTTCCTCTGGCTGATCTCCACGGCCTTCAAGCCCGCGCGGGAACTGGGCAGCCTGCACCCCACCTGGATCCCCAAGGATCCGACCCTGGAGAACTTCCGGCAGGCCTTCGACGAGCAACCGCTGCTCCAGGCCGCGGGCAACTCCCTGATCGCGGCGCTCAGCGCGTCCCTGATCGCGGTCGTCATCGCGACCCCCATGGCGTACGTCATGGCGCGGCACCGCAATCGCGTCTCGAAGGCAGCGACGGGCTGGGTGGTGATCAGCCAGGCGTTCCCCTTCGTCCTGATCATCATCCCGCTGTTCCTGATCCTGAAGAACCTGCACCTGATCAACTCGCTGCTCGGCCTGATCATGGTCTATGTGGTGTGGTCGCTGCCCTTCGCGCTGTGGATGCTCGTCGGGTACGTCCGTGCCGTGCCCACCGAACTGGAGGAGGCGGCGGCGGTCGACGGCGCGAGCAAGGTGCGTACGTTCGTCTCGGTCGTCGCGCCGCTGCTCGCCCCCGGCATCGTCGCCACGGCGATGTTCGCCTTCATCACCGCATGGAACGAGTTCTTCTTCGCGCTCGTCCTGCTCAAGACCCCGGAGAAGCAGACCTTGCCGGTCATCCTCAACCGCTTCATCGGCTCCGAGGGCGTCGCGGACCTCGGGCCGCTCGCCGCGGCGGCTTTCCTCGCGACCATCCCCTCGCTCGTCATCTTCGCGATCATCCAGAAGCGGATCACGGGCGGCATGCTGGCAGGGGCGGTGAAGGCCTGATGCGCACGGCACCACGCCTCGGCCCACGTCTGGTGACCGCCGCCGCCACCGCCCTCGCGCTGCTGCTCACCGGCTGCAGCGGTGACTCCGGGGGCGACGACGGGAAGATCACCCTTCAGTTCCAGTCCCTTGCCTGGCAGAAGGAGTCCGTCGACGCCAACAAGGCGCTCGTCAAGGAGTGGAACGCCACCCACCCCGACGTCAAGGTCGAGTACGTCCAGGGGAGTTGGGACAGTGTCCACGACCAGCTGCTCACCTCCTTCGAGGGCGGAGAGGCGCCGGACATCATCCACGACGCCTCGGACGACCTCGCCGACTTCGCGTACGGCGGCTATCTCGCGGACATCGGCGACCTGCTCCCCGAGCGGCTCAAGTCCGACATCCCGAAGCGCAGTTGGGAGACGACGACCTTCGGGGGCAAGGTCTACGGAGTGCCGTTCCTCCAGGAGCCGCGCGTCCTGATCGCCAACGCGAAGTGGCTGAAGAAGTCGGGCGTCCGGATTCCCACGCCCCAGAAGCCGTGGAGCTGGGCGGAGTTCCGGTCGGTCAGCAAGGAACTCGGCGACGGCACGGACGGGAAGTACGGGGTGGCCTGGCCGCTCAAGGAGCCGGTGTCCGCGACGCTCAACCTCTCGCTCTCGACCGGCGGAAAGATGTTCCACCGGGGCGCGGACGGCAAGGTCGACGTCCGCTTCGACGCGGCCGACGAGATCATGCCGCGCACGGTCCACGACCAGGTCAACACCGACAAGAGCGCGTCCGGTACGACCCTGGGCATGGGCGGCTCCGACACGCTGCCGGGCTTCTTCGGCGGCAAGTACGCGATGGTCCCGCTCGGCTTCTCCTACCGCCAGCAGATCGTCCAGCAGGCACCCAAGGGCTTCGACTGGCAGGTGCTTCCCGCCCCGGCGGGAGCGGAGGGGCTCGCGCAGGGCGTCAGCCCGCAGACGCTGTCCGTCTCCGAGGACAGCGCGCACAAGAAGGAGGCGGCCGAGTTCATCGACTTCTTCCTCCAGCCGGACAACATGGTGAAACTCGCGCGCGGCGACTGGATGCTGCCTACTGGCGCGGAGGCCCTGAGGGATCCCGCCCTGCGGACGAAGAAGGACGACTGGGCGGCGGGCACGGCGCTCGCGGAGCACCTGCGCCCGGCGCCCGCGCAGTCGGTGCGGGGGTATCCGGAGTGGAAGGACAAGGTGGCGACCCCGGCGCTCCAGGAGTACTACAGCGGGGCGATCGGCCTGGACGAGCTGCGCAAACGGCTCGTGAAAGACGGGAATCTGGTGCTCAAGAGGTACCAGCGGTAGGCCGTCGCCGGGAGTTCAGGGACGGGACGCCTCAGGGACGGGGCGCCTGAGGGACGGGGCCTCAGGGACGGGCCCCGTTCCCCTGCCCCGCCCGCACGAGCCCCGACTCGTACGCGGCGATGACCGCCTGCGCGCGGTCACGGACGCCCAGCTTGGCGAAGACGCCGGTGGCGTGGTTCTTCACGGTCTGGACGCCGATCTCCATCCGCTGTGCGATCTCGATGTTGTCGAGGCCCGCGGCGATCAGGCGGAGCACGTCGACCTCGCGCGGGGTGAGCCCGGCGAGGTCCGCGGCCGGCGGGTGCGATGCGGGAGCCGGGGTCACGAAGGTGGCGAGCAGCCGGGTGAGCAGCCGCGGAGCGACCACGGACTCACCGCGGTGGACGGTGCGCAGCGCGGCCACCAGCTCCTCGGGGGAGACGTCCTTGGGCAGGAACCCCGAGGCTCCCGCCCGCAGGGCACCGACCACGTGCTCGTCCATGTCGAAGGTGCTGAGCGCGAGGACCCGGCACCCGGGCAGTTCGGCGGTCAGCCGCTCGGTCGCCCTGACGCCGTCGAGGACGGGCATGCGGATGTCCATCAGGACCACGTCGGGGCGGAGTTCGAGGGCCGACGCGACGGCCTGCTCGCCGTCGCCCACCTCGCCGACGACCCGGATGGCGGGGTCGGAGCGCAGGATCAGGGACAGGCCCCGGCGCACCAGCGGCTGGTCGTCCGCGATGAGGACGGTGAGGCCGTCGGACTCGGCCCCGGCCCCGATCCCGGGCGTGGGTGTGGGCGCGGGTGTGGGTTCGGGCGGGGGTTCGGCGGAGGATGTCATCGGATCCTGTCCTTCTCGTAGGTGTCGGTGGGCAGCGGCACGCTCGCGACCACCTCGAACCCGCCTTCCGCACGGCCCCCGACGTGGAGGGAACCGTCGTGCAGAGCGATGCGTTCCCGCATCCCCAGCAGACCGTATCCGCCGCCCGCGAAGCTCCCGCCGGGTGCCTTGCCCTCACCGGTGCCGTCGTCGGCCACTTCGACGGTGACCCGGTCCTGGAGGTACGCGAGCCGCACCGTGGCGCGGGCCGCGGGGCCCGCGTGCTTGCGGGCGTTGGTCAGCGCCTCCTGCACGATGCGGTAGAGGGTGAGGCCGACCGTCATCGGCAGCGCCACGGGCCGCCCGGTGACGTGGAGTTCGGCCGGCAGACCCGCGGCGGTCGAATCGGCGACGAGCCGCTCGATGCCGTCCACCCCTGGCTGGGGTTCCGACGGCGTCTCCTCCAGCGTGTCGGTGCTGCGCAGGACCCCGAGGAGCTGACGCATCTCGTGCAGCGCGGTGCGTCCTGACTCCTCCAGGGTCACCAGGGCCTCGCGGGCCGTCTCGGGATCACGGTCCAGGGTCGATCTGGCCCCGCCGGACATCAGGTACATGGTGGTGATGTGGTGGGCCACGATGTCGTGGAGCTCCCGCGCGATGCGGCGCCGTTCCTCGGTCACCGCGCGGTCGGCCAGGAGCGTGCGGTTGATGTCCAGCTGCCGCTTCCACTGCCGCACGGCCAGGCCCACGGCGACGATGAGGCAGGGCGTGAGCAGCACGTCGGTGATGCCCATGCCCAGGAACGGTATGTCGTTGTGCAGATAGCGCACGAGCTGCACGGGCGCGGTCGCCACGACACCCAGCGCCACGGCGCGCGGCCCGCTGTACCTGGCCACGGTGTAGAGCGCGACCGCGACAGCGCCTCCGTAGCTGTTCGACATCGGGGCGCCCGGGTCGACGACGAGACCCAGATTGACGGCAAGCTGCACGACCAGGACCGCGCCGAGCACCGGCACGGGGTGATGGCGCCGGAAGAGCAGCGGGAGCACGGAGGAAGCGACCAGCAGGACACCGAGCACGGTGACCGGCGCCCCCGGGCCCTCATCGCCCGGGGCGAGGTAGGCCAGGACGTCGAGCCCCACCGCGACGACGGCGACCGCCACGTCACCCGGCGTCGGCCGCGCCCTGCCCGTGGGCGGTACGGGAGGGAAGAAGTCGCGGCCCATCCGGGCGCCTCCAAGAAAGCCGGTTCGGCGGGCCCTGTCGTCCCGCCTTTACGCCCCATTACATCCCGGCGCACGGGGCCATGAATGGCCGCAGGGGCGGTTCTTCCACCCAGTACCGGAGTACTGCCCGCGACGAAGTACCGGACCAGGGTCAGGGGTGCGTCCCCTTCCGGCGGCCGACGCTCTCAAGGGGCCCCGCGTGATGACCTGTTGGCATGATCCGCAAGCTGACCTCGTTCTCCACCCGGCATCGATGGCTGACGGTCGTCGTCTGGACCATCCTCGGAGCGGCACTGTCGTTCGTGGGGAAAGCGATGATGTACGACGTCACCGACTCCCAGGCCGGGGACTTCCTGCCCAAGAAATACGACTCGGCCGTCGCGTTGCGCATCGCGGAGGAGGAATTCGGTGCCAAGCCCGACCCCAATGCCCTGACCGTGCTGGTCGCCAGGGACGACGGCGGCAGGCTCACGGCGGGCGACCAACGGCACATCACCGCCACCGCGGCGGACCTGGGCCGGGAGCGGATCGTCGCACCGAAGCCCGAAGAGCTCATGAAGGACCATTCCCAGACCCCGCGCGTCTCGCCGGGTGCCGTGGCCCCGGACAAGAGTTTTAGGCTCCTCACGGTCTCGCTCGACGGAAATCCCAACGACCCGGGTCTTCAGGACGTCTACAAGGAATTCCGTGACGGCGCGAAGCACGAATTCGCCGCCGACGGGCTACGGGTGGGCTTCACCGGCGGACTGGCCTCCACGGTGGACAACACGGACGCCGAGGAATCCACGGGGAAAGTCGTCGGCATGCTGACGATGGGCCTCATCGTCCTTCTGAACGTGCTGGTGTTCCGCAGCCTGGCGGCCGCGTTCGTGCCGCTGATCGCGGTGGCGCTGATCGGCGGTGTCGCGTCGGGAGCGGTGGTCGGCGCGGCGAAGCTCTTCGGCATCGGCCTCGACCCGTCCACTCCCTCGCTGATCGGTGTCGTGCTCCTGGGAATCGGCATCGACTACTTCCTCTTCCTGATGTTCCGCTTCAGGGAGCAGCTGCGGAACCATCCCGAGCAGAACGCCCGGACGGCCGCGGCCGAGACGACCGGGCGTGTGGGCAACGCGATCACGTCCGCCGCCCTGACGATCGTGGCGGCCTTCGCGACCCTCGGCCTCGCGAGCTTCGGACAGTTCCGGGTCCTCGGCCCCGCGATCGCGATCTCCGTACTCGTGATGCTCCTCGCCAGCCTCACGCTGATGCCCGCGCTTCTCGCCCTGCTCGGGCGCGGAATGTTCTGGCCCGCACGTGCCTGGAAGAAGGAGCGCACCGGCGGCGTCAGCGCACGCCTGGGGCAGGCGGTGAGCGCCAGGCCGGTGCGGTACGCCCTGGGCAGCCTGGTGCTCCTGGGCGCCCTCGGCGCGGGCGCGGTCGGCATGAAGATGAGTTACGACCAGCAGGGCCTGCCCGAGACCGCGTCGGTCAGGACGGCGGAGCAGATCGCGCGCAGCCTGCCCGCGGGCGTGTCCGACCCGCACAGCGTGTACGTACGGAGCACGAACGGCTCCGGCATCAAAGAGGGTTCGCTCACCGGGATGACCCGTGCCCTCGGCAAGGCGGAGGGCGTCGGGGAGGTCGGCGAACCCGTGCTCAGCAAGGACCGCACGGCCGCGCGGGTCGATCTCTTCCTGAGCGTCGAGTCCGATACGCAGAAGGCGCGCGACCTGGTCTCGGGACCCGTCAGGGACACGGTGGCGCGGACCGCCCCGGAGGGCACCGAGGCATACGTCACGGGAACGGCCGCGCTCTTCGCCGACATCTCGACGGCCGTGGAGAAGGACCTGCGTCTGGTGTTCCCGGTCGCGGCCCTGCTGATCGCGGTGATCCTCTTCCTGCTGCTGCGCTCCTTGCTGGCACCGGTCGTGCTGCTGATCGCCGTGGGGCTCGGGTTCGTGGCCACCCTCGGCGCGAGCACGCTGGTCTTCCAGCACGGCCTCGACAGGACCGGGGTCTCGTTCACGCTGCCCCTGGTGCTCTTCCTGTTCGTCGTCGCCCTCGGCACCGACTACAACATCCTGATCACCGACCGGATCAGGGAGGAGATGCAGAAGCCGGTCCCGGCAAGGCACGCGGTGGCCGAGGCGGTGCGGCACACCGCACCCGCCGTCGCCACGGCCGGAATCGTGCTCGCCGGTTCCTTCGCCAGCCTGGCCGCGAGCCCCGCGACCCAGGAGATCGGCTTCGCGACCGGCCTCGGGATCATCCTGTCCTCGCTCGTGCTCTCCCTCGTCCTCGTGCCCGCCCTCGCCGCGATCCTCGGCCGCGGGCTGTGGTGGCCACGCAGGTCGGGCCGGACGCCGGGCCGCCCTCACACACCGGACGGGCCGTCAGCCGCTGAGCGGCACCGGCCGTATGAGGGCGACCCCGCGTACTCCGCACACCAGCCGTATGCGGCCGGTCCGGCGTACCCCGAGGACCGGGTGGTGCGGTGACAGAAGGGGCCCCGCGTACGGATCCGTACGCGGGGCCCCTTCTGTCACATGCGTGGCCCCTGCTGTCACTTGGGCCGGAGTGCCGCGGTCACACCGCCACCGACTCCTCCATCTCCTCCTGCTCCTCCTGCTCCTGCCCGGCCTCGGGCGGGAGCGGGACCGCCCGCCGGCGCCGCTCCCAGAGCGCCGCGATGCCGGTGATCACCAGGCCGAGCAGCAGCCACGCGGCCAGCGTCCACACGTGCTGGGCGAGGCCGTGGCCGCCGAAGTACAGGTGGCTGCGGATGCCCTCGACGAATCCGGCGCCGTTCCAGAAGGCGTGCAGCGAGCCGAAGAAGCCGTTCTGGAGCTCCGGCCTGAACAGGCCGCCGGACGACGTGAAGTTGAGCATGACGAAGAGGACCATCATCGTCAGCGTCGTCCAGCGCTTCAGGAACGTGTGCAGTCCGATGCCGATGAAGAGGATGCCGGCCGCGTAGAGCCACGCCATGGCCCACACGCCCCACAGGCCCTGGTGCACCAGCTGGAAGACGGGCCCGGCGAGCGCCGCGCCGATCAGGCTCACGGCGAACGAGACGCCGAGGGCGAGCGCCGCCCGGCCCCGCATCCGCATTCCGGCCCCGGCGGCGCCGAGCGCCGCCACCGACGCGTACGAGCCGATGCTCACCGCGACGAGCAGGAAGAACAGGCCCTGCCCCGTGGGGTCGTCGTCGACGGTCGGCGCCACGTCGCTGACCTTGAGCGGGACGCCCTGCTCCGCCGCGGCCGGCGTGAAGATCTTCTCGACCGCCATGGCGCTCATGTCGGAGCCCGCGGTGGCCACGATCACCTCGGGGGTCTTGGCGTCGGGGACGTAGGCCCCCGATATGTCCATCGACTTGAGCTCGTCGACCGCCTGGGCGCGTGAGCCGACCGTCCGCACGTCGAGGGCATCGCCCGCCTTGTCCTTGACGGTCTGCGCGAGGGCCTGCGTCTGCTCGCCCGAACCGACGACGGCGATCGGCAGGTCGTGGGGCTGCGGGGTGACGAACGCGCCCATGTAGGCGAGGCCCATGCCGAGGCACATCAGCAGCGGCGTCACCAGGTGGAGGAGGACGTGGCGGAGCGGTCCAAGGGCGGGTGCCGGGCCGGCATGTGCCTTGTGGGCGGGCGCCGAGGTGGCGGTCATCGGAAGACCTCTCGCGATAGTTGGCTTATACACTCATTCTCGGTGTTGTACTGTACAACCATTCGTGGAGAGGGAGAAATCGTGGCCGACCGGGACGCGTCCATCGAGATCATTCAGCGGGAGATGACGGCGTTCGCCCGGCGGGCCCGCGCCACCGCCGCGCGAATGCACCCCGAGCTCTCGCTCGTGTCGTACACACTCCTGAGCCACCTCGAGTACCAGGGCGGATGCCGGGCCACCGATCTCGCGGCGCACTACACGCTGGACAAGTCGACGATCAGCAGGCAGGTGGGCGCCTTGGAGAAGGCCGGACTGGTGGAGCGGCGGCTCGATCCGACCGATCACCGGGTGCACGTGCTGCACCTCACCGACCGGGGCATCGAGGTGCTCGCGCAGGTCACCGACGCGCGACGGGTCGCGTTCCAGGAGCGGCTCACGGGGTGGGGCGGGCCGGATCTGGAGAAGTTCGCCGAGTGTCTGTTGCGCTACAACGACGCCGCGTCGCGCAGCGGTCTTGACGTCGAGTAGGTCGAGCGGGTCCGGAGGCGGGGTGGGCCGAGCGGATCCGGGAATGAGGTTGCACGAGACGTATCGTCTCGCTTAAGGTCTGGGCATGACCTCACGCCAGCGTGCCCATATCGCCATGTTCTCCATCGCCGCGCACGGGCACGTCAACCCGAGCCTCGAAGTGATCCGCGAGCTCGTCGCCCGCGGCCACCGCGTCACGTACGCGATCCCGCACCTCTTCGAGGAGAAGGTCGCCGAGACCGGTGCCGAGCCCGTCCTCTTCACGACGACGCTGCCCGGCCCGGACGACGACCCGGAGGCGTGGGGGACCGAACTGATCGACAACATCGAGCCGTTCCTCACCGAGGCGATCGAGACGCTGCCGCAACTGGCGGCGGCGTACGAAGGGGACGAGCCGGACCTCGTCCTGCACGACATCACCTCCTATCCCGCGCGCGTCCTCGCCCGCCGCTGGGGCGTGCCCGAGATCTCGCTCTCGCCGAACCTGGTGGCCTGGGACGGGTACGAGGAAGAGGTCGCGGAGCCGATGTACGCCGGCCTGAAGGAGACCGAGCGCGGCAAGGCCTACTACGCGCGCTTCCACGCCTGGCTTGAGGAGAACGGGATCAGTCAGCACCCCGATCCCTTCGTCGGGCGCCCGCCGCGCTCGCTCGTCCTGATCCCCAAGGCGTTCCAGCCGAACGCCGACCGGGTCGACGAGACGGTGCACACGTTCGTCGGCGCCTGTCAGGGCGACCGGTCGGCGCAGGGCGACTGGGAGCGTCCCGCCGGCGCGGAGAAGGTGCTGCTCGTCTCGCTCGGCTCGTCCTTCACCAAGCAGCCCGGCTTCTACCGCGAGTGCGTCAAGGCGTTCGGGGATCTGCCCGGGTGGCACGTCGTGCTTCAGGTCGGCAAGCATGTCGAGGCGAGCGAACTGGGCGACGTCCCGGGGAATGTGGAAGTCCGTCAGTGGGTGCCGCAGCTCGCGGTCCTCAAGCAGGCCGACGCCTTCATCACGCACGCCGGTGCGGGCGGCAGCCAGGAAGGGCTCGCCACCGCGACGCCGATGGTCGCCGTGCCGCAGGCCGTCGACCAGTTCGGCAACGCGGACATGCTCCAGGGGCTCGGGGTGGCCCGGCACGTACCGATGGAGGAGGCCACCGCCGAGACGCTGCGGGCGGCCGTGCTCGGCCTGGTCGGCGACCCGGAGGTGGCGCGTCGACTCGCCGATGTGCAGGCCGGGATGGCGGGGGAGGGCGGCACGAAGAGGGCGGCCGACCTGATCGAGGAGGAGCTCGCGAAGGCGGCCGGGAGGGCCGGGGCGTAACACTCCGCGAAGCGTTTCTGTTACGAACTGGTCATTTTTGTTACGACCCGGTCATTCGGTAACGCTCAGGTAACGCAGGGTGGTTCTGGCATAGGTATTGACTCGTCCTGAAAGGTTGACCGTTACCCCCCACCAAAGGTTGCACACTCAGGTTCTTGTTCCTTGAACCAAGGTCTTCTTAGCGTGAGGTGAACGTTCCGCGAACGCCAGGAAGTTGACCCCCATGCGACGAGACATACCGCCCCTCGACGAGGTGCGCCGCATCACCCAGAAGAAGCGCGATGCCTGGTGGACCGTGATTCTGGTCGATCCGGTCGCCACGCCGCTCGTGCGGTGGACGGCGATGCGGACCAGAATCACGCCCAACCAGATCACCTGGGGCGCGTTCTTGCTGGGGCTCGTCTCCGCGGCGTTCTTCGCGCTGGGTGACTGGCAGTGGCTGGTCGCCGGTGCCGTCGTCTACCACTTCAGCTTCATCCTCGACTGCATGGACGGCAAGGTCGCCCGCCTCACCGGCACCGGTTCGGTGTTCGGCGCGTGGCTCGACTTCGTCTTCGACCGCATCCGCGTCATGGCGTGCGCGGTGGCCCTGATGGGCGGTCAGTTCCACCGCACCGGGGACGCCTTCTACATCTGGGCCGCGGTCGCCGTGGTCGCCCTCGACACCCTGCGCTACATCAACGGGCTCGAGATCTTCAAGATCCGTCACACCATGCGCAAGCAGATCAAGGTCCGCATGAGGGCGGCCCGCCGGGCCGAGAACGAAGCCGAGCTGGCCTTCATGGAGGACCTGCTCCGGGACAACCCCGAGGCCGACATCGAGCAGGACATGCAGAAGGCGCAGTCGGAGCAGGGCGTTCCGGAAACCCCGGAGGCTCCGGAGCCCGTGTCCAAGCGCCAGGTCATCGACCTGCACCAGGAGTTCCGCCACAAGTTCCCCGCCTACCTGCGGGCGCGGTCCTTCCTGCTGCGGCACCGGATCCGTACGCACCTGGTGAGCGGCATCGAGTTCCAGATGGGCGTCTTCATGATCGGCCCGCTGTTCGACGTGGTGCTGCCGGCGACGATCGTCTCCGGTGCGCTGCTCCTCGTCTTCGAGCTGGCCATCATCTACAAGCTGCTCCTTTCGACGCGGGACTTCACGCGGACGATCGACTCCTTCGAGGAGCGCAAGCTGATCGCGGCAGCGTAGGGGCAGGCCCTGCGGGGCTTTCCCCAGTCCCGCCCCTTCCCGAAACTGGGGCACCGCCCCAGACCCCGGCCCTCAAGCGCCGGACGGGCTGAAAGATTCCCCCGGACCGGCGGGAAATCTCAGCCCGTCCGGCGTTTGAGGACGAACTCGGCGGAGCCGGTGATCGACGGTGCGGAAGGCTGGGCCCGCACCCGATCGCCCTCCCGCGGAGAAGCCGGAGCCACCGCCACGGGCTCGTCGTGGGTCAGATCCGGCAACCGGCCGAGCCACCGCGGCAGGTACCAGTTCCGCTCCCCGAGCAGCGCCATCACCGCCGGGAGCAGCACGCCGCGGATCACCGTCGCGTCGATCAGGACCGCCGCCGCGAGGCCGACGCCCGCCGTGGTCACCACTCCGTGGCTGATCGCATCCCTCGTCGTACGCCCCTGAAGCCGCGCCTCCCGGATCCGCGACACGACGAACACGTGGTAGTCCATCGAGAGGCCGAACAGGATCACGAACAGGAACAGCGGCAGCCACGCGATGATCGCGCCCACTCCCTCGGCGCCCACCAGCGACGCGCCCCAGCCGTGCTGGAAGACCATCACGAGGATTCCGTAGGCCGCTCCCACCGACAGCAGGTTGAGGACGATCGACGTGACCGCGATCGTCAGCGAGCGGAACGACAGCAGCATCAGCACGAACGCGAAGACTCTGATTCCCCATGGCTCGAAGCTAGGGCGGGGCCGGGAATCGCTCGTCGTGCTTGCCGGTGAACCGGGTGGGCGCGCTCTCCTCCTTGCGGACCGGAGGACCTCCTCGTCAAGAAGGAGTCAGGCCGTCACAAGCCCCTTACATCTATGACGACTTGAGGGGATTGGGCCGCGCGGTGTCCGATCTGCCGACGGGGGCCCGTTTTGTTATTACAGAACCTTGTTGAACAAGTCACAGGTGTATGTAGGTATTGATCTGCGCGCGTCAATCAGACATGGTTTCGTCCCAACGCCCGGAGATCTTCCGGATCTCAGGGGTCGTTGCAGTGAAGTTTTGAAAACCCCCACATCCCCCCACATCACCACGAGGAGATCCCTCTTCATGGCAACACACAAGCGTGCACGCTCGGTGAAGCTCGTCTCGGCGATAGCCGCGACCGCCACCGCGGTCGGCGTCACCGTCTTCGCCACCTCGTTCGCCGGTGCGGCAACCCCCGCCGAGGGCAAGGTCTACGGAGCCGACGCCAAGGGTGCCGTCTCCGGCAGCTACATCGTCATGCTCGACGAGAAGGCCGACAAGGGCGCCAAGTCCGACCTCGCCGAGGAGTACGGCGGCGAGCTGAAGCGGAACTACTCGTCCGCGATCAACGGCTTCTCGGCCAAGAGCCTCAGCGAGACCGAGGCCAAGCGCCTGGCCGCCGACCCGGCCGTCGGCAAGGTCGTCCAGTCCAAGAAGTTCAGCATCGACGCCACCCAGGACAACCCGCCGTCGTGGGGCCTGGACCGCGTCGACCAGGCGGACACCGCGGGCGACAAGAAGTACACGTACCCGGACGCGGCCGGTGAGGGCGCCACGGCGTACGTCATCGACACCGGCGTCCGCGTCAGCCACAAGGACTTCGGCGGACGCGCCACGTCCGGCTTCGACGCCGTCGACAACGACGACAACGCGGACGACGGCAACGGCCACGGCACGCACGTCGCCGGCACCATCGCCGGTGAGGCGCACGGCGTCGCCAAGAAGGCGAAGATCGTCGCGGTCCGCGTCCTGGACGACCAGGGCTCCGGCACCACCGAGCAGGTCGTCGCGGGCATCGACTGGGTCACCAAGAACCACGAGGGCCCCTCGGTCGCCAACATGAGCCTCGGCGGCGGTGCCGACGAGGCGCTCGACGCGGCGGTCCAGAAGGCGATCGCCTCCGGCGTCACCTTCGCGGTCGCGGCCGGCAACGAGTCCTCGGACGCCGGTCAGGGCTCTCCGTCCCGCGTGAAGGAGGCCATCACGGTCGCCTCCTCCACCAAGGACGACGAGCAGTCGGACTTCTCCAACTTCGGCTCGGTCGTGGACATCTACGCCCCGGGCTCGGACATCACGTCCGCCTGGAACACGGACGACGACGCCACCAACACCATCTCCGGCACGTCGATGGCGACCCCGCACGTCGTGGGCGCCGCCGCCATCTACGTCGCGGCCCACCCGGACGCCAAGCCGGACGCCGTCGCCAAGGCGCTGACCGACGGTGCGACCCCGGACAAGATCTCGAACCCGAGCGAGGGCACGCCCAACAAGCTGCTCAAGGTCGTCGAGTAACACCTGCCGGGCAACACCCACTGAACCGACGGCCGTCGCGCCCACCCCCACGGGGTGCGACGGCCGTCTTATGGTGTGCGGATGACGGTCAAGGCATACGCGGCGCTTCTTCGCGGCATCAATGTGGGCGGCAACAGAAAAGTGCCGATGGGGGAGTTGCGCCCGCTCCTCTCCGCTCTCGGATTCGGCGACGTACGCACCCATCTGCAGAGCGGCAACGCGGTCTTCACCTGCGAGGCCGCCGACGAGGACGCCCTGGCCGCGCGGATCGGCGAGGCCATCGAGCGGCACTTCGGCTTCGACGTGGACGTCCTGGTGCGCGACGGCGCGTATCTGAAGGCGGTCGCCGACGCCTGCCCCTTCCCCGCGGCCACACTCGAAGGAAAGCAGTTGCACGTCACGTACTTCTCCGAGCCGGTGGACGCCTCCCGGTTCGACGCGCTCGACCGGGCGGCCTTCCTCCCCGAGGAGTTCCGGCTCGGAGACCGCGCCCTCTACCTCTACGCCCCCGACGGCCTCGGCCGCTCCAAACTGGGCGAGGCCCTGTCACGTCCCGCCCTGTTCAAGGGTGTCGTCGCCACCTCCCGCAACTGGAACACGGTCTCCAAGCTGGTCGAGCTGACGCAGGAGCCGAGCCGTGGCTGACCGCACGCCCGCCGTCGAGGCGGCCATCGAGGCCGAACTGCGCCTGCTCGCCCCCGAGGTCCGTGCGTCGCCCGAGCTGCTCGGGGAGCTGCTGCACCCGGAGTTCACCGAATTCGGCACCTCGGGCACCCACTGGGACCGCGCGTCGATCATCAAGGCCCTGACCGAGAGCACGAACAGGACCGGCCGCCCGATCATGACCTCGCGGATGCGGGGCGTCCAGCTCGCCGACGGCGTCGTGCACCTCACCTTCGACACCGAGAGCAACGGCCGTCTCGCGCACCGCAGTTCGCTGTGGAGGCTGTACGAGGGCGAGTGGCTGCTCTGGTTCCACCAGGGGACGCCGTTCAGCGTGGAAGCGCCGCCGGAAGCCTGATCCTCGCGGCGTGATGTGCGAGGCTCGGCCCCATGCGCTACATCATCATCGGAGCAGGGGCGATCGGCGGCACCGTGGGCGGACGCCTCGCCGAGAGCGGACATGACGTGGTCCTCGTCGCGCGGGGTGCGCACTACGAGGCGGTACGGGAGAGCGGGCTGCGGGTCAAGACGCCCGACGGGACGGTGACCCACCGCCTGCCCGTCGTCCAAGCACCCGCCGAACTCGGCGAGTTGAGGGCGGACGACGTGCTGTTCCTCGCCGTGAAGACACAGGACTGCGCGGCCGCTCTCGACGCCTGGAGCGGGCGTCCGGTGGCGGGCGGCGGCACGGCGGGCGAGGTCCTTCCGCTGGTCTGCGCGCAGAACGGCGTGGAGAGCGAGCGCATCGCGCTGCGCCGCTTCCGCAGGGTGTACGGGATGTGCGTCTGGCTGCCCGCGACCCATGTCGAACCAGGCTCGGTCTCCGCGGCGGGTGCCCCTTACACCGGCATCCTGCACCTCGGCCGCTACCCGCGGGGCACGGACGACACCGCCCGTCTCATCTCCGCCGACCTGGAGAAGTCGAGGCTGCTCTCGCCCGTCGTGGCGGACGTGATGCGCTGGAAGTACGGCAAGTTGCTCGCCAACCTGGCCAACTCCATCGAGGCGGTCACGGGCGTGCTCAGCGGCAACGAGGCCATCGCGCTCTACCGGCGGGCGCGGGTCGAGGGCGAGGCGGTGCTCGCCGCCGCCGGCATCGAGGCGGTGAGCGAGCAGGAGCAGAAGGAGGCCCGCGGCGACCGCATCCGCTTCGAGCCCTTCGACGGCGCGGAGCGCGGCGCCGGCTCGTCCTGGCAGAGCCTGAGCCGGGGCACGGGCACCATCGAGGCGGACTACCTCAACGGCGAGATCGCGCTGCTCGGCCGCCTGCACGGAGTGCCGACGCCGGTGAACGACGCCTTGCAGGGCGTGGCGAACGCGTTCGCGCGCGAGCGGCGCGATGCGGGGTCGATGCCGGTGACCGAACTGCTGGGACTCGTGGCGAGGGCGGAGGAACGGGCGGCAGCAGAGGAGAGGGCGGGGGAGCGGTCCTCGTAAGTGGCCCGTCGGCAGGGAGGGTGAATGGCCCACAGACGTGCGCCATTTGCTCACTAGGGTCGAAGACATGACGACGACCCGCATCGACTTCTACTTTGATCCGGCCTGCCCCTTCGCCTGGATCACGTCCCGCTGGATCCTGGAGGTCGAGCGCGCCCGCGACCTCGACCTCCGCTTCCACGTGATGAGCCTTTACCTCCACAACACCGGCAACGAACTGCCCGACTGGTACCGGGAGCTGGTCGACAAGTCGATCCGTCCGGTCCGCGTGGCGGCCGCCGCGGCCGAGCAGCACGGCGACGCTGTGCTCCGGGACCTCTACACGGCCTTCGGCACCCGTATCCACCAGGACAAGAACGAGGACTTCGACCAGGTCATCGCCGAGTCCCTGGCCGAGACCGGCCTGCCCGCCGCCCTCGCGGACGCCGCGGACGACCCGGCGTACGACGACGTGGTGCGCCGCAGCCATGACGCGGGCAAGGACCCCGAGCAGGGTGCCTACGTCGGTACGCCGACGATCCACGTCGACGGCACCGTCTGGTTCGGTCCCGTGCTGCGGGCGATTCCGCGCGGCGAAGAGGCGGTGCGCCTCTTCGACGGCTTCCGGGCGATCGCGGGCTGCCCGGACGTCTTCGAGCTGAAGCGCACCCGCACCGGAGGCCTCGACTTCAGCTGAGCACCGACGTCATGAGGAGCGTGGTGCGGCCGTTGTCCTCCGGGACCGCGCGGCCCTGCGTGAAGCCGAGGCGCTTGAGGATGGTGAGGGACGCGATGTTCTGCGCGTCCACGGTCGCGTGCACCTCGGTCAGGGCCAAGGTCTCATGGCCGTACGTGGTGAGGAGCCGGGCCAGCTCCGTGCCGAGGCCCTTGCCCCAGCTGCCCCGGAAGAGGCCGTAGACGATCTCGTGGCCGTCGAGCCACTTCTCGGGCGACGGCTTGATCTCGGCGTGGCCGACATAGTGCCCCTCGTGCCGCACCGCCCAGACCGGGAACTGGTTCTCGGCGTACACGAGGCCGAATATCCGGCGGAACAGGGCATGGGTCTGCTCCACGCTCTGCATCCCGTCCCCGAACCAGCGGCCCACGGCCTCGTCCTGAAGGAGCGAGACGAACTGCTCCTCGTCGGCGGCGACATAGGGGGTCAGGCTCAGACGTTCGGAACGGAGTACGGGGGTCATCGGCGTGACGGTAGGGGCAGGAACGGTACTTCGGCAACCGGATTGACTAACCCGTGGGCTGCGGAAGGCCGATGGGATTGGGGAAGGGGACGACGTCCGCCGCCAGGATGTGCCGCACCGGACGCTCCAGCGCCGCAAGGAGCGTGTCCGCGTCCCGCGCGGCGAGCGGGCGCAGCAGGCGTGCCGACAGGCGGTCCGTGTCGTCCTCGATCAACTCCCGCTCCGTGCGGCCGCGCTCGGTGATGTGCCCGTCACCGTCCACCAGGCCACGCCCGCGCAGCCGGTCCACCGCGTGCGCCCAGTCCTGCTCGCTCCACCCGCGGTCGTGCCGGATGGTGTCCGGGTCCACGCGGCCCGTGGCGGCGGCGAGCACCAGCGCCTCGCAGGCGTCGAGGCCGTGGTCGGCGAGTGCGGCCACGTGCGCGTCGCCCCTGAACTCCCGGACGCAGGTGACCAGTTGCCACAGCCGCTGCACCGGGTCGGTCCGTTCGCTCACGTCACGGTTCGCCGTGAACAGCGGGCGGGCGAGCGAGGGGGCGTCGTCGACCATCGCGGTGAGGGGCGGACAGAGGGCGATGGCCTGGTCGTCGATGCCCGGCACCAGGGCGCGCAGGGCCCGCGCCGTGTACGCCGCGCGCTCCTCCACGATCCGGCCCGGCGACACGTACTGCCAGGCGGAGGGGAGGGCCCGCTCCACCATGCCGGGGGCGAAGACACCGAGCGCCGCTGTCGCGGGGCCCGACTCGACCGGGCCCATGGGAGCGGTGCGGGCCGCGAAGTAGCCCATCCAGAATCCCTTGAGGCCCAGCGCCCTGCCCAGATCGCGGCAGTGCTCCTCGAAGTAGATCACTGCGTGCAGGGGCTCGGTCCGCAGCCAGAGCGTGCGGGATCTGGTAAGGGTCATGAACCCACAAACTAGGCCAGCACGGGAACCCGCGCCACCCGCCCGACCGCACCGGACTCGGCACGTGCCTCGTCGTAGCGCTGCACGAGCAGCCGCGCCAACCCCGCCGAAGGGCCGAGCACTTGGGCCGTGACGTCCGCTTCGGCCGCGCCCCGCGCGATGCGGTCCGGCAGGAAACCGGGCGCGATGACGTACGGCGCCACCGCCACCCGTCCCACACCCAGGTCCCGCAGCTCCCGCACGGCGTCCTCCGTGCGGGGCAGAGATGCGGAGGCGAACGCAGGCCGCACGGCGCACCAACCGGTGTGCCGCCACTCCCGCGCGATTTCAGCGATCACTGCGATCGCCTCCGGGTCCGATGACCCCGCCGAGGCCAGCACGACCCCGGTCGAGGACTTGTCGGCGGGCGTGAGGCCCGCCTCGTACAACCGCTGGTCCAGAGCGGTCAGGAGCAGTGGTGAGGGGCCGAGCACCGCCGCCTGCCGGATGCGCAGGCGGGGCGGGGCCTGGCTCAGGACCGCGGGGATGTCCGACTTCGCGTGGAACGCCCGCGTGAGGAGCAGAGGGAGAGCGATCACGTCGCGTACCCCCTCGGCGTCCAGGGACTCCAGGACCTCGGGGACCGAGGGCGAGTTGAAGTCGAGGAAGCCCGTCTCCACCCGCAGCCCCGGCCGCTGCTCCCGCACCCGGCGCACCAGGGCGCGCACCGTCGCGGCATGCCGCGGATCGCGGCTGCCGTGGGCGATGACGAACAGGACGGGACGGCCGTACATGGTGGGTCAGCTCCTCACGAGAAGTCCGCGGCTGCGCAGGACGCGCCGCTCGAGCGGGCTGAAGATCAGCAGGTCGATGGCGATGCCGACGATCAGGATGAGCAGGATCGCGAAGAACACCTGCGACATGCTGCTGTTCGTGCGGCCCGCCTCCAGGAGCTGGCCGAGGCCCATGCCCAGGTCGGGCGACTGCGCGATGATCTCCGCGGCCATGAGCGAGCGCCACGAGAACGCCCAGCCCTGCTTCAGCCCCGCGAGGTAGCCGGGCAGCGCCGCCGGCATGACGATGTGCCAGGTGTGGCGCAGGCCCGTCGCACCCAGGGTGCGGCCCGCCCGCAGGAAGAGCGGCGGCACCTGGTCGACGCCCGCGACCAGGCCGTTGGCGATCGAGGGGACCGCGCCGAGCAGGATCACCGCGTACATCATCTGGTCGTTGAGCCCCAGCCAGATGACGGCGGGCGGCACCCACGCCACCGAGGGCAGCGACTGCAGACCGGACAGGATGGGGCCGATCGCGGCCCTGACGAACCGCACCCGGGCCACGATCAGACCGAGCGGCGTGCCGATCACCAGCGCCATCAGGAAGCCGAGCAGACCGCGCGACACGGACGTCCAGATGTACTCCAGGAGCGTGCCCTGCAGCCAGGCCTCCTCCACCTCGTCCCAGACGGCGGACGGCGCGGGCAGCTTGTAGGAGTCGGTGACCTTCGCCCACACCAGGACCTGCCACACCACGAGGACCAGCACGATGGCGGTCACCGGGGGCAGGATCTTCTGGACTAGGGTCTGGCGGAAGGGCGTACGCCGGGTCTGGACCGCGTCCAGGGCGTCGAGGCCCGCCTCCAGACCGGCCAGGTCCTGGCTGCTGTCCCTCTCGGCCTTGTCGACCGGAGTGTCAGTGCTGGCCATGTCGGCGGATCTCCCCACGCAGTTGTTCGGTGATCTCGACGGACAGTTCCGCCACGGCGGAGTCCTCGATGCGGCGCGGGTGGGGGATGTCCACCCGCCACTCGTGCGCCACCCGGCCCGGACGCGACGAGAGGAGCACGACGCGCTCGGCGAGGCGGACCGCCTCGCGCACGTTGTGCGTGACGAACAGGACGGAGACGTTCGTCTCGCGCCAGATGCGGGTCAGCTCGTCGTGCAGGACGTCACGCGTGATCGCGTCGAGCGCCGCGAACGGCTCGTCCATCAGCAGGATCTTGCTGTCCTGCGCGAGCGCGCGGGCCAGGGCAACGCGCTGGCGCATGCCGCCGGACAGCTCGTGCACCCGCTTGCCGTACGCCCCTTGGAGCCGTACGAGGCCGAGGAGCTCCTCGGCGCGCTCGCGCCGCTCCGCCTTCGCGACGCCGCGCAGCTTCAGGGCGAGCTCGATGTTCTTGCCCGCGGTCAGCCACGGGAACAGCGCGTGCTCCTGGAACATCAGGGCGGGGCGGCCGTCGGTGGCGATGTCGCCAGCCGACGGCTTGTCGAGCCCCGCCACCAGATTGAGCAGCGTCGACTTGCCGCAGCCCGAGGCTCCCAGGAGGGTGACGAACTCGCCGGGAGCGACATCGAGCGTGATGTCATCCAGGACGAGCTGCTGCCCGGCGGGCGTGGCGAAGGACTTCGAGACATGCTCGATCCGGGCAGCGTGCGGGGCGGCCGTGATGTCTTCCGCCGCCTTGGCGAGGGTGGTCGTCGCCATGGTCGTCACCTCCTGGGAACTGGTCTGAGTCCGGGGTTACTTGACGCCGAGGCCGGCGTCGTCGACAGCGGGCCTGCCCTCGGCCTTGAGGACCTTGTTCAGCGGCTTCAGGTCGTAGATGCCCTTGAGGTTCGGCTTCTCCAGGAGGCCCGCCTTCACGGCGTGCTTGGCCTCCGAGTCGAGGGTGCGGGCCAGGGGGTCGTCCGTGGTCTGGATGGACTTCCACGCCGGGTCGATGACCTCGGCGGGCAGCGCCTTGCCCGACGCCTCCTTGAGGGCGGCGTTGGCGGAGGCCTTCGCCTTGTCGGGGTTGTCCTTGATCCACTGGTTGGTCTTCACCGAACCGCGCAGGACCGCCTCGACGACCTTCGGGTGCTCCTTGAGGAACGACTGCGACACGATGATGTTCGTGATCACGAACTTCTTGTCCGGCCACAGGTCGGCCTCGTCGAGGATCACCTTGCCGCCGTCGGCGACCAGCTTCGACGCGGTCGGCTCCGGCACCCAGGCGCCGTCGATGGAGCCGGACTTGTAGGCGTCCGGGGTGATCTTGTTGTCCGAGCGGACCACCGAGACGTCGCCCTTGCCGCTCTCCGCGTCGACCTTCCAGCCCTTCTCGGCGATCCAGTTGAGGAAGGCCACGTCCTGGGTGTTGCCGAGCTGCGGCGTCGCGATCTTCTTGCCCTTGACGTCGTCGAGGGACTTGATCTTCTTGGGGTTGACCACCAGCTTCACTCCACCGGACGCCGAGCCGCCGATGATGCGCAGGTTCTTGCCCTGGGACTTGGTGTAGCCGTTGATCGCGGGCGACGGGCCGATCCAGCCGATGTCGATGGACTTCGAGTTCAGCGCCTCGATCTCCGAGGGGCCCGCGTTGAACTGCGTGTACTTCGCCTTCGTCGCGCCCAGTTCCTTCTGGAACAGGCCCTCCTGGTCACCGACGAGCGCCGTGGCGTGCGTGAGGTTCGGGAAGTACCCGATCTTCACCTCGTCCAAGCCCTCGATCTTCTTCGCACCGGCGGCCACCTTGGCCTTGTCGTCCTCCTTGTCGGCGGAGGATCCGTAGCCGCAGGAGGTGAGCACCACGGCGAACAGCGGCAGGGCGGCCACGGCGGCCAGGGCGCGGCGGCGGCCGGTGGTGCGTGGTGTGCGGAAGCTGGCAGGCACGGGAGGTGGTCCTCTCGTTGGCCCGGCTCTCACGCCCTCAGGGCGCGGCCGGGAGATCGGCAGGTTTTCGTCTTCGCAGGTCGAACTCGCGGGGGGTGTGGGCGCGCAAGCGGTGCGCGTACGTCATCACGCACATCGCCCCACCCCGCCCTGACCGCTGCCGAGGGCGCCGCTGCCGACGCGGCCGCCCTCCTTCGCGAAGGTCGAGAAGTAGTCGATCGAGGTCATGGTCAGAAGTCCCAGCCCTCTTCGTCCGCGACCGGCGCGGCCTCTTCGGCCGGCTCGGAGACGGTGGCGAACGCGTCGCCCGCCATGCCCGCGGCGAGCGTCGTGCCGTCCGCCGGGTCGATCAGGAGGAACGAACCCGTGCGGCGCGACGCGGCGTACGAGTCGACCGCGATCGGCTCTGCGGTGCGGATGACGACGCGGCCGATGTCGTTGGCGACCAGCTGTCCGGGGTCCGGGTGCTGGGAGAGGTCGTCCAGGGTGAGCCGCGAGGGGATCTCCTTGACGATCGCCTTGACCGTGCGGGTGGTGTGCTTGAGCAGCACCCGCTGGCCGACGGCCAGGGCGGTGTCCGCGACATGGCAGACCGTCGCCGTGAGGTCCTGCGAGATCGGCGGCTGGTCACCGCTCGGCACGATCAGGTCGCCGCGCGCGATGTCGATGTCGCTCTCCAGGAGCAGCGTCACGGACTGCGGCGTCCAGGCGACGTCCACCGGCTCGCCCAGGAGGTCGATCCCGGCGATCTTCGACGTCTTGCCCGAGGGAAGCACGGTCACGGACTCGCCGACCCGGAAGGTGCCCGCCGCGATCTGTCCCGCGTAGCCCCGGTAGTCGGGGTGCTCGGCGGTCTGCGGGCGGATCACGTACTGGACGGGCAGGCGCGCGTGGCAGGAGGTCAGGTCGTGGCTGACCGGGACCGTCTCCAAGTGTTCCAGGACCGTGGGGCCGCCGTACCAGTCCATGTTGGAGGACGGCTCCACCACGTTGTCGCCCGCGAGGGCCGAGATCGGGATCGCGGTGATCTCCGGGACGCCCAACTCACTGGCGTACGCGGTGAATTCCTCGGCGATCTTCGCGAAGACGGTCTCCTCGTACGCGACGAGGTCCATCTTGTTCACGGCGAGCACCACGTGCGGGACGCGCAGGAGCGCGGCCACGGCGGCGTGCCTGCGGGTCTGCTCGATGACGCCGTTGCGGGCGTCGACCAGGACCACGGCGAGGTCGGCGGTGGAGGCGCCGGTGACCATGTTCCGGGTGTACTGCACGTGGCCCGGGGTGTCGGCGAGGATGAACCGGCGCTGCGGGGTCGCGAAGTAGCGGTAGGCCACGTCGATGGTGATGCCCTGCTCGCGCTCGGCCCGCAGACCGTCGGTGAGCAGCGCGAGGTCGGGCGCCTCCTGGCCGCGGCCCAGCGAGACGCGCTCCACGGCTTCGAGCTGGTCGGTGAGGACCGACTTGGAGTCGTGCAGGAGCCGCCCCACCAGGGTGGACTTGCCGTCGTCGACGGACCCCGCGGTGGCGAACCGCAGCAGGGTGGTGGCCGACAGCTGCTCGGTGGAGAGCGGCTGCGCCTTGTCGGGTTCGGTGGTGCTGGTCATGTTTAGAAGTACCCCTCGCGCTTGCGGTCTTCCATCGCGGCCTCGGACATCTTGTCGTCGGCGCGGGTGGCGCCGCGCTCGGTCAGACGGGAGGCGGCGATCTCGGTGATGACGGCGTCCAGCGTGGTGGCGTCGGAGTCGACGGCACCGGTGCAGGACATGTCGCCGACCGTGCGGTAGCGGACGAGCCGCTTCTGAGTCGTCTCCTCATCCTTGGGGCCGCCCCACTCGCCGGCGGTCAGCCACATGCCCGAGCGCTGGAACACGTCCCGCTCGTGCGCGAAGTAGATCTCGGGGAGCTCGATGCCCTCGCGGGCGATGTACTGCCAGACGTCCAGCTCGGTCCAGTTGGAGATCGGGAAGACGCGGACGTGCTCGCCGGGAGCGTGGCGGCCGTTGTACAGCTGCCACAGCTCGGGGCGCTGGCGGCGCGGGTCCCACTGCGAGAACTCGTCCCGCAGGGAGAAGACGCGCTCCTTGGCGCGGGCCTTCTCCTCGTCGCGGCGACCCCCGCCGAACACGGCGTCGAACTTCTCGCTCTGGATCTTCTCGGTGAGCGGGACGGTCTGGAGCGGGTTGCGCGTGCCGTCGGGCCGCTCGCGCAGCTTGCCCGCGTCGATGTAGTCCTGCACGGAGGCGACGTGCAGCCGAAGCCCGTGCTCGGCGACGACGCGGTCGCGGTATTCAAGGACCTCGGGGAAGTTGTGCCCGGTGTCCACGTGCAGGAGGGAGAAGGGAATCGCCGCGGGGGCGAAGGCCTTCAGCGCCAGGTGCAGCATGAGGATCGAGTCCTTGCCGCCGGAGAAGAGAATCACCGGCCGCTCGAACTCGCCCGCCACCTCGCGGAAGATGTGCACCGCCTCGGACTCAAGGGCGTCCAGGTGGGACAGCGCGTACGGGCTGTCCGTCCCCTCGGTCACGGTGGCCACAGTGGTCGTCATGCCAGACCCCTCTCGATGAGCAGCGCGCGCAAGGCCGCCGCGGACTCCTGCACGGTCTGGTCCTGGGACTCGATGCGCAGATCGGGTGACTCGGGTGCCTCGTAGGGGTCGTCGACGCCCGTGAGTCCGGAGATCTCGCCGGCCGCCTGCTTGGCGTACAGACCCTTCACGTCGCGTACGGAGCAGACCTCCACCGGCGTGGCCACGTGGACCTCCAGGTAGGGCGTGCCGCCCGTCTGGTGGCGCTTGCGCACCGCCTCACGGCTGTCCGCGAACGGCGCGATCACCGGCACCAGGACCTTCACGCCGTTGCGCGCGAGCAGTTCGGCGACGAAGCCGATGCGCTGCACGTTCGTGTGCCGGTCCTCGCGGCTGAAGCCGAGGCCCGCCGAGAGGAACTCGCGGATCTCGTCGCCATCGAGCACCTCGACCCGGTGGCCGTCCTCGCCGAGCCTGTCGGCGAGTTCGTAGGCGATCGTGGTCTTGCCCGCGCTGGGCAGACCCGTGAGCCAGATGGTGGCTCCGGTGGTCACGTGCTTCTCCGATACGTGTCGGGGCTCCGCTGTCTGAGGCCCTGTCAGCTCTGTCATCAATGGATCCCGCACTCGGTCTTGGCATTGCCCGACCAGCGTCCGGCGCGTGCGTCCTCGCCCTCCAGGAGACGGCGGGTGCAGGGCGCGCAGCCCACGGAGCCGTAACCATCCATGAGGAGGGGGTTGGTGAGGACGCCATGCTCCAAGACGTAGGCATCCACATCGTCCTGCGTCCAGCGAGCGATCGGGGAGACCTTGACCTTCTGGCGCTTCTCGTCCCAGCCGACGACCGGGGTGTCGGCCCGGGTAGGGGACTCGTCGCGGCGCAGGCCCGTCGCCCACGCGGCGTACGAAGTCAGGCCCTCCTCAAGGGGCTTGACCTTCCGCATGGCGCAGCACAGGTCGGGGTTCCGGTCGTGCAGCTTCGCGCCGAACTCGGCGTCCTGCTCGGCGACCGTCTGCCGCGGCGTGAGCGTGATGACGTTGACGTCCATCACGGCGGCGACGGCGTCACGGGTGCCGATGGTCTCGGGGAAGTGGTAGCCGGTGTCGAGGAACACGACGTCCACGCCGGGGCGGGCCCGCGAGGCGAGGTGGGCGACGACGGCGTCCTCCATGGAGGAGGTCACGCAGAAGCGCTCGCCGAACGTGTCGACGGCCCACTGCAGGATCTCCAGCGCGGACGCGTCCTCCAGATCCCGCCCGGCCTGCTCGGCGAGAGCCTTCAACTCGTCGTTCGTACGCTGCTCTTGGGTCTGAACGGCTCTCATATCTCTTCCCCTCCACCGCTGCTGCGCTGAACTCCCTGGGCGAGGAGCCCGAGGAACTTCAACTGGAAGGCTCGATTGCACGCGGCGCATTCCCATGCGCCGTGACCGGTCTCGTTCGGGCGCAGGTCCTCGTCACCGCAGTAGGGGCAGTAGAAAGGGGCGGCACGTTCGCTCACTTCAGTGCCTCCTCGCTCGCACGGGCCACCCAGGTGGCGAAGCGCTCGTCGTCCGCGCGCTCCTCCTGGAAGCGCGTGAGGACCCGCTCGACGTAGTCGGGCAGTTCGGCCGAAGTGACCTTCAGGCCGCGGACCTTGCGGCCGAACCCGGCCTCGAGGCCGAGCGCGCCGCCCAGGTGCACCTGGAAGCCCTCGACCTGGTTGCCTTCGTCGTCCAGGACGAGCTGGCCCTTGAGGCCGATGTCGGCAACCTGGATGCGGGCGCAGGCGTTCGGGCAGCCGTTGATGTTGATGGTGATCGGGTGGTCGAACTCCGGGATGCGGCGCTCCAGTTCGTCGATGAGCGAGGCGCCGCGCGCCTTCGTCTCGACGATCGCCAGCTTGCAGAACTCGATGCCGGTGCAGGCCATGGTGCCGCGCCGGAAGGGGGAGGGAGTGACCCGCAGATCGAGGGCTTCGAGCCCGGCGACGAGGGACTCGACCTGCGCCTCTTCGACGTCGAGCACGATCATCTTCTGCTCGGCGGTGGTGCGGAGGCGGCCCGAGCCGTGGGCGGCGGCGACGTCGGCGATCTTCGTGAGCGTCGTGCCGTCCACGCGGCCGACGCGGGGGGCGAAGCCGACGTAGAAGCGGCCGTCGTTCTGCTTGTGCACGCCGAGGTGGTCGCGCCAGGTGCCGGTGGGCTGCTCGGGCGCGGGCCCGTCGACGAGCTTCCGCTTGAGGTACTCGTCCTGAAGGATCTGCCGGAACTTCTCCGGGCCCCAGTCGGCGACGAGGAACTTCAAGCGGGCGCGGGTGCGAAGGCGGCGGTAGCCGTAGTCGCGGAAGATGCCGATGACACCGCCGTACACGTCCGGGACCTCGTCCAGCGGCACCCAGGCACCGAGCCGCACGCCCAGCTTCGGGTTGGTGGAGAGGCCGCCGCCGACCCAGAGGTCGAAGCCGGGGCCGTGCTCGGGGTGGTTGACACCGACGAACGCGATGTCGTTGATCTCGTGCGCGACGTCGAGCTGGGGCGACCCGGAGATCGCCGTCTTGAACTTGCGCGGCAGGTTCGAGAACTCGGGGTTGCCGATGAAGCGGCGCTGGATCTCGTCGATGGCGGGGGAGCCGTCGATGATCTCGTTCTCGGCGACACCGGCGACGGGCGAGCCGAGGATGACGCGGGGCGTGTCACCGCAGGCCTCGGTCGTGGAGAGCCCCACGGCTTCGAGCCGCTCCCAGATCTCGGGAACGTCCTCGATGCGGATCCAGTGGTACTGCACGTTCTGCCGGTCGGTGAGGTCGGCGGTCCCGCGCGCGAACTCCTGCGAGATCTCGCCGATGACGCGCAGCTGCTCGGTGGTGAGGCGTCCGCCGTCGATCCGCACCCGCAGCATGAAGTACTCGTCGTCCAGCTCTTCCGGCTCAAGGATCGCGGTCTTGCCGCCGTCGATGCCCTGCCGGCGCTGGGTGTAGAGCCCCCACCAGCGCATACGCCCACGAAGATCGTTCGGGTCGATGGAGTCGAACCCGCGCTTGGAGTAGATCGTCTCAATGCGTGTCCGCACATTGAGACCGTCGTCGTCCTTCTTGAACTGTTCGTTCCCATTGAGCGGCGTGAAGTGGCCAACGGCCCACTGGCCCTCACCACGGTGACGGCTCGCCTTGCGCCGGGGCGCGGCAGTCGTGGGTTTTTCAGGGGTGGCAGCCATGGCTATACGTCCTTCAAGGCGGGCTGAGGGCGGCTCTGACCTGCACACTTCGCGCTAAGGGCGCGGCGGTGCGCAGATAAGTGGTCAAGCAGAGAGAGTCGTCGGCGCTGGTGCTGTCAGCTCGCCGGACACATGGCGCTGGACATGCGGCAGAGATCGACGTGACGCCGACTCACCAAGGCAATTCCAGTGCGATCCATGACGGAAGCGTGTCACGGGACTTTCGGCCCAGTCCACCATTATCCAGAATGTGGACTGAGTGGTCTCGCGATGCGAGACGGTGTGGTGCCGGTCACTCCTCAGAGGCCCGGGATGGCGCCCCGAAGGGGCGCGGGGAACCGCGCGACCAGCCACGACGGATTCGCAGCCCAGAACGCATCCCCCGCGCGGAGCGCTACGCGCCGGGCCAAGGCCCCGGAGTGGCAACATCCGCCTCCTGCGAGACCTCCGTGTCGAAGAGCTTGAAGCCGCGCCGCAGGTAATTGTCCATGGCGTGCTCGCCGTCCTTGGAGCAGGTGTGCAGCCACACCCGCTTGGTCGGGGTGAGCTCGGGCCAGCGCTCGGCCAGGTCCCAGGCCCGCCGCACCCCGTACGAGAGCAGATGCCCGCCGATCCGCCGCCCCCGGAAAGCGGGAATGAGCCCGAAATACACGATCTCGACGACACCGCCCTCCTGCGCCGCCAGCTCCACGTACCCGGCGGGAGTCCCCTTGTCGTACGCGACCCAGGTCTCGACGCCCGGCTTCCCGAGCTCCTCCTGCCACTGGGCGTAAGAGAGGGAGAGCCGGTCCGTCCATCGGATGTCGCCGCCGACGGAGGCGTAGAGGAAGCGGCTGAACTCGGGGGAGGGGACCTCGGCCCGGACGATCCGTACGTCGTCGCCTTCGGGGGCGGCGGCAGGCAGCAGATCGGTGGGAGCGGTCTGCTCCAGGGACCAGGTGGTGACAGTGAGGCTCATGCAGGTCAGAGAACCATGGGGCGGGGGTGAGGGCCAAGGCGGGCCTGCCTCGACGCCGTCCCGGGGCGGCGGTACGACTGCCGGTGGTCAGCCGCACTCAAGGCTCCGGCACCCTCCGTGCCTCGCGGACCGCGGGTGCCGTCGAATGCGGCAGTAGGTTCGCGGGGTGCTCGGGCAGGATCACGTCCACGTCCACGTCCTCGGGGAAGCGGTAGGGGCGGTGGGCCAGGAGGTCGCCCAGATAGCGGCGGACCCGGGAGAGTTCGGCGCGGACCGTCACCGTGCGCGCCGGGTCGCCGAACATGTCCTCGGCGAGGCCGGAGGCGCTGCGGCCCCTGGGGTGGGTGGACAGGAGATAGAGCAACTCCGCGTGCCGCGGGCTCAGTTCATGCGTCCAGCCGCCCGCGCCACCGCCCTCGACGGTGACCGACCAGCGGCGCGGCCCGCTCACGTCAAGGACCACGCGGGTCGGGGTCAGCGGCTGCGGCTCCTCCTCGACACGCAGCAGCCAGCCGCCTGGCAGCGGCTCCACCGCGCAGGTGCCGAGCGAGGGCAGCCACATGTGCCCCGCGGCCGGCTGCTTGGGCAGGGCGAGCCGGTCGGTGTGCGGAATTCCCGTGACCGCCGCAGTCCAGCCGTGCGAGTCCACCGCGACGGCGCGCCCCTCCAGGCGGGCGAGGACCGGCGCCGCCACCGAGCGCAGCCGGTCCAGCGCCGTCAGATGGCTCTCGCGCAGCCGGGCCTCGGCGAGCTTCGCCACCGTGTCGACCAGGGCGAGCATCGCCGGATGCATCGTGTTCAGCGGACCGCTGATGTCCACCACGCCGAGCAGGCGGCCGTCACGGGGATCGGTGATGGGCGCGCCCGTACACGTCCACGCGTGATGCGTCTCCACGAAGTGCTCGGCGGAGAACACCTGCACGGGCCGGCGCACGACGAGCGGTGTCCCTATGCCGTTCGTGCCGACGACGCTCTCGGCCCAGTCAGCGCCCAGCTCGAAGCCGAGCGAGTCCGCCTTGCGCAGCACCGTGGCGTTGCCCTCGCGCCACAGCACCCGGCCCTCCGCGTCGCAGACGACCATGATGTGGTGCGCGGCGTCCGCCACCGAGACGAGCGCGTCCCGCAGCACCGGCATGATCTCCGTCAGGGGCGAGGCGCGGCGCCGCTCCTCCAGCTCCTCGAAGCTGAGCAGCCGGGAGCGGAAGTCGTGGTCCGGATCCACCCCGTCGAGCAGCATGCGCTCCCAGGACTCCTCGATCACCGGACGCGGAAGCACGGGCGGCTGTTGTCCGGTGAGCGCCGCGTGGCGGACCCCCGCGAGCAGTCGCGCGGCCCGCGCGGAGTCCATGGTGGAGATCTTCGCGAGGCTGATCGTCGAAGTCGCGTTCATCACCGGTCCTTCCCGAGCGGGGCCTGTGCGCCGGGGCATCCACCCATCGTGCCCCCTCGGCGCACGTAAGGGTATTAGTTCAGTAATGAACCGATGTAGTTCAGTAGTGAACCGATGTAGGTCGGTGATGAACTGATGGTGGCTTGCAACGGTCTGCAACTCTCGCGAACAGCAGTGCGGCGGTCGAAGCTGATGTCAACGCCGCTCAGGCGGCGTTCATGCTCCGCAACGGGGCTTGAAAGCGGGGGTGGTGCCGTGTCGGCGCAGCACCACCCCCGTGACTCCCTCCAGTCCCTGTGACTCCTCCAGTCCCTTCCCGCTAGCCCCTGCCGGGAGCGGCCCGCTCCACCACGGAGGCCAGATCGAGGGTGTGCGGCAGCGTCCCGAACGCCGAGCCCCAGTCCCCGCCGAGCCGCGAGGCACAGAACGCGTCGGCCACCTCCGGGGGCGCGTACCGCACGAGCAGCGAACCCTGGAGCACCAGCGCCATCCGCTCCACGAGCCGCCGCGCCCGCGCCTCGATGCCGTCCAGATCGGCCAGTTCGGTGAGCAGCCCCTTGATCGCGCCGTCCAGACGGTGATCGGCGCCGCGCGCGAGACCGACCTCCTGGAGGAAGGCGTTCAGGGCCAGCGGCTCGCGCTGCAGCGCACGCAGCACGTCCAGGGCCTGTACGTTCCCCGAGCCCTCCCAGATCGAGTTGAGCGGCGACTCGCGAAGCAGCCGCGGCATGCCCGACTCCTCGACATAGCCGTTGCCGCCGAGCACCTCAAGGGCCTCCACCACGAGCGGCGTGCACCGCTTGGTCACCCAGTACTTCGCGGCGGGCACCGCGATCCGCAGGAACGCCCGCTCCTGCTCGCCCCCGTCGTCGTACGCCGCCGCGAGCCGCAGCGCGAGCGTCGTGGCCGCCTCCGACTCCAGGGCCAGATCCGCGAGGACGTTGCGCATCAGCGGCTTGTCGACGAGCTTGCCGCCGAACGCCTCGCGGTACGTGGCGTGGTGCACGGCCTGTGCGACGGCCTGCCGCATGATCGCCGCCGAGCCCACCACGCAGTCGAGCCGGGTGGCCGCCACCATCTCGATGATGGTGCGCACCCCGCGCCCTTCGTCGCCGACCCGGCGCGCCCACGTCCCGTCGAACTCGACCTCGCTCGACGCGTTCGACCTGTTGCCCAGTTTGTCCTTCAGGCGCTGAATGGCGAAGGCGTTCCGGGTGCCGTCCTCAAGGACACGCGGCACGAGAAAGCACGTAAGTCCGGCGTCGGTCTGCCCGAGCACGAGAAAACCGTCGGACATGGGTGCGGAACAGAACCACTTGTGCCCCGTGAGTTCATAGGTGCCGTCCTCCGTGAGGGCACGCGCACGCGTCGTATTCGTGCGCACATCGCTGCCGCCCTGTTTCTCCGTCATTCCCATCCCGAAGAGCACTCCGGCCTTCTGGGACGCGGGCCGAAGACCTTCGTCGTAGACGAGAGAAGCGAGCTTGGGCTCCCACTCGGCGGCGAGCGCGGGATCGGTCCGCAGCGCGGGCACCGCCGCGTGCGTCATCGACAGGGGGCAGCCGTGCCCCGCCTCGACCTGCGTCCACACCAGGAATCCGGCAGCGCGCCGCAGATGACCGCCCGGCCGCGACCAGGCGGTCGTCAGACCGTGCGAAACGGCCTTGCCGAGCAGCCGGTGCCACGAGGGATGAAAGGCGACTTCGTCGATGCGATTCCCATAGCGGTCATGGGTGTGCAGAACGGGCGGATTCTCATTGGCGAGCACTCCCCATTCCTGCGCCTGGGCCGATCCCGCCGTGCGCCCGAGTTCGGAGAGTTGCTCACGAGCGGTACCGAGAAGGGCGGGATCGAGATGCCGTTCGACTCCCTCTGTGAGAGCGCGGTCTGACGTAAAGACGTCATATCCCACCAGGGGCGGAGCCTGGTTGGTCACTGTGTGGGTGGTGGCTGCCATGCCGCTACGGTAAGGAGGTGCACCAGGCAAATGAAACACCCGGGAGGCCGTCCGGCCGCTGGCACCGGGCCCGCGCTCTCTACAGCAACGTCTCCAAGCGCAGGACTGCCTGGCTGCTGCTCAAGGACACGGTCAACTCGTGCGTGGAATACCGCATCCTCGGTCTCGCGGCCGAGGCGGCGTTCTTCACGCTCCTGTCCGTGCCGCCGCTGCTCCTGAGCCTGATCGGCCTTCTCGCGTACGTGGACCGCTGGACCGGCGCGAACACGATCGCCAGCGTCGAGAACAACATCCTCGAGGCGTCCCGCACGGTCCTGTCCGACAAGGGCGTCAGTCAGATCGCGCAGCCGATACTGGAGGACGTGATGCGGGTCGGCAGGCCCGACGTCATCTCGATCGGTTTCCTCTTCGCCCTGTGGTCGGGCTCGCGCGCCGTGAACGTCTTCATCGACACGATCACGGTCATGTACGGCCTGGACGGCGCACGCGGCATCGTCAAGACCCGGCTGCTCGCGTTCGGCCTGTTCATCGTGGCCCTGCTGATCGGTTCGGTGGCGCTGCCGCTGATGGTGGCGGGTCCTGACGCGGTGGTGAAGCTGGTGCCCGGCTCCACGACGGTGGTGCAGGTCCTGTACTGGCCGGTGGTGACGCTGCTGTCCGTCGTCTTCCTGACCACGCTGTACCACGTGTCAGTGCCGGTGCGCTCGCCCTGGGTGGAGGACATGCCCGGTGCGCTGATCGCCCTGGGGATGTGGGTCCTGGGGAGCTTTCTGCTCCGGATCTACCTGACGAGCACGGTCGAAGGGCCCACGATCTACGGCTCGTTGGCGGCGCCCGTCGCCGTGCTCCTGTGGATAGGTGTGTCGGCGTTCGCGGTCCTGGTGGGAGCCGCGGTGAACGCGGCGATCGACCGCGTGTGGCCCTCCGTCGCCACGGCGGCCGCGCGAGCGGCCAACGACCGGATCAGGGAGGCGCGGGCGGTTGAGGTGGTGGCCCGCGCGGCCGCCGCGCGGGAGGCTTCCGCGGACCCGGACGACCAGGACATGCCGTCCGAGTTCCCCGAGCGCTGGTCGCGGTTCCTGCCCCCGGACGACGTCTCCTCGCGGCTGCGGACGCATGTGAAGAAGAACGGGGGCGGCGAGGAACCGCCGCCGGAGTAAGGGAAACGCCGGCCGGGCTGGAAGTATCCAGCCCGGCCGACGTCTTTCAGCCCGTCCGGCGTTTGCACCTTGCGCCAGAGCCACTCACACCTTCCAGACGCCGGCATGCTCCCGGGCGAAATCGGCGAAGTCACGCGGCTCCCGCCCCAGGATCTCCCGCACCCCCTCGGAGAGCCGCGCGTTGCGCCCGTCCAGGTTCGTCTCGAACAGCTCGATCAGGAACTCCGTCTCCTCCTCCGGAACCCCGAACTCGGCGAGCGCACCCCCGTACTCCCTCGCCGATACGGGGGCGTACCGGATCTCCCGCCCCGCGGCCGCCGCAATCTCGGCCACCGCGTCGCGGAACGACAGCAGGCGCGGTCCCGACACCTCCACCACCCGTCCCGCGTAACCCGAGTCGGGGCGGAGCACCGCCACCACCACGTCCGCGATGTCCCGCGTGTCGATGAACGGTTCGAGCACCTCCCCGCCGGGGAACACCAGTTCCCCTTCGCGCATGCCGTCGAGGAGATGGCCCTCGCTGAGGTTCTGGGCGAACCAACTCGCCCGTACGACGGTCCACTCCGCCCCGGACTCCCGCACCGCCCGCTCCGTGGGCTCCGCCTGGTCCTCGCCCCGTGCGGACAGGAGCACGATCCGCCGCACACCGAGCTCCACCGCCTGCCGGGCCAGCGCGCCCACCGCCTCGCCCGCGCCCGGCGCGCCGACGTCCGGCTGGTAGGCGAGGTACGCGGCGTCCGCGCCCCGCAGCGCGTCCTCCCACGTCGAGGGGTCGTACCAGTCGAACCGCACCGCGCCCGACCGCGAAGCGGCCCGCACCGTGTGGCCCGCCGCCTCGGCGGCCTCCGCGACCCGGCGCCCCGTCTTGCCGGAAGCGCCCGTGACCAACACCGTCATGCTCTGCGTGCTCTTCGTGCTCTGTGTGTTCACCGCGTTTTCTGTCATGACTTCAGTGAACTGGCCCGCGCCACAAGGAGCCATCCGTCAGGGACTCACCCCCATACGCGTGCGTCTACGCTTCCGGTATGGACGTACTCGCAGGCTTGCTGGAGGGCCCCCGCGCGCGAGGAGCCTTCATGATCCGTGCGTGTTTCGACCCGGCCTGGTCCGTGCGCATCGCGGACGAGGCACCGCTCTCGGTCATGATCATGGTGCGGGGCACCGCCTGGATCGTGCCCGACCACGGCGAACCCCAGCTCATCCGCCCCGGAGACGTCGCCGTCGCGCGCGGCCCCGACCACTACACCGTCGCCGACGACCGGACGAGGAAGCCCCACGTCGAGATCCGGCCCGGCGAACGCTGCGTCCCCCTCGGCGACACCCCGCCCGAGCAGTACCGCGACCTCGGCCAGCGGACCTGGGGCCAATCGCCCGACGGCGCCTCGGAGATGCTGATCGGCACGTACCAGGCGCGCGGCGAGATCACCGGGCGGCTCCTCGACGCGCTGCCCCCGCTCCTGATCCTGCCCACCGAGGTGTGGGACTGCCCGCTCACCCCGCTGCTCGCCGACGAGATCGCCAAGGACGAGCCGGGGCAGGACGTCGTGCTCGACCGGCTGCTCGACCTGCTGATGATCGCCACGCTGCGCGCCTGGTTCTCCCGGCCCGAGGCGGAGGCCCCCGCCTGGTACCGGGCGATGGGGGACCCGGTCGTCGGGCAGGCGATCCGGCTGCTCCAGGACGACCCCGCGCACCCCTGGACCATCGCGGTGCTCGCCGCGAAGGCGGGGGTGTCGCGGGCCGCGCTCGCCCGGCGGTTCACCGAGCTCGTGGGCGAGCCGCCGATGGCGTACCTGACGGGCTGGCGGCTCGCGCTCGCCGCCGACCTGCTGCGGGACACCGAGCAGACGATCGCCGCGATCGCCCGCCGCGTCGGGTACGGCAGTGCGTTCGCGCTGTCCAGCGCCTTCAAGCGGGTGTACGGGGTCAGCCCGCAGGAGCACCGCTCACCGGCCGCGTAGCCCCCGGGCGGCGTAGCCTGGAAGGCGTGTCGCACGAGACCGTCGAGTACGCGGAGCGGCCGTCCCGGGTCCCGGGCGCGGTCCTGTGGACGCGTGCCGGCGGCGGTGCGGACCGCGCCGTGTACCCCGTGCTGCCCGACGGCTGCATGGACCTGCTGTGGACCGGCGGCAAGCTCCTGGTCGCGGGACCCGACACCCGCGCGTACCGCCCCGATGCGGACCCCACCGCGCGGTACGTGGGCATCCGCTTCTATCCCGGCACCGCCCCCGCCTTCCTCGGCGTGCCCGCGCACGAGCTGCGCGACCGGCGCGTCGACCTCGCGGACCTGTGGCCGTCGGCCGACGCGCGCCGCCTGACCGAGCGCATGGACGCGGCCCGCGATCCGGCGGCCGTCCTGGAGTCCCTCGCCCTGGCGCGCGCGGGCGAGAGCGAGCCGCCCGACCCGCTGCTCGCGCACGTAGTCAAGGCCCTGGAAGCGGGGCGGTCCATCGCGTCGACCGCCGAGGAGGCGGGCATCAACGCCCGCCTCCTGCACCGGCGTTCCCTGGCCGCGTTCGGCTACGGCCCCAAGACGCTGGCCCGTGTCCTGCGCCTGCAGCGCGCCCTCGCCCTGGCCGGGGGAGGCCTGGCCTACGCGGAGACCGCGGTCGTCGCGGGCTTCGCCGACCAGGCCCATCTGGCCCGCGACGTCAAGGAGTTGGCGGGCATGCCGCTGAGCGAACTGCTCAGCCGGCGGCCGGACTAGGCGGCCGGACTAGGCGGCCGGACTAGGCGGCCGGATCAGGCAACCGGGCCGGGCAGCGGCGCGAACAGGTCGACGCCGTTGCCGTCCGGGTCGAGGACCGAGGCGTACCGCTGGCCCCAGAAGGCGTCCCACGGCTTGAGCTCACCGTGGTACCCGGCGCCGACCAGCTCCTCGTACGCCGCGTCGACGCCCTCGGGGGTCTCGCAGTGGAAGGCGAGCCCGATGCGGCCCGCGCTCTGCGGCGGCTCCCAGTTCTTGTCGAAGGAGCGGATGGTCTCCTCCGTGTCGAACGCGATGCGCAGACCGCCGGGCAGCGCCGCCTCGACGTGCGGCTGGCCCTCGGAGCCCTCGGGGAACTCCAGGCCGAGTCGGCGGTAGAAGGCGAGCGTGGCGGCCATGTCGGAGACGACGATGCCGACGAGGTCGAAGCGGGGTGTGATGTTCGTGTTCATGCCTCGCAGCCTAGGCAGCCGCCATCGGCCCGTCTTGAAGAAAACGGACCGCGCGTAGGGGCACCGCGCAAACGGACGCCGCGCCACTCCTTGCCGCCGCCCGCACATGGCCGTACATGTGCAGGAGGTCCACAGCACGGGGGCGAGGGGAGCTGACCGCCATGTCCGCCACGTCCGCCGCCGTGCCCGCGTCGACCACGCTCGACAAGCACCCGGCAAGTCCGGTCCGTCTGGAGGCGCGGGACGACGACGAGGTGCTGTCCCGCTGGCTCTGGCTGGTGAAGTGGCTGCTCGTGGTCCCGCACCACGTCGTCCTGCTCTTCCTGTGGATCGGCTTCCTGCTCGTCACCGTGGTCGCCTTCTTCGCGATCCTGATCACAGGCGGCTATCCACGGGTGCTTTTCGACTTCAACGTCGGTGTGATGCGCTGGACTTGGCGCGTGGAGTACTACGCGTACGGATCACTCGCCACCGACCGCTATCCGCCCTTCTCGCTGCGCGAAGTCGCCGACTACCCGGCCCACCTGGACATCGCCTACCCCGAGCACCTCTCCAGGGGACTCGTCCTCGTCAAGAGCTGGCTCCTGATCCTGCCGCAGCTCCTGGTGGTCGGTCTGTTCACGGGCGGCATGCGCGTCAGCTTCGGCCTCGCCGGGATCATCACCTTCTTCGCGGGCGTGTCCCTGCTCTTCACGGGCCGCTACCCCCGCGGCATGCACGAACTCAACATCGGTCTGCACCGCTGGGCCGCGCGCGTCCTGGCCTATGGCCTGCTGCTCACGGACGTGTACCCGCCGTTCCGCCTCGATCAGGGAGACCGGGAGCCCCTTGGCTGACTGTCCTGGCCCCCGAATCCTCGCTACGGTGGGTGCCATGGACTTGCCGAGCGACAACCGACTGGCGGCTGCCGTCGTGGCGCACCGCGGGCGTGTGCTGCTCGTGCGGCGCAGTGAGACCGAGCGGTTCCTGCCCCGGGTGTGGGGTGTCCCCTGCGGGAAGCTGGAGCCGGGCGAGAGTCCGCTGGACGGCGTGCTGCGGGAGTTGAAGGAAGAGACCGGGCTGCGCGGCGAGGTGCTCCGCAAGGTCGGCGAGTCGTCCTTCGTCAGCCGGTACCGCGGGCACGAGGTCAAGAACTGGCAGGACAACTTCCTGGTGCGGCCGTTGAGCCTGGAGGTGTCGCTGCCGCATCCCGACCAGGACCACCGCTGGCTCGCCCCGGCCGACCTCGGCACGGTCGAGATCGACGACTACAACCTGGACATCGTGCGGCAGGCGTTCAGCGGCTGAGCAGTTCCGCGAGCGACTCCAGCTCCGCCAGGTACTCCTTCACGTCCATCGGCCGCTTGACGACCGCTTCCGCGCGGCCGCCCGCACCTGAGCCTGAGCCTGATTCGGTCGCGTCGGCGAACACGTCCGTGTACCGCCGCCGCCCCGCCCCCGTCTCCAGGAACAGGGTCACCGCCGTCCCCGCCGAGGCGCACCACGCGCGGTGCAGGGAGTACGACGGCAGTCCGTAGCCGCTGCCCGTGCCGTACTGCGCGGTCTGCGTGAGCCGCAGCCGCGCCGGGCCCGCCGGTTCCAGGAGCCAGTGGCCCTCCACGTCCGACAGGGACTCCCGGTACCAGGACGCCGCGATGCCGCTCCCGTCCGGGTCCGCGGTGTTGTGCAGCGGCTCGTACAGCTCCATGCCGAGCGTGCCCCGCACCACGTAAGAGGCAAGCGGCGAGCGGTGGTTGTGGATGTCCTCGCGGCCCGCCGAGCGTGTGCCGGGGTGCCAGACGTGGGCGCGCAGCATGTGCCCCGGGCCGCCGTCGATCAGGAGCAGCTTGTCGAAGCCGAGTACATGGCGGTACGAGAGGGGTGCGCAGGCCGAGGGGGCGCCGACGCCCGTCGCCAGTTCGCACACCAGGCCGAAGAGCCTTTCGGGGGAGCCCAGTTCGGCGACGACCGCACGCGCCGCCCGCACCAGCTGGTCCTCGGGCAGCGCCGCGTCCAGGGTCCCTTCGAGGAGATGCCGGGCCCTGTGGACGTGCCGACCACCCATGCGGTCACTCTCCCCCTCGGTCGCGAGCGCGCCGCCGGGGATCATCCGCCCGGCTGATACATCCATACGGCATGGGCCCGCAGCGCCGAAAGCCCTTGATAGGTCATCCACAGGGGGCGGCCGAGATCGTACCCGTCCCAGTTCCAGATCCCGTCGTCCTGCTGGCGCCACACCGCGCCGACCGCGCCGGCCACCAGCGCGTGCCACGCGTCCTCGCGGCCCTCTTCCGACGCGATCTCCCAGGCGGCCGGTGTGAGCAGCGCCCGCATCATCCACGCGGCGGTGAAGTGCCGTACGGAGAGCACCTCTTGGCGCCAGGAGTCGACCGGATGCGGGCGGCGCACCTCCTCCTGCGTGTTGCGCAGGTCGGCGCAGTCCTCGTGGGCGGGGGCAGGGCAGGCGAGCAGCCAGCGGATGCCGTCCTCGCGTGCGGCGCGGGTGTTGTTGTCCTCGCCGAGCACGCGGGCCGCGCGGTCGAGCGCGACCACCGCCTGCGCGGTGTGCACCGCCGAGGGGCGTGTGACCGGGGCGCGCAGGGCGGGGCCCCAGCAGCGCCGGTGCTCCCGCAGGGGATCGGTGACCGTCCGGTCGACCAGCTCGGCCCGCAGCCGTGCGAGGTCGGGGGAGTCCGGGGCCGCGCGCAGCAGTCCGCGCAGCATGGTGGTCACGACATGGGTCCTGCCGAGCCCCGACGGTTCGCGCTCCTCGGTGAAGCGCGCCGCGCACTGCGCCGCCTCCTCCGCGAGGCGCCCCGGATCCGCTCCCGCCCGCGCGAGCGCGCCGAGCACGAGGGCGGTCACCTCGGGGCGCGCTGTCGACCCTTGCGAGCGTGCGGCCCAGCCGCCGTCCGCGAGACGGAGGCGCCACAGGGTCTCCACCAGTTCCGATGCCCTCAACCTGCCGTCGTGCACGCCGAGTTCGAGCACGATGTGCAGTCCGTACGCGGTGCCGGTCGGGGTGGGCCGCACCGGCAGCGTCGGCTCGTCGAGGGCGTGTGCCCAGCCGGTGAGGCGGCCGCTCCCGGGGGCGTCGACGGTGGCGAGTTCCGCGGTGAGCGTGGCATACGTGGCGGCGGCGAGCCGTGGGAAAGGGCCGGGGGCGGGCGCGGCCTGCGGCCCCGGAAGGGCGGGCCGCCGGGTGCTGTCGTCCGCGTCCGCCCTGGCCCGGATCAGCGCGGCGGCCAGCCAGGCGGCGACGCCCGTGCCGATGCCGCTGACCGCCGCGATCGCATAGCGGGCGGTGTCGCCGGAGATGGCGTCCGGCAACACGCCCACCAGGGACTGGAACACCGCGTACCCCGCAGCGGCGCAGCCGAAGCCGCCGAGCCAGCCCACGAACCGGCCGGGGCGCGAGTCGCCCGGCGGGGGAGGAGGGGTGGACGGTGGCCTCAACGGACTGCGGCCCAGCCGCGGTTGTGACAAGGGGTGCTCCCTCCCCCCAAGGCGGCACGTGGTTCGACGGTGACTTCCAGTCTAGTGCTGAGTCACCGGAAAACCCCGGTCAGGGCGAGGTTCGCCCCGGCGGAGGTCCCACCGGTGGCGGCACCTGAGGCACGGCATCGCGGCGCGAGAAGGTGAACGCGAACTCGGCCGGTGCGGCGTGGAGTTCGTGCTGCAGCAGCACCCCTGGCCCACAGGACTGCGAGCCGATGCCGTGCTGCCCGTGGTCGAGATGGACCCAGACCGTGTCGCCGGGCACGAGATCCGTGCGGTGCGTGGCCGCGTCCAGCTGCTCGGTGGTCCAGCGTCGCGCCGTGAACCAGAAGGTGGGCTCGCCGACCACGCGCACCCCTTCGCCGTCGAAGCCCGCCTGCAGCTCGGCCCAGCGGACGTCCGCGCGGGCGCCGTTCTCCTGCGGGCGGACGTAGGGGGTCTGCATCCGGTCGACCTGCATGAACCAGGTGCCGATGCCGGAGGCCGCCGCCGTGTCCGGATACGCCTCCTGGGGGCCGCCGCCGAACCAGTGCGCGACCCCGTACGCCGCCGGAAGGCCGAGCCGGACGCCGAGCCGGGGCAGCGGCACGGTCCACTCGCCCTCGGGCATCACGGACACGGTGAGGCGCAGCCGGGTGCCGTCGGAGGTCCAGCGGTAGACGGTGCGCAGACCGATGTCGCGCGCGGCGGGTGCCACGCGGGTGCGGACGGTGAGTGTGTCGTCCGTCAACTCGACGGCGTCCAGGCGGTGCTGCATCCGGTGCAGGCCGAGCTCGCGCCAGACGAGCCCGTTGCGCCGCCCGCCCTGCCAGGAGGCCCCGTTGTCGTTGTCGGTGGGGGCGCGCCAGATGTCCAGGCGCGGCGCGCTGGTCAGGGGGATGTCGTTCAGGGTGTGCAGCTCGCCGGTGCGGGCGTCGAAGGCGCCGGGGCCAAGAGTGATCAAATCCCCTTCGCGCTGCGGACGTTCGCCGGTGGCGGGCCGGATGACAGGTCGTGGCGAGACGCGGAACTGGGCCCGCGCGACGCCGTGGTCCAGCTTCGTCCAGTTCGTCGTCGTGACGCCCACCACCGCCGCCAGGTGCAGGAAGGTCTCGGCGTCGCGGCTGGCCAAGGGCGGATCGGGCAGCTTCAGTTCGACGGATTCCCCGGGGCCGAGCTCCGGCGGCACGGCCAGCTCCCCGCCTTCGGAGGCCTCGTCGTCGCTGATGTACGTCCACTCGAAGGACAGATGGGAGAGGTCCGCGAAGTCGTGCAGATTGGTGACCCGGACCGTCCCCGCTCCCGCGTCGTACGCGAAGCCCACCGGCTGGATGACCCGCTTGTACGCGTCCAGCCCCGGCGACGGCATCCGGTCGGGGAAGACGAGGCCGTCGCAGACGAAGTTCCCGTCGTGCAGCTCCTCGCCGAAGTCGCCGCCGTAGGCGTAGCCGAACTCCGGGTGCGAAAGGCCGTGGTCGATCCACTCCCAGATGAAGCCGCCCTGATTGCGCTCATGGGCGTCGAACAGCGCCTGGTACTCGCTCAGGCCGCCGGGGCCGTTGCCCATCGCGTGCCCGTACTCGCAGAGGATGAAGGGGAGTTGGCGTCGCGACCGCGGGCCGTCCGTGTCCTCGCGCCGGCCGATGCGCTCGACCTCGGCGTGGTCGGCGTACATGCGGGAGTACAGGTCGGTGTCCGCGCAGGTCGCGTCGCCCTCGTAGTGGATGAGGCGGTCGGCGTCCCGTGCGCGGATCCAGCGCGCCATGGCGGTCAGGCCGCGGCCCGTCCCGCACTCGTTGCCGAGGGACCAGATGATCACCGAGGCGTGGTTCTTGTCGCGCTCGACCATGCGGGCGGCACGGTCCAGGAGGGCGGGCGTCCAGCGGTCGTCGTCGACCGGGTTGCCGCGCCACCCCTGCTCGGTGAAGCCGTGGGTCTCCAGGTCGCACTCGTCGATGACCCACAGGCCCAGCTCGTCGCAGAGGTCGAGGAACGCGGGGTGCGGCGGATAGTGGCTGGTGCGCACGGCGTTGATGTTGTGCTGCTTCATCAGCAGGACGTCGGTGCGCATCGTGGCGAGGTCGAGCGCGCGGCCCGTCTCCGGGTGGAACTCGTGCCGGTTCACGCCGCGGAACAGGATCCGGCGGCCGTTGACCTTGATGGCCCCGTCCTCGACGGCGACCGTGCGGAAGCCGATCCGCAGCGGGACACGCTCGCCCGCCGTGGCGAGGACCCCGTCGTACAGGCGGGGTGTCTCGGCCGTCCAGGGCTCGACGTCCACCGTCACCGGCTCACCCGTGGCGACGTCGACGCCCAGCTCGGGCACGGTGACCCGGCCGTCCACGTCCGAGTCGACCCGCAGCGTCCCCGCCCCCGCGCGATGGTCGTACGAGGCGTGCGTGAAGAAGTCGAGCGCGCAGCCCTCGGGGCGGTGCAGCAGGGTCACGTCCCGGAAGATGCCGGGCAGCCACCACTGGTCCTGGTCCTCCAGGTACGAACCGGACGACCACTGGTGGACGCGGACCGCGAGGACGTTTCCCGAGGGCTTCAGGAGGTGGCCGACGGTGAACTCGTGCGGAAGCCGGGAGCCCTTGAACTCGCCGAGCTCCGTGCCGTTCAGCCAGACGCGCGCGCAGGACTCGACGCCGTCGAAGCGCAGCGTCGCGCCGCCGACGGTCGTCGTGGGCCAGTCGTCCGGCAGGTCGAAGGTGCGCAGGTGGTCGCCGGTCGGGTTCTCGGTGGGAACGCGGGGCGGGTCGACCGGGAAGGGATAGACCATGTTGGTGTAGATGGGCGCGCCGTGCCCCTGCAGCACCCAGTGTCCTGGCACCGCCACGGTGTCCCAGGCCCCGGCGTCGTAGCCGTCCGAGGCGAAGGAGTCGTCGGCGGTGTCGGCGGCCGGGGAGAGCCGGAAGCGCCAACTGCCGTTCAGGGAGAGGGAAGTGGCGTCCGACCGTGCGTACCACGCGCGGGGCGGGAGGCTGCCGGTGCCGGGGGATACGTCCTCAAGGTAGGGGAGCTCCATGGCTTCCATCAGACAGCGGGGAGGTGGGACGTCACAACCGTCACGCGGCGGGGGTTGTTGGATTCTCGGCGGCGGAGTTGGACGAAAGGTGCATGGGCTGCGGATTTCGTCGTACGCCGTCGATGTGCCGGTTGCAATTCGTTGAGGTATGGCATTTCGGGCGCGATATCGGTAGCTTGCGGAGGCGTGACCACCAGCAAGCAGCAGACCACGCTCCAGGAGACCGACCGCACCCGCCACAGGCGCCTGCGCGAACAGGGCAGCCTGAACCGCGCCGACCTCGAAGCGATCCTCGACGCGGGGTTCATCTGCCATCTGGGCGTCGTCGTCGACGGCCACCCCATGGTGGTGCCCACCGTCTACGGCCGCGACGACACCCAGCTGTATCTGCACGGCTCGGTCGCCAGCCGCAGCCTGGCCGCCGACCCCGGCGCGACGATATGCGTCACCGTCACCCACGTGGACGGCCTGATCCTGGCCCGCTCCGTCTTCGAGCACGGCGTCAACTACCGCAGCGCGATGATCTACGGCGTCCCGCGCAAGGTCACCGACCCGGACGAGAAGCTGACGGGCCTGCGCCTGCTCACCGAGCACGCGACCCCCGGCCAGTGGGACTACGCCCGGAGCCCCAGCCGCAAGGAACTCGCGGCGACGACCGTGCTCGCCCTCTCCCTGGAGGAGGCGTCGGTCAAGACGAGCGTGGGCCCTCCGGACGACGGCGAAGGGCCGGACGCCGGGCTCGGCATCTGGGCCGGGAACCTTCCCCTGACGGCCAGTTGGGGCACCCCGGTCGCCGACCCGCTGCTCCCGTCGGGCATCGCCGTCCCGCCGCACATCGCCGAGCGCGGCGGGACGCGGCACGGCTGAGCCGCGTCAGTCGTGTCCGTCGCGTCAGGGTTTGGCGGCAACAGGCGTCCCGCAGCCGTGCGCCCTCGCCGAGCCTTCCGCGAAGGCCTTGAGCGCGGCGCGCTGATAGGCCCGGTCGGCGGGCGTGGGCTTGTCCTTCTCGTCCTGTTGGTACGAAGGGGAGTCGGACCCCGGCGGCTCGACGGTGAACAGGGCCCGCTCGCCGTCCTTCTCGCACTCCGCGCTCACCCAGTACCCGCCCTCCGGAAGGCGGCCGGAGGGTGCCGCGCCGGGGATGCGGTCCTGCGCCAGGTAGTCGTAGCGGTCCTGGTAGCGATACCGCTCGTCCTGCGCGTACGGGCCGTAGGAGGCGCTCAGCCGATAGTGCCCGCCCACGTCGTCGGTCGACCTGGCGACCGGCAGGCCGTCCCCCGTCACGGTGCCGGGCCCAAGGACACACACCTCGACCGGCGTCCCGCCGCGTGCGCCCTCCCACACCCGCGCGACCTCGGAGCCACGCCCCGGAACGCCCCGGCAGGACGCGGTGGCATCGGCAGGCGGCACCGCCTCGTCCGAGTTCACGGGCAGTTCCACCGTGCGCGGGGCCCTGCCCAGGTCGGCGTCGCAGCCCCAGTGGCCGGAGGCGTTCGCCGCCGTGGCGGTGGCGATCCGGGCGAAGGCGGTGCGCTGCCGGGGGGCGTCGAGGGTCACGCCCTCGTCCTCGGCGTCGACCGTGACCAGGAGCCCGCCACGGCCGCGCGCGCAGTCGAGCAGGACGGCGGTGGTGGCCGACGCCTTGCCGCCGCTCGACTCGTCCGTGGAGAAGACGCCGTTCCAGCCGGGGCCGACCGCGACCGGCGGCAGGGAGGAGTACACGTCCGGGTACACCCCGTCGTACTCGCCGGTGAAGTCCTCGCGCCGCCGCTCCCGTGCCGCAAAGCCGGTGTCGTCCTTCGCGACCCGCTCCGGCACCGCCCGTACGTTCACCTTCACCGAGCCGGCGCGCGTGGACGTGCCCGTGTGGTGCTCGGTGTCGCGGGCGATCGTGCAGTTCACGCGCAGCGAGGCATCGCTCAGCTCGCCTTCAGTCCGGCCGCGCGTGTCGTCCTGGAACGGCCCCTCGCCCAGTACGTCACGTACTTCGGCGGCCGGGAGCACTCCGTCGCAGGCCCCGGCCAGCAGACGCTGTGCCACCCACCGGTCGTAGCCTCCGCTGAACCAGAAGTACCCGCCCGCCACCAGCGCGAGGGCGAGCACCGCGCCGGCCGCCGTGGTGAGCTTCCTTCCCGCCCCGGACCGCCAGGTCAGCCCTGCCACTGCTCCACCTCTCCCATGATCTCCGTGTCACGGCAGTGCGAGCGCCGGGGCCAGCCGTCGTCCGCGGCCAGATAGCGGTCGAGCACGGCCCGCGCGTCCGCCGAGATCCGCCGCCATTCCTTCTTGTCCACGACGACCTCGTTCTGGTGCCGGAAGTCGAGGGCGGGCGTGACCGTGACCCGGTGGAAGGTCGGCCCGCCGTCGCACACCGACCGTGCCCAGAGCGCGAGCAGCGGATCGTCGCCCGGCATGTCGAAGGTCAACTGGCCCTCAGGGCCCCGCTCATGGCGGCTCTGTTCGGTCCCGGGGACGTGTCCGCTGTCGCCGAAGCTCTCGTACGCGCCCGACGCGAGGACACCGGACCAGCTCTGAGCGCCCGCCGCCTTGACCTTCAGACCGGCGGCCCAGCCCGCCGTGTCGTCCCACTGCCCGCCGCACGTACCGGCGCGCTCGCTGTACACCGTGTCGTTCTCGTCGAACCGCCAGCCGCCCCGCGCGAACTTCAGCGCCTTGGGGGAGAGCCAGTCGCAGAGCGCGGCGGCGCTCCTCGGCTTCGCGGCATCGGCCAACGGCTCTGTCCCGCAGCCCTGTTCGCGGCTCACCCAGTCGGCGACCCGGACCGCGGTGCGGGACGCCAGGAGCCGGTCGGACCTGGGGATGTCGTACTCGCTGTCGGCGTGCGAGGGCAGGTCCACGGAGACGAGCAGGTCCTTCGACGGCCGGACCCGGCCGCTCAGCCCCTTCGGGCACCCGGTGAGCAGGGTGGCCGACACCTGGCTGCCGTCGAGCCGGTCCTCGCTGGAGCCCGTGCCGCCCAACGTGCCGCTCGGCAGGGGCAGTTCGAAGTCTCCGGCCGGTGCTTGGGCCTTGCCGAGCACGGCCTCGGCCCGGACCCGCACCTGTGCGTCGGGCTCAAGGCCGCCGGCGTCGCCGCCCCACGACAGCGTGCAGTCCAGCAGTGCCCTGCTCTGCTGACGTGACGTCAGGAGCGTGCCGTATTCCTCCAGTACGCCCGCCGAGTCGTCCGGCACGAAGGAGCTCAGCTCCTCGGGGAGCAGGCCCGCGCAGGCCCGGTTCAGCTGGTCCCGGTTGGCGGCGATGAGGTCGTCACGCCCCTGCGACTGAGAGACGGCGATCCCGGTCCCGGTGGCCGCGAGCGCGAGGGCGGCCACTCCGGCGACCACCAGCCACGTACGCCTCCGGACGGCACGCACCCTGGGCATGGCGCTCCCCTTCCCCCGCGAGCCACGTCAGGCGACACGTTCAGATGACATGTCAAGATCAGAGGAGCGACGCTATCAACCGGGGGCAAGCCTCCCGGACGAGGGTCAGGCGAGCTTCAGTTCCCCGGAGATGACCCGCCGGGCCACCGAATCGAGGGACTCGCCCACGGCGTACGCCCGCGCCTGGATGAGGGCCAGGGCGTCATCGACCGAGCCGCCCGTCTGATGGGACAGCACGCCCGCGGCCTGGTGGACCACGGCACGCAGGTCCGTGCCGCCGTACAGGCCCGGGTCCGCGTCCGGGCCGAGCAGGACGGACTCGGTCAGCGCGTCGGCGACGGCGTCGAAAGCCCTCGTCCGGACCAGTTCGGGCGGGGGATCGAAGACGGTGAGTGCCCCGAGGCAGCCACTGTGCACTCGGAGCGGCAGCGCGGCGACGGAGCTCAGGCCGAGAGCCGCGAGGCCGGAGCCATAGCCGGGCCAGCGCCTCTCCAGGTCCGCCCCCGACGCGTGGACCGCACGGCGGCTGTGGGTCGCGTCACGCCCGGGGCCCGAAGTCAGGATGTACTCCAGGTCTTGGGCGCCGCGGGAAGGCCGGTCCGATGCGGCGACCGCGAGCTGGTTCAGGTCCACCCCGACGAGCGTGAGCGCGGCACTGAGCGTTCCGCAGGCCTCCGCGACCCCGGCCATGAACAAAGGGCGGTGGTCGTCCTCGCCTCCCGCGCGCGGAGGGTCGGTGCGGCCCGCCGCCCATGCCCTGGCCCGGCGGGCGTACGTCTCCTGGAGCCTGGCCGCCGTGCGATGCCGTTCCTCGACCGCGCGGTGCCGCTCCGCCATCGTCGCGTGGAACTCGCGTCCGGACTGCGCGTAGAGCCTCTCGTGCCGCTCGGCGGTCAACGATGACAGCGCCGCGCGTTCGCCCGCCGATACAGCACGCTGCCAGGCGGCGTCCGCCCGGCCGTCATCTGCGCACGAACTGCCTTTCATGGCGCTCATGTTCACAGGATACGACCGGAGTCGTCAGCTGCCTTCTCCGTTGGCGAGGTCTTCCATCAGGAGGACGACGCCGCCGTTGTGGCCGTCGAACGGAGAACAGATGATCGAACAGTTGATGCTCCGCCCGATGCGGTTCACCGCGGGGATCGTCACCGGGCCCGCGCGCTTGCCGGACGCGACGCACTCCTGGATGATCTCGCGCAGGCTGTCGGTGGGGAGCCCGAAGTCCAGGGCGAAGAAGTGCTCGCCAAGCACCTCGTCGGGCCGGAGCCCCCAGAGGTCGACCGCGCCGCGGTTCCAGCTCTTGGCCCGCATGTCGGCGGAGAGCACCACCACCCCCGCCGCGATGCTGCTCACCACGCCCTCCAGGAAGGCGCGCGCCTCGTCCAGGTCGGTGGTGCGCAGGCGCATCTCGTCGTTCATGGTCTCGAGCTCTTCGTTGCCGGACTGGAGCTCTTCGTTCGTCGTCTCCAGCTCCTCGTTCGTGGACTGGAGCTCTTCGTTGGTGGTCTCCAGCTCCTCGATGCTCGACTGGAGTTCCTCGTTGGTGGTCTCCAGCTCCTCATTGGTGGACTGGAGTTCCTCGTACGCGGTCTCCAGGTCCTCGCGTACGCGCTTGACCTCGGCCTTGAGCTGCATGGCCAGGGTGACGTCCGTGAAGGTGATGTTGGTGGCGACCGGAAGGCCTGGGCCGCTCGCGATCGGCTGGATGACGATGTCGAAGTACTGGATCTCGGTGCCGATGCGCCGCTCGGCACCGTTCACCCGCAAGGTCCGGCGCTCATGGACGGCCTGGTCGATCAGGGAGCGGAGCTCGGTGGGCCGGTAGGAGAGCTCCAGGTCCTGGAAGGGGCGTCCCACGTCATGGGCCGTGAGGCCGAACTGGGACCGGGCCTCGTTGTTGATCATCACCAGAATGCCGTCGCCGTCCAGGGCGACAGCGGCACCCGGAGCCGCGTCGAGGATCAGGTCGCGCAGTTGGCGGGTGCGCGTGGCCGCCTGCATCTCGATGCCCACACCGGGCCTGATCTTCACGGGAATCGAGGGGTAGGGAGCGGCGCTGCCGCCCGGCCGGCGCCGGAAGACGCGCTGGCGGATGCTGACCGCCTCGAACCGCTCGCCGTCATTCAGGAGCATCTCGGCCTTGCCGAGGAAGAGGTAGCGGCCCTCGCGCAGGGCGAAGTGGAAGCGGTCGACGATCTGGGCCTGCGCCTCGACGTTGAAGTACATCAGGGCGTTGCGGCAGACGAGGAGGTCCAGGCGGGAGATCGGGGCGTCGCGGGTGATGTCGTGGCGGCCGAAGATCACCCGGCGCCGCAGGTCGGGGCGGAAGACGTAGTGGTTGTCATGCTGCTCGAAGTACTTGTCGCGCAGCTCGACCGCGAGCGATTCGAGGCTCTTTTCCGGGTACTGCCCGGCGCGGGCGTCGCGCAGCGCCTCCTCGTCGACGTCCGTGGCGTAGATCTTGACGCGGTTCAGGCTCTCCTCGATGCCGAGCGCCTCCGCGAAGATGATGGCCAGGGAGTACGCCTCCTCGCCGCTGGAACAGCCCGCGCTCCACACCCGGATCTCGTCGTCGGCACCCAGGTCCGCGATCAGCTCCGGCACCACCTCACGCTGGAGAAGCTCCCAGGCTTCCGGGTCGCGGAACATCGAGGTGACGTTGATCAGGATCGTGTTGAAGAGAGTGCGGAACTCCACCGCGTCGGCCTCGAGCAGATCGCGGTAGTCGGCGTAGTCACGGGTGCCGACGTCGTCCATCCGCTTGCGGATGCGGCGGCCGAGGGTGGACCGCTTGTAGCCGGTGAAGTCGAATCCGCGCGAGTCGCGAATGAAGCCGAGCAGGTCTTCAAGACCCTGGTCGACAGCCGTGCTGGGCGCACGCTCGGATTGTCCGGCTTGCGGCTCGGCGCCCTCATCGGTAGCGGCGCCGGACGACTCACTCATCACTGCCTCTTGTCCTCGACAAGTCCGCGGACCGCCGCGGCGATTTTCTCAAGACGGAGTACGAAGTCCGCTGCTCCCGTGGCGACCGCCGCCTGGGGCATTCCCGCGAACTGCGCGGTCTCCGGATCCTCGACGATCACGGTGCCGCCCCGGTGCTTGACCGCGGCCACGCCCGTCGCGCCGTCCACGCCCGTGCCGGTCAGGACGCAGGCGATGGCCCGCGACCCGTACGAGTCGGCGACCGACTCGAAGAGCAGATCACCGGAGGGGCGCACGAAGTGCACGGGGTCCGTGCTGGTCAGCGCGAGAACCCCGTCGGGCCCCACGAGGAGGTGCAGGCCGGGCGGCGCGATATACACCGTCCCCGGCTCCATGTGCTCCTGGTCCTCCGCGAGCTTCACAGCCAGCTCCGTGCGCCGCGAGAGCACCTCGGGGAGGAGCGTCCGGTGGCGTGGATCGAGGTGCTGGACCACGAGAACGGGCACGGGAAGGTCGGGGCCGAGGCGGCTCAGGAGGGCCACCAGGCCTTGGATGCCACCGGCTGATGACGCGACAGCCACGACGGCGTACGGCCTTGAAGTGTGCTGTTCCGACATCACATGACGAGCCTAGCCGCTGGCAGTCCGGCAAGCTGCACATGGACGGCCGGGCACCGGCCCTTGTCGGCGCCCGGGGCATCTGCTTGACTCCGCCCGCCCAGCACGCCAGAACACCAGCTCGACCAGAAGAGCAGAACACCAGAACGCCACATCGCCACATCGCCAACGCACCGGCGGAGGACGCCATGGAGATCACCCGCAGACGCCTGTTGTCCGCTCTCTCGGCCGCCGGTCTCCTGGCGGTGATCCCCACGCTGCCGGTGAGCGCCGCAGCGGCCGCCGCTGACACCGCGCGGCTCCTGGCCAACACCGTGGGAATCTTCGCGGGGACCGCCGAGTCCAACGCGCGCCCCGAGACGGCCGCCAAGCTGGCCGCCGTCGACAAGACCGCCCGGACGAACCTGAAGTCGATGGACGACGCGGGCGAAGGGGAGCTCTTCGACGGCCTGGTGCTCGGCACGGACGACGCCAACCTCAACACGGCCTACAAACGCCTGTACGAGATCGCCCTCGCCACCCGCACCCCGGGCACCCCCTCCGATCTCCACGACAACACCGCCGTGCAGCGCCGCGTCATCGACGGCCTGGTCTGGCTGCACGAGCGCCACTACGGCGACCAGTCCAAGGGCTATTACGGCAACTGGTTCAACTGGGAGATCGGCATCTCCCAGTCCGTCAGCAAGACCCTCGTACTCCTTGTCGACGAGGTGCGGACCTACAAGCCAGGCCTCATCGCCATCTACGTCGCCTCGATGGACGCCTATCTGCGCAACGGCACCGACGGGGACGTGGACCTCGACTCGCGCTTCCACACCGGCGCCAACCTCGCCGACATCACCACCAACCGGATCCTTCAGGGCGCGCTCATCGGCGAGGGCGGCGAGGCCCGCATCCGCAAGGCGCTCACCGATCAGCTGACGGTCTTCGTCACCATCGACCCCTATCACCTCAACCACGGTGTGACGGACGGCCATTACGCGGACGGCTCCTTCATTCAGCACGCCTCCGTCGCGTACACGGGCTCGTACGGAAAGGGCCTGCTCACCCGCGTGATCCAGACACTCAAGATCCTCGACGGCACGGGCTTCGCGCACGGCGAGGAGCTGGTGCCGACCGTCCAGAGGTGGGTGCGCGACGGCTTCGCGCCGGTCATCTTCGAGGGCTGGATGATGGAGATCGTCAAGGGGCGCGCGGTGTCGCGGCCGGACGGCGGTTACACCGACGTCGCGGTCGTCGTCGAGGCCGTCGTCGACCTCTCCTCGCTGGCGAGCGGCGCCGACGCCACCGCGCTCAAGAGCTACGTGAAGCACATCCGCGCGACCTCGCGCGCCACGCTCAACCCCACCGGCTTCGTCTCACCGGTCAGCATCGTGCGCTACACCGACATCATCGGCGACGCCTCGGTGCCGCCCGCGGACCTGAACCCGGCCTCGCGCAGCGTCGCCTTCAACGCCATGGACAAGACCGTCCACCGCAGACCGGGCTACGCCTTCGCCCTCGCGCGCAGCTCCGACCGGATCAGCAAGTACGAGTACATGAGCGGCGAGAACCTCATGCCGTGGTTCCAGGGAGACGGCGCGTACTACCTCTATCTCTCCGGCCAGGACCAGACGCAGGCGTACGGGGTCGACTACTTCACCACGGTCTCTCCGTACGGCCTCGCGGGTGTGACGGCGCCGGTCGAGCAGCGCAGGACGGTCCCCGAGCTGTACGGGAAGCCGTACTACGACAACCCCGGCCACCCGCTGAACTTCACCTCTTCCTCCGAGTCGCAGAACAAGTACGTCTACTTCCCGCGCGGCACCAACCAGTACTCCGGTGGTGCCGTCCTCGGGGCGTACGGCGCGGCCGGGGCCGTGCAGTCCAGCGATGTCGCCTTCCAGGACCGGGAGTTGCTGCCGGACGACTTCGTGGTCCACCGGGGCGCGACGGCGACGAAGTCGTGGTTCCTGCTCGACGAAGAGATCGTGGTGCTCGCCGCGGGGGTGGGCGACGGCGCGGGGCGGGCCGTGACGACGACGGTCGACGCGCGGACCGCGGCGCCGGGCGACCAGGTCTCCGTGACGGGGGAGCTGCGTGACGGCACCCCGTGGAAGGGCGCGGGCACGGGTGACCTGCGGTGGCTGCGCCACGCCAACGCCACGCAGCGCACCTCCGTCGGCTATGTCTTCCTGGACACCCCGAAGGTGCGGGTCACCCTGGACGAGGTCACCCGCAGCCGCCGGGTCGTGCGCACCGCGAACCCGGACACCCCGGTGACCCGCAGGGTCCTTGGCGTGACGGTGGACCGGGCGGCCGGGGCGAAGCCTGTCTCCCTCGCCTACGCGCTGGTGCCGAGCGCGGGTGAAGCGGGGCTGAGGTCGTACCGGGGCGGGCGGCCGCTGAAGGTCCTCGCGAACACGGTGCGGTTGCAGGCGGTCAGCCACGCGGGCCTCGGCTTGACCGCCGCGAACAGTTTCACGTCAGGCCGCCATGAGGCCGCGGGGATGGGGATGCGGATCGAGGGCCCCGCTTCGGTCCTCGTACGGCGCGAGCGGCGCGGCCCGACCACCGTGGCGGTGTCGGACCCGACGATGGACCGCGACAGGGTGAGCGTGCTGCTCCGCGGCCGTGCGCTGCGGGAGGTCACGGCCGACGAGGGGGTGCGCGTGAGCCGGGTCCAGGGCGGGACCCGGATCGATGTCGAGACGCGGCACGCCTACGGACGGAGCTTCACGGTGACGCTGCGCGGATAGGGCGCCCGGCGGGCCGCCGCATCCCGGCCGGCTGCCGCGCCTGGCCGGGGACGCGCGCCGCTTTCTCGCGGTGGTCGTCGACCTGGTCGTCGCTCTGTACGGCGCGGTGGGGATCGCCCGGCTGACCCCGGAGACCAGCCCGTGGTGGACCCTGAGCTGGACGGGCGAGCTCTACGACACCGACATCGCCGGGCTCCGTTCCGTGTGCCGGGTGGACCTCGCCGCCTGGCGGCGGCGGGGTCACTGAGCCCGCGAGGAGCGTTCAGGAGTCGTCGACGGTGACGGTCACGGCCTGCACCGGGCAGGCCCGCACGGCCTCACGCACCAGGGGGTCGCCGCCCCCGTCCTCGCGGCCGGGGAGCACCTCGCTGAAGCCGTCGTCGTCCTGGGTGAAGACGCTCGGTGCGGTGAGTGCGCACATGCCCGCACCCACGCACCGCTCGGATTCGACATGGACCCGCACGCTCATCTCCTCCAACTCTTACCAGGTGACGGGGAGTTCGAGCATCCCCTGGATCGTGTCGCCCGGCTTGAACGGAATCTCCCGCGCGGGCACGGCCAGGCGGAGCTCCGGCAGCCGGTCGAAGAGCGTCCGCAGGGCGATCTCGATCTCGGCGCGGGCGAGGTTCTGGCCGAGGCACTGGTGAATGCCGAACCCGAAGGCCAGGTGGTGGCGGTTGTCGCGGTGGAAGTCCAGTTCCTCCGGGGTCTCGTAGGCCGAGCCGTCGCGGTTGATGAGGGAGGTGGAGAAGATGACGCCGTCGTCCGCGCGAATGGTGCTGCCCGCGACGTCGATGTCCTCCTTCGCCACCCGCAGCATTCCGTCCGCGATGGACAGGAAGCGCAGCAGCTCCTCGACCACAGCGGGCATCAGCGTCCGTTCGGTACGCAGTTCCGCGAGCTGCTCCGGGTGCTGAAGGAGGGTGAACGTACCCAGGGAGAGCATGTTCGCCGTGGTCTCGTGCCCCGCGACCAGCAGGATCGTGGCCAGGCTGACCAGCTCCTCGCGGTCGAGCGCACCCTCGGCGAGCTGCCGGTGGATGAGCTCGTCGAGGAGCCCGTCCCCGGGCTCCCGGCGCTTGCTCTCGATCAACGCGTGGAAATACGCGTCCAGTTCGTCCCGTGCCCGCTCGGTGTCCTCGGCCCGGGGGCCGCGCAGCAGCCGGCGCGACTGCTCCTCGAAGAACTCGTGATCGGCGTAGGGCACGCCGAGCAGGGCGCAGATCACCATGGACGGAACCGGCAGCGCGAACGCGCCGACCAGCTCGGCCGGAGCACCCTTCGTGATCATGGTGTTGATGAGCCGGTCGACCGTCTCCTGGATGCGCGGCCGCAGCGCGGCGATCCGCTTGACCGAGAAACTGGGGATGAGCATGCGGCGCTGCGCGTTGTGCTCGGGGTCGTCGACGCCGAGCAGGGCGACACGGCGGTTGCGTACGTTGGCGAAGCGCTCGGTGGGCGCGGGGAACGCCTCGTTCTCGCGATCGGTGGACAGGCGCGGGTCGACGAGGAGGTCACGGGCCGTCCCCTGCCCGGTGACCACCCAGACGGAACGTCCGTCGAAGAGCCGGACCCGGGAGAGCGGCCGGGCCTCGCGGAGCGGTTCGTACGACTCCGGCGGGTGGTAGGGGCAGGTGCGGTCCTGCGGGAAGGCGACTGATGCGGACACGACTGATTCGGGCACGACTGATTCCGTCATGGACGTACCTCACAAGCGGAGGGGCTCCCTTTACCTGTTCCAGTAGATGCCTGGGGCATCTAATTGGTCCACGGCAAACCAAGCCAGAAAGCGGGCGGTCCAGCGGTCGAATCTGGCCGGAATCATCTCCTCCGCTCAACCCCTCCGCGTCGGGGGCCTCCGGTCGGCTCCGGTCGGCTCCGGAGCACGCGGGGCGTACGGTCGCGCCGTGGGGGCGTGCGGTTCGTGGGTAGGCTTGTCCGGCGTGTGCCGAGGGCAGGTGTTCGGTGTGCGACCCCTTGGGGGATTCGGCGGGATCCGCGCCCCAGGTGTCGCTAAAGTCCCCCCATGCTCATCCCCGCCTTCGTCGATATGCGGCCCATCGGAAGGTGCAATCTCAGCTGCCCCTTCTGCTTCGGCCCGAGGCATGAAGTCCCCTCCATGCCCAGGGAGACCGCACTCCGGGTCGCATCCGCGCTCAAGGCCGGGGGAGTGCGTGGCGTCGTCATCTCCGGGGGTGAGCCGACCTTGCTCTCCTATCTCGCGGAACTCGCCGCGGCACTGCGCCGGCCCCAGGGCGACCACCCGTCGCCGCAGGTCGTCCTCAGCACGAACGGCCTCGCACCGCTGCGCACGATGGAGCGCGTACTGCCGAGCCTCTCCTGGATCGCGCTGCCCCTGGAGTCCGCGGACGCGGCGGAGCACAGCGCCCTGCGCACCGGAGTCGCCCCGCACCGGGAGAAGATGCTGACCCTCCTCGGCGAGGTCCGCAAGAACCACCCGCACGTCCAGGTGAAGCTCGGCACGGTCGTCACCCGGCTGAACGTCGGGGGCGCGCCCGACGTACTGAGCCTCATCGACGACGCCTGCCTGCCCGACGTATGGAAGGTCTACCAGATGTCCGAGACCAACTACGGTTCGGACAACCGGGATTGGCTCGCCCTCGGCGACGAGGAGTTCGAGGACGTGGTCCACCGCTGCGAGGCGGCGGCGCGGGAGCGCGGAGTGAAGCTGAGGGTCTATCGCAACAAGACCCGCACGGGCAGCTACTTCTTCATCGACCCGGACTGCGAGGTCGTCGTCATCGACGAGGGCGGGGAGCGCAGGATCGGGAACTTCTTCGCACGGCTCGCGGACGGCGACTCACCGCTGTCGCACCAGGTCACGGGGGACAGGAACGTCGAGAATTTCACCGGCACTTACCCGATGACACGGGACACGCACCCGGATGCATGAGGAGTCCGCGATGACGACACAGGTACGCGTAGGGGTCCAGGCGATCGTCCGAGCGGGCGGCCGCGTCCTGCTCGGCCTGCGGGCCAACACCTTCGGCGACGGCACCTGGGGACTGCCCGGCGGCCATCTCGAAGTGGGGGAGTCCCTCGCCGGCGCCGCCTGCCGCGAGCTGGAGGAGGAGACGGGCCTGCGCGCGATCGGCACGCGCGTCGTGTGCGTCACCGACCCCGACCCGGCGGCCAATCACCACATGCAGGTCGGCGTGGAGATCCTGGACTTCGCCGGTGAACCCCGGGTCCTTGAGCCCGAGCGGTGCCTGCGCTGGGAGTTCTGGCACCTGGACGAGTTGCCGGACCCGCTGTTCGTAGGCTCGGCGGGGGTGCTGCGCAGCATCAGGGACGGTGCTCTGCATCTGCCTTGAACCGGTCGTCCGACTGCGCGCGCACGGCGTCCCGCAACGCGGTCTTGTGCTGTTCCTCGCTCGCCTCGAACTGGTCCAGGGTGCTGGCCAGTTCCCACTGGATGTCGAACTCGGCCCGGCTGTCGGAGTAATACCTGCTGTCCTTGTGGAACTCCACCTCAAGCACATTGAGTTTGCGCCGGGTCCTGCGCTCCGGATTGGAGGTGATGTAAGGCTCGAAGAATCCGCGGTCCGTGGTGAGCAGGGTCGACCCGGGGATGTCGATGTGCGTGAGGCGCAACTCGATCCGGTCGTGATACGTCTCCCGGAGCGTGCGGTAGGCGTCTATGACATGGAGAAAAGTCTTTGAGTAGTAGTCGCTCGCCGCGATGATGTCCACGATGTTGTGGGAGTTGGGGCGCTCCGCCGTCGCGTCGTGTTTGGTGAAAATGGCGAGGTTGTTCCAAGGGCTGCTGATGATGACGTAGAAGTAACTGCCCTGATTCAGGGCGTGGATGACCTGCGGATGGAAGAGTTTCAGGTCCTTCAGGAAGAAGGACGCACCCGCGTGCGCGACCAGCCTGATCACATTGCGCTCCTGCCGAAGGGCCTGGCCCTTGGCCTTGTTGCGGGCGCTGTTCTCCTGGGGTGTGTAGACATGCTCGATGAGATAGGGGAGTTCGTCCGACGGCGTGGTGGCATCGCGCATGTCCGCGAGCGCCGCGCGCAGCGCGAGCGTCTGGGAGTGGTCACGGCCCAGGGTCCTGGCGGCCGTGACGGCCGCCGAGTCGAGCAGGGACACGGCCTGCTGCCTGCGTGACGCACAGAACGCGGTGCCGTCGGCCGCGTCGAACTCGGCCGTGGCGAGCGCCGCCTGGGCGACCAGCGTCTCCTGGTGATCGGCCCCGAGGAGCGCGGCGGCGCGGAGATGAGAGATCTCGAGCTCGGCGAGTTCCGCCTCGATCCGCTCCTCGTCCTGCACCGCCTTGGCCGCCTGGAACCTCGCCTGGGCCAGCGCCGAACGGGCCGCGACGGCCTTCGGGTCGTCGTCGTCCGTGAAGCTCGTGTACCAGTCGACCGAGGAGGCGAAGTCGCCGAGGGTGCGGGTGAGTTCGGCGGTGTCCCGGCGGATCGAGGCCACTTCGACCCGCACCCAGTCGGCGGTCAGCCGCGCCTCCGGGTCGCCGCCGTAGTACTTGCCCAGTACGGTGACCGCCTTCTGCGCCCAGACCCTGGCGTCCTCCAGATGCCCGGCCCGCAGGCTCACGGCGCTCAAGTTGGCGAGGATCCTGGCGAGTTCGGGGGCCGCCGCGCGCTGTGCGCGGTTGAGGGCGTAGTTCAGGACCATGCGGGCCCGGTCGAGATCGTCGTGCTCCGCGAGCAGCGAACCGAGTTCGTTCCAGGTGTCGGCCGCGAACAGCTCCTGGTCCGCCTCGGCAAGCTCCATGTGGCGCAGGGTCACGGCGGCCAGGGCGTGCGAGCGTTCCCTCATGTCGAGCGCTAGGAGGAGCTGCGCGAGATTGATGTGCTGGCGGGCGTGGGGCCGAAGGAGCGCGTAGGGCGCTTCGGGGCTGGTGAGGCGCTCCACATAGCCCGCGAGTGATTCCTTGAGGTCGGACCGGGCCGTACCGTCCGCATCCAGGGCGTCCTCCGCTGCCGCCAGCCCCTCGCTGACGTTCGCGATCTTGGTCATGTCCCCTCCGGGAGACGGGCCGCCGTGGTGGGCGGCATGCTCTTCACGGCCGGGGCCGGTGCCAGCGCAGGTTCACATAGCTGGTCACGGCGGCCAGGCCGGCGGGCACCGTGCGGTCCTTGCGGGCCAGTGCTTCCGCCTCGTGGTCCTGGCGCACCTCGTAGATGCGTTCGGAGCCGGACAGTGCCTGTTGTGGTGCGGGGCGGAACTTGAAGGTGTCGAATCGCCGCACCGCCTCGTCGATCGTGCCGGCGAACAGCGTGTCCTGAGGCGCGTCCGTGGTGGCAGGCCGTGCGACGAGGAGCCCGAGCACGACCGAAGGCCGGTCGGGGTCGGGCTCACCCCGGCCGACGGGGCTGCCGGCGAACTTCCGTACGTCGTCGTGCGCACCGTCGTGCCGCAGCCGGTGGCAGTTGACGGCCTGCTCGCCCGTGCTCTGATAGATGACCGATACGTCGCTCACGGTTCCGCGCAGCATGCCGTCGTCCGGCCGGGGGTGGACCGCCGTCCACGATTCGCCTTCGCGCGCGACATCGAAGTGGATGCCGGGAAGGGGCACCCTTTCGCCTTTCTGGAACACGATCTTCAAGAGGGCCATGTCGGCGAGGAGATCGAATTGCTGCACCTCGCCGTCCAGGTGCCTGCCGTCCGGAAGGCGGAGGAGGACCGGGCGCATGCGATTCTCTCTGTCATCTCCCAGGCAGTGTGCGGCAGTCAGGGCGAAATACCTGGTGAGGCGCACGCCGGAACCGATGTGATCGTTGTTCCGGAATACCTGGATCAAGTGCTTCTGGTGCGGCTCGTGATGCGACATGGGTTCGTCCCCCCGTCCGATCCCAGGAGCGAGCAACTGCCCCGTGCAGTCGGCTGCTGCTCTTGCGCTGTGAATATGCAATGGTAGCCACGAACGGTTCCAGGGCGGGAGCAACCGCACAAGAAACGTTCTCAGGCCCCGAGTTGAGGAGATCCATCCGGATCCGCACGCCGGAAAGGGCGCCACTTCCACCACGATCTTCTTGGTTTCCTCTTTCCGTGCACCTCATCGCGCAGGATGCCCAGGAGCTGGTGGTCGGAATCCTCCGATTCCTCGACGAGCTTGGTGAACTCCGCCCACAGCGGGTCCGTCTGGCTCACCCGGGGATTGGTCCCCTCCTGGTTGTCCCAGTCGTGCCACGCGTTGATCCAGGCACGCATCGCCTGGAACGCCGTCCAGTGCGCTTCGCGCACCCGATCCGTGGCGTAGATCTCCAGCCGGGCGGCGAGCACATGCACGTCGCTCACCGCGGCGCCGGTGTCGTCCGGCCACTCTCCCGTGCTCGACAACTGCGCGCGCAGGTCGCCGACGCGGTGGACGGCGACCATGGCTTCTTCATAGACGTCCATGCACCGCGACCACACGCGGTTCTCGCGCTCGCGCCTGTCCGTCGCGTGCTGGGTGAGCCAGGCCCCGGAGAAGGAGGCGATGGCGCCCAGGGTCATGCCGGTGATCGCCGCTTCGGCCGGATTGAGTCCCACCCCGCAAGCATGAGGGGTCGGCCGTGACGGCGCCGCACGGTTGCGGCTGGATTTCCTGCTGCGGGGTGGGCCCGCATGGCGCCCTTGTTGTACGTTCCGTCCAGCAAGCCTCGGCCGCGAGGGTCGTACGCGGCAACTCCGGGAGGCAGAAGTCGAGTTGGAGGACGTTGATCCGTGGCTGACCACGACCTGACGGGATTCACGCGGAGCCTGTTCACGCACGAGGGCACCACTCGCAAGGTCCTGCGGCGCGGGGAAGGGCCTGCCGTCATCGTGATGGCGGAGGTCCCCGGGATCACGCCCAAGGTCCTTGCCTTCGCCGAGAAGGTGGCCGCCATCGGATGCACGGCCGTGCTCCCCGTCCTCTTCGGCACGCCGGGGCGCGACGCCAACCCCAAGGCCCACGGGGTGCTGAAGTCGAATCTCTACATCGCGTCGACCATGCTGAAGGTGTGTGTGAGCCGGGAGTTCACCGCATTCGCCACCGGTCGCAGCTCGCGCGTGGTGACCTGGCTGCGGGCCCTGGCCGCGCACGAGCACAAGCGGTGCGGCGGCCCCGGGGTCGGCGCCGTCGGCATGTGCTTCACCGGTGGCTTCGCCCTGGCGATGGCCACCGACGACCGGCTGCTCGCCCCCGTGCTCTCCCAGCCCTCGCTCCCGCTGCCCGTCAACGGCCGCCGCGCGTGCACCATCGACATCTCGGACGACGAACTCGCCGTGGTGAAGGGCCGTTGCGAGCGGGACGGACTGCGGGTCCTGGGGACGCGCTTCAAGAGTGACCGGCTCGTTCCCGACGACCGGTTCGCCTTCCTGCGCCGCGAACTCGGCGATGCGTTCACCGCCGTCGAACTGGACGACAGCGACGCGAACCCCGAGGGCGTCCTGGCGCCCCACTCCGTCCTGACCGAGCACCTCATCGACGAACCCGGACAGCCGACGCGGGCCGCCCTTGACGAGGTGCTCGACCTCTTCCGTACGCGACTGCTTCAGGAGACCGGCGGCCCGGCCGCCCCGTAGCCGCCCGCCCGCACCGCCCGCGGTGTCGTGCCCCACCAGCGTCGGCAGCAGCGGTTCAGGGCCGACTGCTCGGAGAGGCCGAGCAGCAGGGCGACCTGGCCCAGGGGCAGGTCGGTCCCGGTGAGATAGCGGCGGGCCGCGCTGCGCCGCTCCTCGTCGATGATCTCGGCGAAGGTCGTCCCGGCTGCGCGCAGGCGGCGCTGGAGCGTCCGCGCGTGGACGTTCAGGAGCCGGGCGACGGTCCCGATCTCGGGCGGCGACGTGCCGAGCGACCGCCCCACGACGGCGCGGACACCGCTGACGATGTCCGTGCGCTCACTGGGCAGTTGCTCGTCGAGGTAGGCGAGCGCGAGGCGGCGCAGATGCGCGTTGCCGCCGCCGAGCGGCCGGTCGGCCAGGCTGAGCGGGACACGCAGCAGGGCCGCGGGGCGGTCCGCCTTCACGGGTACGCCGAAGAAGTCCTCGTACACCGACAGCGGGGCGAGCAGCGGATGCGGGAGCTCGACCGAGCCCAGGCCGTAGGGGCCGACCAGATAGACGATGGCCCGGTGCATGAACCCCAGGGAGAGGTCGATGCCCTGGGGCGGTGCCTCGACCCCTTCGCGCACGCCGTAGCGCAGGGCGGCGACCCCCGGCGTGCCGTAGGGGTCGGGCTCCAGGCTGAGGCTCAGCGAGCGCGCGTGGACGAAGAGGTAGCGGGTGGTGCACTCCAGGGCGTCCCCGAGCGTGGCGGAGTTCTGGATGGCGAGCGCCAGGGCGCCGAGCATGCCCAGGTCCTGCCGGGCCGCGATACGAAGACCGAGATCCGGGCAGCCGAGATCATCGGCGGCCAGCTCGAGTACCGTGGCCATCGCCTCCTCGGGCACCAGGAGGTCGTCCCCGTCGAGTGCGGCCGCGGGGCAGCCCGCCTGCCGGGCATAGGCCTCGGCGTCACCGCCGAGCTCCGCCACCGTGGCGCGGAACCCGCGAAGACCCGCCGATCTGATCACGGACATGTCGTCCAGGGTCAAAGATCTGTCGTCCCGGGTCAATTCCTGCGGGGTGTGCTTCCGGACACTGAGAAGCATGACGCACACCGCAGACTCCAGCACCGACGGCACTGCAGACACCGACGGCACCGACGGCACCGCAGGTACCGGCACCCCGGCCGAGCACATCGACGTCGTGATCGTGGGCGCCGGTCTGTCCGGCGTCGGCGCCGCCTACCGGCTGCAGACCGAGTGCCCCGAGCGTTCGTACGCGATCATCGAGGCGCGGCAGTCCATGGGCGGGACGTGGGACCTGTTCCGCTACCCGGGTGTGCGCTCGGACTCCGACATGTTCACGCTCGGCTATGCCTTCAAGCCCTGGCGCGAGTCGAAGGTGCTCGCCGACGGCCGGTCCATCCTCGACTACATCAAGGAGACCGCCGCCCAGTTCGGCATCGACCGCCGGATCCGCTACGGGACCAAGGTCGTCGGAGCCGACTGGTCCACGGCGACGGCCCGTTGGACGGTGACGCTGGAGCGCACCGATGAGGACGGCGGCCGCACCCTGACCACCGTCACCTGCGACTTCCTGTACTCCTGCGCGGGCTACTACGACTACGACCAGGGACACGCCCCCGAGTTCGCCGGCGCCGACTCCTTCACCGGCACGGTCGTGCACCCGCAGTTCTGGCCCGAGGACCTGGACCACACCGGCAAGCGCGTGGTCGTCATCGGCAGCGGCGCCACCGCCGTCACGCTGGTGCCCGCGATGGCGCGGAGCGCCGCGCACGTCACCATGTTGCAGCGCAGCCCGACCTGGATCGGCTCGCTGCCCTCGCGGGACAGGCTGGCCGACGGCATCCGCGCCGTACTGCCCGCGAACGCGGCCCACCGGGTCGTACGGACGAAGAACATCCTCTTCGCCATCGGCCTCTACCAGTTCTGCCGGCGCAGCCCGAAGGCCGCGCGGAAGCTGCTCACCGGGCTCAACAAGCGCATCGTCAAGGACGACCGGCTCGTCGCCGACCACCTCACGCCGTCGTACGACCCGTGGGACCAGCGGCTGTGCGCGGTGCCCGACGCCGACCTGTTCGAGGTCCTGAAGACGGGCGAAGCCGAGATCGTCACCGACCACGTCGACCGCTTCGTCCCCGAGGGCATCCGGCTGAAGTCCGGCCGCGTCCTGGAGGCCGACGTGGTCGTGACCGCCACCGGACTCCAACTCCTGGCCTTCGGAGGCATCGAGCCGCGTGTCGACGGTCAACCCGTCGAGCTGAACCGGCAGTTCGTGTGGCGCGGCGCGATGATGACGGGCGTACCGAACTTCGCGGTCTGCATCGGCTACACCAACGCGTCCTGGACGCTGCGCGCCGACCTCACGTCCCGTCTGGTGTGCAAGGTGCTCAACCACATGCGCGAGCACGACTACGCGGCCGTGGAACCGAGGCCGACGAGCACGCTCAACGAACGCCCGCTGCTCGACCTGGCCTCCGGATACGTTCAGCGCTCCATCGACGCCTTCCCCCGGCAGGGCGACCGCGGCCCCTGGAAGGTCCGGCAGAACTACGTGCTCGATGCCGCGTCGACGATGCGCACCAACCTGCGCAAGACGCTCGCGCCCACACCGCTCTCCGCCGTGCGAGGGGCCCGCGCCGCGTCCGAGAAGTCGGCCGCGGCAGAGCAGCCCACCGCGTCCGGGCAGCCCGTCGCCGCCGGGCCGGAAAAGAGGTGGCGCTCCGCCTGAGCCCGAAGCTAGGGTTCCTTCTGTTCGCCGGTGGCCGCTCGGCCGCCGGTGCCGGTTGAGTGCGATCCAGGAGGTGTGACCGATGGCTGTCGTTGAGATGGGCGCTGCCCGCATCGAGAAGTCCGTTCATTCCACCTCCGTGGTCACCGGCTGACCTTCCTCTTTTCCACGCGCCACAGTGCGCGTGCGCCGGGGCCACCCCTGTGAAGGGTCACCCCTTGTCTTCCTCTGCATCTCCGCAGCCTTCTTCTCCGTCTTCCTCTTCCTCTTCGTCGCACGCTCTCGCGCCTTACGGCTGGGACGAGGACTGGGAGGCCGACTTCACCCCGTACGCGGCACAGGGTCTGCTGCCCGGCCGCGTCCTGCGCGTCGACCGTGGCCAGTGCGACATCGTCACCCCGGTCGGCACGGTGCGCGCCGACACCGAGTTCGTCGTGCCCCGCGACCCGATGAAGGTCGTGTGCACGGGGGACTGGGTCGCCGTCGACCCCGAGGGCGGTGACCCGCGGTACGTCAGGACACTGCTGCCGCGCCGCACCGCCTTCGTGCGCTCCACCTCCTCCAAGCGGTCCGAGGGACAGATCCTCGCGGCCAACGTCGACCACGCGATCATCGCGGTCTCGCTCGCCGTCGAGCTCGACCTCGGCAGGATCGAACGGTTCCTCGCCCTGGCCTGGGAGTCCGGGGCCCAGCCGCTTGTCGTCCTCACCAAGGCCGACCTGGTCCCGGACGCCACCGGCCTGTCCTACCTCGTCGAGGACGTGGAGACGTCGGCCCCCGGTGTCCAGGTGCTCCCGGTCAGCGCCACCACCGGGGAAGGTGTCGACATCCTGTGCGCCGTCGTCTCCGGCGGTACGTCCGTCCTGCTCGGCCAGTCCGGAGCGGGCAAGTCGACCCTGGCCAACGCGCTGGTCGGCGAGGACGTCATGCAGGTCAACGCCGCCCGTGACGTGGACGGCAAGGGCCGCCACACCACGACGACCCGCAACCTCCTCGTGCTCCCCGCGGGAGGCGTCCTCATCGACACGCCGGGCCTGCGGGGCGTCGGCCTCTTCGACGCCGGGAACGGTGTCGGCCAGGTCTTCTCCGAGATCGAGGAGCTCGCGGCCGACTGCCGCTTCCACGACTGCGCCCACACCGCCGAGCCTGGCTGTGCGGTACTCGCGGCTGTGGAGGACGGCACACTCCAAGGCCGCCGCCTCGACAGCTACCGCAAGCTGATCCGCGAGAACCAGCGCATCGTCGCCAAGACGGACGCGAAGCTCCGGGCGGACATGCGACGCATGTGGAAGCTGCGGGGCGCGGAGGGCAAGGCGGCCATGGAGGCCAAGCGGGGCCGGATCCGCTAGAGAGCGGCAGCGTTGCGGGGGTGCTCGGGCGCCCCCGCAACGTGGTGTCCGATTTCCGCCAGCCGAAGCGCCGGCGAAGCCGCACACTGGAAGACGTGATCGATGAAGAGACCAGGTACGAGGCGGTTCGCAGCCGCGACGCGCGCTTCGACGGGGAGTTCTTCTTCGCCGTCGAGACCACAGGGATCTACTGCCGGCCAAGCTGCCCCGCCGTCACCCCCAAGCGCAAGAACGTCCGCTACTACACCACCGCGGCAGCCGCCCAGGGCTCCGGATTCCGGGCCTGCCGACGCTGCCGCCCGGACGCGGTGCCGGGGTCCGCGGAGTGGAACGTACGCGCGGACGTCGTAGGCCGCGCCATGCGCATGATCGGTGACGGCGTCGTCGACCGTGAGGGCGTCCCCGGTCTCGCCGTGCGGCTCGGCTACAGCTCCCGGCAGGTGCAGCGGCAGCTCACCGCCGAGCTGGGGGCGGGGCCCGTCGCCCTCGCAAGGGCCCAACGGGCGCACACCGCGCGGGTGTTGCTCCAGACCACGGGACTGCCGATCACGGAGATCGCGTTCGCTGCGGGGTTCGCCAGCGTGCGGCAGTTCAACGACACCATCCGGGCGGTGTACGCCCTGACGCCCACCGCGCTGCGGGCCGCCGCGCCGCGTGGCGGGGGCGCGGGGCGGGCCACCCCGTCCGCCGGGGTTCCGCTGCGGCTCGCCTACCGGGGGGCCTATGAGGCGGGTGCCGTCTTCGACCTGCTCTCCGATGAGGCCGTCGACGGGGTGGAGCAGGTCTCCGGGGAGCGGGGCGGGCGCACCTACCGGCGTACGTTGCGGCTGCCGTACGGCACGGGGATCGTGGCCGTCGAGGAGAGCGATCACGGGGTCGGGGGGTGGCTGGATGCCCGCCTCCACCTGACCGATCTGCGGGACCTCACGACCGCCGTGCAGCGCCTGCGGCGGCTGTTCGACCTGGACGCGGATCCGTACGCCGTGGACGAGCGGCTTGGCGCCGACGCGCGGCTCGCTCCGCTGGTCGCGGCGCGGCCCGGCCTCCGCTCGCCGGGGGCGGCGGATCCCGAGGAGTTCGCGGTGCGGGCGCTCGTGGGGCGCGAGGAGGCCGCGCGGCTCGTGGAGCGGTACGGGAAGGCGTTGGACGCGCCGTGCGGATCCCTCACCCACGTCTTCCCCGAGCCGGGAGCGCTGGCCGGGGAGCCGGGCCCCTTGGGGGAACTGGCTGCTGCGCTTGCCGATGGGCGGGTGCGGCTTGATGCGGGGGCGGATCGGGAGGATGCGGAGGCGGGCCTCGTGGCCTTGGAGGGGGTGGGTGCGGGGACTGTGGCTTCGATTCGGATGCGGGCTCTCGGGGACCCTGATGTCGGGTTGCCGGGTGAGGCGGTGCCTGATGCGTGGCGGCCTTGGCGGTCGTACGGGGTGAGGCATCTGCTGACCGCGGGCGGTGCGGGGTAGCCGCCTTTTCTTTTCCCCAACCCGCCCCTTCCCGGCTGCATCTATTGGCGGCTCCGCCGCGCAGGGGGCTCCGCCCCCAGACCCCCGCTCCTCAAACGCCGGAGAGGCTGACACATCTAGCCCGTCCGGCGTTTGAGGACGAACTCGGCGAAGCCGGTGATGACGGCGACCAAGGCCCCCGCGCCAGCGGCCCGCGGCGGAGCCGCCAATTGATGCAGCCGGGAAGGGGCGGGGTTGGGGACTACTTACTGCTCCAGCCCCCAGCTATGGATCCGCCGAGGATGAATCCGGATCAGCTCCTCACTGAAGTGAGGCCCCAAGTCATGCGGTCCCGTGAGGAGTTCCGCATCGCCCCGGATGTCGACCCCCCGCACCTTCCACGGCCGCTCACTCACCATGTCGTCCACGACCAGCGACACCTTCGGATTCCCCTGAAGATTGCGCCACTTCTTGGTGGTCCCCAAGGCGTACCCCCCGATCAGGATCGTCCCGTCGTCCTGCGGGAAGAACCCGACAGGATTCGCCTGCGGCTGCCCCGTCGCGTCGACGCTCGCCATCCGCCCCAGACGCTGGGACTTGAGGTACGCCCGCTCGGCCTCGCTGAATTCGGTCATGACGCGAGCCTAAGCCGCAGGCAGCCCCCATCGCGGCGCCGCCTCGTTCGGTTCGACCGGCGCGATCCGCAGATCCGGGCGGTCACCCTTCGCGGTGATCAGCGCCGAGCCGCCCCGCCTGAGGGGGATCTTGACGGCGCCCCCGCCCACATCCTCGTACGACAACTGGCGCCCCCGCTCGTCCCGCACCTCGATCGCCCCCGCGATCCCGTGCCGCACCACGCACGGCGCCCCCGCCTCGCTCACGAGCCGCACCCACCGGGTCGTCCCGCCCTCCCGCACCGCGCTGAGCAGAAACGCCCCCTGCGTACGGAAGTTGTGCACCGTGAGGTCCGCCCACGCCGACGGCAGTGCGGGGAAGACGCGGATGGCATCGCCCCAGGACTGGCAGACCATGTCGTGCAGGGACTGCGCGGCGGAGAGCGGGGTCTCGATGACCGGTCCCGACTCCTTGTACATGGTGTTGGGCTGGATGAACCGCGTCATCAGCTCGCCCAGGTACTTCAGCGCGTCCTCTCCCTTGCCGAGCAGCGCCGACATCGACGCGGCGCCCGTGAACGTGTAGCCCTGAAGGGCTCCCTCGAAGCCGACCCAGTGCGCCAACGATCGCTCGATCAGGGCGCGTTCGTCCGCCGTGCGGCCCGTCACCTCGTACAGCGGGTACACCGCGAGCATGTGGGAGTAGTGACGGTGCGACTTCGCGAAGGGGATGTCCGCACCGATCATGTAGCCGTTCGGGTCGGTCGGGTACGCGGCCAGTCTGCTGCCGACCTCCCTCCAGCGCGGCGCCAACGTGTCGTCCACACCCAGGAGTTCAGAAATCTCCAGCAGCGTTCTGCAACCCCACTTCACCAGCATCAAGTCGTAGTTGCAGTCCCGTGAGTTGCCGCCGTACTCGGGCGAGTAGGTCGCCGGTAGGTGCAACTTGCCGTCCGTGCCCGGCTCCAGGAAGTGCAGGTAGTAATTGATCGCCTTCCGCAGCAGCGGGAAGAGGACGTCGCGCAGGATCGACTCGTCCATCGTGTGCCGGTAGCTCAGCCAGACGTTGTGCAGCGCCCAGGTGAGGTTGCCGACCTCGGGGGTCGGCGGGTCCTGGCCGGGGATGCCGACCCCGTAGCCGCCGTCCGTCACCGATGCGCCGTTGACGAGCGACGGGTCCGTGGTGCGGGGGATGCCGAGCGAGTCGGCGCGGTAAGGGGCTGCCATCTCCTTGGTGAGGTTGGACCGGAATTCGCTCAACGCGCGGGTGACCGCGTCCAGTTCGAGGTGGTTGGAGCCGTGGATCAGCCAGTACTCCAGCTGCACGTTCAGGTTCCACCAGGTGTTGGGCCACGGCGTCGGCTCCAGCCACGGGCCGCAGGTCGCCATCACCGGGGCGTCCCGGCGGGCGGCGGCCGCCGTCTTGTAGAGCTGGATCCAGTAGAAGCGCTGCATCCGGGCGTCGGGCAGCGACAGGAAGCTCTTGCGGTAGTACGCGTGCCACCAGGCCCGGTGCGACGCCGCGAGCCCGTCGTACGAGAGTCCCGCCGCGCCCCGCACCGCGCGCATCGCACGGTCGCGGGCCGTGGTGCCCGGATGCGAGTGCGCCACGTTCACGTACAGCGTCCTGGCCCCGCCCCGCGTCCGCTCCCGCCACGCGGTGACGTGCTGCCCGCCCGCGAGCAGCGGCTGCACGGCGGCCGTGACGCCGTCGTGCTCCTTCACCTCGGCGGGCGGGTTGCCCCCGTACCCCTCCGGCAGCGGCTTGAAAGCGGCGCGAGGGCTGATCGCCTCCGCCGGGTGGAACACCCAGCGGAAGCCGCGCTCGCCCGCGCTCGGGGTGACCTCGACGGCCAGGACGGAGCGCGCGTTGTGCACCTGCGCGCGGAGGTTCAAGGTGCCCTTGTCCGTGGTGAGGGTGCCGGTCAGCTCGGCGTCGCGCAGCCGCAGGCGCCAGTCGATGCCGGTGATCTTCCCGACGGGCTCGAGGGTGAAGTGGCCGATCGGCAGGCGGGCGAGGCCGAAGAGGGAGCCGAACTCGGGGCGGTGGTCCTGCACCTCGGAGTGCTGGACGTTGAAGCGCAGTGCCGTGGTCGTGCCGTCCGGCTGCGCGCTCGGCTCGGCGTAGATCCCCGAGCCGAGGAAGCCGTTGCCGAGGTAAGGGCCCTCGTACCAGGTCTTCGGCAGCTCCTGCCAGACCAGATCGGCGTCGTCGAGGACGGTGCGCCAGGGGTCGCCCGGCGCGCTCGCCTCCGTCGCCTCCGTCGCCTCCCGGGTCGCGGCGGTGGCCTGGGCGGGCAGGCCGCCGGACAGGAGTGCGCCGCCGACCGCGGTTCCGGTGGTGGCGAGCACGGTTCGTCTGGACGGGCTTGGCATCGCTTCTCCCGGAGTCATCGGAGCTTTACCTCGCCTGAAAGCTAGAGAGGGTGCGGCGTCCAGTCAATGAGTCGGGAGAGATCCGATGGGAGTATGTGTATGTGAACGCGTGCTGTGTATGCGTAGCGCCACGGATGGTCCAGCCGGGGGCTCGGTCGGCTCGGCCCGCTCAGCCCCAGATCACGGCCCCCAGCCACGCCCCCGCGATCAGCAGGCACGCGAACAGCTCGGTCAGCACGCTCCAGCCGCCCGCCCGCATGGCCGTCCGCGTCGCCGTCACCGCCTCCCCGTGCCTGCCGAGCCGCAGCCGTTCGCCCAGGTAGATCCCTCCGATGAACCCCGGGATCGACCCGATCACCGGCACCACGCAGAACCCGACGAGCGCCCCGGCCCCCGCGTACACGGCCGTCCGGCGCGTGGCACCGCTCTCCCGGAAGCGCCGGGGCGGCAGCAGCCATCGGATGCCCTGCGCCACGAGAAGTACGACGGACGCGCCCACCAGGACCCACCAGGCGACCGGCTCGGGATCCTGCAGCGCCCACCACAGAACCGCGGCCCACACCAGCCACGGCCCCGGCACGCCGGGCACAAGCACCCCGCCGATCCCGAGCAGCAGCACCACCGCGACCAGCAGGAGTTCCCACGCTCCCATCTGCCAAGCGTGCAGGAAACGCGGCAAACCCGCAGGTCGCGCAAGTCCCCGCAGGCCTCGGGACGGGACCTAGCGCGCCACCCAGCCCCGCTCGTACGCGTGCCAGCCCAGCTGGAGGCGCGTCGTCACGCCCGTCAGCTCCATCAGGCGTTTGACCCGGCGCTGCACCGTCCGAAGCCCCAGGTCGAGCTGTTTGGCGACGCTCGCGTCCGTCAGGCCCGCGAGCAGCAGCGAAAGGATCTCCAGGTCCGCGCCGTCAGGGCCGTCGGGGGCGTCCTCGGTGACCGAGCGGCCGTCCTCGCCGAGCCGCAGCGGCAGCGCGTCGCGCCACACCGCCTCGAAGAGCCCCGTCAGGGATTCGAGCAGGCCGCTCGCGTGCACCACGAGCGCGGCGGGCTCCGCCGTGCGCGAGGTGAGCGGCACCATCGCGAGCGAGCCGTCGGCGATCACCAGCTTCGTCGGGACGCGGTCCACGACCCGCACCTGTTCGTCGCGGCCGATCGCCGTCGACAGTTCGATGAGGCCGGTGGGGAGCGCGAGCACGGAGCGCTCCACCACCACGCGGTAGGTGACGCCGCGGCCCGCTGCCTGCGCCTCCGCGTCGTTCTCCATGCCGGTGATCGCCACGGGGTTGCCGGTCACCAGGGCGCACACCTCGTCGCTCGCCCCCAGCTGGAGCTGGAGGAACCGCTGTGAGACCGCGCCCGCGCCGGTGACCACCTCGACCAGGTCGTGCACCGCGGGCTCGGCGGCCTGCGCGCGGTACTCCTCGGCGAGCAGCTTCGCCGCCAGCTCCGCCTTCTCCAGTTCGTGCCGCTGCTGGGTCAGGAGCGCACCGAGCGCGACACCCGGCGGGGCCGCCACCCACCGCCCCGCCTTGCCCGACGCCTGGGCCGCGAGGCCGTGCAGCTCCAGATGGCGCAGCGCGCGCACGGTGTCCGGTTCGCCCAGCGAGAGCCGCCGCGCGAGATCGGGCACGTCGGCGGCGCCCACCGCCACCAGGGCGCGGTACGCCGATTCGTGCGTCTCGTCCAGGCCTATCGAAGCCAGCATGCGGCGACGTCCCTCCCCAGGATCCGTTCCGACGGCGCCCTGGCGGAAAGAAGCCACGGCGTAAACCCGCCCCGGGACATCATCCCCGCACCTCCCGCCTCTCTGCCAAGGTGACGCCACCGCAGCACCAACGGCAGCCGCTAATACGGCCTTTGGTCCGATATCGGCTGTGGTTCCGCATGCCCGACAACCTTGGGGAGAGCGATGCGCCCGATATCGCGTACGGCCTTGGGGGCGGCGTCCGCCGCCGTCCTCGCCGTCACCGCGGCCGTCCCGTCCGTGGCCGAGCCACGCGCTGCCGCGGCGGACACGAGTCCGCTGGTGGGGGGTGCCCCGCGGGGTGAGGGAAGCTCCGTCGTCACCCTCGTCACCGGTGACCGCATCCTGGTGACGTCCGACGGCAAGGACCGCGCGGGCGCGAGCGCGCTGCCCGGCGCCGACGGCACGGTGCCCCTCATCCAGACCAGGCAGTCCGGCAAGGACCTGTACGTCTACCCCGAGGGCGCCGTCCACGCGATCGCCGAGGGCAAGGTCGACGAGGAACTCTTCAACGTCACCGGGCTCGTCCGCCAGGGCTACGACGACGCGCACGCCAAGAAGCTGCCGCTGATCGCCGTGTACGACACGTCCGTCGACGTCACGCGCTCGGTGCCCGCGACGCCGCGCGGCGCCGAGCGCGGTCTCGTCCTCGAACCCGTCGACGGTGTCGCGCTGAAGGCCGACAAGAAGAAGGCCGCTGACTTCTGGGCGGACATCACGTCGCCCAAGTCCCGCTCCGCGTCCGACCTGAAGAAGCTGTGGCTGGACGCCAAGGTCAAGGCCACTCTCGACCAGTCGACCAAGCAGGTGCACGCCCCCGAGGCCTGGGCCGCGGGCTACGACGGCAAGGGCACCAAGGTCGCCGTGCTCGACACCGGCGCCGACGCCGAGCACCCCGACCTCAAGGGCCGGATCGGCGCGACCAAGAACTTCACCGACTCGCCGGACAACGAGGACCGCCAGGGCCACGGCACCCACACCACCTCCACCGTCGGCGGCACCGGCGCGGCGAGCGACGGCAAGAAGAAGGGCGTCGCGCCCGGCACCGAGCTGCTGCACGGCAAGGTCCTCAACGACAGTGGTTCCGGAGCCACTTCGTGGATCATCGCGGGCATGCAGTGGGCCGTCGACGAGAAGGCCGACGTCGTCTCCATGAGCCTCGGCAACCCCGCGCGGACGGACTGCACGGACCCGATGAGCACGGCCACGGAGGAGCTCGCGCAGTCGAGCACGGACACCCTCTTCGTCCTCGCCGCGGGCAACACGGGACCGAGCCTCAACTCCGTCTCCTCGCCCGGCTGCGCCCCGAGCGTCCTGACCGTCGGCGCCGTCGACCGCGACGACTCGACGGCCTCCTTCTCCAGCAGGGGTCCCGCGTACGGCTCGCACACCCTCAAGCCGGAGATCGCCGCGCCGGGCGTCGACATCTCCGCCGCGGCGGCGGGCGGCAGAGGTGTCTACGCCTACCAGTCCATGAGCGGTACGTCGATGGCGACCCCGCACGTCGCGGGCGCCGCCGCCCTGGTCAAGCAGCGCCACCCGGACTGGAGCGCCCAGCAGATCAAGTCGGCGCTCGTCTCGTCGGCGGACAGCGCCATCCCCGGCGACGTCACCGAGACGGGCGGTGGGCGCCTCGACGTGAAGGCGGCCGTCGACCAGAAGGTCCTCGGCTCGCCCGCCGTGCAGGGCGGCACCTTCGGCTGGCCCCAGGACAACTCGGACCGCACGACGATCGACGTCCCGTACACCAACACCACGGACAAGACAGTGGAGTTGAAGCTGTCCGTGCAGGGCGTCACCGGCAACGACGGCTCGGTCGTGCGCTCAAGCGTCGCCAAGCTCGGCGAACGCTCCGTCAAGGTCGCCGCCGGTGCCACGGTCAAGGTCCCGCTGAAGCTGGACCCCGCCGCGGACCTCAAGAAGGCGCAGTACGGCGACGTGACCGGCCGCGTCCTGGCGAAGGCCGACGGGGGCGTCGCGGTCTCCACGCCCTTCTCCCTCTACGTCCAGCCGGAGACCGTCAGCCTCCGCGTCAAGCTCGTCGACCGCGCAGGCAAGCCCGCCGACGGCCCGTCGTCCGTGGACCTCATCGGCACCGACGACGCCAGCGGTGAGCGCCGCTTCAACGAGGGCGCGAACGACCAGACGTACCAAGTCCGCCCCGGTGCCTACTTCCTGACCGGTTTCGTCGCGACCCCGGACGCGGACGGCGGCACGCTGACCGACTCGCTCACGCACATGGCCCGGCCCCAGGTCGAGGTCAAGAAGGACATGACCGTCACGCTCGACGCCCGCAAGGCGCACCGCCTGACCGTCAAGACGGACAAGGAGTCCGAAGTACGCGGCGCCACCCTCGGGTTCGCCCGCACCTGGGGCACCGACAACTGGCTCCACGCGGGCACCGCGGCGGGGCCGCGCTCCATCCGCGGCTTCTACCAGTCCGTCGAGGGCAAGGCGACCGACGGCACCTTCGAGTCCGGCAGCTACTGGCGTGCGGCGGCTCCCCTGCTCTCCGAACTCGCCGTCGTGGGCGGCAAGTCGCTCCATCCCGTGACCGCGTCCACCGGCTCCGCCAACCTCGACGGCACGGGCAGGGCGGCCCTCGTGGACGCCAAGTCCGGTACGCAGGAGGAGCTCGAAGCCGCCGGGGTCAAGGGCAAGATCGCCCTCGTCAAGGTCCCGGACAGCGGCAGCGCGAACGCCGTCGCGGCGAACGCGAAGGCGGCGGGCGCACTCGCCGTCATCGCCCACCGCGCGGCCCCCGGCCGCTGGTACCCCTCGACCGGCTTCACCGGATCCCCGCTCCCGGTCCTCGGCGTCCAGACGGCCGAGGCGGCTTCTCTTCTGGCCCAACTGGCCAACGGAGCAGTCGAATTGAAGTGGAAGGGAACGGCGAAGAGCCCCTACGTCTACAACCTCGCCTTCCCCGAGACCGGCCAGATCCGCGACGACCGCACCTACCGGGTGCGGGACAAGGACCTCGCCGCGAACGAGGCGACGTACCGCGCGATGGGCACGGCCACGGACTACGTGGACCTGCCGTCCGCCGTCCGCCCCTCGGGCCTGGAGGTGTACTTCGCCGACATCGAGTCCGTCCCGGCCCCCGGCAAGCGCACCGAGTACTACTCGGCGGGCACGACCGGCTGGGGCCACCAGGTGTCCAGCAGCTTCCCGTTCGGGGAATTCATGATCGACCCGGTGCGGACGTACGAGAAGGGGGAGCGGCGCAGCGAGAAGTGGTACGAGGGTGTCCTGACGCCCGCGGCACCGCGTGACGCCCAGGGCAAGCAGGCGCTCGCGGCCGAACGGCAGGGCAACCTGATCGGTGTCGCCCCCGGATTCTGGGACGACGGCCAACACGCCGGAGTCCAGGGCAGTTTCGGCGACATCGGCGGCCTGGAGCTGAAGCGGGACGGCGAGGTCGTGGGCGATTCGGGCTGGCCGTTCGGGGCGTTCTCGGTCCCGGCCGACGACGCGGCGTACGAACTCACCCTCCACACCAACAAGATCGGTTCGAAGGTCTGGCAGCGGTCCCTGAGCACGCAGACCACCTGGGCGTTCCGCTCGCACCTCGACGAGGAGGTCTACTCGCAGGGGATCCCGATGCTCTTCCCGCGCTATGAGCTGCCGGAGGACGGCATGAAGACGCTGGCGGCGAAGGACGGCCAGCGGATCGGGCTCACGGCGACGGGCCACGCCGGCTACAAGCCCGGCGCGCTCAAGTCGGCGGCCCTGTCCTACTCGTACGACGAGGGCAAGACCTGGACCGAGGCCAAGACGTCCGGCTCGCAGGGGAAGTGGACCGCCACCGTCAACCACGCGGGCGCCTCAGGAAAGCAGGTCTGGCTCAGGACCGAACTGACGGATGCGAACGGAAGTTCCGTCACTCAGACGGTGGCTCGCGCCTACGACGTGCGCTAAACACACAGACACCGCCGGGCGGTCCTCCCGTGGGGGGTGGGCCCGCCCGGCGGCCATCATCACTCTTCCGGTGGCCGGAATTTCCGGATGAACCGTTTTCGTACGGCCTCTGCGGTGGACAATAAGGGGCATGAGCCAGCAGGGGGAGAGGCACGACGGGGCCTCCGGCCAGGAGGACGACTGGTGGGGTCAGCTGTACGACGACTCCGCTCATGACACGGGTCCGGCCGAGGCGGCCGACACCCTCGACGACAGGTTCGCCTCGGCGGTCTCCGCGGCGGGCGACGGCGGCTTCCCCGACCCGGAGCCTCGGGCGCCGGATCCCGTGCCTCCGGAGGAACTGTCCGTCCGCGGCGCGGGTCCTCCGCCAGCTGAACCGTTCGCTCCACGCGAGCCACTGGCTCCACGCGCGCCGGTGGCGCCGCCCGAACCCCCGCCCGCCGCCCGCACCCGCCCGGGCGCCGCCCCCTGGGAGCCCCCCGCCGCACCCACGGGTCCTGTGACCTTCCCGGCGGGGCCGCCGAAGCCTCCCGGCGACCCGAGCCGCACCACCGCCGTCCCGGCGCCCCGCGCGCCCGAGGAGTCCGCGGTTGCGGATCAGCGGGAACCCGCCCCGGTGGAACCGGAGCCCGCCCCGGCGGCAGCAACGGCGGCGGACGCCGTCTCGTACGTCGGCGACGGACCGCCCACGTACGACGCCGAGCCCACCGTCCTGCCCGCCGCCGACCCCGACGACCTCGGCGATCTGGTCGCCGACACCGTCCTGGACGGCGCCCGCTACGGCACATCCACCCTGCGCGCCGTCTCCGTGCGCGGGGACTCCGCGCGCTATCGGGGCGAGCCGCGGCGCGACTCGCTGCTCACCGCGCGGTTCGGGACCGGGGAGGGCGCCCTCGTCCTGGTGGCCATGGCCACCGGCGCGCGGGCCACGCCCGGCGCCCATCGCGCCGCCGCCGAGGCCTGCGCGTGGATCGGCCGTGCCGTGGGGCGCAGTCATCAGCGGCTGTCCGAGGACATCAGGGCCGCCCGGCGCGGGGACCTCAAGAGCGGTCTGCACCGCCTCACGGACCGCAGCCTCGGCAAGCTCCGCGCGCACGCCGTCGACCTCGGCATCGAGCCCGAGGAGTACGCGGCGTCCCTGCGCTGCCTCCTCCTGCCCGCCGACCCCGAGTGCCGCACCCGCGTCTTCTTCGGCGTCGGCGGCGGCGGACTCTTCCGGCTCAGGGACGGCGCATGGCAGGACATCGAGCCCCAGGTCAGCGACTCCGCGGGTGAGGCGGGGCTTCCTGTCGTCGGCTTCGGTTCCGTGCCCACGGAAACCCCGGACGGCGATCGGCTCACCATGGACATGGGGATCATCACGCCCCCGAGTCCGTACGAGCCCGCCCCCGAGCCCCCGGCCCGCGAACCCTTCCGCTTCCGGGCCTCCGTAGCCCGCCCGGGTGATGCCCTGATGCTCTGCAGCGGCGGCCTCGCCGAGCCCCTGCGCGGCGAGCCCGAGTTCGCCGCGCACCTCACGCAGCGGTGGGCCAAGAGCGGTCCGCCGGGTCTCGCGACCTTCCTCGCGGACGTCCAGGTCAGGGTGAAGGGGTACGCGGACGACCGAACGGCGGCCGCCGTTTGGGAGGCGTGAGCGCCCTCACTGTGAATTCATGGACCCCAAGAGAATCAAGGGGACTGAAGGGTTCGTGAAGCCATGGCCAAGCAGAACGTCGCCGAACAGTTCGTCGACATCCTTCACCGCGCCGGTGTGCGCCGCATGTACGGGGTCGTGGGCGACAGCCTGAACCCGGTCGTGGACGCGATCAGGCGCACCAAGGGCATGGACTGGGTGCAGGTCAGGCACGAGGAGACGGCCGCCTTCGCGGCGGGCGCCGAGGCCCAGATCACCGGCAGCCTCGCCGTCTGCGCCGGTTCCTGCGGCCCCGGCAACCTCCACCTGATCAACGGCCTCTACGACGCCCACCGCTCCATGGCGCCCGTCCTCGCCCTGGCCTCGCACATCCCGTCGAGCGAGATCGGCCTCGGGTTCTTCCAGGAGACCCACCCCGACCGGCTCTTCCAGGACTGCAGTCACTACAGCGAGATGATCTCCAACCCGAAGCAGATGCCGAGGCTGCTCCAGACCGCCATCCAGCACGCGATCGGGCAGTCCGGCGTCAGCGTCGTCACCCTGCCCGGAGACATCGCCGACCAGCCCGCCCCGGACAAGTCCCCCGAGAGTGCCCTCGTCACCTCGCGGCCCACCGTGCGCCCCGGCGACACGGAGATCGACAAGCTCGCCGCGATGATCGACGAGGCCGACAAGGTCACCCTCTTCTGCGGCAGCGGCACGGCCGGCGCGCACGCCGAGGTCATGGAGTTCGCCGAGAAGATCAAGTCCCCGGTGGGCCACGCCCTGCGCGGCAAGGAATGGATTCAGTACGACAACCCGTACGACGTCGGCATGAGCGGGCTCCTCGGCTACGGCGCCGCGTACGAGGCCACGCACGAGTGCGACCTCCTCATCCTCCTGGGCACCGACTTCCCGTACAACGCCTTCCTGCCCGACGACGTCAAGATCGCCCAGGTCGACGTGCGGCCCGAGCGCCTCGGCCGCCGCTCCAAGCTGGACCTCGCCGTCTGGGGCGACGTACGCGAGACCCTGCGCTGTCTCACCCCGCGCGTCACGCCCAAGACCAACCGCAAGTTCCTCGACAAGATGCTCAAGAAGCACGCGGACGCGCTCGAAGGCGTCATCAAGGCCTATACGCGCAAGGTCGAGAAGCACATCCCGATCCACCCCGAGTACGTGGCGTCCGTGGTCGACGAACTCGCCGCCGACGACGCCGTGTTCACCGTCGACACGGGCATGTGCAACGTCTGGGCGGCCCGCTATCTCTCCCCGAACGGCAAGCGCCGCATCATCGGCTCCTTCAGCCACGGCTCGATGGCCAACGCCCTGCCGCAGGCGATCGGCGCCCAGTTCACCGACCGGGGGCGCCAGGTCGTCTCCATGTCGGGCGACGGCGGGTTCTCCATGCTGATGGGTGACTTCCTCACCCTCGTCCAGTACGACCTGCCGGTGAAGGTCGTCCTCTTCAACAACTCCTCCCTGGGCATGGTCGAGTTGGAGATGCTGGTCGCCGGGCTCCCTTCGTTCGGCACGGCCAACCACAACCCCGACTTCGCCGCCGTGGCCCGCGCCGCCGGTGCCTACGGCGTGCGGGTCGAGAAGCCCAAGCAGCTCGTGGGCGCCCTGAAGGACGCCTTCGCGCACAAGGGGCCCGCCCTCGTCGACATCGTGACGGACCCCAACGCCCTCTCCATCCCGCCCAAGATCAGCTCCGACATGGTGACCGGCTTCGCGCTCTCCGCCAGCAAGATCGTCCTGGACGGCGGAGTCGGCCGGATGGTCCAGATGGCACGCTCCAACCTGCGGAACGTGCCCCGCCCCTGACGCCAGGTCAGGCAGGCCGCAGACGCAGCGTCAGGATCTGGAACGGACGCAGCGCGAGCACGAGCCCCGCGTCGTCGGTGTGGGCCGGTTCGAGCGGACGCTCCAGGAGATCGGTCACCTCGGCCGCGCTCACCGCGAACGACGTGGTGAGCGCGGCCGCCGCGCGCCCGCCCCGGGACTCGTAGAGACGCACCACGACATCGCCGCTCCCGTCGTCCGCGAGCTTCACCGACTCCACGGTCACCGCCGGGTTGTCGACGCTCACCAGGGAGGGCAGGACGGGCGCGGCGGCGACCCGCAGCGGCAGGTTCAGCGCGAGCCCCTCCGCGACGGCGTCGCCCGTCGTGGCGCCGGGCAGCAGCGCGTACGTGAACCGGTGCACGCCCAGGTCCGTCTCCGGGTCCGGGCTGTGCGGGGCGCGAAGCAGCGTGAGCCGCACGGTGGTGCCGAGACCGTCGCCGTGCGGCGCGCGCGTCACGTCATGGCCGTACGTCGAGTCGTTGAGCACCGCCACGCCGTACGCCTCCTCGGCGACCCGCAGCCACCGGTGCGCGCAGATCTCGAAACGGGCCGCGTCCCAGCCGGTGTTGGCGTGCGTGGAGCGGTGCACATGCCCGAACTGGATCTCGGCGGCGGACCGTTCGGCGTGCACGTCCAGGGGGAAGGCGGCCTTGAGCACCTTCTCCGACTCCTGCCAGTCCACCTCCGTGACGACGTCGATGCGACGGCTGCCCGCCGCGAGGCGGATCTCCTGGGTGATCCGGGAATTCCCGAAGACCCGCACCACGCGGACGGCGACCCGCAGCGGCCCGTCCTCGACCAGCTCCACGGACTCGGCGTCCGTGAGGTCGGTGTGCGTGTTGCGGTAGTGCTTGTCGAGGTCCCACGCGTCGTAGTGCGTGGGGTGGTCGGGGTGCAGCTGGAGGAGGTTGCCGCGCGCGCCGGGGGACAGGACCTCCCGCTGTGCGTCGACGTCGTGCACGGAGGTCAGCAGACCGTCCGCGTCGATGGCGACGCGCAGGTGCTCGTTCAGGAGCTGGATCTCGCCGTCGGCGAGCAGGGCGGTCGCCCCGGTGTCCCGTGTGTACGAGGCTGCCTCTTCGAGACTCTTGCTCCCCAGGGCCGGGACATCGACGTGCACCAGGGTGCCGTCGTCGGCCGTGACGACCTCACTGCGCGCGTACGGCGACGCGTTGAGCGCGGCGGGTCCACCCGGGCCGAGGGAACGGACCGCCGCTGCAGTGATCTCATCGAGCTCGGCGAGCACGCGCTCGTACGTGTCGCGGGCCTCGCGGTGCACCCAGGCGATCGACGACCCCGGCAGGATGTCGTGGAACTGGTGCAGGAGAACGGTCTTCCAGAGCCGGTCGAGGGTCGAGTACGGGTAGACGTAAGCGGGGTCGCGCACCGCGGCGGCGGCGCACCACAACTCGGCTTCGCGCAGGGCGTGTTCGGTGCGGCGGTTGCCGCGCTTGGTGGCCGCCTGCGTCGTGTACGTCGCGCGGTGCAGCTCCAGGTAGAGCTCGCCGGACCAGACAGGCGCCTGCGCCCCGTACTCCTCCTCGGCGGCGGCGAAGAACGCCGAAGGACGCTCGATCTCGACGCGCGGCGAACCCTCCAGGGAGCGCAACCGCCGTGCCTTCTCCAGCATTTCGCGGGTCGGGCCGCCGCCTCCGTCGCCCCAGCCGAACGGCACGAGGGAGCGGGACGCGCGGCCCTTCTCGGTGAAGTTCTTCTCCGCGTGCGCGAGTTCGGCGCCATGGATCTGGGAGTTGTAGGTGTCCACCGGAGGGAAGTGCGTGAAGACGCGCGTGCCGTCGATGCCCTCCCACCAGAAGGTGTGGTGCGGCATCTTGTTGGACTGGTTCCAGCTCAGCTTCTGGGTGAGGAACCAGCGGACGCCCGCGAGCTTCGCCAGCTGCGGGAACGCCGCCGTGTAGCCGAAGGAGTCCGGCAGCCAGATCTCCTCCGTCTCGACCCCGAGCTCCTCGCGGAAGAAGCGCATCCCGTGCGTGATCTGCCGGGCCAGGGCCTCGCCGCCCGGCATGTTGGCGTCCGACTCGACCCACATGGAGCCCACCGGCGACCAGTTCCCGTCCGCGACGGCCTTCTTGATGCGCTCCCAGATGTGCGGCTGGTGCTCCTTGACCCAGGCGTACTGCTGGGCCTGTGAGCAGGCGAAGACCAGCTCGGGATAGTCCTGGGCGAGGGCCGTCACATTGGCAAAGGTGCGGGAAGCCTTGCGCACCGTCTCGCGCAGGGGCCACAGCCAGGCCGAGTCGATATGGGCGTGCCCGGTGGCCGAGACGCGGTGCGCGCTGGCGTGGGCGGGGCTCGCGAGGACCTCCGTCAGCTCGGCGCGGGCCGCCGCCGCGGTGCCCGAGACGTCGTGCAGATCGAGCGCGTCGAGCGCCCTCTCCAGGGCGCGCAGGATCTCGTGGCGCCGCGGACGGGCGGCGTCCAGTTCGTACATCAGCTCCGAAAGGACCTCGATGTCCAGTGTCAACTGCCATACGTCCTCGTCCAGTACGGCGAGATCGGCAGACGCGAATCGGTAGATGGGGCGATCGCCCGCGGTCAGTACGTCGCCCAGGGGCGTGGGTTCGAAATCGTGCAGAACGGCCGGGTTGGCGGCCGCCTCCAGGAGGAGGTGCACCGGCTCGCCGCCCTGTGCGGAGGACGCCACGGGGATGTGCCGGTTGCGGGGGTGAATGCCCTTGATGGGCACGCCCGCGGCGTCGTACACGAGCCCCTCCGCCTGGAAGCCGGGACCGTCACCGGTGAAGCCGGGGTCGACGACCACCTCGACATGGCGCCCGCGCCAGGAATCGGGCACCTGACCGCGCAGCCGGAACCAACTGGTTGACCAGGGTTTTCCCCACTCGGTGCCCGTCTCGAAGGGTTCGTACGAGGCGTCGATGGCCTCGGCGACGGGGACGGGTTCGCCCGGCGCGTGCCAGACGGAGAGGGAGAGCGGCACACGGTCCGCGTACTGGGCGGGGCGGATGAACTGCCGCAGGGCGCGCTCCAGGCGTCCCTCCACCAGCAGTCGGTCGTCGTGCACGGCGGCTCCTCGGAAAGCTCGGGCGGGCCCGGTGCGGCGCGGTCGGGTCCGGTCGGGATCATGCGGAAACGGTCCACCGCTTCACTTCCCCGTCGCGCTCGGGCGCACCCACTCCGAACGTTGATGAATGGACATGAGTGCCGCCAACCGGGTGGGGAATGCATTCCGTGAGCGTGTTCGAGCAGGAAGGAACTGACTCGTTTTGTGGGCGGGGGTCATGACAAGGCAGGTAAGAGGGGGCGGTCCCATTCATCTCGGGACTTCTTCGCCGAAAGCAAGGGACGAGCCGACCGACAAGAAGCCGGACGAGCTCCATCGGGCTCAACTCCGGCGCAGATTGGGGCGATCCGACCTGCGGGCGGTGCCTGAAGTGAGGGGTGCGCTGCGCGAACTGCTCCGGTCCTGGGGGAGGCCCGGAAGATCCGAGATAGCCGAGTTGCTGACCAGCGAACTGGTCACGAACGCACTGGTGCACACCGACCGGGACGCCGTCCTGACGGCGACCCTTCGGCCCGGCAGGCTGCGGGTCGAGGTCAGGGACTTCGTGGGACGCCGACCGAAGCTGTGCGTGACGAACGCCGACTTCAGCACGCACGGCCGTGGCCTGATGCTCGTGCAGTCACTCGCCGACGCGTGGGGTGTGCGGGCGCACGGGGTCGGGAAGGTGGTGTGGTTCGAACTGGACGGCGGCCCGGCCTGAGCCGCGCCGCCGTCCAACTCCCGTCCTGCGCTGCTGACATCAGCCGAACTGTTGCTCCAGATCCTTGAGCTTCTGCTCCAGGGAGTCGAGCCGTGGCAGCGTCTGGGTGTCGTCCTCGGCGGTGAGGTCGACGGTGACGGGTTCAGAGCCGTTCTTCACGGCCTGGAGGGAGGGACGGGAGCGCAGCGGCAGTTGTTCCTGCGGCTGCGCCGCTATGGCAGGGTCCGCGCCGACTTGCGCGGACCCGGCGGCCGGCGCGACCGCCGGCAGGTCGACCTGCCGGCCCTGGCCACGGCCGGGGAGGCTGCGGTGGCCACGGCTGATCGCCTTGAGCTGCGCACGCTCCAGCTTCTCCCGGTCCCGCCTGGTGATCCGGGTGCGCTCCTTCTCGCGCCGGTCCTCGCGGACCTCCTCGACCGCCTCGTCCAGGGTGCGTACGCCTTCGAGGAGCATCAGCGACCAGGCGCCGAAGGTCTCCCGGGGCGCGCGCAGCCACCGCACGATCCGGATCTGCGGCAACGGCCTGGGCACCAGGCCCTGTTCGCGCAGTGCCGCGCGGCGGGTCTGCTTCAGCGCGCGGTCGAAGAGCACCGCCGCCGACAGCGACATCCCGGCGAAGAACTGCGGGGCACCCGCGTGGCCGAGGCCCCTGGGCGCGTGCACCCAGTTGAACCACGCCGCCGCGCCCGCGAACGTCCACACCAGGAGCCGTGAGCCGAGGGCCGCGTCACCGTGGCTCGCCTCGCGCACCGCGAGCACGGAGCAGAACATCGCCGCGCCGTCGAGCCCGAACGGGACCAGGTACTCCCAGCCGCCGGTGAGGTTGAGGTTCTGGCGGCCGAAGCCGACCAGGCCGTGGAAGGAGAGTGCGGCGGCGACCGCCGCACAGCAGAACAGCAGAACGTACGAGGCCGTTCCATAGACGGCTTCCTTGCGCCTGCGGCGCTCCTCGCTGCGTTCCCAGGTGTCGTCGCTGGAGGCACTGGCGGCCGCCTTCTGGCCGGCGCGCTTGCCGCGTGCGAGTACCGCCACCGCCACCAGCATGCCCAGGAGCAGGACGCCACCCGGAAGCAGCCAGTCCAGCGATATGTCGGTCAGTCTCATCTGGGGTCCCTTGCGTCGCGGTAGGGCGTTCGGGCGCAATAGTGACCCAATCCCGACGGCCCCCAGAGGGGTTTCGGGGCAAGAGAACGCCAAGGGGGGTGCAAAGGGGTGCGGCGCGCGCCGTTTTGCTCGAACTCAAGGCCCGGCAGGGGGAGTTGAGTTCGATTAAACGAACACGAAAGGGTGGTTCAAGGGGGAGGGGTTGCGGTTTCGGCGGGGAGAGGGACCCCGGTCAGGCCGCCGCGGCGGCACTGAGGCGCTCGACGCGCTCCGCGTCACAGGTGCGCGGGCAGGTCACACAGGTGTCCTCGGGGCGCAGCGTGTAGAACATGCAGCAGCTCGCGCGGTCACGCGTCGGCAGGGACTCGCCGTTCGGCCCCCGCAGCTCACGGAAGCCCGCCGTCCCCACGTACGGCTTGGTGGCGCCCGGAAGCAGCCGTTCGAGCTCGGCCGTGGCGCGCTGCTCCTCGCCGAGGAGATGGGCGATGTACCAGAGTCCCTCGACGATCTCGTCCGTCGCGACGCTCCACAGGGCGCGCGAGCGGCGCCGCATCCGGGGTCCGAAGGCGTCGAGGAGCGGTCCCAGATGCTCGGCGACGGCGGCCCGCACCTCCCCGCGCAGCGCCTCCTCGTCCGGCACGACGCGGGCGCCGGGCAGCGAGGCGGCCGGGTCGTCGGGCAGGCAGGCGAAGCCCGTGCTGCGGACGGCCAGGCGGCCCAGGGTGCGCTGGAAGGAGACGTTCTGTACGGGATAGCGGGGCACGCGGCGGTGCAGGAACCACGGCATGGTGATCAGGAGGGTGGCCGGCCAGGCGTAGCGGTGCAGCGCGAAGCTGGCGATGACGTCCGGACGCCCCGCCTGCCCGTAGTCCTTCAGCACCTGTGACTCGTCCCACGCCATGAAAGCGTCGAGGTCGGCCCCGCCCTCCGCGAGCCGGGAGGCGGTGACCCAGCCGCCGCCCTGTGGGGCCTGTTCCTCGTTGCCGAGCTCGGTCACGCGCAGTCCGGGGAACACCTCGGTGAGGCGTGCGTAGGCGTCCGCGAGGGCGCTCGGGGCGCGCTTGGCCAGGGTGGGAACGGACATAGGGGGACCACCGAATCGCGATCGATTGCAGGTAAGCCTAACCTTACCCGGAATGATCGAGGTTTCAACTGCGGGGCTGTCCGCCTATGGTGCCTCTCGTACCTTTCGGACCGAGCGGACTTTGGGGTGGACCTCGTGGAGCAGGCCAGAGCGCATGACGCGTACCGCCTCGCCGTCCGTGTGCCGGAGCAGGTGCGGGCCTCGTCGGCCCCGGCCCCGGCGTCGCCCCCGGCCCGTGGTGAGCACACCCACGGGGAGGCGGCGGGAGCGGCGGTGCCCGCACCCCGCAAGACGGTGCAGCGGAACTCGGTCCGCGGACAGATCCTGGACGCCCTGCGGGCCGCGCTCGTCGGGGGCGACCTCGCGCCGGGCGAGGTGTACTCGGCGCCCGTGCTCGGCGAGCGCTTCGGGGTCTCGGCGACTCCCGTGCGCGAGGCGATGCAGCAGCTGGCCATCGAGGGAGCGGTGGAGGTCGTGCCGAACCGCGGCTTCCGTGTCACCGAGCGGAGCGCGCGCGAGCTGGGGGAGCTCGCGGAGGTGCGGGCGCTGATCGAGGTGCCGGTGATGCTGCGCCTGGCCCGTACGGTGCCCGCGGCGCGGTGGTGCGAGCTGCGGCCGCTGGCCGAGGCGAGTGCGGTGGCGGCGGCGGGCGGGGACCTGGCCCGGTACGCGGAGGCGGACCGGGCGTTTCACGGGGCGGTGCTCGGCCTTTCGGGCAATCAGCAGCTGGTGCAGGTGGCGGATGACTTGCACCGCCGGTCGCAGTGGCCCCTCGTGAGCGGCCCCGTCCATGCCCGCCGCGCGGACCTCGTCGCCGACGCGGCGGAACACATGGCTCTCCTGGAGGCGTTGGTTGCCCAGGACCTGACTGTCGTCCAGTCCCTGGTGCGGGAGCACTTTGCGGGGGCGGGGGGCTAGGTTCGGGCGGTCCCTGCGGGGCTTTCCCCAAGCCCGCCCCTTCCCGAAACTGGGGCTCCGCCCCAGACCCCGTACAAGATGGCCTCAAACGCCGGCCGGGCTGAGATAGCCCGTCCGGCGATTGAGGTCAGTGCTCCTGCCTCAAGCCGCCGGCGCCGGCGGCGACAACTGCTGCGCCAGCCACGACGGCACCCCGCCCATCAACCGGAACAGCCGCGCCGCCTCGGCCCGGAGGCGCCCCGCCTCAGGCTCCGGCTCGGCATCGGCCAAAGCCGCGAGCGCAGGCGCCGTACCCACCAGATACCCCAGCTCCTCCCGGATCCGCAGCGACTCCGCGAACCCGTGCCGCGCCTCCGCCAACTCGCCCTCCCTCAGGGCCAGTCCGGCCAGGTGGCGCCAGGTGAAGGAGAGCAGCAGGGGATCCGAGTGCGCCGTCGCCCCCGCATGCGCCCGCCGGTAGGCGGCCCGCGCCGCCTGGGGCGAGTCCGCGATGTGCTCGGCGATCAGACCCCGGCGGAAGTCGAGGAGAGGCCGCCCCGAAGCATTCGGGGCAAGCAGTGCCGCAGCCCGCCCCAGCGCCGTACGCGCCTCGTCCGCCCGGTCCCGCACGGCGAGCACCGTGGACGCGTACGCCAGCTGACCGCGCTCGCACGCCGCGGCCCCGCGGTCGTCGTCCTCCACGGCCTGCGCCTCCGCCGTACGCAGTCCGTCCTCCGCCTCGGCCCAGCCCTCTCCCGTGAACAGGCACCGCTCCACCAGGAGCGATGTTCTCTGGAGCGCTGCCGCGGGCCCCTCTCGTGAGGCGAGCAGCGCGGCCGCGTCGGTCCAGCAGCCGCGCGAGCGCAGCCGCCATACCGCGGTCTGGAGTGGATCGTCCCCTGCAGTCGTTCCGGAACCAGACATGGCGGTATGCGCCACGTTGCCCTCCCCGAGCACGCCATTGAGCTGTTGAGTCGTGGGCGCATCTCAGCATGGATCGGCGCACCCGGCCAAGGGGCTGGGTGAAAGAATTCACAAAGGGCGGACCATGAAAGGGGTTTGACCGAGGCCGCTCGCGTCAGCTCATCCGCAGTGCCAGGAAGAAATCGAGCTTGTCCTCGAGCCGCGAAAGGTCACGACCCGTCAACTGCTCGATACGGCCCACCCGGTAGCGCAGCGTGTTGACGTGCAGGTGGAGACGGGCCGCGCACCGCGTCCACGAACCGTCGCAGTCGAGGAACGCCTCGAGGGTCGGAATGAGCTCCGCCCGGTGGCGCCGGTCGTAGTCCCGCAGCGGGTCAAGCAGCCGGGCCGTGAACGCCCGGCGCACGTCGTCCGGGACGAAGGGCAGCAGCAGGACGTGCGAGGCCAGCTCCTGGTGGCCCGCCGCGCAGACCCGCCCCGGACGCGCCGCCGCGACCCGGCGGGCGTGCCGCGCCTCCTCCAGGGCGCCGCGCAGACCCTCCGCCGAGTGCACGGACGCGCTGACGCCGAGCGTGAGGCGTCCGTCGCCGTCGAGGCCCGCGGAGAGCGGGTCGCGGACGGACTCCAGGAGGGAGTCGGCCAGCAGGCCCGTCTCCGAGCCGTCGTGCTCCGCGGAGACGGCGGGCAGCGGTACGAGCGCGATCGCCTCGTCACCCGTATGGGCCACCGCGATGCGGTCGGACGGTTCGGGGCCCGACGAGAGGGGGTCGACGAGAATCTCTTCCAGGAGGGACTGGGCCACGGGGCCGCCCTCGATCTCGCCGCCGTCCCACTCGACGCGGGCCACCACGACCTGCCAGTGCGGTGCCGCGCCCAGGCCCGGAAGGAGCACGGGCGCGGCGACCCGCAGGCGCGCCGCGATCTCCGCAGGGGCCGCGCCCGTCTGGACCAGTTCGAGGACCTCCTGGGCCAGCCTGCGCCGCACCGTGCGGGCGGCATCGCGCCGGTCGCGCTCCACCGCGATCAGCTGGGTGACCCCCTGCAGCAGGTCGAGCCGCTCCTCGGGCCAGTCGCCGGCGTCCGCCTCGACCGCCAGGAGCCAGTCCGAGAGGACCGTCTCGCGTACGTCACGCAGGGCCGCCGTGCTCGCCGCGGTCGCGGCGGAAGCCGAACCGCGCCCACTGCTCCGGATGGGGAACAGGGAGTACGCCGTGCCGTCCACCTGGACCCGGTGCGGGCCACGGCGCCCCGTGCGGGCGGCGGCCAGGTGCTCGGCCGCCAGGCGCGCGCACACCGCCGTGGGGAGGGCGGGGCCCGCCGCGCTCGACCCGGCGATGGCGCGGCCCGCGGGGGACAGGACCCAGGCCCGCAGGTCCAGGTCGGTGCCGAGCAGGTCGAGGACGACGTCGGGGCCGCCGCCCGTCGGGCCCGAGGTCATCAGGCGGCGGTGCCGGTCGACGACGGCCGCCAGATCACCGGCCCGCTCGCCGGAGACCTGCCGGACGACGTGCTCGGTGATCGTCGCGAAGGCGACCCGCTCGTTCACGGCGAACAGGGGCAGGCGGTGCCGCGCGCAGGCCTCGACGATGTCGTCGGGGATGTCGCCGAGCTCGGCCTCGCCCGCGGCGAGGGCCGCCACCCCGGCGCTCGCGAGGAGGCGTACGAAGGGTTCCGTGTCCGAGGCGTCGCGGCGCCAGGCGAGGCCCGTCAGGACCAGCTCGCCGCCCGCGAGGTAGCGGCTGGGGTCGCGCAGGTCCGTGGTCATCACACCGCGCACGGTGCGGTCGAGCTCTTCCTCACCGCCGAGCAGCCGCAGGCCCAGCGCGTCGGTGTCAAGGAGTGCGCGCAGCCGCATGGTGGTCGCCGCCGATCTTGTCTCGAATGGGATGTACAGACAGTCCAGGTCTGTCGACTCTCCGTCGACCCGGGCCCCCGTGTCCTGGGGTGCCTCCGGTTTCCAGGGGGATTCCGCGAGGTTGCTGAGGCCCGTTCTTCATACGAATCTACAAGACGCGCACCTTGGCCAGCCAACTCCTTCATGGTTTCGGTGACTGACCGCAGTGGACGGCGGGGCGGTGTACTTGCCCCACTCCGCGTTAACAGCACATGAACGAGCAGTCGAGGGACGAATGGCCCGAGTGGCCGGAACGAAGTCCCCCGAAGCGAATGACCCACGAAGAAGAAGAGAGCCTCATGGACTTCCTTCGCCCCGCCAGCTGGGAGGAGGCGCTCGCCGCAAAGGCCGAGCACCCCACCGCTGTGCCGATTGCGGGTGGCACCGATGTGATGGTCGAGATCAACTTCGACCACCGTCGTCCCGAGTACCTGCTTGACCTCAACCGCGTCGCCGAGCTGAGCGAGTGGTCGGTGGGCGAGGAGACGGTCCAGCTGGGCGCCTCGGTTCCCTACACCACGATCATGGAGGAGCTGCGCACCGAGCTCCCCGGGCTAGCGCTCGCCTCGCACACGGTCGCCTCCCCGCAGATCCGCAACCGCGGCGGCGTCGGCGGCAACCTCGGCACGGCGTCCCCGGCCGGTGACGCCCACCCGGCGCTGCTCGCCGCCGACTGCGAGGTCGAGGTGGAGTCCGTACGCGGCTCGCGCCTCATCCCGATCGACGACTTCTACACTGGTGTCAAGCGCAACGCGCTCGCCGCCGACGAGCTGATCAAGTCCGTCCACATCAAGAAGGCGGACGGCCCGCAGCAGTACTCGAAGGTCGGCACCCGCAACGCGATGGTCATCGCCGTGTGCGCCTTCGGCATCGCCCTGCACCCCGAGACCCGGACCGTACGGACCGGCATCGGTTCCGCCGCCCCGACCCCGATCCGGGCGAAGGCCGCCGAGGAGTTCCTCAACGCGGCGCTCGAAGAAGGCGGCTTCTGGGACAGCAAGAAGATCATCACCCCCTCGATCGCCAAGCAGTTCGCGGAGCTCGCCTCCGGTGCCGCCAACCCGATCGACGACGTCCGTGGCACGGCGAACTACCGCCGGCACGCCGTGGGCATCATGGCCCGCCGCACGCTCGGCTGGACCTGGGAGTCGTACCGCGGCAACGGCCGCAGCACTGAGGGAGTCGCATAATGCGCGTGAACTTCACGGTCAACGGCCGTCAGCAGGAAGCCGACGACGTCTGGGAGGGCGAGTCCCTTCTCTACGTCCTGCGTGAGCGCATGGGGCTCCCGGGCTCCAAGAACGCCTGTGAGCAGGGCGAGTGCGGTTCGTGCACCGTCCGTCTCGACGGCGTGCCGGTGTGCTCGTGCCTGGTCGCCGCCGGTCAGGTCCAGGGCCGAGAGGTCGTCACCGTCGAAGGCCTCGCGGACTACGCCAAGCACCGCGAGGACTCCCACCCCGGCGGCGCCTGCGGCTCCGTCTGCGGCGGCACCAGCCTCCAGGAGGCCCGCCAGTGGCAGGCCAAGGGAACGGACGGCCAGACCGGTGAGGGCGGCGAACTCTCCCCGATCCAGCAGGCGTTCATCGACGCCGGCGCCGTCCAGTGCGGTTTTTGCACCCCCGGTCTCCTCGTCGCGGCCGACGAGCTGCTCGAGCGCAACGACTCGCCGTCGGACGCCGACATCCGCGAGGCGCTCTCCGGCAACCTCTGCCGCTGCACCGGTTACGAGAAGATCCTGGACGCGGTCCGCCTGGCGGCCGCCCGTCAGGAAGAGACGGTCTGATCATGGCTGGAACCAAGACCACCACGGGCGCGCCCACCGACGTCACCCAGAAGCACAACAAGGGCGGCATCGGCGAGTCCACGCTCCGCCCGGACGGCACCCTGAAGGTCACCGGCGAGTTCGCCTACTCCTCGGACATGTGGCACGAGGACATGCTCTGGGGCCAGACGCTCCGCAGCACCGTGGCGCACGCCGAGATCGTCTCGATCGACACCGTCGAAGCGCTCAAGACGCCCGGCGTCTACGCCGTCCTGACGTACGACGACCTGCCGGCCGAGATGAAGAACTACGGCCTGGAGATCCAGGACACCCCGGTGCTCGCGCACGGCAAGGTACGTCACCACGGTGAGCCGGTCGCCCTCGTGGCCGCCGACCACCCGGAGACCGCCCGCCGTGCCGCCGCGAAGATCGTGGTCGAGTACAAGGAACTGCCCGTCATCACCGACGAGGCCTCGGCGACCGCTCCGGACGCCGTCCTCGTCCACGAGGGCCGCAGCGACGAGTACATCGAGCACGTCCCGCACCCCAACATCGTGCACAACCAGCCGATCGTCCGGGGCAACGCCGAAGAGGCCGCCAAGAAGGCCGACTTCGTCGTCAAGGGCGAGTACACCTTCGGCATGCAGGACCAGGCCTTCCTCGGCCCGGAGTCCGGCCTCGCCGTACCGGCCGAGGACGGCGGCGTCGACCTGTACGTCGCCACCCAGTGGCTGCACTCCGACCTCGAACAGATCGCCCCGGTCCTCGGTCTTCCCGAGGACAAGGTGCGCATGACGCTCTCCGGCGTCGGCGGCGCGTTCGGCGGCCGTGAAGACATCTCGATGCAGATCCACGCCTGCCTCCTGGCGCTGCGCACCGGCAAGCCGGTAAAGATCGTCTACAACCGCTTCGAGTCCTTCTTCGGCCACGTGCACCGCCACCCGGCGAAGCTCTACTACGAGCACGGCGCCACCAAGGACGGCAAGCTCACGCACATGAAGTGCAAGATCGTCCTGGACGGCGGCGCCTACGCGTCGGCCTCCCCGGCGGTCGTGGGCAACGCCTCGTCCCTGTCCGTCGGTCCGTACGTGATCGAGGACGTCGACATCGAGGCGATCGCCCTCTACTCCAACAACCCGCCGTGCGGCGCGATGCGCGGATTCGGCGCCGTCCAGGCCTGCTTCGCCTACGAGGCCCAGATGGACAAGCTCGCCGACAAGGTGGGCATGGACCGGGTCGAGTTCCGCCAGCTCAACGCCATGTCGCAGGGCACGCTCCTGCCGACCGGACAGCCGGTCGACTCGCCTGCCCCGGTCGCCGAGATCCTGCGCCGCGTCAAGGCCCGCCCGCTGCCGCCCGAGCGCCAGTGGGAGTCCAGCGAGGGCGCGGACGTCCGCGCACTGCCCGGCGGACTCTCCAACACCACGCACGGCGAAGGCGTCGTCCGCGGCGTCGGCTACGCGGTCGGCATCAAGAACGTCGGCTTCTCCGAGGGCTTCGACGACTACTCCACCGCCAAGGTGCGCATGGAGGTCATCAACGGCGAGCCGGTCGCCACCGTGCACACCGCGATGGCGGAGGTCGGCCAGGGCGGCATCACCGTCCACGCGCAGATCGCCCGCACCGAACTCGGCGTCCAGCAGGTGACCATCCACCCCGCCGACACCCAGGTGGGCAGCGCCGGTTCGACGTCCGCGTCCCGTCAGACGTACGTCACCGGTGGCGCGGTCAAGAACTCCTGCGAGCTCGTCCGCGAGAAGGTCCTGGAGATCGGCCGCCGCAAGTTCGGCTCGTACCACCCCGCGTGGGCCACCGCCGAACTCCTCCTGGAGGGCGGCAAGGTCGTCACCGACGGCGGCGAGGCCCTCGCGGACCTGGCCGAGCTGCTCGAAGGCGAGAGCGTCGAGGTCGAGGCCGAGTGGCGGCACCGTCCGACCGTGGCCTTCGACAAGAAGACCGGTCAGGGCAACGGCCACGTCCAGTACTCGTTCGCCGCGCACCGCGCGGTCGTCGAGGTGGACACCGAGCTGGGCCTGGTCAAGGTCATCGAGCTCGCCACGGCCCAGGACGTCGGCAAGGCGCTGAACCCGCTCTCCGTGGTCGGCCAGATCCAGGGTGGTACCACCCAGGGCCTGGGCGTCGCGGTGATGGAGGAGATCATCGTCGACCCGAAGACCGCGAAGGTGCGCAACCCCTCCTTCACGGACTACCTCATCCCGACCATCCTCGACACGCCGACCATCCCTGTCGACGTGCTCGAACTGGCTGACCCGAACGCGCCCTACGGCCTCCGTGGCATGGGCGAGGCCCCGACCCTCTCGTCCACCCCGGCCGTCCTCGCGGCGATCCGCAACGCGACGGGTCTGGAGCTGAACAGGACGCCGGTACGACCCGAGCACCTCACCGGCACCTGATCCCACGATCTCTCCGGGCGGCGCGTGCCTCCCGCGGAACGTCACACTTCCTGTCGCCCGCGCCGCCCGGAGAACACCAGTACCGCTGCCGCACCGCTCGCGGTCAGCGCAGTACCGAAGCAGTACCGACGCAGCACCCACGCTCTTCGGAGCCCCAGTTCGTCTCGGGCCGTCCCCCGGGTCGTGCAGCCAAACGCACCATCCCAAATCCCGCAGTCTCCACAGGCCCGACCCTTTATGAAACAGCCTGTTGCGGGTGCCCCTTTGAACCTTGGGAGTTAGGCACCATGACCCAGCAGTCAACGGAGCCGAAGACCACGGCAGAGGACGCGGGCAACGGCTCACGCGTCCCGGCCGGCAGGTCCTGGCTCGACCGGTATTTCCACATAACCCACAGAGGATCGACGGTCGGTCGGGAGGTGCGTGGCGGCATCACCACCTTCATGGCGATGGCCTACATCATCCTTCTGAACCCCGTGATCCTCTCGGTGCCCGATGCCACGGGACACCGGCTCGACGGTGATCAGCTGACCACCGCCACCGTCTTCGCGGCGGCCGCCACCACCATCGTCATGGGCATCCTCGGCAATGTGCCCCTCGCCCTCGCGGCGGGACTCGGTGTCTCCGCCGTCATGGCCTTCCAGGTCGCCCCGGAGATGACCTGGGGCAACGCGATGGCGATGTGCATCATCTATGGCGTCATCATCATCCTGCTGGTCCTGACCGGTCTGCGGACCCTGATCATGGACGCGATTCCCCTGGCGCTGAAGCACGCCATCACCATGGGCATCGGCATGTTCGTCACGCTGATCGGCCTGGTCCAGGCGGGCTTCGTCACCTCCATGCCGTCCAAGCACGGCGACGTGGGGTCGAAGCCGATCCAGATGGGCATCGACGACAAGCTGATGGGCTGGCCCGTCCTCTGCTTCGCCGTCACCGTCCTGCTGATCTTCCTGCTCCAGGTCCGCAAGGTCCCGGGCGCGATCCTCATCGGCATCGTCGGCGGCACCGTCTTCGCCGCGATCGTCAACCAGGTCGCGGGCATGAGCGAGAAGGACTGGGGCCTGAACGCCCCGGAGCTGAGCGGCTCCGTGGTCTCCTCGCCCGACTTCGGCCTCTTCGGCGAGGTGTCCTTCAGCGGGATCGGCGACATCGGCGGCATCACCGTGGGTGTCATCGTCTTCACCCTGGTCCTCGCCGGCTTCTTCGACGCCATGGGCACCATCATCGGCATCGGCCAGCAGGCCAACCTCGCCGACAAGGACGGCAAGATGCCGGGTCTGAACAAGGCCCTGGCGATCGACGGTGCGGGTGGCGTCGTCGGCGGTTTCGCCGGTGCCTCCGGCCAGACCGTCTTCGTCGAGTCCACCGCGGGCGTCGGCGACGGCGCGCGCACCGGCTTCGCCAGCGTGGTCACCGGCCTCGCCTTCGCGCTGTGCCTCTTCTTCACCCCGCTCGCGCAGCTCATCCCGACGCAGGTCGCCGCCGCCGCGCTCGTCGTCATCGGCGCGATGATGCTGAGCAACGCCCGGCACATCGACTGGACCGACCAGGCCACCGCCATTCCGGTGTTCCTGACCACCGTCCTGATGCCGTTCACGTACTCCATCACGGTGGGTATCGCGGCCGGTGTCATCGCCCACGTCCTGATCAAGGCCGCCCAGGGCAAGGTCCGTGAGATCGGCTGGCTGATGTGGGTGCTCGCGCTCGTGTTCCTCGCCTTCTTCGCGCTCCATCCGATCGAGAACTGGATGGGCGTCAAGTAGCCGCTCATCCTGTAACCACACACCCGTAAGGAGACGGACATGCTGGACATCGCCGAAGAGTTGAACCGGTGGGTCGAGCAGGGACGCGACTTCGCCGTCGCCACCGTGGTGGCGGTCGGCGGCAGCGCGCCCCGGCAGCCCGGTGCGGCCCTGGCCGTCGACTCCGACGGCACGGCGATCGGCTCCGTCTCCGGCGGGTGTGTGGAAGGCGCCGTCTACGACCTGTGCCAGCAGGCACTCGAAGACGGCGAGAGCGTTCTGGAACGCTTCGGCTACAGCGACGAGGACGCCTTCGCCGTGGGTCTGACCTGCGGCGGCATCATCGACATCCTCGTCACCCCGGTCCGCGCGGACTCCACCGCGCGGCCGGTTCTCGCCTCCGCGCTCGCCGCGGCCGCTTCGGGCGAGGCCGCGGCCGTCGCCCGCATCACCGCCGGACCCGCGGAACTCGTGGGCCGTGCTCTTCTCGTACGTTCCGACGCCGACGCCGCTCATGAGGGCGGGCTCGGCGGACATCCCGAGCTCGACCGCACCGTGGCGGGCGAGGCGCGCGCCATGCTGGACGCGGGCCGCACGGGCATGGTGGAGATCGGCGAGGACGGCTCGCGCTGCGGGCAGCCGCTCACGATCCTCGTCGAGTCGAGCGTCCCGCCGCCCCGCATGATCGTGTTCGGCGCGATCGACTTCGCGTCGGCGCTCGTCAAGGTCGGCACGTTCCTCGGCTACCGCGTGACCGTCTGCGACGCGCGGCCCGTGTTCGCGACGGCGGCGCGCTTCCCCGACGCCGACGAGATCGTCGTCGAGTGGCCGCACAAGTATCTGGAGCGGACGGAGGTCGACGGGCGCACCGTGCTCTGCGTGCTCACCCACGACGCCAAGTTCGACGTGCCGCTGCTCGAACTGGCCCTGCGTCTGCCGGTCGCCTACGTGGGTGCGATGGGATCGCGCCGCACGCATCTGGAGCGCAACGAACGGCTCCGTGAAGTCGGCGTCAGCGAGCTGGAGTTGACCCGCCTCCGGTCGCCCATCGGCCTGGACCTGGGTGCGCGCACTCCGGAGGAGACGGCCCTCTCGATCGCCGCGGAGATCGTCGCGAACCGCCGGGGCGGCAGCGGCGTATCGCTGACCGGCGCGCACACGCCGATCCACCACGACGGCTCGCGGCGCCCGGCGGGGCGTATCGGGTCCGTGGCCTGATGTCCCTCCGCGTCTCCGGGGTCCGCCGCCCGAGGTCCACGGGCTCGCCCCTCATTCCTGCTACGTTGCGTCACAAAATGACCACTTTTTGACGCAATGGGAGCACGTGTGAAGGTCGCCTGCGTCGGTGGCGGTCCCGCCGCCCTGTATCTCTCGATCCTGCTCAAGCGGCAGGACCCGTCCCACGACATCACCGTCCACGAGCGGAACCCGGCCGGGTCGACGTACGGCTGGGGGGTCACCTACTGGGGCGGCCTGCTGGACAAGCTCCGCGCCGGCGACCCCGAGTCCGCGCGCGTCATCAGCGAGCACTCGGTCCGCTGGAGCGACGGCGTCGCGTACGTCGGTGACCGCACGACGGTCAACCACGGAGACGAGGGCCACGGCATCGGGCGCCACCGGCTGCTCGACATCCTCGCCACGCGGGCCCGTTCCCTGGGCGTACGCGTCGAGTTCGAGAGCGAGATCACGGACGCGGCCCAGCTGCCCGACGCCGATCTGATCGTCGCGGGCGACGGTGTCAGGAGCGTGCTGCGCGAGCGCCACGCGGACCACTACGGCGCGGAGGTGGCGCTCGGCCGGAACAAGTACATCTGGCTCGGCACCACCAAGGTCTTCGACTCCTTCACCTTCGCCTTCGTGGAGAGTGCGCACGGCTGGATCTGGTGCTACGGCTACCGCTTCAGCGACGAGCAGAGCACCTGCGTCTTCGAGTGCTCGCCGGAGACCTGGACGGGCCTCGGCCTGCACGAGGCGAGCGAGGCCGACGGCCTCGCCCTCCTGGAGCGGCTCTTCGCGGGACCGCTCGACGGGCACCGCCTGATCGGCCGCGCGCAGTCCGACGGCAGCGCGCAGTGGCTCAACTTCCGGACGCTGACCAACCGGACCTGGCACCGGGGCAACGTCGTCCTGCTCGGCGACGCCGCGCACACCACGCACTACTCCATCGGCGCGGGCACGACGCTCGCCCTGGAGGACGCGATGGCCCTGGCGGGCGCGCTGCGGGGCAACCCGGAGCTGGCCCCCGCCCTCGCGAGCTACGAGCGGGAGCGGCGGTCCGCCCTCCTGTCCGTCCAGAGCGCGGCCCGCTACAGCGCCCAGTGGTACGAGAACCTGCCGCGCTACATCGGCCTCGACCCGGCCCAGATGTTCGCGCTCCTCGGCCAGCGCCACTCGCCGCTGCTTCCGCACATCCCGCCGCAGCTGTACTACCGAATCGACCGCGCGGCCGAGCAGTTGGAGCCGCTGCGGAGGATGAAGCGGTGGCTGGGGCCGCGGGTCGCGCGGACGCTGCACGGGCGGGCGCAGGCTTCGCGGGACTGAGCCGCAGGCTCCGTGGCGGGCTGGGACGGGGAGGGGCCGGCCCCTAGGATGATCTTGATCTACGACGTCCGTCCCCTCCCCCCATGGCAGGTGCCCCACCATGTCGCAGTCATCCGTGCCGCAGCAGGCCATAGCCATCGACCCCGCAGGCCGCGATCTCCACGGGGAGGCGGACCGGCTGCGGCAGCACGGCTGCGCCGCCCTGGTCGAACTCCCCGACGGCATAAGGGCCTGGGCCCCGACGCAGTACGACGTACTGAAGCAACTCCTCGCCGACGAGCGGGTGTCGAAGGACCCGAACCAGCACTGGCCCGCCTGGATCGACGGCCGGTTCCGCGAGACCTGGGTCAACTCCTGGGTGGGCGTGACGAACATGTTCACCGCGTACGGCTCGAACCACCGGCGGCTGCGGAAACTCGTGTCGCCCGCGTTCACCAAACGTCGTACGGACGCGCTGCGTCCGCGTATCGAGGAGCTGACGGCGGGGCTGCTCGACACGATGGAGAAATCCGCGGACGGAGTGGTGGACCTGCGGGCCGCCTACGCCCATCCGCTGCCGATGCAGGTCATCTGTGAGCTGTTCGGCCTTCCGGAGGACCGGCAGGCGGACACGGCGCGCCTCGTCGAGTCGATCATGGACACCACCGCAACTCCCGAGCAGGCAGCGGCCACTTGGCAGGAAGTGCATCTGCTGCTCGCCGGTCTGGTGGCCCACAAGCGGGCCGAGCCCGGGGACGACATGACGAGCGTCCTGATCGCGACCCGGGACGAGGAGGGCTCGGCGCTCACCGAGACCGAGCTGATCGACACACTGCTCCTGGTCATCGGGGCGGGGCACGAGACGACGGTCAACCTCATCGGCAACGCGGTGCACGCGCTCCTGAGCCACCCCGAGCAGCTGGCGCGGGTGCGCGGCGGTGAGGTGCCGTGGAGCGATGTCATCGAGGAGACGCTGCGCTACGCGCCGTCGATCGCCAACCTGCCGCTGCGGTACGCCGTTTCGGACATCGAGCTGCCCGACGGGACCGTCATCGCGCAGGGTGACGCGATCCTCGCGGCGTACGGGGCCGCGGGCCGCGACCCGCTGCGGCACGGCGCCACCGCGGGGCAGTTCGACATCGGCCGCGTCGACAAGGAGCACCTCGCCTTCGGCCACGGGGTGCACTACTGCGTGGGGGCGCCGCTGGCCCGCCTGGAGGCGGGGGTGGCGCTGCCCGCGTTGTTCGAGCGGTTCCCGGAGCTGCGCCTGGACGCCGAGTCGGGGAGCGCGTCGCCGGTGGGCTCGTTCATCGGAGACGGCTTCGCCTCGATTCCCGTGCGCCTGAGGTGAGTTGGCCGCGGCTCCACCCTGCCGGGTGGGCGGGGCGGAGCCGCATCGAGTGTCAGCGGGGGGCGCCGACCTCGTAGGTCTCCGTGGTCCAGGCGCGGGCCTGTTCGGTGAGGGAGATGCCGAGGCCGGGGCGCGACGAGACGTGCATGCGGCCGCCGCTCGTGTCCAGGCGCTCGTTGAAGAGGGGCTCGAGCCAGTCGAAGTGCTCCACCCACGGCTCAAGGGGGTAGGCCGCGGCGAGGTGGAGGTGGATCTCCATCGCGAAGTGCGGCGCGAGCTGGAGGTGGTGGTGCTCGGCGAGCGCGGCCAGCTTCAGGAACTGGGTGATGCCGCCGATGCGCGGGGCGTCGGGCTGGATGACGTCGGCCGCCTTGTGCCGGATGAGTTCGTAGTGCTCGGCGACGCTGGCGAGCATCTCGCCCGTGGCGATCGGCGTGTCCAGGGACGCGGCGAGCGTGGCGTGGCCCTCGGCGTCGTAGGCATCGAGGGGCTCCTCGATCCAGACGAGGTCGAACTCCTCGAAGGCGCGCCCCATGCGCTGGGCGGTGGGGCGGTCCCACTGCTGGTTGGCGTCGACCATGAGGGGGACGTCGTCGCCCAGGTGCTCGCGCACCGCGGTGAGGCGGCGCAGGTCCTCGCGGCGGTCGGGGCTGCCCACCTTGATCTTGATGCCGCCGATGCCGCTGGCCAGGGTGGCCGTCGCGTTGTCCAGGACCTGCTCGGTGGGCGTGTGGAGGAAGCCGCCGGACGTGTTGTAGCAACGCACCGAGTCGCGGTGGGCGCCCAGGAGCTTGGCCAGCGGCAGTGAGGCGCGCTTGGCCTTGAGGTCCCACAGGGCGATGTCGAAGGCGGCGATGGCCTGCGTGGCGAGCCCGGAGCGCCCGACGGAGGCGCCGGCCCAGCACAGCTTCGTCCAGAGCTTGCCGATGTCGCTGGGGTCCTCGCCGATCAGGACGGGGGCTATCTCCTTGGCGTGGGCGAACTGGCCGGGTCCGCCGGCGCGCTTGGAGTAGCTGAACCCGATGCCGGTGTGCCCGTCCTCGGTGCCGATCTCGGCGAAGAGGAAGGCGACTTCGGTCATCGGACGCTGGCGGCCCGTGAGGACCTTCGCGTCGCTGACCGGGGTGGCGAGCGGGAGGCGTACGGAGGAGAGCTTGATCCAGGAGATCTTGTCGAGGGTTGCCTCGCCGACCTGGAACGCGGCGCGCGCCGCTGCGTGTGTGGTTGTCGTCATCGTGGTCACCACTCTGGCCTGACTGTGAGATGGACGGATACGGCGGGTGGGCTTCAGCCCCGGGTGGGGGTGCCGTCGACGCGGCGCCACAGGTGGAGCGGGTTGTCGTCGCCCAGCTCGGGCGGAAGCAGCTCGGCGGGCACGTTCTGGTAGCTGACCGGGCGCAGGAAGCGGGCGATGGCGCCGGTGCCGACCGAGGTGGTGGCGGGCGCGGTCGTCGAGGGGTAAGGGCCGCCGTGGATCACGGCGTGGCCCACTTCGACGCCGGTGGGCCAGCCGTTGAAGAGCACCCGGCCCGCCTTGAGTTCCAGGATGTCCAGGAGATTGGCGGCCTGTTCCCGGTCGGCGTCGACCGCGTGGACGGTGGCCGTGAGCTGGCCGTCCAGAGCGCGGGCGACGGTCTCCAGACCGGGACCGGCGGGGACGCGCACGACGAGGGCGGCCGGTCCGAAGACCTCGTCCCGGAGCTCGGGGTGGTCGAGGAACGTGGCGGCGTCGGTGACCAGGACGGCGGCCCGGCCCGCGGTGGTCACCGCCGGGTCGTCCGTGCCGCGCCCGCGGACGACGACACCGTCGACCGCCTCGGCCCGTGCAAGGCCCCGCTCGTAGCCGTCCCGGATGCCCGTGGAGAGCATCGGCGCGGCGGTGTGCCCCGAGACGGCCGCGCTCGCCGCCTCGACGAACGCCTCCAGGTCCGCACCCTCGGCGGCGAAGACGAGGCCGGGGCTCGTGCACAGCTGGCCGGTCGCGTTGGTCATGGAGGCGATGAAGGCCCGGCCCAACTCCCCGGCGTCCTGCCGCAGGGCGTGCGGCAGGAGGAAGACGGGGTTGGTGCTCGACATCTCGGCGAAGACCGGGATCGGCTCGGGGCGGGCAGCGGCGGCCGCGGCCAGGGCGAGGCCGCCCCCGCGGGACCCGGTGAAGCCGACGGCCTTGATGCGGGGGTCGGTGACCAGGGCGCGGCCGAGTTCCTCGGACGGGCCGTGCAGGAGGGAGAACACACCCTCCGGCAGACCGTGCTCGCGCGCGGCGGCCTGGACCGCGCGGCCCACCAGTTCACTGGTGCCCGGGTGGGAGGGGTGCGCCTTGACGACGACCGGGGCGCCCGCGGCCAGGGCGGACGCGGTGTCGCCGCCGGCGACGGAGAACGCCAGGGGGAAGTTGCTCGCGGCGAACACGGCGACCGGGCCGAGGGGGATCTGGCGGCGGCGCAGATCGGGGCGGGGCAGCGGGGTGCGGTCGGGCCGCGGGGTGTCGATGTGCACGTCGCGCCAGCCGCCCTCGCGGACGTGGTCGGCGAAGAGGCGCAACTGGCCGGTGGTGCGGGCGGTCTCGCTCTCCACGCGGGGCGCGGGCAGCCCGCTCTCGGCGATCACCCGCTCCCGCAGCTGGGGGCCCAGGCCTTCGATGCGGGCGGCGATGCTGTCCAGGAACGCCGCCCGTACCTCCGGAGTGGTGTGCCGGTAGGTGTCGAAGGCCTGGGCGGCGAGGGAGGCCGCACGCTCGACCTGCGCCGACGACGCGGCGGTGAACGGCGGTTCCAGGGGCAGGCCGGTGCGCGGGTCGACGGCGTGGAAGGAGGCGTCGTCGCCGGGGGTGCTTTCGCCGCCGATGAGCTGATGGCCGATGAGCTGATGGCCGGTGAGCTGGTGGCCGGTGAGACGCGAGACGGGCGCGGTCATCTCACACCACCTTCTTGATCAGGTCGGCGAGCTCGGCAAGCTCGGGTTCGGTGAGGTCGGTCAAGGGGGTGCGCACGGGTCCTGCCGGGCGGCCGATGACCTTCATGCCCGCCTTGACGATGCTGACCGCGTAGCCGGCCGTGCGGCGCCGGATCGCGCAGTAGGGCAGGACGAAGTCGTTGAGGCGCCGGAAGACCTGCTCGCTGTCGTGGGCGCGTACGGCGTCGTAGAAGTCGAGGGCGAAGCGCGGGGCGAAGTTGAAGATCGCGGAGGAGTAGGTGCTGACGCCCATCTCCAGGTACGGCAGGGCGAACATCTCCGCGGTGGGCAGGCCCCCGATGTAGAGGAGCCGGTCGCCGAGGCGGGCGTAGATGCGCGTCATCAGCTCCAGGTCGCCGACGCCGTCCTTGAAGCCGATCAAGTTCGGGCAGGCCTCGGCGAGTTCCGCGACGGTCGTCGCGTCGTAGACCGCGTTCGCCCGGCTGTAGATGATCACGCCGAGGGTGGTGGCCCGGCACACCGCCTTGACGTGGGCGGCCAGACCTTCCTGCGAGGCCTCGGTGAGGTAGGGCGGGAGCAGCAGGACCGCGTCGGCGCCCGCCTGCTCGGCCCGCTGCGCCAGGGCGATGGCGTCGAACGTGCCGCCGCCCGCCGGGGCGATCACGGGAAGCCCCTCGGGAGCCTCCTGCACCGTCGCCGTGACGACCCGGCCGATCTCCTCGTGGGTGAGGGAGAAGAACTCACCGGTGCCGCCTGCCGCGAACAGGCCCGCCGGGGAGAATTCACCGACCCAGCCGATGTTTTCCCGGTAGGCGGGCTCGTCGAATGAGAAGTCGTCGTGGAAATGCGTGACGGGGAAGGAGAGCAGCCCCGACCCCATCTTCCGTGCGACCTCTGCGGGTGAAAACTGCGGCATGATCCTCGGAACTCCTCGGCGTGATGACATCTGCGCGTGGAGACAGGGCCGTGTGACCTTCAGCTCTCCACCGCTTGGATGCGGCTACAGCGAGGTTAGGATCGCCGAACGATTCACGTCCAACACCAAAAACGCATCCATTGATACCTGGAGAGCATCGTTGTTCACTCTCGCGCAACTGTCCAACTTCGTGGCCGTTGCAGAGGAGCTCCACTTCGGTCGCGCGGCCGAGCGTCTCCGCATGACGCAGCCGCCGCTGAGCCGTCAAATCCAGCTCCTGGAAAGCGAATTGCGGGTCCAGCTGTTCGACCGCACCAACCGCTCGGTGCGCCTGACCCACGCGGGACGCACGTTCCTCAACGAAGCCCGCAGGGTCCTTCGTCAGTCCGAGCAGGCGACGCTTGCCGTGCGGCAGGTCTCCAGCGGCCTCGCGGGCAGCCTCGCGGTGGGCTTCACCGCGGCCAGCGCCTACACGATGCTCGACACGCTGCTCGCGCGGGCCCGCACCGTCATGCCGGGCGTGGAGATCGTCCTGCGGGAGATGGTCACGCGCGACCAGTTGGAGGCGCTCGCCGAGTCCAGCCTCGACCTGGGCCTGGTCAGGCCCCCTGTCACCACCCCTGACCTGGAGTCCCGCATCGTCGCCCGGGAGAAGATCTTCGCCGCGCTGCCCGCCGGGCACCCGCTGGCCGTCCGCGCCGGGGACCTCCACATCGCCGAGTTCGACGGCCTGGACGTCCTGATGTACTCGCCCATCGAGGCCCGTTACTTCCACGAACTGCTGATCTCGGTGTTCCGGGCCGCGGGCATCGCCCCGGTCTTCACCCAGTACCTCAGCCAGGTCCACAGCATCCTCGCCCTCGTCAACGGCGGGCGCGGCGTCGCGCTCGTCCCCGAGGCCGCGACCCAGCTGCGGTACGCCGGAGTCATCTTCAGGCCGGTCACCCTGGCGGCTCCCGCGGCCGTCGAACTCTCCCTGGCCTGGCGGGGAAACAATGACAATCCCGCGCTGCACCGCCTTCTCGAACACCTCTGAAAGGAGGCGGAGTTATGCCCGGAGTTATGCCCGATACCGACGCGGCGATCCAAGAAAGGTATCGGAACATACAACATTCGATATAGACGGGAATCAAACGGCGGCCCTACGGTCAGTTGCCAGCAACCCGCCTGTGTGGCCTGGGCCACAGGGGAAGAGGTGCGGACCCCTCCCTCAAAGTCGAGGAGACTGACGACCCATGACACTTATCGACCGGCGGGACGAGCCGGTTCGTACCCGTACCGGGCAGGGCCGCCTGCGGTACTGGATTCTGGCCATGCTTTTCGTGGTCACCACCGTCAACTACGCCGACAGGGCCACGCTTTCGATAGCCGGCGACTCCATGCAGAAGGATCTGGGGATCAGCTCCGGCGAGCTCGGAATTCTCTTCTCGGCCTTCTCCTGGTCCTACCTCATCGCCCAGATACCCGGCGGCTGGCTCCTTGACCGCTACGGCTCGAAGAAGGTCTACGGCGGCGCCATTTTCCTGTGGTCCGTCTTCACGATGGCGCAGGGCGCGATCGGCTTCTTCTCCGGGGCGGCCGTCGCCCTCCTCTTCCTCCTGCGCTTCCTGGTCGGCCTCGCCGAGGCGCCGTCCTTCCCCGGCAACTCGCGCATCGTCGCCGCCTGGTTCCCGACCAAGGAACGCGGCTTCGCCGCCGCCCTGTTCAACTCCGCCCAGTACTTCGCCACGGTGGCCTTCGCCCCGCTCATGGGCTGGCTCGTGGTGGCCCTGGGCTGGGAGCACGTCTTCACGATCATCGGCGGCATCGGGGTGATCCTCGCCCTGGTGTGGACCCGGGTCATCCACCCGCCCCGCAGTCATCCCCGTATGACCCAGGGCGAACTGGACCACATCGGCGCCGGAGGCGCGCTGATCGACATGGACCAGCACACCGTCAAGGACGAGACCGGGCACACGGCGGACTCCGGGCAGAGCACCGGCGCGCGGCAGAACCTCGTCTACCTGAAGAAGCTCCTGACCAACCGCACCATGCTGGGCGTCTTCGTCGGTCAGTACTTCATCAACACCATCACCTGGTTCTTCCTGACCTGGTTCCCGGTCTACCTCGTCCAGGAACGCGGCATGTCGATCCTCGAAGCAGGACTGGTCGCCTCGCTGCCCGCCCTGTGCGGATTCACCGGCGGTGTGCTCGGCGGCTTCCTCTCCGACCGGCTCGTCGCCCGCGGCATGTCCCTCACCGCCGCCCGCAAGGCGCCCATCGTGGTCGGGCTCCTGCTGTCCACGTCGATCCTGATCTGCAACTACGTCGACGCGTCCTGGCTCGTCGTCACGATCATGGCCGTCTCCTTCTTCGGCAAGGGACTGGGCGCCCTGGGGTGGGCCGTCATGGCCGACATCTCCCCGAAGCAGATCGCGGGCCTCGCCGGAGGAGTCTTCAACACCTTCGGGGCCGTCGCGGGCATCGTCACGCCGATCGTCATCGGCTACATCATCGACGTGACCGGCTCGTTCGACCTCGCCCTCGTCTTCGTCGGGGCCTCCGCGGCCATGGCCGTCGTCAGCTACCTCTTCATCGTCCGCGACATCAAGCGCCTCGAACTCGACGACCTCGAGGACACCGCGGGCGAGGCCGACCTGTCCCGCACCGTCTGACCGCGGGCCGGGGCGTGAGCCCCCGCTCGTCAGCCCCCGTCACGCGAAGGGGCGGGGCGGGGGAGAGGAGAGCAGCCCGTCCACCGCCCGCCCGAACATCCACCGGGCGGCAGCCACGAGCACCCCGTCGAAGACCCGCGGCAGCCACCGCACGCGCAGGTCCTCCCGCCAGGCGACCGTAGAACCGGCCTCCGCCCGGGGCGACACCTCGATCTCCGCCCACCCGGTGACGAACGACCCCCGCTTCTCGAGTCGGCACAGGCCCCCGCCGCCGGCGGCCGGGCGCCACGTCACGACCTCCATCACGTCGTCGAAGCCGACGGGGCCGAGCGCGCTGCGGGCGACGAACACCGTCCCCTCGCCGCTGGGCGGCGGCGTCCGGACGGTCACCCGCGTCAGCGGGACCACGTCGGCGTGCCGCTCCCACGCGGTGAGCCGGCGCCAGACCTCGCCGGCGGGCAGGGACGATTCCCGGTCGATACGGAAGAGAGCCACACGGCGATCCTGCCAGGCCCCGGCGTGGAAGCCCGCAGGCCGGCTACGGCCGGTAGATCTTCCCGGGCTCGGCCTTGCCCGGCGCGAGCAGCTGGGGCACCGTCACGAAGACGTAGCCGCGCTTCTTCAGCTCGTCGATGATGCCCGGCACCGCGGGCACCGTCCCCTTGTAGATGTCGTGCAGCAGGATGATGCCGTCCCGCTGGGTCTGATCGATGACGCGCTTTTTGATCAGGGCGGAATCGTTGGTCGTGTAGTCCTTGGCGGTCACGCTCCACAGGACCTCCGAGAGGCCCTCCTTCCGCGAGATCTCGTTCACGTCGGGGTTGGTGCGTCCCTGCGGCGGGCGCATCAGCGTCGGCTTGTGGCCGATCAGCTTCTCTATCGCCTCGTTGGGCTTGCGCAGTTCCTCGCGGGCCTCGTCCGGCGTGATGTCGGTGAGGATCTTGTGCGACCAGGTGTGGCTCGCCACCTCATGGCCCTCGGCCGCCATGCGCTTCACGAGCTCGGGGTGCTTGGCTATGTGGTTCTTGCCGAGCAGGAAGAAGGTGGCGGGCACCTTCTCCTCCTTGAGGATGTCGAGCAGCCGCGGCGAGTTCTCGCTCGGCCCCGCGTCGAACGTCAGAGCCACGCACTTCGCCTTGCGGCAGTCGACCGTGCCGAGCCGCGCCTGGCTCTTGAGGCTCACGGCCGCCGCGTCCTTGCGGGCGGAACTGGGCGACGTGGTGTCCACCTTGGTGCATCCCGTCAGAGCGACGGCCATGACCGCGGAGGTCATGACCGTCATCACAGAGGCGTGACGGAACCCTTGGGCGGATCGCTTCATCTTGCTTTTCACAGCGAGCATGTTGTTTTTCGCAGCAGGCATGCCCGCACTATACATAGCGTGTATACGCGGTGTGTATAGAGGGGTCTCCTGGACGCGCCCCGGGCCCGTGGCCAGCAGGTACGCGCCCTCTAGCGGTCGCCCGCCAGGTCGCCCGCCAGGCCGCTCATCCAGGCCTCGACCGCCGCGGCGCCGCGCGGCAGACCTGCCGAGAGGTTCTCGTTGCCGTCGGCCGTGACGAGGATGTCGTCCTCGATGCGGACCCCGATGCCCCGGTACTCCTCGGGCACGGTGAGGTCGTCCGGCTGGAAGTACAGGCCGGGCTCGACGGTGAGCACCATGCCCTCCTCGAGTACGCCGCCGACGTACTCCTCGGTGCGGGCCTGGGCGCAGTCGTGGACGTCGAGGCCGAGCATGTGGCCCGTGCCCGCCATGGTGAAGCGCCGCTGCAGGGCGAGCTCGAAGACCCGCTCCGGGTCGCCTTCGAGGAGGCCCCACTCGACGAGCTTGTGCGCGAGGTACCGCTGCGCGGCGTCGTGGAAGTCGCGGTACGCGGCGCCCGGCTTCACCGCGGCGATGCCCGCCTCCTGCGCCTCGAACACCGCGTCGTAGATCTTGCGCTGGAGCGGGGTGAAGGTGCCGTCGATGGGGAGGGTGCGGGTGACGTCGGCGGTGTAGAGGGTGTGGGTCTCCACGCCCGCGTCCAGGAGGAGGAGTTCGCCGGGGCGCACGGGCCCGTCGTTCTGCTCCCAGTGCATGATCGTGGCGTGCTCGCCCGCCGCGCAGATCGAGCCGTAGCCGATGTGGTTGCCCTCCAGGCGGGCGCGGCGGAAGAAGGTGCCCTCGATCCAGCGCTCCGACGTGGCGATGGCGGTGGCCAACTCCCTTACGACATCGGTGAATCCGCGGACCGTGGAGTCGACCGCCTTGCGCAGCTCGCCGATCTCCCAGTCGTCCTTGACCAGGCGCAGGCCCGAGAGCGCTTCCTCCAGTTCGGCGTCGCGCTCCTCGTCGGTCGACACCGCCGCTTCGAGCGCCGCGTCGTGGCCGCGCACGATGCGGGTCGGCACGTCGGGCGAGGCGGCGAGCTCGGCAGGCGCGTCGCGGACGTCACGGCAGGGCAGGCCGAGGAGCAGCTCGGACTCGGCGAGGCTGCGCCTGCGGCCCATCCACAGCTCGGCCGTCATGCCGATCCAGAACTCGTTGCTGTCCCGGCTGTCGCGGGGGAGTTGGTAGAGGTGCGCGTCGTGGCCGCCGGCCTCCCCGGTGCGCGGTTCGAGGACCAGGGCGCAGTCCCTCGCCTGGTCACCGGTCATGTGGACGTACGCGGAGTACGGGCGGAAGGGGTAATGGCTGTCGTTCGAGCGGGTCTTGAGCTTCCCCGAGGGGATCACCAGGCGCTCGCCCGGGAACAGTGCGGACAGGGCGGCGCGGCGGCGCGCCGCGTGCGGGGCCTGCTCGGCCGGGCGCAGGTCGCGCTGCTCGGTGTCGGCCCAGCCGGTCCTCATCAGGGCGGAGAGCTCGTCGGAGATCTCGGAGTAGAGGCCGTTCTTGCGCGGGTTGGGCCTGCTGGGCGTCTGCTTCTCGGATCCCTCGGGCTTCTCGGACTTGGTCATGGGGTTCACCCTTTCGTCCCCGTTCCGGGGCTCGTGGCGGAGTAACTCAATGGCGGTTCCGCCAGCGTAGAGACCCTTGGCCCGTAAGGGAACATGTGACATAGTACTGGCGTGACAAAGCGGCTGACCTGCGATGTTGTGGTAGTCGGCGCCGGGATGGTGGGCGCCGCCTGCGCCCTGTACGCGGCGCGGGCCGGGCTGTCCGTCGTCCTGGTGGACCGCGGTCCCGTGGCCGGCGGCACGACCGGATCCGGCGAGGGAAACATCCTCGTCTCCGACAAGGAACCGGGCCCCGAGCTCGAACTGGCGCTGCTCTCCGCCCGGTTGTGGACGGAGCTGGCCGCCGATGAAGACGTGGGCGCGAGCGTCGAGTTCGAGGCCAAGGGCGGCGTCGTCGTCGCGTCGTCCGGTGAAGGGCTCGCGGCGCTGGGGGAGTTCGCCTCCGGGCAGCGCGAAGCCGGGGTCGACGCGCGGGCCGTCGGGGCGGACGAACTGTACGAACTGGAGCCGCACCTCGCCCCCGGCACGGCGGGCGGCGTCCACTACCCGCAGGACTGCCAGGTGATGCCGTCCCTGGCCGCTGCCCAACTCGTGCGCATGGCAAGGTCATTGGGGGCAGGCCTCCGTACGCGCTGTACCGTCACGGCCGTGCTGCGGACCGCGGGCGGCGAGGTGCGCGGGGTCCGCACGGACCAGGGCGAGATCCACGCCCCGTACGTCGTGAACGCCGCGGGCACCTGGGGCGGCGACCTCGCCGCCCTCGCCGGAGCCGACCTGCCCGTGCTGCCGAGGCGCGGCTTCGTCCTCGTCACGGAACCGCTGCCGCGCATGGTCCGGCACAAGGTGTACGCCGCCGACTACGTGGCCGACGTGGCCAGCGGATCCGCCGCGCTCCAGACGTCGCCGGTGGTCGAGGGCACGGCCGCGGGGCCGATCCTGATCGGCGCGAGCCGCGAACGGGTCGGCTTCGACCGCTCCTTCTCGCTGCCGGTCATGCGGGCCCTCGCGGCGGGGGCGACCCGGCTCTTCCCGTTCCTGGAGGGCGTCCGCGCGATGCGCGCGTACGTGGGCTTCCGCCCCTACATGCCGGACCATCTCCCCGCCGTCGGCCCTGACGCCCGGGTGCCGGGGCTCATCCACGCCTGCGGGCACGAAGGGGCGGGGATCGGTCTTGCCGCGGGGACGGGCCACTTGATCGCCCAGGTGATGAGCGGTGCGACCCCGGACCTCGACCTCACCCCATTCCGCCCCGACCGCTTCGCTGACCGCCCGCCCGAGGAGGCGTCATGAGCAAACGCACCCCCCTGAACCTGGTCCGCGCCCACCCGCGTCCACCGCACACCGTCACGTTCGACGGCCGCGAGATCCCGGCCCTGCCGGGCCAGACGGTGGCCGCCGCGCTCTGGTCGTCGGGCATCACCGCCTGGCGCACCACGCGACGCGAGGGCGAGCCGAGGGGAGTCTTCTGCGGGATCGGGGTCTGCTTCGACTGCCTGGTGGAGGTCAACGGGCGGCCGAACCAACGGGCTTGCCTGCTCCCGGCCACGCCCGGCGACGAGATCCGGACGCAGCACGGAAGCGGTCACGGCAGTGGCGGCAGCGGTCACGGCGGGGAGGCGGGGGAGTGGCGATGAGTGCTTCTCCGGTGCTCGCCGTGATCGGCGCGGGCCCCGCGGGCCTCGCGGCGGCGCTTGCCGCGGCTCGGCGTGGTGTGCGGGTGACGGTGCTCGACTCGGCCGCGCAGGCGGGCGGCCAGTTCTACCGTCAGCCCGCCGGGGCGCTCGGGGCGCGGCGCCCGAAGGCGTTGCATCACCAGTGGCGGACGTGGGAACGGCTGCGGGACGGGCTGGCGGAAGAGATCGCGGCGGGCCGCATCACGTACTTGACGGAGCGTCATGTCTGGTTCGTGGAGCGCCGTACGTCCGAGGGGCAGTCGCCGGTAGCGGTGCCCGGTCAGGCCGGGGTCGCGGCCCCCGCCCCGGATGCGTACGCCGTGCCCGGCCCCGCTGGGCCTCGCTTCACCGTGCATGCCCTGCTCGGGCCCGGCCAGGAGCGGTCCGAGGCCGTGCGCGCCGATGCCGTGCTGCTCGCCACCGGGGGGTACGAGAAGGTTCTGCCCTTCCCCGGCTGGACCCTGCCCGGTGTGGTCACCGCCGGGGGTGCGCAGGCCATGCTCAAGGGAGGTCTCGTACTTCCGGGGCGCGTAGCCGTCGTGGCCGGGACCGGGCCGCTGCTCATGCCCGTCGCCACCGGGCTCGCGGCTGCCGGGGCCGAAGTGGCCGCCCTGGTCGAGTCCGCCGACCCGAAGGCCTTCGCGCGGCACGCGGCCACCCTCGCCGCCCACCCGGACAAGCTTGTGGAGGGGGCGCGGTATGCCGGTCAACTGCTGCGCCACCGTGTCCCGTTGGTCTCGCGGTACGCCGTCGTCGAAGCGCACGGCAAGGGCGCGCTCGAAGCGGTGACCATCGCCGCGCTCGACTCGGCGGGGCGCGTCAGGCCCGGCACCGAGCGGCACATCCCCTGCGACACCCTCGCCGTCGGGCACGGCATGCTGCCGCACACCGATCTCGCCGAGGGGCTCGGCTGCCGCGTCGAGGGCCTGAACGTCGCCGTCGACGCCGAACAGCGCACCGACGTCCCCGGCGTCTGGGCCGCGGGCGAGACCACCGGCATCGGCGGATCCGCACTCTCGCTCGCCGAGGGACACATCGCCGGACGCTCGGCCGCCGCCCGGCTCCGGGGCCGCACGCCCGACCCGCGCGCCTGGGCCGCCGCCGCCAAGTCCCGTACGAAGATGCGGGAGTTCGGGGCCGCGCTCGCCGCCGTGTACGTGCCGCCCGCGCACTGGGCCGAGCAGCTTCGCGACGACACCCTGGTCTGCCGCTGCGAGGAGGTCCCGGCGTCGGCGGTCCGCGAGGCCGTCGCCGAGCTCGGGGCCACGGACGCGCGGTCCGTGAAACTCCTGACCCGGGCCGGCATGGGCTGGTGCCAGGGCCGGATGTGCTCGGCCGCCGTCGCCGGGCTCTCCGGTTGCCAGGAGGGTTCCGCGCGGCGGCCCTTCGCCCGGCCGGTCCCCCTCGGCGTGCTCGCACGGACCACTGACGATGACGCCCAAGCCGACGCCGACGCCGAGGACCCCTCCTAGCCACACCTCCGTACCGCAACGTGCACCGCACCGCACCGCACCGCAACGAAGGGACCCGCCCATGACCACCCCCGCCGACCGCCCCCGCCCCTGGCACGGCGTCCTCGTCGCCACCGCGCTCCCGCTGAACGACGATCTCTCCGTCAACCACGGCAAGTTCGCCGAGCACTGCGCCTGGCTCGTCGAGAACGGCTGCGACGGCGTCGTGCCCAACGGATCACTCGGTGAGTATCAGGTGCTGACCCCCGAGGAGCGCGCCAAGGTCGTGGAGACCGCCGTCTCGGCCGTCGGCGGGCAGCGCGTCATGCCCGGCGTCGCCGCGTACGGCTCCGCCGAGGCCCGCCGCTGGGCCGAGCAGGCCAAGGACGCGGGCTGCGCCTCCGTCATGCTCCTTCCGCCGAACGCCTACCGCGCCGACGAGCGTTCCGTCCTCGCGCACTACGAGGAAGTGGCCAAGGCGGGCGTCCCCGTCGTGGCGTACAACAACCCCATCGACACCAAGGTCGACCTGGTGCCCGAACTCCTCGCCAAGCTGCACGCCGAGGGGTACGTGCACGCCGTCAAGGAGTTCTCCGGAGACGTGCGACGCGCCTACCGCATCGCCGAACTCGCCCCGGAACTCGACCTGTTGATCGGCGCCGACGACGTCCTGCTCGAACTCGCCGTCGCGGGCGCCAAGGGCTGGATCGCCGGCTACCCGAACATGCTGCCCGTCGCGTCCGTCGCGCTCTACCGCGCCGCCGTGGCAGGCGACCTGGGCACGGCGGGCCAGCTCTACCGCCAGCTCCACCCGCTGCTCCGCTGGGACTCCAAGCCCGAGTTCGTCCAGGCCATCAAGCTGTCGATGGACATCGCCGGGCGGCATGGCGGCCCCTGCCGTCCGCCCCGTGTGCCGCTGCTCCCCGAGCAGGAGAAGGCGGTGCGCACCGCCACCGAACGCGCCATCGCCGCCGGGCTCGCCTGAACCTCCCCCGCGTAGGACTCGTACGAAAGGCACCGCACATGCGCAGCAAGCTCGTCCTGCACGCGGTCGACTCGCACACCGAAGGCATGCCGACGCGCGTCGTCACCGGCGGCATCGGCACCGTCCCCGGCGCGACGATGAACGAGCGCAGGCTCCACTTCCGTGAGCACCGCGACGACATCAAGCAGCTCCTGATGAACGAACCGCGAGGCCACGCGGCGATGAGCGGCGCGATCCTCCAGCCGCCCACCCGGCCCGACTGCGACTACGGCGTGATCTACATCGAGGTCTCCGGCTATCTGCCGATGTGCGGGCACGGCACGATCGGCGTCGCCACCGTCCTCGTGGAGATCGGCATGGTCGAGGTCGTCGAGCCGGTCACCACGATCCGCCTCGACACCCCGGCAGGCCTCGTCGTCGCCGAGGTCGCCGTCGAGGACGGCGCGGCGAAGTCCGTCACGCTGAAGAACGTGCCGTCCTTCGCCGTCGCCCTGGACCGCAAGATCACCCTGCCCGACGGCCGTTCGGTGACCTACGACCTGGCCTACGGCGGCAACTTCTACGCGATCCTGCCCCTGGACGAGTTCGGCCTGCCCTTCGAGCGCGGGCGCAAGGACGACATCCTCGCGGCCGGTCTCTCGCTCATGGAGGCGATCAACGCCGAGGACGAGCCCGTGCACCCCGAGGACCCGTCCATCCGCGGCTGCCACCACGTCCACCTCTACGCGCCCGGCGCCACCGCCCGCTACTCCCGGCACGCGATGGCCATCCACCCCGGCTGGTTCGATCGCTCGCCGTGCGGCACCGGGACGAGTGCGCGCATGGCCCAGCTGCACGCGCGCGGCGAGCTGCCGCTGGACACCGAGTTCGTCAACGAGTCCTTCATCGGCACACAGTTCAGCGGGCGGCTCCTGGCCACCACCGAGGTCGCGGGCACCCCCGCCGTGCTGCCCAGTTTTACCGGGCGCGCCTGGGTGACCGGCACCGCGCAGTACCTCCTCGACCCGGACGACCCTTTCCCCGCGGGGTTCGTCCTGTAGGGGCCGCAGACAGCCCCCGCCGGGCTGGGATACTCATGGCACGTGACATTGCACCCAGGAGGAACCGCCCCCATGGCCGCCAAGGGCAACCGCGCTCCGTCCGCAGCCCCCGCCGCGCTGCCCAGCCTCGGCGGGACGCGCAGCAGCTACCGCGAGCGGGTCGCGGACGCGCTCCGTGCCGCGCTCATCGCGGGCGAGCTGCGCGCGGGCGAGGTCTACTCGGCGCCCACCCTCGCCGTGCGCTTCGGCGTCTCCGCCACCCCGGTGCGCGAGGCCATGCTCGACCTCGCCAAGGAAGGGCTCGTCGACACGGTCCCGAACAAGGGATTCCGGGTCACCGCGGTCTCCGAGAAGCAGCTCGACGAGTACAAGCACATCCGCGCGCTGATCGAGATCCCGACCACGGCGGAGCTCGCCACGTCGGCGGACCCCGCCGCACTCGAAGCGCTGCGGCCCGCCGCACAGGCGATCGTCACCGCGGCGGCGGACGGCGACCTCATCGCGTACGTGGAGGCCGACATCCGCTTCCACCTCGGTCTGCTCGCGCTCTGCGGCAACGACCACCTGGTCGAGGTGGTCGGCGACCTGCGCAAGCGCTCTCGGCTCTACGGGCTCCAGGCACTGGTCGACGCGGGCCGTCTGGAGGCGTCGGCCGAGGAGCACCTGGAGATCCTCGACGCACTGATCGCCCGCGACGAGGAGGCGGTACGCGCGGTGATGACCCGCCACCTCGGTCACGTGCGCGGCCTGTGGGCCGCCGAGTAGGTCAGTGGTTGTTGCCCGGGATCAGGAACAGGTGGATCGACTGGTCCTTCCCGCGGAACCGCTCGTTCTCCGCGCCCTTCTTCGCCCGGTCGGACACGATCACCACGTAGTCGGCCGAGACCCAGGACACGCCCTCGGGGTTGCCGTAGAGCGTGCGGCCCTTGTTGTCGGTGGGGAGGCGGTAGACCGTGCCCTCGTCGACCTCCCACTTCTTGGTGGAGATGCGGCCCACCCAGAGCGCGGACGAGGCCTGCGAAAGGACGGCGATCCGTCCGTCGCGCACGGAGACGCTCGCGTAGTCCTCGAAGGGCAGTGACTTGGGCAGCCGGATCGTGGCCGTGTTGATCCAGCGCTTGCCGCCGCGCCGGAAGACCTGGATGCGGCCGCCGCCCGGTGTCCTGCCCTTCTTGCCGCCCTCGCACCGGTTTCCCTCGCACAGGGCGAGGAGGTGGCCCGTGCCCGAGCGCTCGACCCACTCCAGGCCCTCCATGCCCTTGTTGGCGTCCGCCAGATCGAACTCCAGCTGCGCCGATCCGACCGGGCGCAGCTTCCCGTCGTACTCCTGGACGCGGGCGCGGAAGCCCTTGGACTTGACCGGCTCGGCCTCGCTCAGCGTGTAGTAGTGGTCGCGCCGCTCGTCGTGGGCGAGATCCTCGTACCCCTCGTTCGCCTTCGCGCCGCCGGTCTTCTTGCCCTTGGCACGGGTCAGGACGCCGTTCTCCGGAGCCTTGGGCGACAGCTCGCTGCTGACCCGGATGAGGGAGGGCAGGTTGTCGCAGACGATCAGGAAGGCGCCGTCGCGGTAGATGACGCCGCTCGCCTCGAGGCGGGTGCCCGCGCCGTCGCCGATCAGGTCCTGGATCTTCGCTTCCTTGACCAGGCGGAGCTCGCGCGCCGCCGACTTCTTCGTCGATGTCATGAGGGCAGTACCTCCATCGCGCCCGGGAACGTCGCCCCACTGGCTCCGTTCGGGTAGGTCTTGCGCAGCTCGGCGAGCTGCTGACGTGCGTGGTCGTAGCGCATGCGCGTGTAGTGGAAGATCCCGTACGTGAACTGCGAGCCCCGGCTCATCTCCCACTGCCGGTACGCGGCGCGGTACACCTCGTCGTTGGTGAACTGCCGTCCGGTGAACGGCTGTCCGTGCGGGCTCGTGGACTCGCCGTACGCGGCGGACGAGATGAGCTGCCACAGGCCGTCGGTCCGCCCCGAGCCCTCCGCGCCGAGCAGTGCGGCGACCCGCTCCGGGCCGAACTCCGTGTCCAGGAGGAACTCGAGGTGATCGAGGTAGTACTGGCAGAAGTCGTGGTGCCGCAGCAGGTTGGTGAACAGCGGCAGGCGTGACACCTCGTGCGGCGCGTGCGTGATCCGGCAGTAGTTGCGGCTCATCGCGGGCCAGTCGAGCAGGTCCGTGTACTGCCACTGCGTCGAGAAGAAGTCGATGCCCGAGCTGTTGTCGTAGTCCCACGGGATGAACGTGAAGTACGGGCGCGCCATGAAGCCCGTCGGGTCGGCAAGCCGCCCCGAGTTGTAGAGGTAGTAGTTCGACGGCGTCGCGAAGTAGTTGTCCCAGCTGCCCAGGAGGACGTTGGCGCCCGCCCAGCGCAGGAAGGCCGGGACGTTCAGGACCTGCTCGACCGCGTCGCGGAAGGCGTCGCTCGCGAACCGGCCCTCGCCGCCCGGCAGTTGGACTCCGTTGACGGTCCTCACGAGCGTGGCGAGGTCGTCGTAGGTGTTGGCGGACGGGTTGTCCTCGTTGGTCTTCAGGCGGTACGTGCGGTCGTCCTCCAGGCTGCCCGCCGTGAAGTACTGCCGGCCGCTGTCGGCGCCGTCCGTGCCGGTGCGGTGCTCCAGGGTCGCGCAGCCGACGTCGCCGCAGTAGGCCTTGTAGAGGTTGCCCTCGGAGTTCTTGCCGAAGTGGTCCTTCAGGAACTTCTTGTCGACCTGCTCGATGACCGAGAAGAGGCCCATGTAGCGGTCGTTGACCGAGAACGTCGCGTACGTGTGCTGCGCCGCCGGGATGCCCGCGCGCTCCAGGAGCCGCCAGGCGACGGCCTCCCGCATCTGCGACGGGTCGTTGTACATCGCCTTGAGGTTGATCCGCTCCATGCCGTAGAGCCGGTCCTCGCTCTCGCCGACCTCGAAGTCGACCTTCCAGGAGCGCTTGGGCGCGTGGGCCGTCATGTTGCCGCTGTTGACCATCGAGAACGACGGTGTCGCGAGCATCGTGTCGTCCGGGGTGCTGCTCCTGGCCAGGGTCAGCCGGGCGCCCTGCGGGGCCTCCATGACCTCGTCGGCCGTCAGGACGCCGGGCGGCCAGCCGGTGACCTTGACCTGATACATGTCCTGAGCGAAGAACTCCGCTTTGTTCTCCGCCGAGTTGAGGAAGTCGTCGACGATCCGGCCGATCGCGGTGAGCTGTCCGTCCGCGTCGAGAAGGACCAGGCCGGCGTCCGCCGATGTGCCCCCCTGCTCGGCGAGCAGCAGGTCGTACAACGTGCTGAACTCGGCCTTCGTCCGCAGCGCGGCATCGGCCGGACCCGCTGTCGCGTTGGCCCGCTCGGCGAGCCGCCGTCCCGTGCCCGGCGCCAGCGCGGAGAGTGCGATGACCTGGTTCTTGAACGCGTCCCGGAACGTTCCCTTGCCGATGGTCCTGTCCACTGGGCCTCCCTGGGCGTGCCTGGGGTGCTGGGGTGAACCTTCCTCTCTACGCCCGACGCCGCATGACCGCCAGACCGAGAACCGGCCTGGCGGTCACGTGGTCCGTCAGACCCCGAGGATCCTGATCGAGGGGTGAATCGCCGTGTTCAGATACAGCTTTTCCTTCTTGTGCTCCTGCTCCAGCTCCATCACGAGCCGGTACCTGTGCACGCCCGGCTTGGCGGTGCTCAGGACCGTGCCGGCCCAGTAGTAGTAGACCGGCGTGAACTTGTCCCGCATGCGGTCCGGCATCCCGTAGATCTTCAGCTCGGTGAAGATCTTCCGCTCGGCCACGTCCTCCTCGTCACCCAGTTCGGTGTCGAGGAAGGTGATGTTGTTGATCTTCGGCATGGGGGGCCAGGTGCCGTCCCTGCGCTTCTCCATGTCGAGCGGGCGCACGATCCAGTTCAGGACCTGGCCCTGCTTGCAGACCGTCTCCAGGGACGACGTGCCCTGTCCCTTGCCGCCGATGCTGTTGTCCATCATGTAGATCGAGTCGCTCAGGGAGCCCGTCTCCACCGCTCGCTCCATGTTGATGAGCGTCACGATGTTCAGCTGGACCGAGTTCAGCTGTCCGGGATTCTGCTTGTGGTGCGCGCCGCTTGCCGACTTCTCCTGCACGCTGCTGCTCAACGCTCCTCCTTCGCGTACGCCGTCATGCCCGGACCTAGCCGATGAGGGACGACGACAGGGTGGTGGCGATCGGTTCGTCCCTCGTGCCCAGCTTGAACTTGATCTGGTACGTGACGTTGGGCGCGTCCTTCTTCACCGTGCCGATCCAGTAGGCGACGTCGGTGCCCGGATAGACCTTCCGCTCCGGTACGCAGATGGAGCTGTCGATCACGATGCCGTCGATGGCGACATACGCCTCGCACTCCAACGCCAGTGCGTTCCACAGGAGTTGGTCGCCCTTCCGGGCGCGCGTCTGCAACTCCTCGGTGCCGAAGCCGGTGGATCCCGCGGACTTGTTCGTGTCGTACATGTACAGGTGGCCCTGCATGTTGCCGGCTGCCAGGGCACCCACACAGTCCACTACGGCGGTGATGGAGATGGGCCGCTTCGCGGCGCCGTCCCGCCGCCTCGGCGTGGTGGTCATCTGCTCCTCCTTCTGGCTGAAGTCCTTGCGGGATCAGTGGCTGCCGGGACGCGTTCCCGCGTCCGGGGGGATGGGCAGCATGCCCATGCCTGCCTTGGTGAAGGCGTTGCGCCGGGGCTCCGAGGTGATCTTGAGCGTCGAGGGACAGATCAGGTTGACCGCCTCCCACCGCAGTTCGCCGTTGAGGCCCACCAGCTTGTGCAGCTGGATCCGCATCACGTACGAGTAGGTGCCCGGCCGCGAGGTGTCGACGGTCGCCGACCAGTACCAGCCGTCGGTGACCAGGTCCGGGGAGCCGTACTCCGCCGGGTACATGATCTTCGAGTCGACGGCCTCGCCGTAGATGTCGGTGATCACCGGGGCGGGGTAGGTGTACGCCGCCGTGTTGTCCTCGGTGACCACCTTGCCGGTCACGTCCAGGATCTTCTGCCCGGACATGCGGCCGCGCGTGCGCCGCGTGGTCTTGACCCGGGCACCGACGGTCTTGCGGATCTGGCTCAGCTGCTCGGCCTGGTCGACGCCGGCGACCGAGGACTTGGTCGCGAGGTCCTGGAGGTCTTCGAGCGCCTTCTCGTCGCTCCGCCGCGCCCGCTCGAACTCATAGCCGCGGGGCACGGTCGGCGGGATGGAACCCAGGCTGTACGGAAGCCAGTTGAGGACCTGCTCGCTGGCCTGGGACCCGTCACTCCAGTAGGAGCCGTTGATCGCGGTCACGAGGTCGCCGGTTCCCTGGTTCGTGGAACCCTGCAGCTTCATGTTGTCGAACAGGTAGGTGTTGCCTTCGAGTGACTCGGACTCCAGCGCACTGCCGACGTCCACGAGCACGATGATCGCCAATTGTTGGGGCATGATTCCGCCTTTGTCGCCGCTACTTGATTCCCGGCCCTTGCCGCCCTGCTCCGGCTGCTACTCGCACATCAACGCGGGGGTGTCGATGTGCATGACGCTGTTCTCGCCCTCGTACATCTGGAGTTCCAGGCGGTACTGGTAGGCGACCCCGGGCGTCAGCCAGTTGGGCACCACGCCCGTCCAGACGTCGAGGTCGAGCTTGTCGCCCTCGGAGTGGTTGCCGCCCTGGGCACCCTGCGCGTGGCTCTGGGACTGTCCGTGGGACTGTCCGTATGGCTGACCTTGGGACTGGCCGTAGGGCTGGCCCGGCATCTGGCCCTGCGCCTGCCCCTGCGCCTGCCCCTGCGCCTGACCTTGAGTCTGGCCTTGCGCCTGGCCCGATGTCTGCCCCGACGTGTGGCCGTTCTGGTCCGCGGGCACGAACGAGATGTTCTTGATCTCGACCGGCGTCTGCAGGTCCACGGCCAGGGCGGACCACGAGACGACCTGGCCGGGCTTGACCACGGTGCACAGGTTCGGCGTCCCCTGGTGGGCACTGTTGTGACCGCCGTCGTCCATCATGCAGAGGTTGCCGTCGAGCAGCGTGCTGCCCGACAGCGCTCCGATGACGTCGACGACAGCGATGATGTTGACTTGGTGCTTCATCCTCACTCCTCCTGTAGGCGCTCTGTCGGCGCTAGCCCCGGTCCCGCACCAGCGGGACCTTGCCGACGGCCGTCCGCTCGATCTCGGCCGAGAGCCGGGGCACGAACTTGAGCTGGAAGCTGTAGCCGGTCTTCTCGATCGACGCGGGGTTCGCTTCCCCGTGGTTGAACAGCGAGAGGGAACGCGGCAGGGCGTTCACGAACACCTGCTGGACCCCGTAGGGGCCGAGGGTCGTGTCCGTCCGGTACGTCATGCCGAGCACGTCGTCCACCGAGACGAGCAGGGTGATGGTCCTGCCCTCGCGGTGGTTCACGAACTGGACGTCGTGCGCCACCGCGTCCAGGTCCACCGCCTCGGCGGCCTTCAGCTCGTCGCGCAGCGCGGTGTAGGCGCGGGCGGCGGAGTACTGGCTGTCGTTGATGTGGAGCACGTCGCCGGTGCGGCCCGCGAACTCGAACTGCTGGGTCTTCAGGCCCGGTCCTTCGGTCCGTGGCCGCCGGATCATCCGGTCGCCCAGCTTGAGCCGCAGGAGCGGCGTCTCGTGGGCGTGCAGACGGGTGACGACGAGTTCGCCCTCCTCGCCCTCGGGAACCCACTGCCCGTTCTCGTCGACGATCTCGATGAGGTGCAGGCCGGGCACCGCCGACAGGTTGGGCGACGCCGGGTCCAGCTGAAGGCCGATGGTCTCCGCCTGGGTGGCGGCGAAGTAGCTGAGGATCGCCAGGTTCGGGTACAGCGCCTGAAGCTCCACCCGCTTGCGCTGCGAGAGCACCCCGCTGCCGTACAGGGCGACGCGGAAGCTCTCCCTCGACTCCTTGCGCATGCCCACGCCGAGCTCGCTGAGGATCCCGATGCCCGCGGAGATCCCCATCAGGGCCTTGGGGCCCTTGTACGAGAACATGTGCTCCAGGACGGGGGCCGTGACGGGGCCCGCGCCGACGTAGTTGACGCCGGGCACGTGCTGGAGCACGCCGCCCACCATCGTGCCGCTGCTCCACATCTGGTAGTCGGCCAGCGTGGTGAACAGCCACTTGGGGTCGGCGCCCGCGAGGTGGCTCGCGAGCTGATAGGCGCCCATGAAGCGGCCCGCGATCTCGTACGTGTCCTTCAACTCCCGCAAGGAGTACACGACTTCGAGCGGGCGGCCGCCGCTGGTGCCGCCGCTGGCCACGATCTCGAACTCGCCGCGGGTGAGGGGCACCACCATGCCGGGCCGCGAATCCATGAAGAAGTCGCGCTGGATGTCCTTGTCCGACAGCGGAATCCGCTGCCAGGCCTCGTAGGTCTCGGGGGCCTGCGCGGCCCCCGCGTTGCGCAGGCGGTCGCGCCACAGGGGATTGAGCATCGCCGTGTTCACCATTTGCTGGAGGCGACGCAGTACGACGGCTTCCTGAACGTCGTGCGACACCTCGCTGTACGGCGTCTGACAGACCCGTTCGCATTCACGTAACTTCTCGGCGAACGAAGGAAGTGCGGTTACGGCTTCAACTGATTCCGGCAGCAACTCACCGTCCGGGATGAGCCAGTCGGCCAGTTCACGGGCGCCGCCAGGCGTCAGTGCGGTCGGCGGAACGTGGGTGGCCTGTGGAACATGAGATGTACTCAACATCCGTCCCCTCTAAGCTGTTTCTGTACCCGCTTCGCTGCTGAGCAGGTCTTGACCTGTCCTTCTGATCTCGGAGATCAGCATCCGGAAGTGTTCGCCGGTGATCTGGTGGTTCATCATGACCACGCGCAGTGCGGCCACACCGTCGACGTTCACTTTCGAGATGAAGAAATTTCCCCGGAGTTTCACGCTGTTGCGGATGGCGATCTGGAGGCGATGGACATTCTCTTTCCTGATCCCGGCCGGGCGATATCGGAAGCACAGGATGTTCGCCTCGGGACGGTGCAGTGCCTCGAAGTCGGGCTCGGCCCGTACGATGCCGTGGGCCTCCTCCGTCAATTGGCAGAGATACTCGATCTTCTCCGCGAACAAGGCGGGACCGTACATGGCCCAGAGTGACCACAGGGTCATGATCATGGGCCGTTTCGTGCACTCGAAGTTCTTGCCCCCGCTGTCGTACGCGGTGTATATGTCCGGCTCCTCGTCGAACACATAACTGGCCTTCTGCCGGAAGGCGTTGAGGCTCGACTCCTTGTCCCGGTAGAAGAGCATCGTGCACGGCGCGGGCACGAACATCATTTTGTGCGCGTCCCAGGTCAGGGAATCCGCCTTGTCGATTCCGCGCAGCTTCTCGCGGAGCGTGTCCGACACCAGGAGACTGGCTCCGTGGGCGCCGTCGACGTGCAGCCAGAGATCCCTTTCCCGTGCCAGGTCGGCCAGTTCGTCGATGGGGTCGAAGGCGCCCACCGATGTGCTGCCGGCCGAGGCGACGAGGCAGAACACCTTCAGGTTCTGCCGCTCGGCCGCCTCCAGGGCGGGTCGTGCGTCCGCCACGGAGATCTGCCCCCGGCCGTTCAGCGGGAGGCGCACGAGCTGTGCGTCGCCGATGCCCATCACACCGGCCGCCCGCGCGACGCTGTAGTGCACGTCCGAGCCCACCGCGATGGCGGGCCGCGGCTGGCCCCGCAAGGAGGATCCGCCCTCCGACCAGTAGCCCGGCAGCTTCTGGTTGCGGGCGGCCAGGAGCGCGGTGAGGTTGGCCAGGGACCCGCCTGACGTGGTCACCATGGTGAACCGCGCCGGATCCCAGCCGATGAAGCGGTTCAGCTCATCGGCCATGATCCGTTCGACCGCGTTGGGCAGCTGGGCCGCCTCGTAGAACGAGGCCGGCTGGTTGACCACCGAGCTGACGAAGTCGATGACGCCGGCGAGCGGTACGACGCCCGAGAACTGGCGGCCCATGTAGCCGGGCGAGTGCACCTGGATGCCGGTCCTGATGTACAGGTCGATGATCCCTGCCAGCTTCTCCTCGTCGAACGTCGCCACCCTCTCGCGCTCCGTCGTCATCAGGGCTTTCGCCGCATCCGACAACGTCGCGGGATCGATCAGCTCGAGACCCCTGATGGAGAGATCGGAAAGGTGCTTCTCCAGCTTCGCAAGAGCGGTTTCGGAAGTTTCCCGGAACAGTTGAGCATCGAACGCCTCGAGCAGTAATCCGCTCCCGTCGGAAGTGGGATTGTGCGGCCGAGATTCCGTCACGGGGGTCTCCTTCGGAAAGTCCCTGTGTTGCCCGACATGTAGGTGTGGGGCGGACGCGGACTGCGCAGAGTCCAGCGTTTTGAGCATGCCGATGGGCAGAAGGACTTCGAATACCGATTCGATTCCGATGGGGCGGCCCAGCTGGTCAAGCCGGACAGCACCATCTGCTCCGGCGGCACCCGGTCGGTGGCAGCCGCACAGAGCCCCCTGGAAAGAACAGCCTTTGGTGTTACAGGGCGGCGCGGACCCCCCCGGTTCTCGCGCCACACCCACACGATCGGCGTTTCCCCCCTCGTGCCCCTCGTGTTTCCCCCCACGTGGAGCAACCGTAGAGCCATATGTTTCGAAGAGGTGGTTATTTCAATGGTCTGTCCAAAAAGCAGTGCGGGCTGCCTGACGGGCCGTCAATGTCTTCTGGCCTCATCCGTATTCACAGGTACCTCAGCCGTCGGACGGCGTCCTCGACTTTCGGACAGCGGCCGGTCGTTCCCGCTCCAGGTGGCGTAAGGAGTCAAGGGGGGATTCATCGACGAAATCAGGTCACGGGTAAAAATGGCTTGCCGTTGTCATGTGCCCGACGAGTCTGTCGTGTTTCCTGGGAAGGGAGCGTCTCATTTTGGGCGGATGAAATTCTGGCCATGGTCGGCAGCGGCGACTGATCGCCATTTCGCTTGAATACGAAAAGAAAGAGGGTGGCGGCCCGTGGGACCGCCACCCGATGTGGTGTCAGTGGTGTCAGAAGTGCGAGTAGTGCGAGTGGTGCGAGTAGTGCCAGTGGTGTCAGTCGTCGACGGCGTCGAGCACGTCGCCCAGGTCCACGAACTTGAAGTTGGTGGAGGGTCGTTCGGGATCGCCCGGTGCGTCGTGACCGTCCTGCACGACGAGCAGACCGTGCGGATACCGGGCGCCGAGCGGCTTGTTGAGGACCGCGGCACCGTCACATTCCTCGGAGCCGTCGAGCGAGGAGGAGGCCGCGGTGACGCGGAAGCCGCCCTCGTACTCGTTGTGGTCGGACGGCTCGCGGTCGTAGGCGGCGAAGGTGTTGTCACCCTGGCTGGAGGCCAGCAGCTGGCCGTCGCCGCTGCCGTCGCCGTCGTCCAGCAGCGTCAGGCCCTCGACGTCGGCCTTGAGGTGCTTGCCGCCGAAGCCGGGGTCGGCGCCCGCCTCACACTCCTCGGTCGAAGGGTCGTACGTCCCGGGGATACCGAACTCACGCACTTTATCGATGAGTTGAGGCTTGCCCGTCAGGTCGGCACGGAGGCGCCAGATGCCGACGTCCTCCTGTCCGGCGTAGAGCGTGCCGTTGGCCGGATCCACGACCATGCCCTCCACCTGGGGCAGTTCGCCCGGCTCGCCGCACGGCGCCCACGAAGTGCCGTTCGGCAGGCGGAAGTCGGCGGGCAGGTCGAGTGTGCGGACCTTGCGGTAGCCGACCGTGCCGTCGCTCTTCGGGGTCAGTTCGAGGAGCGCGACGCGGGTCCGCTCCCGCCGGCTGACCAGGGCGTAGGACCGGCCCGTCGACGGGTCCGTCCAGGTCGCGAGGCCGTACGCGGTGCGCTGCTCGTTGATCTCCTCCTGCGAGGACGAGAAGACGGGCGCCGCGGCCGGGTCGGTGACGTCGGTGAGCGGGCCGCCCGCGCGGTCGCGGTCGATGCGGTAGAACCGCAGCCGGTCGCTGCCGCGGTCGCTCGTCACGGCCAGGTCGGTGCGGCCCGAGGGCAGGCGAAGGCCGTGCACCAGGTCGACGTTGTTGAAGCGGCCGGGTGCGTCGTCCGGTCCGGGCGCGGCGGGCGCCGGAACCGACTGCACCTCGCGCGCGGCGAGGTCGTACACGCGAAGACCGCCCTGCTTGGCGGTGGCGACGACCAGGCTGCGGTCCGGGTCGGCGGTGTTGCGCCAGATCGCCGGGTCGTCGGCGTCGGCGTCGCCGCCCGCTTCGTCGTCGTGCAGGGCGGGGGTCTCGGCGCGCGGCTCGACGGCGGGCAGTGCCGTGGCCGCGAGCGCGCCGGAGTTCAGGGGCACGGCGGCGGCGACCGCCGCGAGGGCCGTGACGAGGGCCAGTCGGCCGTAAGTGGTCCGGTGTCTGCGGGAGTTGGCCATGGAGGAGATCCTCTCTGTCATGGGCATTCCATGACAGAGAGCACTCTGTGATCTTGCCGTGAAGCCTGTCCGGCAGATACGGCGTCGGGCGGAGGGCCACGGGGTGAACGGACGGTGCCGCCTTCGGTCGCCCATTGATACCTTTCGCTTGTCGAGTGAAAGCAAACGATTTCACTCGCGACGAGCAGCAGGCAGCGAGCAGCGAGCAGCGAGAGGGGCATGCGGGTGCTGACGGAAGAGCGGCGTGAAGCGATCCTGCGCATGGTGGAGCGCCGGGGGACCATCAAGGTCAAGGAGGCAGCCGCCGAGATGGGTGTCTCCGCCGTCACCTTGCGCCAGGACGTGCGGGACCTGGCCGGCCGTGGGCTCGTCGTCCGCGTGCACGGTGGCGCGATGTCCCCGGCCGCGGCCCAGCAGGCCACTTCCTCCGGCCCCGCGGTGCCCAGGCCCGCGGTGCGTCAGGGGCACGTACTGGGCCTCGTCGTGCCCCCGGGGAGCTACTACTACCCCGAGATCATCCGAGGGGTGCAGGACGCGGCGCGCACGCACGGCGTCCGCGTCGTGCTCACGGTCTCCGGCGAGACGCTCGCGGACAACAAGGAGCAGGTGCGGCGGCTCGTCGCGTCGGGCGCCGACGGTCTGCTGCTGATGCCGCGCGCGGGCCTCGAACCCGCCGGGGAGGCCGAGGAGTGGCTGAGCGGCCTCGACGTGCCGGTCGTCCTCGTGGACCGGCGGGCCGGGGCGCAGGCCGGACGGCTTGAGCAGGTCGCGTCCGACCACGCATTCGGCGCGGGTCTCGCGGTGCGGCATCTCGCCGCTCTGGGGCACGAGCGGATCGCGCTGGTGGCCAGGGTCGAGAGCCCGAACACGCCCCTGATCCGCGAGGGTTACGCCGCGGCGTGCGCTGCCCTGGGGCTGCCGACGGGCCCGGAGCACCACATCGGTTCCGCCGACGAGCCCGCCCCGTTCGAGGAGCAGCTGGCGGAGCTCGTACGGGCCGTCGAGGCGGGCGAGGTCCGGGCGGCGCTGGTCCACAACGACCTCGACGCCGTCACCCTCGTCGGTCTCCTGCAGGCGCGCGGCCTCGGCGTCCCGGATGACCTGGCCATCGTCACCTACGACGACGAGGTCGCCGAGCTGAGCGACGTCCCGCTCACCGCCGTGGCGCCGCCCAAGCGGGCGGTGGGGGAGTGGGCGGTCGACCTGATGATGCGCAGGCTCGCCGACGCGACACCCCCGCTCGCCGAGCTGCTGCTCCGCCCGGAGCTGCGGGTCCGGGCGTCCAGTGGGGCGCCCCTGGAGGCCGCCGAGCGCAAGTAGGGCGTGCCCCGCACGCATCGTTTGCTTTCGTTTGGCGTTGAATGAAACCAAAAGCATTGACGAAGCCTTGGTGCTGGCTAATGATTTCGTTCGACATCCCAGCGAACGATCGGCGAACATCATGCTTCGCAGAACCACGGCCGCCCTGGCCGGCCCTGTCGCGGCCCTCGCCCTGCTTGCCACGGCGTGCGGAGGGGCAGGCCAGGGGTCCGCCCCCGCGGCCAAGAAGACCGGAAAGGTCACCTTCTGGTCCTTCGTCAAGGGCTCCGACGAGGTGGCCGCGGCTTTCAACCGAAGCCACCCGGACATCAAGGTGACCTTCGAGACGGTCCCGTCGGGGCAGGAGTACTACTCCAAGCTCACCAACGCGGTGAAGGCCGGTACCGCCCCGGACGTCGCGGTCGTCGAGTACCCGAACCTGCCGGAGTTCGCGGCCCAGGGGAAGATCGAGGACCTGAGCGAAACGCTCGGCCCCGTGGTCAAGGACCAATTCCCCCAAGCCGTACGCCAGTTGGTCGACCTCGGCGGCAGGACCTGGGCGGTCCCCCGTGACGCGGCGCCCCTGATGATGATGTACCGCAAGGACTTCTTCGCCCGGCACAAGATCGGCGTACCCAAGACATGGGACGCCTACCGGACCATGACCGAGAAGGTGAAGAAGGCCGATCCCGACGCCCGCGGCGGGGTCCTCTACACCGACAACCCCGGTCTCCTGAGCGCGCTCACCTGGCAGGCGGGCGGCAAGTGGTTCACCGCCGAGAAGGACTCCTGGAAGGTGACGGTCGACGACGGCCCCTCCAAGAAGACCGCGGGCTACTGGGGCGACCTCGCCCGCAAGGACCTCGTCCGCTCGCTGAGTTCACTGGATCCGTTCTGGACGAGCGTCCAGAAGAACCAGACCGTCGCCTACGTCTGCGCCAGCTGGTGCGCCGGGGCGCACCAGGCGACCGTCCCCGACCAGAAGGGCAAATGGGCCGTGGCCCCCGTGCCCACCTGGGACGGCAAGCCCGCCTCGGGCATGTACGGAGGCTCGTCCTTCGTGATCCCGAAGGGGGCCGACAACAGCGGTGCCGCCGCCGAGTTCATCAAGTGGATCACCACGGACCCCGAGGGCATGAAGGCCTGGGTGTCCTCCGGCACCAGCAGCATGTTCCCCGCCGACCCGAAGCTCGTGCCGGTCACCAAGAAGGCGTTCGGCACGGAGTACTTCGGCGGACAGGACGTCTATTCCATCGGCGCGTCGTCGTACCGGGCGATCCGGCGCGGCTGGACCTGGGGTCCCGCCATGGGCACCACCAACACCGCGATCGTGGACGAACTCCCCAAGGTCGCCGAGGGCAAGGCAGACCTGCCCGAGGTGCTCTCGGACGCCGAGAAGACCACCGTCAAGCACATGAGGCAGCGCGGCATGAAAGTCACCGCTCCGTAAGCGTGCCGGTCAACCGCTCGACCCGTCCCACCGAGAAAGGCCGGCATGGCATCCCCATCCACCCGTGGACAGCGCCGAACCGCCACCCTGCTCCTGTCCCCGTTCTTCGCCCTGTTCACGGTCGTCACGCTTGCCCCGCTGGCGTACGCGGCCTGGCTGAGCCTGTTCACCACGCGCACATCCGGCCTCGGGTTCGGCGGTACGGAGAACGTCTTCTCCGGTCTGGACAACTACGCGGAGGCGCTGACCGACCCGCAGTTCCTGGACGGCTTCCTCGTCATCGCCGCGTACTGCGCCCTCTACATTCCGGTGATGATCGGCGGCGCGCTGGTACTCGCCCTGCTGCTCGACAGCGGCCTGGCCAAGGCCCGGTCCTTCTTCCAGCTGGCGCTGTTCCTGCCGCACGCGGTGCCGGGTCTCATCGCCGCGCTGATCTGGGTGTACCTCTACACGCCGGGCCTGAGCCCGGTGATCGACTTCCTGAAGTCCGGCGGCATCGACATCAGCTTCCTGTCGGCCGACGTCGCGGTGTTCTCCGCGGCCAACATCGCCGTGTGGGAGTGGATGGGCTACAACATGGTCATCTTCTACGCCGCCCTGCAGGCCGTGCCCCGCGAGACGCTGGACGCGGCGAAGGTTGACGGCGCGGGTGCCATCCGCACGGCGCTGGCCATCAAGGTCCCGATGATCCGCCCGTCGATCGCGCTGGCCGTCCTGTTCACCGTCATCGGATCGATCCAGCTCTTCACCGAGCCGAAGGTCATCTACAGCGCCTCCAGCGCGATCGGCAGCACCTGGACACCCAATATGTACGTCCAGACGGCCGCCTTCCAGAACAACGACTTCGGCCTCGCGGCAGCCGCTTCGCTGCTGATCGCCGTGTTCGCCGCCGTGCTTTCGTTCATCGTCACCCGTATCTCACGCCGCGGGAGCAAGCCGTGACCAAGCCACCGTCCGTCCTGCTGTCCAAGGCAGGGGTCACCGCGATGTTGGGCCTCGCCACCCTCTACACCCTGCTGCCGCTCACCTGGCTGCTGCTGTCCTCCACCAAGAGCCGCGAGGACCTGTTCGGAACGAACGGCTTCTCCCTGGGCAACGAGATCCACCTCGCCGAGAACCTGGAGCAGCTGTTCGCCGCCGACGACGGCGTCTACCTGCGCTGGGTGCTCAACACCGTGGGGTACGCCGGTGTCGGCGCCCTGCTGGCATCGCTGTTCAGCGTCGCGGCCGGGTACGCCTTCGACAAGCTCGTGTTCCCCGGCAAGGAGCGGCTGTTCTCGCTGGTCCTGCTCGGCGTGATGGTGCCCGGCACGGCGATGGCGATCCCGCTCTACCTGCTCGCCGCCGAAGCCGGCGTGGTGAACACGTTCTGGAGCGTGTTCGTGCCCGGCCTCGTCTTCCCGTTCGGCGTGTATCTGGCCCGCGTCTTCAGCGCCGCCTATGTGCCGGACGAGGTCCTTGAAGCGGCGCGGATGGACGGGGCGGGGGAGTTCAGGTCCTTCTGCCGCGTCGCCTTCCCGATGATGGCACCCGGCTTCGTGACCATCTTCCTCTTCCAGTTCACGCAGATCTGGAACAGCTTCTTCCTGCCCCTGGTGATGCTCTCCGACCAGGACCTCTACCCGGTCAACCTCGGTCTCTACGTGTGGTATTCCTCCGCGCTCTCCCAAGGGCACCCCGAGGACTACCTGCTGGCCGTCGTCGGCTCGCTGGTGTCCGTCGTACCGCTGATCGTCGTCTTCCTGATGCTCCAGCGGTTCTGGAAGTCCGGCATGACCGCCGGCGCCGTCAAGTAGGCCACGAGCAAGCCACCACCGTGAGGAATCCCCGTATGCACCCGACCGTGGCCTCCCGGCCCCGCGCCCTGTTCGCCATGGGCCGCCGGCACCGGGACACGATGTTCCCGCCTGCCGAGAGGCAGCGTCTGACGGCGTACGTCGACATCGATCCGGACCATGTGGCCGAGGACTTCGACGACGAACCGGCCCTGAGAGACGTGGAAATCCTGATCACCTCCTGGGGCTGCCCGGTCCTCGACGAGGACCTGCTGGCCCGCGCACCGGCCCTGAAGGCGATCGTGCACGCGGCAGGGAGCGTCAAGCACCATGTGACGCAGGCCTGTTGGGACCGCGGGATCGCGGTCTCCTCGGCCGCTGCGGCCAACGCCGTACCCGTCGCCGAGTACACCGTCGCCGCGGTCCTCTTCGCCAACAAGCGGGTCCTGGAGATCGGCGGCATCTACCGCGAGCACCGTGCGGTGTCCGACTGGTCGCAGCGCTTCCCGGGGTTCGGCAACTACCGCAGGACCGTGGGTGTGGTCGGTGCCTCGCTCATCGGCCGCAAGGTGCTCGAACTGCTGCGGCCCTACGAACTGGATCTCCTGCTCGCCGACCCGTACGCCGACGCGGAACAGGCGGCGGCACTCGGCGCCCGGCACGTCGGCCTCGACGAACTCGTCGCGGACTCGGACGTCGTCTCGCTGCACGCCCCCGCCCTGCCGGAGACCCACCACATCCTGGACGCCCGCAGGCTGGCGTCGATGCGGGACGGCGCCACTCTCATCAACACGGCCCGCGGCTCCCTCGTCGACACCGCCGCGCTCACCGCCGAAGCCGCGAGCGGGCGCATCCACGCGGTCATCGACGTCACCGAGCCGGAGGTGCTGCCCGCGGCATCACCGCTCTACTCCCTGCCCAACGTCCTGCTCACCCCGCACATCGCGGGCTCGCTCGGCGGCGAGCTCCGGCGCATCACCAGCAGTGCCATCGACGAAGTCGTGCGCTACTGCTCACACAGACCGTTCGCCCACGCCGTCCACCGGGCGGCCTTGGCGACGTCGGCCTGACGGGCGGGGGTGGCGTCCCCCACGCACCGCCCTCACCACAGGCCACCAGCGCTCTCCCGTGAGCTCCGCTCACCCACTTGTGCGCTGTCCCCCCCCACATGTCCCGCACTGACAAAGGAGTTCACGTGCGACACCACACATCGATGAGCAGGCGCAGACTGCTCCGGGCGGGCGGAGGCATCGGGCTCGCCGCCGCAGCGGCACCGCTGCTCGACGCGACGGCCCAGGCCGCGCCGGAAGGATTCCGTACCAGGGTCACCGATCTCGGCCCCGGCATCGTCCAGTTCGCGCTGATGAGCGGGATCCAGGTCGGCGACACCGTCTACATCGGATCACGCAATCTCACTCCCACCCGGGTGATCGGGTTCCATCTGCCGACCCGCAAGGTGGTGTCGCAGACCGAACTCGGCCACGGGCACTCGATCCAGGCGCTCGCCGCCGACAAGGACGGCACGTACCTGTACGCCGGCATCCTGACCAAGGGTGACGAGGGCAGGCCCAACCTCTTCCGGTGGGACCTGAGCACCCCGGACAAGCCCGCCGAGGGCGTCGGCCGGACCGAGGACCGCGACATCCGCGAGCTGGCCGTCGCCCCGGACGGCACCGTGTACGCCGTGGGCGGCATACCCGGCAAGGCCCCCGCGCTGTGGATGTACGACCCGGCCGACGACAAGATGACCAACCTCGGCATCCCCGACCCGAAGGCCACTCTGGCCAGGGCCGTCGCGGCCACGGACAAGACCGTCTTCTTCGGAGCGGGCAGCGTCCTGTCCGGTGGCGGCGAGGCCAGCAAGGCGTCGCTGTACGCGTACGACCGGGCGAAGGGCACGTTCAGCAACGTCACACCGCCGGAGCTGGAGAAGGACCCCAGCCTGCGTGAGCTCGCCGTCGTCGGCGACCGCCTCGTCGTCGGCACATCGGGGTCGACCCAGCCCGCCAAGCTGGCCGTCCTTGACCTGGCCGACCTCTCCTCGTACAAGGTGAGGACCACCGAGGGCAAGGTGGTCAAGAACCTGACCGCCAAGGGCGACGTGATCTACTTCGCCTCCGACGCCGGTCTGTACTCCTACTCGGCGGCGACCCAAGAGCTCGCCGCCGTCACGTTCGACGGTCCCGACCTCGGTGAGATCTGGGGCCTCGACCACGCCGACGGCAAACTGACCGTCGTCTCGGGTTACGGCTTCGTCGGCGAGATCGACACGACCGCCGGTACGTCCGTCATCACTGAACTCGGCAAGGCGGGCGCACCCCTCAGCCCGCAGACCGCGATGGGCATCGCCGCCGACGACCAGTACGTCTTCGTCGGTGGCAACAACGTTATCGCACGCCATGAGGTGGGCACCGACAAAGTGGTCAACCTCCGGGCGCCCGGCGAGGCGAAGGACGCCGAGCTGCTTGCCGGCGTGCTCTACACCGGCCAGTACAGCTCGCAGGGCATATGGGCGTACGACCCGTCGGACGACAAGCAGCCCCACCAGATCGCCTCGTTCCCGAGCGAGCAGAACCGGCCGCTCGACATCTGCCACGACCCGGTCAACCGGCTGATGCTCGTCGGTGCGCAGTCCGACACCGAGGGCGGCGGCTCGCTGTGGACCTACTCGCCGAAGACGGGCAAGAAGCGCGCCTTCATCAACCCGGTCGACGCCATCCAGCTGGTGCGCGCGGTCGCCACCCGGGAGGGCGTCGCGTACCTCGGCGGTGACAACCCCACCACGAAGGGGCCGCGCGGCACGGTCGTCGCCTTCGACCCGGTCGTCGGGAAGGAGCTGTGGCGCGTCGACCTCCCTGATTCCCTGACCACGGGAGTGGCCGCACTGGCGGTTCAGGGCGGCAACCTGTACGGACTCACCAGGAAGGGCGGCTTCTTCGTCATCGGCCTGCGGTCCCGCAAGGTGGTCCACACCGCCGACCACGGTGACCTCTGTCCCGGATTCGCGGCCATGGTCACCAGCCGGGGAAGGGTCTACGGCGTCTCCGACACGACCCTCTTCCGCTTCGACCCGAAGACCTTCGCCGTCAGCGAGGTCGTACCCGGGATCAACGGTGCGTGGTACAGCGGTCCCCACGTCAACGCCGACAGCGACGGCAGGCTCTACACGATGCGAGGCCACGCCCTCGTCCGGATCGACGACAAGAAGGCGAGCTGAGCATGGTGAACGAGCAGCGCAGGACGACGCACCGGTCGACGCGGAAGGCAAGGACGAGGGTGCGCACCGCTGCCGCCGCAGGGCTGGCAGGGACGCTGACGATCGTTGGCCTGGCCACCGCCCAGGCGGGCCAGGAGGAGAAGCCCCGGCCTGCGAAGAGCGAGGCCAAGGGCGCATCGCCCCTGCTGGACGTCGACTACAAGGACGGCAGTCTGAACTCCGGCATCCCCGGCCTGACGACGACCCACGCCAAGGCGAAGGACGCGTCGTACACCGTCAAGTCCGGGGACGACCACGCCATCGCGCACAAGGTGACGCTCGGCGACCCCGACTACGTCTCCGACGGAGCCCCGCGCAGCGAGAGCGCCACGAACGATGTTCCCGAGGGGAAGATCGAGGTGGGCGACAAGCACCGGTACGAGTTCGACGTCCTGCTGAAGGACTGGAAGACGTACGAATCGGGTGACTCGGATACCGGCGACATCTTCTTCCAGGGGAAGCACGCCGGTGGAAACAAGCCGTCCTTCTACCTGATGACGAAGCGGAACAGCATCGCTTTCCGGTCGCCGCTCCTCAACCTGCAGGCCACGGTGGTCGACGACTTCACGTCGCACGTCAACAAGTGGATGTCCTTCCGGGTGGATGTGAGCTGGACGAAGGACAAGACCGGCTACTACAAGATCTCCACCAAGATGCCGGGCGAATCGGGCTTCACGCTGCGTAAGACGTACGAGAACGTGCAGACCTTCCACCCCGAGAACCCGACCGACTTCGGCTACATCAAGTGGGGTCTCTACCGCCCCGACGAGTCGATCGAGAACGGAGACGTTCCGACGCGGGTCATCTATCACGACAACATCCGCATCGAGGACCTCTCATGACATAGGGCCCACTCGGGGCCGCGATGTCCCGGGCCCCCGCACCAGTCGCTGCTGCGGGGGCCCGGGAGCAGCCTGCCTCTGCACTCCCGTTCCGCACCGTCATCACCTCATCCACACACCGCCCCGTGTTGAGTCCGTGCTGCCGGGAAAGGCGCATGGGGTCCTTCGTGATCCCAGACCGATGAATCGGAGTGCTCGACCCTTGGCAACCATCGACCCCACGACGTCCCAGGTCCTCGGCGTCGGCCGTCCGCCGGCGCTCGCGGCCCCGGAGTTCCTGACCGACCACCTCGGCACCGTGATCGGCATTCCGCTGCGCATCGCGATCATCGTCATCGGGGCAATGATCTTCCGGGCCGTCGCCAAGAAGGCCATCACCCGTGTCGTGCAGCGCATCCTGGAGCCGGCCGAGTCGGCTGAGTCGGCCGGATCATCCAGATCGTCCGGATCGGCAGGGGAAGCGGACGAGCCGCGCCGCAGCAACCGCGGCCCCGCCGTGCTGCACCGTGACCGCGCGCGGGCGAACGAACGGCGTCAGCAGCGAGCCCGCACCATCGGTTCGGTGCTCAGCAGCATCGTCACCATCGTGATCGCCGTCGTCACCACGGCCATGATCCTCGATCAGGTCGGCATAGCACTCGGCCCGCTGCTCGCCAGTGCGGGCGTGGTCGGCCTCGCCATCGGCTTCGGCGCCCAGAGCCTCGTGGCCGACTACCTGGCCGGAATGCTGATCATGCTCGAGGACCAGTACGGCGTCGGCGACTCCGTCGACCTCGGAGAGGCCGTCGGCGAGGTCGAGCACGTCGGCCTGCGGCTCACCCAGATCCGCGACCTCAACGGCGGTCTGTGGCACATCCGCAACGGAGAGATCCTGCGCGTCCGCAACGACAGCCAGGAATGGGCGCGCGCCGTCCTGGACATCTCCGTCGCGTACGAGTCCAACCTCGACACCGTGTACGAAGTCCTGGAGCGGACCGGTCACGACATGCGCCAGGACCCGCAGTTCAAGGGGGTCTTCCTCGAAGACCCGTCGGTCTGGGGAGTGCAGTCCCTCGACGCGGACGGAGTGGTCGTCCGCATGGCCGTCAAGACCGTCCCCCTCCAGCAGTGGAGCGTGACCCGCGAACTGCGCCGCCGCGCCAAGGAGGCGCTCGACGCCGCGGGCATCGACATCCCCTACCCGCAGCGCACCGTGTGGCTCCGCACCGAGGGCGACGCGACGGCTCCCGCACCGCGCTGACCGGGAGTCCGAGCTCACCCCTGTCCGGGGGTGCCCGACACCGTCCTCCCTAGTAGGGTCGGGGGCCGCGTGATGCCAGACGGCCGCCCCTGGCCTCCCGGCCCTCGAGAGGGCCGTGCGTACGTGGCCTTCCCGGCCCCACCCGGGAAGGGCGCACCGCACGCGTGCGTACGGGAACCTCCGTGCGCGCCGGGTACCGGGATGCGGCTCCTGACATCGCGCGGGCAGTGCAGCGGACCCCCGGGTCCGTACCCCCACACAAAGAGTCGCGCGTGCGCGGCCGCAGATCAGGAGCACCAGTGCAGGGCATCCCCCACATAGCCAGCACACCCCATGACGGGCGATGGTCGCCCGTACCCCCTGCCCACAGGGCGCAGCAGTACACGGCGCCGCACATGGCGCAGTACACGCGACGGGACATGCCGCAGCGCATGCCCCACCGCATGCCGCAAGGTATGCCTCAGGGCATGCCGCACCGCGCGGCGGAGCCTCGCGTGCCCCCGGTGGCGCGGCTTCCCCAGGCCGCCGACCCCCAACCCCCCATCTTCATCGACCAGTCGGGCTGGCGCAGGCGGACGCTGCAAGGCCTGGCGCTGGTCGTGGGCTGCGTCTGCCTCGGGTATCTGGCGTTCGTCGGCACGGTGGTCAGCGACCTCTGGCAGCCCGTCGGCACGCAGCCCCCGAGCACGAACGGACCGGTCTCCACCCGCGGGGACGCGGACGCGGGCCGTGAGGACCGCCGTCCCCCTGCGGCCGACAGAGCCGCCCCGCCGGCCGGAGGCCTCAAGCAGTGACCCGGCGTACCGCTGTCCGGCGCCCGCCGCGCGGACACTGGTTCGTCCTCCTGCTCGTCCTCCTGGTGGTCGCCGTCGCCCTCCTCTTCGAGGGCTGGACGACCCACCAGGTCGACGCCGCGCGCACCAAGCCGCCGTGCACGCGGCCGATCCCGCGCGAGGCGGACGACGGGAAGCCGCTGCTGCGGTTCGGCCCGAAGGGGGTCACCACCGCGGCCATGCCGCCGGGGACCGTCGCGCTCACGTTCGACGGCGGGCCCGACCCGGAGTGGACGCCGCGCCTGCTCGACCTGCTGCGCAGACACCACGCGCACGCGACGTTCTTCGTCTACGGGAAGGACGCGGCCCGGCATCCGGAGCTGATGCGGCGGATGCTGCGTGAGGGCCACGAGATCGGCTCGTACACCTACAGCGGCGGCGACCTCGGTGTCGCATCTCCGCTGCGCGCGCGCCTCGAACTGTCCCTCACCCAGAGCGCTCTCGCGGGTGCGTCCGGCATCAACACCACCCTGCTGCGGCTGCCGCACACCACGGCCGCGGACACGCTCTGCGGACCGCAGTGGCCGGCCGCGCGGCGCGCGGCGGGGCAGGGGTATCTGGTGGTCGCCTCGGACCACAAGGACCGCAAGCCGTGGCGCGGCGTCGTGACGCAGCACAGCCAGACCGACCTCGGCTACCGCGAGGCCGAGGAGCTGCTGAAGGACCGCCGCGTGAACTCGTTCACCACCGTCAGCGGCGGCCTCGGACGCCCCTCCTTCGTCGAAAAGGTCCCGGTCGCCCAGGAGATCAAGGGCGAGGGCCTGCTCTGGTCGCAGCGGCTCGGGCACGCGTTCCTCACCCTGATGGTGTGGACGCTGACCCTCACGGGCGTGCTCGGCGTCCTGCGGATGCTCCTGTTCATGGTGTTCGCCCGGCTCCACGTGCGCAGGCTGCACCGGTACCAGCCGGGTGCGCCACGGCTGCGCGAGGTGCGGGACCCGGTGACGGTCCTGGTGCCCGCGTACAACGAAGAGGCGGGCATCGCCTCCACCGTGTACTCGCTGCTCGCCTCCACCCACCCGCATCTGCAGATCATCGTCATCGACGACGGCTCGACCGACGCCACGGCCGACATCGCCGAGGACATCGACGACCCACGGGTGACGGTGATCCGCCAGCCCAACGGCGGCAAGCCGAGCGCCCTCAACACCGGTCTGGCGCATGCCCGTCACGACATCGTCGTGATGGTCGACGCGGACACCATCTTCGAGCCCGAGGCCCTCGCCCGGCTGATCCAGCCGCTCGCCCACCCGGCGGTCGGCGCGGTCAGCGGCAACACCAAGGTCGGCAACAGGCGCCGCCTGCTCGGCAAATGGCAGCACCTGGAGTACGTACTCGGCTTCAACCTCGACCGGCGGATGTTCGAGGTCCTCGAGTGCATGCCGACGGTGCCGGGGGCGATCGGCGCCTTCCGCAGGGACGCGCTGATGGGCGTCGGCGGCGTGAGCGACGAGACGCTGGCCGAGGACACCGATCTCACGATGGCGCTCTGGCGGGCCGGATGGCGCGTCGTGTACGAGGAGTCCGCGGTCGCCTGGACCGAAGTGCCCAGTTCGGTACGGCAGTTGTGGCGCCAGCGCTACCGCTGGTGCTACGGCACCCTCCAGTCGATGTGGAAGCACCGTCAGGCGGTGGTGGGGGTCGGCCCCGCCGGACGCTTCGGGCGTCGCGTGCTGCTCTACGTCACGCTGTTCCAGATCGTGCTGCCGCTGTGCGCACCGGTCGTGGACATGTTCGCCCTGTTCGGGGCCCTGTTCCGCGACCCGGTGGAGGCCGCCCTCGTCTGGTTCGGCTTCCTCGCCATCCAGCTGGTCACCGCCGCGTACGCGCTGCGGCTCGACCGCGAACGGCTGCGCGTGCTGTGGGTGCTTCCGCTCCAGCAGTTCGTCTACCGGCAGTTGATGTACTTGGTGGTCATCCACTCGGTGATCACGGCGCTGCTCGGCACCCGCCTGAAGTGGCACAGCATGAAGCGCACCGGAACCGCCGACCCGTACCTGCTCGAAGCGCCGACAGGAGAGACGCCTGTCGGGACTCCCGGAGGGACTTCGGGAGATCCGCTCGACGAGCCGCCGCGCCCGCGCGAGCTGGACCCGGCACATGACCAAGGGAGCCGACCATGACAGACCCGGTGCGGGTGACGGGCGAGCTGTGGCGCCCGGAGCCGGACGCGGTCCAGGGCGCGTACGCCGACCAGGGCCTGGAACCGGACGCCGGCCAGGGCGCGTACGTGGCGACCCCGGAAGGCTCGGGCTCCACCACCCGTGAGCGGTTCGCCGAACGCCCCAGCTCCCGCTACGGGCCCCGGCGCGCCCACGCCCGGCAGTCGAAGAAGCGCAGGAGGCTGCGGCGGGTGGTGCTCGTCCTGCTGGGCGCCGTGATCGTCGCGGCGGGCGGCACGTACGGGTACGCCGAGACGCGGCTCCAGCGGGAGGTCGACCTCGGCGCGTACGGGGACCGCCCGCCGCCCGGCGAGGGCACCAACTACCTGATCGTGGGCTCGGACAGCCGCGACGGACTCTCCGAGGGCGACGTGAAGGACCTGCGGGCCGGCGGGGGCGGCGGGCGGCGCACCGACTCGATGATGCTGCTGCACACCGGGGCCAACGGAACCAGCATGGTCAGCCTGCCGCGCGACTCCTGGATCACGGTGCCCGGCCGCCTGGACACACTGACGGGCAAGACCAAGCGCCCCGAGGGGGACAAACTCAACGCCGCCTTCGCCTACGGCGGCCCCGAACTGCTCGTGCACACCGTCGAGAAGAACACCGGACTGCGCATCGACCACTATGCGGAGATCGGCTTCGCGGGGTTCGTGAACATCGTCGACGCCATCGGCGGCGTACGGATGTGCCTCGACCGGGACATCAAGGACGAGAAGTCGGGCGCGGACCTGCGCAAGGGCTGTCACACCCTGAACGGCAAGCAGGCGCTCGCCTTCGTCCGCCAGCGGCACCAGGAGAGGGAGGGCGACCTGGGCCGCTCCAAGAACCAGCAGAAGTTCCTGTCGACCCTCGCCCACCAGGCCGCACGCCCCGACACGCTCTTCGACCCACGGGAGATAGGCCCGGCCATGCAGGCCGGGCTCGACACGCTCATCGTCGACAAGGGCATGAGCCTGCGCGACCTCAGCGCGATGTTCCGCGCGGTACAGAGCGTCGCGGGCGGCCAGGGCAAGCAGATCAACGTGCCCGTGTCCGGCATAGGCGTGCCCACATCCAAGGGCAACGTACTGAAGTGGGACGCCAAGAGGTCGGCCCGCCTCTTCGACGACTTGCGGCACGATCGGCGGGTGACGGAGACGGGGGAGACGGGCCGGTAGCGCGGCCGCTCTCAGGTAACGATCACTTCGCTGATCCGGGGTTCTTGCGCTGGTTGGCGTTGAAGCGTGCCTTCTTCTCCCGATTCCCGCACGTGTTCATGTCGCACCATCTGCGGGTGCGGCTTCGGCTGGTGTCGAAGAGGGCGGCTTGGCACGTCGGTGATGCGCACAAGGCCAGTTTTCCGTCTCGCTCGCCCGCGATGACGCTGATCGCGTCGGCGGCGATCACGCCGAGAGCATCTTCCACGCCGGAAGCCGAGCCGAGCTGCCATCGCCGCTCGCCCTCGGGCGTCAGGATGGCCGCGGCCCGTCCCTGAGCGCTGCGGTCATTGATGACTTGGACCGCGGAAGCGGGGAGGGCGTCCTGGGTCGCGGCCGCTGTCGCGGCGGCGTGGATCGCCTCCCTCAGTTCCCAGGCGAGGTCGAGCTGGGCAGCGGTGCAGGAGTCCACGGTGAGGCCGTTCACCGCCAGCCAGTCGACGAGGCGCTGCGGCACAGGAATGCGCTCCACGGCGTCGCCATGGCGCTCCGACAGAGTCCCCGTGAAGCTCGTCGCCAGCACGCTGCCGAGGCGGAAGTCAGGGAACCCAGTACGCATGGAACCACCTTAGCTGGTTGCACGGTGGCATGAAGGCATAGTAGAACCGTCTTAGCCGGTTCTTGAAAGGTCACGGCCGGTTCCGCGATGGCCAGGAGGTCTCATGCCCCGTCCAACCAGCGACGTCCAAGCATTCGAAGCCCGCGCAACCGACGCCGAGCTCGACGATC
>NZ_JBEYTL010000015.1:0-144334 GCF_040643025.1 Streptomyces sp. NPDC047525
CCCATCCGCTTCGGGGCCGAAGGCGCCAAGGGCGTCGTACGCGACCCGGCCACCGGAGACCTCAAAGTCGTCCCGGTCACGCCTGAGACCGAGTCTCAGATCCTGGTCCACGACGCGCACTCGACGTCCCCGACACTGGCCTTCGCGCTGTCGCGCCTCGCCGATCCCGACACCCTGCACCACACCCCGATCGGTGTCTTCCGCGACGTCGAGCGTCCGGTCTACGACACGCTGATGTCCGACCAACTCGACACCGCCATCGAGCAGAACGGCAAGGGCGACCTGGCCGCTCTGCTCGCGGGCGGCGACACCTGGACGGTCGTCGGCTAACTCAACTCGCCCTGTCCGAGGCCCGGTTCTGATCCTTCAGGAACCGGGCCTCGTCGTATGCCAGACGCGCTTCCTGCACGTCCGCGAGGCGGCGCTCGGTCCACTCGGCGAGCGCCCTGACCTGCCCGCCGACCTCGCGCCCGAGGTCGGTGAGCGAGTAGTCGACGCGCGGCGGGATGACCGGCTTGGCATCGCGGTGCACCAGGCCGTCGCGCTCCAGGGTCTGCAGGGTCTGCGTCAGCATCTTCTCGCTGACCCGGCCCAGAGCCCTGCGCAGCTCGCTGAAGCGGTACGAGCGCTCGTCCAGGGCGATCAGGACGAGCACGCCCCAGCGGCTCGTGACGTGTTCCAGGACGAGGCGCTGCGGGCACATGCCCTCGTCGCCGAGGTTCCAGGTACTTACTGTCATGCCCGTACCTTACTTCAAAGTGGGTACTTTCCAATAGTTAGCGCTCGACATAGGCTCATTCTCAGAATCACACCAAAGGGAGATATCAGACATGAGCATCGTCGTCACCGGAGCCACCGGAAACCTCGGCCGTCTCGTCATCGACGGGCTGCTCGACGCGCAGGTGCCCGCCGGGCAGATCGCCGCCGTCGTCCGCGACAAGGAGAAGGCCGCCGACCTCGCCGCGCGCGGCGTCGAGCTGCGGGTCGCCGACTACAGCGCGCCCGAGACCCTCGCCGGCGCCTTCGCCGCGGGCGACAAGGTCCTGCTGATCTCGGGCAGCGAGGTCGGGCAGCGCGTGCCGCAGCACGCGGCGGTGATCGACGCCGCGCGTGCGGCGGGCGTCGCGCTCCTCGCGTACACCGGCGTCCTGGGCGGGCCCGACGCCGACTTCAGCCTCGCGGACGAGCACAAGGAGACCGAGCGGCTCGTCCTCGACTCCGGTCTGCCGCACACGTTCCTGCGCAACGGCTGGTACCACGAGAACTACACGGCCAACCTCGCCCCCGTCCTGGAGCACGGCGCCGTCGTCGCCTCCGCGGGCGAGGGCCGGATCGCCTCCGCCTCGCGCGCCGACTACGCGGCCGCCGCCGTCGCCGTACTGACCGGCGAGGGCCACGAGGGCAAGACCTACGAGCTGAGCGGCGACGTGGCGTGGAGCCTCGGCGAGTACGCCGCCGAGATCGCCCGGCAGACCGGCAAGGACATCTCGTACGCGAACGTGCCCGCCGAGCAGAACCACGCGATCCTGACCGGCGCGGGCCTTCCGGAGCAGTTCGCCACGATCCTCGTCGACGTGGACTCGGCGATCGAGCGGGGGCTGCTCGCCGGTACGAGCGGTGATCTGGCCCGGCTCATCGGGCGGCCGACGACGCCGCTCGCCGACGCGGTCGCGGTGGCGCTCAAGGGCTGACGCCGCAGGGTGAGACGGGTCATGACCGTTTTCGTGAGACGGGCATGACACCGGGGCGTCCTGGCCGCTACCTTCTTGGATGCAGCGTGAGGCTGCCGTGCGCCAAGGAGGGGCCGTGCACCAAGGAGGGGCCGTGGACGCTGCCGCAGCTGAGCAGTCGAAGGGCGAACAGCGCATAGGACTGCTGAACGGTTTCGCGGCCTACGGGATGTGGGGCCTCGTGCCCCTCTTCTGGCCCCTGCTCAAGCCCTCCGGGGCGGGCGAGATCCTTGCGCACCGCATGGCCTGGTCGCTCGTCGTGGTCGGCATCGCGCTGCTGATCGTGCGGCGCTGGGCCTGGGCGGGCGAGCTGATCCGCCAACCGCGGAAGCTCGGCCTGGTGACGATCGCCGCTGGGGTCATCACGATCAACTGGGGCGTCTACATCTGGGCCGTGAACTCCGGCCACGTCGTGGAGGCCTCCCTCGGCTACTTCATCAACCCCCTGGTCACCATCGCGATGGGCGTCCTGATCCTCGGCGAACGGCTGCGCCCCGTGCAGTGGGCGGCCGTCGCCGTCGGCCTCGCGGCGGTCCTCGTCCTCGCCTTCGGGTATGGGCAGCCGCCGTGGATCTCGCTCTGCCTCGCCTTCTCCTTCGCCACGTACGGCCTGGCGAAGAAGAAGGTCGGCCTCAGCGGTCTGGAGTCGCTCGCCGCCGAGACCGCAATCCAGTTCCTGCCCGCGGTCGGGTTCCTGGTGTGGCTCGGCGTGCAGGGTGACGCCACGTTCGGGACCGAGGGTGTCGGGCACGGGGCGCTGCTCGCGGCGACCGGTGTGGTCACCGCCATTCCCCTGGTCTGCTTCGGCGCCGCCGCGATCCGGGTGCCGCTCGCGACGCTGGGGATGCTGCAGTACCTCGCGCCCGTCTTCCAGTTCCTGCTCGGCATCCTCTACTTCCATGAGGCGATGCCGCCCGAGCGGTGGGCCGGGTTCGGGCTCGTGTGGCTGGCGCTGACGCTGCTGACCTGGGACGCGTTGCGGGGTGCGCGGCGCAATGCGGTGCGGCTTTCCGCTGCGCGGAAGGCTGCGGCTGCTCCGCCGGTTCCCGCAGCCCCCGTCGCGGGGCGGGCGACGGAGCCCATGACTCCCGCTGCCGGGCGGGAATCAGAGACCGCGGTCTGACCTACCCTGCGGGCCGCCGTTTGCATCTGCGGGTGCGCTCTGGCTGGTCGCGCCGTTCCCCGCGCCCCTTACGGGGCGCCCCCCGGCGGGAAGTCAGCCCCAGGCCTTCGCCTCCGCCGCGGCCTTCGCGTACACGCTGAAGTCCCGGGGCTCCCGGCCCAGCACGTCGCGTACTCCGCTCACCGGCGCCGCGTTGTAGCCGTCCGCCAGCCAGGCCAGGACGTCCGCCAGGGCGCGTGCCGTGTCGGCGGGGACGCCGCCCTCGGTCAGTTCCGCCACGTACGCGTCCGCCGTGATGTCCTCGAACCGCATCGGCCTCCCCGACGCCTCCGCCAGCTCCGCGACCGCATCGGCGAAGGACAGCGCGCGCGGCCCGGAGAGTTCGTAGACCCGGCCCGTGTGCCCGTCCTCGGTGAGCAGCACGGCGGCCACGTCCGCGATGTCGTCCACGTCGATGAACGGCTCCGGCACGTCGCCGACGGGCAGCGCGAGGCGGCCTGCGAGCAGGGGCGCGGCGAAGATGTCCTCGTCGAAGTTCTGCGTGAAGTTGTTGGGGCGGATCACCGTCCAGTCCACGCCCGCGTCGCGCACCACGCGCTCGGCCTCCGCCATGGACGGCTCGAAGGAGTCGCCGTACACCTCGACGCCCCGCCCGGACAGGACCACGAAGCGGCGTACGCCCGCCGCCACGGCCTGGTCCACGAAGTCGGCGATCGGCTCCGGGGTGGGCGGGCCGACCAGGTAGAGGGCGCCCACGCCCTCCAGGACCGGGGCCCAGGTGGTGCGGTCGGCCCAGTCGAAGCGGGTCTCGCCGGAGCGGGACGCGGCGCGCACGGTCCGGCCCGCGTCCCGCAGCCGGGGCACCAGTCGGCGGCCGGTCTTGCCGGTGGCGCCGAGGACGAGGATGGTCGAATTCGCTGTCTGCACTGCCTTGTTGTCGGTCATGGGCTCAGCCAATCGCGTGCCGGGCGGCACGGACATGGGCGTTCGTCTCGCACGGATGGGAGTACGTCTACTGCCCGCGGCCCGGCGCACGGGATCCGTCTACGGTGGGGGCATGGACGCACTGGGGGATCTCCTGCGCGGCGTACGCGCGGACGGAGCGCTGTTCAACCGCACGGTCCTGAGCGGGCCTTGGGAGTCGGAGCACAGCGAAGGGGCGGCGCTGACGCTGGCCACAGTGGTGCGCGGCACGGCCCGCATCACGGTCGTGCCGGGCACGCCCTGCGCCCTGCGGGAGGGGGACGCGGCCGTGGTCTGCACGACGGCCCCGTTCACCCTCTCGGCCGCGGGCTCCGACGAGTGCGAACTGGTCACCGGCGCATACCAGTTGGACAGCGCCGTCGGCCGACGCCTGATCAGCATGCTGCCGCCGCTCCTGATCGTCCCCGCGGGCGACGACTGCATGCCCATCCTGGAGCTGATCGCCGCGGAGGTGGCCGCCGACCGGCCGGGGCGCCAGTACGTGATGGACCGGATGCTCGACTGGATGCTGGCCTGCACCCTTCGCGAGTGGTTCGACCTGCCGGACGCCTGCCCGCCCGCCTGGTACCGCGCGCTCGGCGACGAAGTGGTCGGCCCCGCCCTGCACGCCATGCACGACGAGCCCTCGCGGCCCTGGACGGTGGCCTCCCTCGCCGCACGCGCCCAGGTGTCCCGGGCGGCGTTCGCCCGCAACTTCGCGGAGCTGGTCGGCAGGCCCCCCATGGCCTACCTCACCGAGTGGCGGATGACGCTCGCCGCCGAACTGCTCGCCGAGCCGGGCGCGACGGTGGCCGCCGTGGCCGGACAGGTCGGGTACGCGGACGGCTTCGGCTTCAGCGACGCCTTCAAGCGGATCCGCGGCATCGCACCGAGCGGCTACCGCGCCTCGCTGACCGCCGGGCGCCCTGACTCCGGCTCCGGCTCGCTCAGGGCGGCGGGCTGACCCCCGTTCCCTGCCCGCCCGGCAGGCTCCGGAACCCGGCCCTGACCTGAGGAGAAGACAGCGCGGTCCTGACCTGACACGAAGACGGAGACCACCCAGAACAGGCCGAGGTCTATGCCCAGTTCGATGACCGCCGCGAACTGGGACAGCGTGAACTTGAATATCTGGCCGAACAGGATGTCCACGAGCAGAGCCGCCTGGAAGAACCGGAACGCCGACATCCGGTCGGAGCCGAGCCGTGTCAGGCCCACCACCCCGAGGACGGCCGAGGTCACCTCGGTGAGCGCGACGGCCAGATGGGCCCCCGGATGCGGACCGTTCACCAGCTCGCCCCCGACGACGTCCATGGTCATCCACACGGCGAACAGGACCGCCTCCGTCAGCAGGCAGAACACCGCGAGACCGAGCACGAGGCGGCTGCGGGCCACCCGCCGCAGGACGCGTCCGACGCCGGTGGCCCAGGACCGCCACCGCGCCGGCTCGGCGGGCGGACGCTCGGGCAAGGCCGCGAGCAGCCTCACCAGGGCGGCGTCGACCTCGCTCCCGGAGCCCGCCACGAGACGTGTCGCCGTCTGCCGCTGCTCGGCCGTGAGCCCCGCGGTGACGCCGGCCAGGGCGAGGTCGGCGGCGTTCACGGTGCGTTGCGCGGCGGCCCGTGCCGTGAGTTGCGTCATCGCCTGCGGCACCGCATGCGCATGTGACCCAGCTTGTGTCTCCGCCCGTGCCGTGTTCGCCGTGTGCCTGCGTATCAGGTGGGTCAGGACCAGGAGCAGGGCGAAGCTCAAGTAGATGATCCCTGCGGCCGGTTGGTAGAAGTAGCCCGGCTCGTCCGTGATCTGCTTGCCCACCTCGTCGATGAAGAGGCCGAAGCCGACACCCCCGACGAGGGCGGCGGCGATGCGGGGCGTCCGGCCGATGAAGGTGAGCATGAGGACGATCGCCGCCATCATCAGGAGCCCGCCCCACAGCATGTGGGCGATGTGCAGACCGCCCGCGCCGCCCCCGCCCAGCTTCGGATACCCCGCCAGGGCAAGGAAGGCGCGGGTGACCAGGACCGTGGCGATGCCGGAGAGCGCGAAGAGTTTCAGGTCGGTGGGGGCGACAGCCACCCGGACCAGCGTGGGCCCGCTCGGCAGCCCTTTGCGTCGTCGCACGTCGCGTCCTCTCCCCCTGGGCGATCCCCCGCGGACCCCCCGCGAATCCCCGCGGACCCCCGCACGGACAGCCGCCGACCCTCCGGCAGCCTGTGATCCCAGCTTGAGGGAACGGAGATCTCCCAGCGATCCGGGATCACCCTGAGCGGCCCCCCAAGCGGCCCCTAGGTGACGCGGAACGCGAGCGAGAAGAAACCAACGGCCGCCGCGCGGAAGGGCCCGAGCGACCGCCCTGCGGAACACGTCGACCGATATGCGCTCTTGACGCGCGGTCAATCTCACCAGCACCATCAGGCACGCCAATTCGGTTTGACGTTCACCGAATTGGCGTACCCCCCACAGAACGAACGATCCAACAGAACACGGAGCCCCCCACATGAAGCTCTCCGTTCCCGGACGTGCCGCGGCGGCCGCCGTCATAGCCGTCACCGGCCTCCTCACCACCAACGCGATATCCTCCGCGGCCCCCGCCCCCACGGCGGCCGCCCCCGACATCTCCGTGGCCAACGTCCAGGCCCACCTCTCGCAGCTGCAGTCCATCGCCGCGTCCAACGGCGGCAACCGCGCCCACGGCAGCGCGGGCTACAAGGCGTCCGTCGACTACGTGAAGGGCAAGCTGGACGAGGCCGGATTCACCACGTCCCTCCAGGAGTTCACCTCCAACGGCAAGACCGGCTACAACCTCATCGCCGACTGGCCCGGCGGCGACGCCGACCAGGTCGTCATGGCGGGCTCGCACCTCGACAGCGTCGGTTCGGGCCCCGGCATCAACGACAACGGCTCGGGCTCGGCCGCGATCCTGGAGACCGCGCTCACCGTGGCGCGCGAGCAGTACAAGCCGACCAAGCACCTGCGGTTCGCCTGGTGGGGCGCCGAGGAGCTGGGACTCGTCGGCTCCTCGCACTACGTCGACAAGCTGCCGGCCGACGAGCGTTCGAAGATCAAGGACTATCTGAACTTCGACATGATCGGCTCCCCGAACCCGGGCTACTTCGTCTACGACGACGACCCCACGATCGAGAAGACCTTCAAGGACTTCTACGGCGGCCTCGACCTCGCCACGGAGCCCGACGAGGAGGGCGACGGCCGCTCGGACCACGCCCCGTTCAAGGACGCGGGCGTCCCGGTCGGCGGCCTCTTCAGCGGCGCCGACTACGAGAAGACCGCCGAGCAGGCCCAGAACTGGGGCGGCACGGCCGGTGAGCCGTTCGACAAGTGCTACCACTCCGCGTGCGACACGGAGTCGAACATCGACGGGACAGCGCTCAACCACAACAGCGACGCCGTGGCGTACGCGGTGTGGGGTCTCTCCTCCTAGCCGGTCGCCTCCGGGGCAGCCTCGGATCCCCCGGAACCCTGGCTCCCCGGATCCCCCGGGACCCCGACTCCCCGGCTCCCCCGGAACCCCCTGGACGCAATTACCTGCGTATGCATATAGTGCACACGCAGGTAATTGCGCGGCCCTGTGCGGCCGCGCACCACCACGCCACACCCAGGGGGCACACCATGACCCGCAAGTTCCTCTTCGTGCTCGGCAGCTCCCGCCCCGAGGGCAACACGGAGGTCCTGGCCCGCCGGGCCGCCGAACAGCTCTCCCCGGACGTCGAGCAGCGCTGGCTGAACCTGGCCGACCACCCGCTGCCCGACTTCGAGGACCTCCGCCACGACAGCGACTACGTCCGCCCGTCAGGCGACAGCACCGCGACGCTGCTCGACGCGACCGTCGAGGCGACCGACATCGTCATCGCGTCGCCCCTGTACTGGTACTCGGTCTCGGCCACCACCAAGCGCTACCTCGACTACTGGTCGGGCTGGCTGCGCATCCCCGAGGTCGACTTCAAGGCCACGCTGGCCGGGCGCACCCTGTGGGGCGTGACGGCGCTGGCCGACGAGGAGCCGGTCGTCGCGGAGCCGCTCGTCGGCACCCTGCGCAACTCCGCCGCGTATCTCGGGATGCGCTTCGGCGGCGTACTGCTCGGCAACGGCAGCAAGCCCGGCGACGTACTGAAGGACGAGCGGGCGCTGACGGAGGCCAAGACGTTCTTCGCGCAGGAGCCGCCGCTCGCGCGCTTCGCGTACGAGAACTGAACCCGCCCAGGCCGCCGCGACGTCCGGACGCCGTCCTACGCCGTGATGTCCTACGCCGTGATGTCCTTCGCCCCGAACCGCGCCCACGCCGCCGAGCCGAACAGCACCGCGTACAGGCCCTGCAGGCCGAGGTTCTTGACCAGCTCGTCCCAGTAGACGGGCTCACGCATCAGGTCCGCGAAGGACAGCCAGTAGTGCGAGAAGAAGTACGGCTGGATGGCGTGCAGCTGGGGGATCTGGTCGAGGATCTGGATCGTGATGAGCAGCCCGACGGTCGTCGCCATCGCCGCGATGCCGCTGCTGGTCAGCGTCGACACGAAGAGACCGAGCGCCGCCACACCGATCAGTGACGCGGCGACCACGAGGGCGATGAGCAGGGCGCGCAGCAGCCCTTCGCCGAAGCTGATCCGGGTGCCGGAGATCGTGGTGACCTCGCCGACCGGGAAGAGCAACGCCCCGACGGCGAGCGCAGAGACGGCCACCACGAGCGTCGCGACCAGGCAGAACGTCATCGTCGTCGCGTACTTGGCGAGCAGCAGACGTGTCCGTCCCGCCGGGGCGACCAGGAGATAGCGCAGCGTCCCCGAGCTGGACTCGCCCGCGATGGAGTCGCCCGCGACGACGCCGACCGCCATGGGCAGGAAGAAGGGAAGCGTCGCGGCGAGCGCCGTGAAGACCAGGAACAGGCCGTTGTTGGTGACCTGCGCGATGAACGCGGGCCCACCGCCCTCGCCGCCCCCGCCGACCGTCGAACCGTCGCTGGTCTCGATCTTGAGGGCGATGCCGACCAGGACCGGCACGGCGGCGAGCACACCGAGCAGGGCGAGGGTGCGCCAGCGGCGGAAGGTGATGCCCAGTTCGCTGCGGAAGAGCCCGAGCGTCCAGATCCGCCGCACTTCCCGTGCGTCGTGCACTTCCCGTGCGTCGGGCACCCGCGCGTCGCCCTTCCCGCTCACATCACTTGTCCCGCGTACGTCGTCGACCTCAGCCCGCGACATCGAACCCCTCCCCCGTCAGTGCCACGAACGCGTCCTCCAGCGAGGCCCGTTCGACGCCGAAGCCCCGCACCCGTACGCCCGCGCCGACCAGGGCGGCGTTCAGCTCCGCGAGGTCCGTGCCGGTGTCCGCGCCCGGCGGTTCGCCCGTCACGCGGTCCTCCGTCACGACGAGATCCGTCACGCCGAGCTCCTTCAGGACGCGGACGGCGTCACCCGTGTCCGGGGTCGTCACGACCAGACGCCCCCGCGCACCGGCGGCCAGTTCGGCGACCGGGCCCTGGGTGATCAGGCGGCCCTGGGCCATCACCGCCGCATGCGTGCAGACCTGCTCGATCTCGTCCAGGAGGTGCGAGGAGAGGAAGACGGTCGTGCCCTCCGACGCCAACTCCCTGACCAGCGCCCGGATCTCGCGCATGCCCTGCGGATCGAGGCCGTTGGTCGGTTCGTCGAGCACGAGGAGCCTGCGCGGCTGGAGCAGCGCGGCCGCGAGGCCGAGGCGCTGCTTCATGCCGAGCGAGTACGCCTTCGCCTTCTTGCCGGCGGCGGCCGTGAGACCCACCCGGTCCAGGGCCGATTCAGCACGGGCGCGGCGGGTGCGCGGGTCGGCGGCCGGGTCGGCGGCGTCGTACCGCAGGAGGTTGTCGCGGCCGGAGAGGAAGCCGTAGAGAGCAGGGCCCTCGATGAGCGCGCCCACGTGCGGGAGCACCGTGCGGGTGTCGCGCGGCATGGGGCGGCCGAGGACCCTGGCGTGGCCGGAAGTCGGCTCGATCAGGCCCATCAGCATCCGGATGGTGGTCGTCTTGCCCGAGCCGTTCGGCCCGAGGAAGCCGAAGACGCTTCCGGCGGGGACGGTGAGGCTGAGGCGGTCCACGGCCAGCTGCTTGCCGTAGCGCTTGGTGAGCGCGGAGGTCTCGATCACGCTTTGCGTCGGGCTGCCGTCTGTGCGGGGCACTTGTCCTCCCTCACCGGTGCGGCGGGCTCAGAGGTTGTCCCCCTGAGCCCGCCGCCTGTACGTCCTCTGCGAGTGCTTCGTGGCTTGTCGCGCAGTTCCCCGCGCCCCTTAAGGGGCGCTCCTAGCTCGCCGCGTTTGCTGCCTTGACGAGGGCGTCCTTTGTCACCGCGCCCGCGTACACCGTGCCGTCCTCGGTGATGAGGGCGTTGACCAGGCGCGTCTTGAAGACCGTGCCCGAGCCGAAGTCGCCCGACACCTTGTCGCCGAGCGAGTCGAGCAGCCGCTGAGCGTCCGGCGGGACATCTCCGGAGTCGCCCGTCGGGATGCCCTGGCCGCCCGGCGTCTTCAGCTCGGCGATGGAGTTCCAGCCCTCGCCGATGACGTTCAGACCGTTCAGGTCCTTCTCGCCCTTGAACTCCTTGCCGCCGAACTCCTTGCCGCCGTGCTTCTCGGCCTTGGCGTCATCGCCCTCCGTGACCTTCGCGCCCTTGGGCGGCGTGAAGTCGAAGGTCGACGCGGCCGGCTTGCCGAAGTCGACCTTCGTGAAGCCCGCGTCGACGACCGCGCTGCCGCCGCTCGACGGAGTGAGGGTGAACTTCAACGGCGTACCGGTCTTGGAGTCGACCGCGACCGTGATCTGGCCGATCGTCGAGCCGGACTGCTTGGGCTTGATGACCAGGCGGTAGGCGTCACGGCCCGCGACCTGCGCGGTGCCGTCCACCTTCACCGACGTCGTGTCGTCGACCGCCTTCAGGGCCTCCTCGGCCAGCTCCTTGGGCGTGGAGGGGACGTCCTTCGGGAGGTCCTTCTTGCCGGAATCCTTGCCGGAGTCCTCGCCGGAGTCCTTGCCCGCCGACTTGGAGTGGTAGACCTCGTTCAACTTGCTGTCGTACGCCCACACGTCGTCGCCGTTGTGGATCAGGCTGTACTCGGCGGCGTCGTCCAGGACGGACAGCTTCTGCTTGTCGGGGCCGTCGGCGGCGACGCGCAGCGTGTGCGTGCCGGACGCCAGCTCCATCAGCTTGGACTGCGGGTCCGCGGCCGAACCCTTGCCGTCCCCGCCCTCGCCGCCCGAGCCGCTGCCCGGAGCGAAGCTTCCGGCCATGTCGCCGCCGAAGGACGGAAGGCCGAGGTCGGTGCTGATCTTCACGGTGCCCGAGAGCTGCTCCGTGTCCGAAGCGGCGATCTTCTCGATGAGTTCCTGTGCGGTCACGTCGGGCAGCTTGGGGTCCCCCGACGTCGCGAGCGCCGGGACGAGCCCGATGGTCGCCGCCGCCACCCCCGCCACCGCGACGGGGACTACATAGCGCGCCGCCTTGCGGCGGCCTGCGCGCAGCTCCCCGGTCTCACTGGTGTTCTGCTCCGGTTCGTACGGTGCCATTGTGTGCCCTACCTCCGTGGTCGGCGGCGGCCTTCCCAGTACGTACGTGCGTCCACCCCGCGCCGCCATTCTCACCCGAATAGGTCAGGAGTGGTTGTTCTTGCTGGACCTTGTTGTTCTCCATATGACCAAATCGGCCAGCCAGAAGCGTCAGACCCCGGGAGCAACTCCACGTACTGCTGTGGGATGACACAGAGCGGCGGCGCCTCCCCCGTCCCGTAGGGGTAGACGCCGCCTCGGTGGTAGGGACTTCAGCGCTTGCGGTAGGGACTTCAGCGCTGCACGAACACGTAGTCCGCCTTGTACGGCACCTTCGCGATCGCGCCGGGCTCGCAGTCACCGGCCGGTGCGACCCCGCCCACCGTGTTCAGGCGCAGGATCTCCGCGGTGCCTGCGAGCAGCCCGCGCGGCTTGCCGGTCTGGGTTGCCGCCAGGTCGAGTTCGGGGATGTTCTTGTCGCCGTTCGGGGTCCTGGAGATCAGCGTGCCGGTGACCTGGCTGCGGTCGGGGGCCGTCCAGCGCGGTGTGCCCGAGTTGGGGGCGACGAAGTCGTGCGCGATGCCGCCGCCGAGCCGTGCGCGCACGTCACGCTGCGCGAAGGCGAACTTGCCCGAGCCGTCGTCGGTCTTCTTGCACTCGTAGATCTGCTCGCCCTGGATCACGGACGCCTGGAAGTTGGCGGCGGCGTCGCGGAAGTCGACGTCCGTGGTCACCTTGTGGAGCTGGCCGCGGACCGCGCCACCGGGGAACTCGGCGGTGTGCAGGTTGGCGTAGAAGCTGCCCGGGTCCGCCTTCAACTGCTCCAGCAGCGCGGCGTCGTGGACCTTGACCGTGCCGGTGACGCGGTTGCTCTTGCTCTTCTCGCTCTTGCCCTTGTCCTTGCCCGTGTCCAGCAGCTTGGTGAAGTCGACCTTGACGCCGCCGTTGGTGCCCTTGGCGCCCTGGTGGATGTGGAGGGCGGTCGGCTTGCCGGTGCCGCGCCACTTGACGGTGACCGACACCTTGTCGCCCTTGACCTGGACGAACTCAAGCGCCTGGCCGTCCTTGTCGCCGACCGCGGGCCCGCCCTGCACCGGCACCTCGTTCGCGCCGTTCATGCTCGCCGCGAAGACGGATCCCCCGCTGCCGGAGCTGCTGGAGCTGCTGGAGCTGCTGGAGCTGCTGCCGGAGCTGGTGGCGCTGCTCGCCGCCGCGGGCGGCGCCGCGATCGCCACACCTCCCGCGGCGGCGACGGCCACACCGGCGGCGAGCAGCGCCCGGCGGCGATTCGCGAACGTGCCAGACGTGCCAGACAGGCCAGACGTACCAAAAGTACCCATGGTCAGAAATCTCCCCGTACCTGAGCCGACACCCCACTGCGTCGGCTTCCGGGCATAGGTACGGAATCGATCCGATCCTGGACTCAATCCAAGGCCAACGGAAAGTGTGACGTAGGTCACACTCCGTAGGTCCCCGTCACGCAAGGCCAGGCCTCAGCCCGCCCGGTGCACCACCAGATCGCAGAGCTCGACCAGCGACGTCTTCGCGTCGCAGTCCCGCAGCGGCGCGAGCGTGTCCCGCGCCTCCTCCGCGAACCGCACGGTGTCCTTGCGCGCCTGCTCCAGGGCCGGGTGGACCCGCAGCCGCGCCAGCGCCTCGGCGTGCCGCGCGTCGTCCGTCAGATCCGAGTCCAGGAGCTCGCACAGGGCGATGTCCTCGGCGAGCCCGAGCTTCTCCACCCGCTCGCGCAGCCGCAGGACCGGAAGGGTGGGGATGCCTTCACGGAGGTCCGTGCCCGGCGTCTTGCCCGACTCGTGCGAGTCGGACGCGATGTCCAGGACGTCGTCGGCGAGCTGGAAGGCGACGCCGAGCCGCTCGCCGTACTGGGTCAGGACGTCCACGACGGTCTCGTCGGCGCCCGACATCATGGCGCCGAAACGGCACGCCACGGCGACGAGCGAGCCGGTCTTGCCGCCGAGCACGTCGAGGTAGTGGTCGATCGGGTCGCGGCCCTCGGTCGGGCCCGCCGTCTCCAGGATCTGGCCGGTGACCAGGCGTTCGAAGGCCTCCGCCTGGATGCGGACGGCGTCCGGGCCGAGGTCGGCCAGGATGTACGAGGCGCGGGCGAAGAGGAAGTCACCGGTGAGCACGGCGACGGAGTTGCCCCAGCGCTGGTTGGCGCTCTCGACGCCGCGGCGCACGTCCGCCTCGTCCATCACGTCGTCGTGGTAGAGCGTCGCGAGATGCGTCAGCTCGACGACGACGGCGGAGGGCACGACGCCCGGCGCGTACGGATCGCCGAACTGCGCGGCGAGCATCACGAGGAGCGGCCTGAACCGCTTGCCGCCCGCGCGCACCAGATGCTGCGCGGCCTCCGTGATGAAGGGGACCCCGCTTTTGGTGGCGTCGAGCAGGCCTTCCTCGACGGCCGCCAATCCGGCCTGGACATCGGCTTCGAGAGCCTGGTCCCGCACGCTGAGGCCGAAGGGCCCGACGACGGTCACGAGGGGTTCTCCTGTCTGCTGACGATCACAAGTCGGTCACTCGGTCGATCATCACTCGGTCGATCTTTGCGTGATGATCGCGTCGATGACACGGTTTGTCGATGTGTCGCTGCCATCACTCAAGTCAGCGTATCCGGTCGCCTTTCGATCACAGTGGGCACCCGCCTGTGCAATGCCGCCCAGGCGACGTGCGATCACCACCGGTATGTTCTTGATCAGCTGATACGACACAGAAGACCGCATCGCACCGTATTCCCCGCAATCCCCGAAAGCCCCATGAACAACGGAACTACCGGGAGCAGAACCCTTGTCCCGCACTGAGGCCGACGCAGAACCGCCCGCGGACCCCTCCAGGGAGGCGACGGAGCCGCCGCCCGGCGACGACCACGCCTTCTTCGGGCAGCCGCGCGGGCTGCTCACCCTGTCGGGCCTGGAGGTCTGGGAGCGCTTCTCGTTCCTCGGCATGCAGGCCATCCTCGTCCTGTACTTCGCGGACTCCGTCGCGAACGACGGAATGGGCATGGATTCCGGGACCGCCGCTTCGGTGTCGGCCGCGTACGGAACACTCGTCTATCTCGTCTCGGTGGCGGGCGGCTGGCTCGCCGACCGCATCCTCGGCTCGTACCGCGCGGTCCTGTGGGGCGGCATCCTCATCGCCTGCGGCCACTACTCGATGGCGGTCCCGACGGCGACGATGACCTGGGTGGGCCTCGGCCTGATCAGCGCGGGCACCGGCCTCCTGAAGCCGAACGTCGCCTCGATGGTCGGCAAGCTCTACCGCACCGACGACGACCGGCGCGACGCGGGCTTCGCGCTGTACTACATGGGCATCAACATCGGCGCCTTCGCGGGCCCCCTGATCACCGGCTGGCTCGGCGACCACAAGGGCTGGCACTGGGGCTTCTCGGCCGCCGCGATCGGCATGACGTTCGGTCTGATCCAGTACGTGCTCGGCCGCCGTCACCTCGCCGGACGCAAGGCGTCCGCCGAATTCGCACTGCCCAAGGACGCGATGCGCCGCGCGGTCGTCCTGATCGTGGCGGGCATCCTCGCCTTCGGGGCCCTCGCGGCGGTGCTCGCCGGTGCCGGCTGGCTGACCATGGACCGCTTCGTCGACGTACTCACCGTCATCTCGGTGATCGCGCCGGTCGTCTACTTCGTGGTCATGTTCCGCAGCCCGCGCGTGAGCGGCGAGGAACGCGGGCGCCTGAAGCCCTACGTGGTCCTCTTCCTGGCCTCGGTCGTCTTCAACTTCATCCTCTTCCAGGCCTACTCGACGATGATCCTGCTGGCATCGACGAACGCCGAGACGTCGATCCTCGGCTTCACCTTCCCCGCCAGCTGGTACGCCTCCGCGCTCGGCGCCTTCGAGGTCGCGCTCGCCCCCGTCGTCGCCGCGGTCTGGGCCCGGATGGGCCACCGCCAGCCGCACGCCTCGAACAAGATCGCCTTCGGTGTGATCCTGGGCGGTCTGTCGTTCCTCCTGATGGTCCTGCCCACCTCCGGGCACGGCGACGACACGTACAAGATGGCGGTCTGGTGGATCGTCGGCTCGTACCTGCTGCTCGGCCTCGGCGACATCCTCGTCGAGACCTCGGGCATGTCGGCCACGACGAAGCTCGCACCCAAGGCCTTCGCCAGTCAGACCATGGCCCTCTGGTTCCTCTCGCTCGCCCTCGCCAACGGCATCCAGGCACAGATCGTGAAGCTGTACGGAGAGGTCTCCAACCCGGCGTACTTCGGCGTGAACGGCGCGATCGCGGTCGCCGCCGGTGTCGCCGTCATCCTGCTCGCCCCGTGGCTGCGCCGCACCATGCACCCCGTCCACTGAGGACACTGAGGTTCCCGCCATGCAGATTCGCACTTCCTTCCCGTACGAGACCACGCGCGAGGACGTCCAGGTACCCCTCCCGGACGGGACCAAGCTCTACGCGCGCATCTGGCGGCCGGTGACGGACGAACCCGTCCCCGCGCTCCTGGAGTACCTCCCCTACCGCCTGAGCGACTGGACGGCGCCGCGCGACTTCCAGCGCCACCCCTGGTACGCGGGCCACGGCTACGCCTCCGTGCGCGTGGACGTGCGGGGCCACGGCAACTCGGAGGGCATGCCGGGCGACGAGTACGACGCCGTGGAGCTCGCGGACGGGGTCGCGGTCGTCAACTGGCTCGCCGAGCAGCCCTGGTGCTCCGGCAAGGTCGGCATGTTCGGCATCTCCTGGGGCGGCTTCAACTCCCTCCAGATCGCGGCCCTCGCACCCGAGCCGCTCAAGGCGATCATCACGGTCTGCTCCGCGGACGACCGCTATGACAACGACGTGCACTACATGGGTGGTTCCGTCCTCGCCGTGGACATGCACGCGTGGGCGGCGACGATGCTGGCCTTCGTGTCGCGCCCGCCGGACCCGCTGTTCGTCGGCGACGCCTGGCGGGACATGTGGCTGACCCGCCTCGAAGCGGTCGACCCGTTCATCCACACCTGGCTGGACCACCAGACCCGGGACGCGTACTGGCAGCACGGCAGCGTCTGCGAGGACTACTCGGCGATCAACGCGGCGGTGCTAGCGGTCGGCGGCTTCCACGACCCCTACCGGGACACGGTCCTGCGCCTGGTCGAGCACCTGCCGGGCGACGTCCGGGGGTTGATCGGCCCGTGGTCGCACCAGTACCCGGACCGGGGCCTTCCGCCGGGCCCGGCGATCGGCTTCCTCCAGGAGACGCTGCGCTGGTGGGACCACCACCTCAAGGGCATCGACACGGGCGTCATGGCCGAGCCGAAGCTGCGCTCCTGGATCAGCGATTCCCATCCGCCGGCGACGGTGTACGCGCAACTGCCGGGCGGCTGGGTCGGGGACCCTTCCTGGCCTTCCCCGAACGTCACCCCGACTGCGTACGCCCTCCAGGGCACCCCGATGACCGTGGACTCGCCGCAGCACACGGGCCTGGACGCGGGGCGCTACTTCCCCTTCGGCAACGACGCGGACCTGCCGCCGGACCAGCGGGACGAGGACGCGAAGTCGGCGTGCTTCGAGTTCGAGGTCCCCTCGGCCGTACGCATCCTGGGCCGCCCCAAGGTGACGCTGCGCCTGAAGATGGACACCCCGTCCGGCCAGGCGATCGCGCGGGTGTGCGACGTGGCCCCGGACGGCTCGTCGACCCTGGTCACGCGGGGCGTACTGAACCTCTCCTCCCGCAACGGCCGTGACCGGGTGGACCCGTGGCCGGTCGGCGGCACGGAGGACGTGACGTTCGAGCTGAACGCGATCGGCCACACCTTCCCGCCGGGCCACAAGATCCGCCTGGCGGTGTCGTCGGCGTACTGGCCGTGGATCTGGCCGCAGGCGGACTCGGCGGGCTTCGTCCTCGACCCGGCGGGCAGCGCGCTGGAACTTCCGGTGCGGGAGGGCGAGTTGGACCCCTCGATCACCTTCGCCGCTCCGGAGCAGTCGGAGCCGCTCGGGGTGGTGTACCCGGCGACGCTCGACGAGCTGCGGCCCGAGCGCCTTGTCGTACGCGATGTGGCGAAGGGCGAGTGGCGCATGGAGGTGGACCCGCGCTACGGCGGTACGCGGGTCTACCCGGACGGCCTCGAATTCACCGAGGACGCGGTGGAGACGTACACGATCAACGAGTCCGATCCCCTCAGCGCCCGCACCCGCTCCGACTGGACGATCCGCCTGCACCGCCCCGAGCTGGGATGGGACGTGTCGATCAAGTCCCGTTCCGAGATCACGTGCGACGCGGCGGACTTCATCACGTCGAACGAGGTGGTATGCAAGGACCGGGACGAGGTGGTGTTCCACAGGACGTGGGAGAAGCGCATCCCGAGGACGGCGGGCTGACGCTCGCATCCCGAGGACGGCGGGCTAGCGCTCCATGCCCCCTGCTTCGAGCAGTCGCTCGAGCACGACGGCCACCCCGTCGTCCTCATTGGACGAAGTGACCTCATCGGCGGCCGACTTGAGGTCGGGGTGGGCGTTGGCCATGGCGACACCGCGGGCCGCCCACACGAACATCGGTACGTCATTGGGCATGTCCCCGAAGGCGATGGTGTCCTCGGAGGTCATCCCGAGCCGCTCGGCGGCCAGCGCGAGGCCCGTCGCCTTGGTCACTCCGCGGGGCTGAAGCTCGACGGTGCCGGGCCCGGACATGGTGACGGTGGCGAGGGACCCGACGGCATCGCGGGCGACGGCCGCCAACTCGTCGTCGGTCAGCTGGGGATGGCGCAGGAGCACCTTGCTGATGGGCTCGGCCCAGAGGGCGTCGCGCCCCTTCACGCGGACGGCGGGCAGGGTGGGGTGCGGCATCAGATACCCGGGCTCGATGAGCGTGAGCCCGTCCACGCCGTCCTGGTCCACGGCGGCGTAGACCTGCCCGGCCTCCGCCTCGATCTTCCCGAGCGCGGCCTCGGCGAGCTCGCGGTCGAGCGTCACGGACCAGATCATGCGGTCGGCACCGGAGTCGTACAACTGCGCCCCCTGCCCACAGACAGCGAGGCCGCCGCCCCCTAGATCGTCGAGAAGCGGCTTCACACGCGGCGCGGGCCGCCCGGTCACCACCAGGTGACGCGCCCCCTCCGCGGCCACCGCGGCCAGCACGGCCAGCGACCGGTCGGAGACGGTGTCGTCGCCGCGCAGCAGCGTCCCGTCCAGGTCAGTGGCGATGAGTGAATATGCGAGGGGTGCAGCCATGATCCAGAGAATACGGATCCTGGGCGATGCCGAAAGCAACGTCACAGGACCTGTGACGCGCGCAGTGCGCTGGTCGCACAACCGGCGCTCGCGGGATTCACTTGGACGTGTCGCGGCGAACCGACCCGAAGGTAGTACTTGGCCCGGCCCGCACCCCGTGAGAGCCATGACGCACGAGCCGACACAGACCGACACACGAGTTCCTCACGCCCCTGCCCCGCGGGGCCTGCGCAACGTACGCATCTGGTAACCAAACACCTGCCACAACCGATCCCCACCAGCAGACCTAGTAACTTTGCTCCCCGCACAGAGGTGAAGGCAGTAAACGCGTGACGGGGGAAGCAACATGGGGGGCAATCGTCCGACGGATTGGCATGTCCTCGACTTGGACAAGGATCCGACTCCCGGCGATCCGGACCGGGTCCGCAACCTCGCCAAGAACCTGCACGACTTCGCCGACGACGTGTCGAAAGTCCTCCGCGACATCAAGGGGATGGCGGGCGAGGACGCGATCCTCACCTGGGCGGGCAAGACCGCTGAATCGTTCACGACTGGTTGCGGGCGTCGGCCGAGGCCGGGGACTGGCGGAGGTTCGAGCGACTCGCAGGGGTGGCCGTCCATGTGCGTCCCGATGGTCTTGCCGACGTACTGGTATCGGCGCTGACATCGAGTGAGCAGGCCAAACGCAGCGGACGCGGGCCGAATGAAGAGGACCTGGTCGACATGCTGGGGGAGATCCACTCCCCGGAAGCGGTCGGCGCCCTCGGCACGCTGCTGCTGAAGCGCAGGGAAACCGACGCGCCCTATTTCCCCTTGTGCATCAAATGCGTTCAGTCGCTGGCCGAGATCGGCACTCCGAATGCGTTGGACCTCCTGCGCGAGATCGCAACCGGCGACTGGCCCAAGCCCCTCCAGTGGCACGCGGCGGAGGAGTTGGGCATCGACGAGGAGCTCGGATACGACGAGGACGAAATGCTGGGCGGGGCTGATGGCCGGATGTGGACAGGCAGCGCAAGAGCCCGATCACCACGGAGGGCGAGGGCCAGACCATCGACGCGTCACCGGCGGCGCATGTGCTCGACGTGGCCTGCACGGCGGCGGACTGCTTTCTCTGGCGGCATCGCGAGCAGTTGCCCGAAGAGGACGCGGCGCGTCAGGACCTTGAGGGGTCGGTGAGGGCTGTCGGGGAGTTCCGCAGGCGCATCGACACGCCTTTGTCGTCGAGACACCCGACCACTGAATTCGTCACGCGTCTCGACGACGGCATGCTCGAGTACTTCCGGCAGATCGTCGACGAGTCCGTGGCCCGCTTCGGGGTCTCCCGCGCGGAGGCCGTGGCTCGGGTCAACGAGAGGTACGGGGACCTGGAGATCTCCCCCTACCCGGACCTCATGTGCCACGAACTGCCGGAGTACTGGGTCTACGGCCTGTATCTCAAGCCGACCGAAGGCGGGCTGCCACTCCCCTCCGGCGACGAGGGCGAAGACATCGACCTCTCTGCCTATGAGACCCTCCCGGCGCCACCGAAGGACTCCCCCGCCTGGACCCTGGCGAGCGAGGACTGAGCCCGACGATCGCCTCTCGCACTTCGCGCACTTCTCGTACTTCTCGATACGGATCCCATGGAAATCACCGGCCACTCAACCGACTTCATCGTGGACGCAGGCTTCCCCGCGGCGATGAAGCAGTTCGTCATGCGTCAGCACCGCCGCTGGCCCGGGTTCTTCCTGGACGGAGCGCCGGTCCGTGCGGAGTCCCTGGCCGCCTGGAGTCTCCCGGAAGCCGATGGTGACCACGACGACGCCGACGGATACGCCGGCATCGTCACCTTCTCGGCAGGCCAGGCGATGGAGGATTTCTGGGAGGAGAACGGCTACGCCCTCGACAGCGCGGGCGAAGGCCCCTTCTCGGTCTTCTACCGGCCCCACCCGCAGCCGCCGTACGCCGGGCGGGTGGAGTCCGTGAAGGCCTACGCCGTCAGTCTCGTCACGCCGGAAGACCCCGCGGCCGACCCGTTCTCGAGGGACGTCCTGGCCGACTTCACGCGTGCGCCCGCGCCAGATGCCCCACCAGCCGCGGCGAAGCGAACTCCGTGCCGCACACGAAGCGCATCACAGGGCCGTACGACGCCGCCGCCGGAAGCCCCGTGAAGTACAGGCCGGGGACCGACGAGACGTAGCCCGCGCCCAGCTTCGGTGTGCCCCGGCTCGTGGTGAGGCGGGCGCGGAGCGCGGGGCCCAGGAAGTCCATCGCGGCGATGTCCACGCGGTAGCCCGTCGCCGCGATGACGTGGTCGGCGGAGAGGTCGCGGATGCGGCCGCCCAGGGTCTCCACCCTCAGGACCGGGTTGCCGTCCTGGATGTCCGCAGACGCGATGCGGCGGACCTCACGCTTCTCGACCTTGCCCTCGAAGCGCTCGCGCAGCCACCACGCGCCCAGCGGGCCGAGGACGCGGCGGACCAGGAAGTGGCGGGCCTGCGGGGGCAGATGGCGGTAGGGGTGGGGGTAGTAGCTGATCGCGTAGAGCGACCAGGCGCGGCCGAACGGCGACTCGGGGCGCAGCTTCGGCTGCTTCCACGGGGGCTCGCCGAAGGCCACGGATCCCTTGCCGCGCGCCACCACCCTTACGCTCGCGCCCGCTTCGGCGGCGAGCGCGGCCGTCTCCAGGGCCGACTGCCCCGCGCCGACCACGATCAGCTCACGTCCCGCGAAGCGCGACAGGTCGCTGTGCTGCGAACTGTGCGAGACGGGCCCTGTGGGGGTCGGCCCGTCCGGCGCGGCCGCGGCGAGCGCCGGCGGCAGCTGCGCCAGGCCCGAGAGGCCGGTCGCGACGACGACCGCGCGGGCCGTGAACTGCTCGCCGGAGTCCAGCTTCAGGTCGAAGCCCGCCGTGCCCTTGCGGTCGACGGAGACCACCCGCACCTGCTCCAGGTCGGGCACGAGCTTCTCCTTGAACCACTCCCCGTAGTCGATGAAGGTCTGGACCGGGATGATGTCCTCGTCGGTGACCAGGCGCCGTATCCCCGCCGCGTCGCAGTAGTCGACGAGGTTGTGGCCGCGCTGCGGGGCGTCGATGTTCGAGGCCACCGGGGTCGATTTCAGGAGCATCCCCGCGGGCATGTGCGCGCGCCAGCTCACCATCGGATCACCGAAGATCCGGACCGGAATGCCTCTGGCCCGCAGATGGGCCGCGGTGGACAGGCCGAACGGACCCGCCCCGATGACTGCTACTGGACTGATCACGAAGTCCCTCCCCAGGACGTCACTTGCCGCGTGTGCCGTGTGCCTACTTCGTGGTGGTGCTGCGCGAACCGGTGCTGCTGCCACGGCGGTTGGTGCGCCACAGCTGATACAGATGCTTCGCCCCAGGCCGTATGAAACGCGCGAGCATCATGAAGAACGGCTTCATGTCGTCCGAAGCGAGCCACGCCAGCTCCGTGCCGCTCGCGCGCGGGGGCGCGTGCGGTGTGGTGTAGCCGCTGCGGCGGTAGGCGAGGAGGGCGGGCAGGTCGATGTTCTCCACGACATACCGATGACCGGCGCGCTGTTCCCCCTTCGGGACCGGGCGCCCCGTCAGGTGCAGGTGCATCGCGCGGACGACGTCGATCCCCGATTCGTTCTCGAAGAGCCGGAACTGCGCGCCCATACGGGGGTTGAAATCGAGCAGTTTGTACTGACCGTCGCGTCGGTCATAGCGCAGGTCGAGGTCGATGACGCCGGTGAAGCCGATCTGTTTGATGAAACGCGCGGCGAGGTCCGCGAGTTCCGGATTGTCGACGACGTACGCATTCGCCGTCATCCCCGCGTGCGGCGGCCAGGAGCGCACCTTGACGCCCGTGAACATCGCGCGCGGCGCCGAGTCCTCGTCGAAGTACGCGTGCACGATCCAGTCCTCGGCCTGCTCCCGCGGCAGATACTCCTGGAGGATCACCCCGGGCCGCTCGCCCCAGTCACGGGCGAGGCCGAGCAGGCCCTCCCGGGTCTCTATGCGCGTCGTCCCGTTCACCGCGGGCCGGGAGCGGCGCGTGAACGCCTCGCGGTTCTTGGCGACCACCGGGAAGACCGCCGCGGCGGCGAACTGCTCGATGTCCCCGTAACACTCGGGGAAGGACGCGGCCGGCGAGGCGATGCCGTGCTCCACGCACAGCTCGTGCAGACCCTGCTTGCTGGCGAGGCGGCGGGGCAGCCCCGGCTCCACGCGCGGGAAGAGGAATCCCGCCCCGCTCAGCGGCTCCTGGTGCTCGGCGATGAGGACGGCCGCTTCCTCGTCGGTCGGGATCAGGACCGTGGGCCTGCCGATCCGGCGCGCGACGCGCAGCATCCCCTCGACGAGCCGCTCCGGCTCCTCCGCGCCGGTGGTCGGCCAGGGAAGCGCGCGGGTGAGATGGCGGGAGGCAGCGGCAGGTGTGTACCGGTCCTCCGTGATCGCGTACATGGGCACGCCGAGCCGCCCCAGGCTGCGGATCGCCCCCACGCCGCCGTGGTGCAGCGGATAACTGCCGAACTTCACGATCAGGCCGGGCACCTCACGGTCCACCGCGAAGGGCAGGCTGTCGTTCCTCATGGCCACGGGTCCCCCCACGTGTCCCTCCGTATGACCCGGACCCACCCCGTCCGCGTCCCCCCACAGGACGCTAAGCCGGAACTGACCACTCCAGCAAGGCTTATTCGGACATTGCGAACTCTTTAGACACTGCCCCAACCGGGGGCTTCCACGTAACGTGTGGCACACCCATATGGAAAGCGAGGCAGGTACGCATGTCCGAGCACACCCCGCTCGATCAGGCCGGGAGCGACCCTTCCGTCCGCTCCGTAGGCGACCCCTTCGCTCTCGCGGAGGGCGACCCCTTCGGGCCGCACAATCTTCCGTACGGCGTGTTCTCCCTGGCCGGGGATGCGGCAGGGGCCGCGGAGCGCCGGGTCGGCGTACGACTCGGCGATCACGTCCTCGACGCGGGCGCCGCGGCGGCCGCGCTCGGCTCGCCCTATGTCTCGCTGCTCGCCGGGCCCACGCTCAACCCGCTGCTCGCCGCGGGCCGCACGGCCTGGTCCGACGTGCGGCGCGCGCTCACCGCGTGGGTGACGATCCCTGCTCACCGCGAGGTCGTACGCCCTCTGCTGCACCCGCTGTCGGAGGTCACGCTGCACCTCCCCTTCGAGGTCGCGGACTATGTGGACTTCTACGCCTCCGAGCACCACGCGACACACCTGGGGCAGATCTTCCGCCCGGACGCACCGACCCCTCTGACCCCCAACTGGAAGCACCTCCCCATCGGTTACCACGGCCGGTCCGGCACCGTTGTGGTCTCCGGAACCGACGTGGTACGTCCGTCGGGGCAGCGCAAGGCGCCCTCGGAGACCGCACCGGTCTTCGGGCCCTCCGTCCGCCTCGACATCGAGGCCGAGGTCGGCTTCGTCGTGGGTACGCCGTCGGAGCTCGGCACCCCGGTGCCGCTCGCGGACTTCAGGGAGCACGTCTTCGGCCTGAGCCTCCTCAACGACTGGTCGGCGCGCGACATCCAGGCCTGGGAGTACGTGCCGCTCGGCCCCTTCCTCGGCAAGTCCTTCTGCACCTCGGTCTCCGCGTGGATCACCCCCCTGGAGGCCCTGGACACCGCGCGGGTCGCCCCTCCGGAGCGCACCCACGAACTCCTCCCCTACCTGGACGACTCGGCGGAGTCCGTCGCGGACGAGCCCGCCGGTTACGACCTGCGCATCACCGTCACCCTGAACGGCCACGTCATCTCCGAGCCGCCCTTCTCCACCGTCTACTGGACGGCCGCCCAGCAGCTGGCCCACATGACGGCGAACGGCGCGTCCCTGCGCACGGGCGACCTGTACGGCTCGGGCACCGTGAGCGGCCCCTCCGAGGGGCAGTACGGCTCCCTGATCGAGATCACCTGGAACGGCCGCGACCCGCTTGTCCTCCCGGACGGGAAGCGGACGTTCCTTGAGGACGGGGACGAGGTCACGCTGACGGCGTGGGCCCCGGGCCCGGACGGCACGCGGGTGGGCCTCGGTGAGGTTTCTGGCAGGGTCGCCTCCGCCCGTTGAGGCTGCTGGCCGGGGGTGAGGTCACCCCCGGCCCCCATGCACGGTGGTCGTCCGCAGCGCCGTCGTGGCTGGGCGCGCAGTTCCCCGCGCCCCTTCCCGGGCGCTCTCAGAAGTCCTCCGGCGGTTCCGGCCACTCCTCCTCCGGGGGCTCCGGGGCCTGTGCGGGCACCGGAGCCGCCGTACCCCCCAGTTCCGCGAGGACCCCGAGCACGCCCTCCCCGTACGTCGCCAGCTTCTTCTCGCCGAGACCGCCGACGCCGCCCAGCTCCGCGAGTGACGAGGGCCGTAGCGTGGCGATCTCCCGCAGCGTGGCGTCGTGGAAGATCACGTACGCCGGCAGGCCCAGCTCCTTGGCCTGCGCACCGCGCCACGCCCGCAGCGCCTCGAAGACCGGCACCGCCTCCTGAGGCAGCTCGGCGACGGCCGCCGCCGACTTCGCCTTGCGCTCCCCCTTCGCGGACTTCGCCACCGCGGGCCGCTTCGGCTCCTTGCGCAACCGCACCTCCCGCTCCCGGCCGAGGACTGTGCCGCTCTCCTCGGTCAGGACCAGCGTGCCGTACTCCCCCTCGACCGCGAGCAGTCCCTGGGCCAGCAACTGCCGCACCACGCCCCGCCATTCGGCCTCCGCGAGCTCCTCGCCGATGCCGAAGACCGAGAGCTGGTCGTGGTCGAACTGGATGACCTTGGCGGTCTTCTTGCCGAGCAGGATGTCGATGATCTGGCCCGCCCCGAACTTCTGCCCGCGCTCGCGCTGAAGACGGACGATCGTGGAGAGGACCTTCTGGGCCGCGACCGTGCCGTCCCAGGTCTCCGGCGGCGCGAGGCAGGTGTCGCAGTTGCCGCAGGACTCCCGGGCCGCGTCCTGGCCGAAGTACGTGAGGAGCTGGGCCCTGCGGCACTGGGCCGTCTCGCACAGCGCCAGCATCGAGTCCAGGTGCGAGGCCGCCCGGCGGCGGAACGCCTCGTCCCCCTCGCTGCCCTGGATCATCTTCCGCTGCTGGACGACGTCCTGGAGGCCATACGCCATCCAGGCCGTGGAGGGCAGGCCGTCACGTCCCGCGCGGCCCGTCTCCTGGTAGTACCCCTCGACCGACTTCGGCAGGTCGAGGTGGGCGACGAACCGGACGTCCGGCTTGTCGATGCCCATGCCGAAGGCGATCGTGGCGCAGACGACCAGGCCCTCCTCCCGAAGGAAGCGGGACTGGTGCCTCGCGCGCGTCCCGCCGTCCAGGCCCGCGTGGTACGGAACGGCCTCGATGCCGTTCTTGCACAGGAACTCGGCGGTCTTCTCGACCGAGTTGCGCGAGAGGCAGTAGACAATGCCCGCGTCGCCCGCGTGCTCCTCCTTGAGGAAGGCCAGGAGCTGCTTCTTCGGCTCGGCCTTCGGCACGATGCGGTACTGGATGTTGGGGCGGTCGAAGCTCGCCACGAAGTGCTTCGCGTCCGGCATGCCGAGCCGCTCGGTGATCTCCCGGTGCGTGGCGTGCGTCGCCGTCGCCGTCAGGGCGATGCGGGGGACGTCGGGCCAGCGCTCGCCGAGCAGCGAGAGCGCCAGATAGTCGGGGCGGAAGTCGTGGCCCCACTGGGCCACGCAGTGCGCCTCGTCGATCGCGAAGACGGAGATCTTGGCGCGGGAGAGCAGATCGAGCGTCCCCTCCAGGCGCAGCCGCTCCGGCGCGAGATACAGCACGTCGAGCTCCCCCGCGAGGAACTCGGCCTCCATCACGCGCCGCTCGTCGAAGTCCTGCGTGGAGTTGATGAACCCTGCCCGCACGCCCAGTGCCCGCAGCGCGTCCACCTGGTCCTGCATGAGCGCGATGAGGGGAGAGATGACCACGCCCGTGCCGGGCCTGACCAGGGCGGGGATCTGATAGCAGAGCGACTTGCCGCCACCGGTGGGCATCAGGACGACGGAGTCACCGCCCGCGACCACGTGCTCGATGATCGCTTCCTGCTCACCGCGGAACGCGTCATATCCGAAGACGCGGTGCAGCGTCCGCAGTGCGTCACTCTCCGCCACCGCGCTCGGTACGGTCACCTCGCTCATGCCTTTGATCCCATCCATCGCCCTGCCCCCGTACGTCGCGCTTCGACCACTGACTCCACGATAGGGCTCAGGACCGACACCTCTGGAAGTTATCCACAGGCCGACGCCCGGCACCCCTGTCGGACGGGGTGCCGGGCGGCGGCGAGTAGAACAGGTGGGCTACCGGAGAGGTGGCCCCCATGAGCGGTTACCGGACGAAGACCCCCGCCTGGTTCGCCAGATCCAGGAAGTACTGCGGGGCCACGCCCAGGACCAGCGTCACCGCCACGCCCACGCCGATCGCCGTCATCGTCATCGGCGAGGGCACGGCGACGGTCGGGCCGTCCGCCTTCGGCTCGCTGAAGAACATGAGCACGATCACGCGGATGTAGAAGAACGCCGCGATCGCGGACGAGATCACACCGACCACGACAAGCGCACCGGCGCCGCCCTCGGCCGCCGCCTTGAACACCGCGAACTTTCCGGAGAACCCGGAGGTCAGCGGAATGCCCGCGAAGGCGAGCAGGAAGACCGCGAAGACGGCGGCGACCAGCGGCGAGCGCCGGCCGAGCCCCGCCCACTTCGACAGGTGCGTGGCCTCGCCGCCCGCGTCCCGCACCAGCGTGACCACCGCGAACGCGCCGATCGTCACGAAGGAGTAGGCCGCCAGGTAGAAGAGGACCGACGAGATGCCGTCCGGGGTCATGGCGATGACACCGGCGAGGATGAAGCCCGCGTGGGCGATCGAGGAGTACGCGAGCAGCCGCTTGATGTCGGTCTGGGTGATCGCGACGATCGCGCCGACCAGCATCGTGACGACCACGACACCCCACATCACGGGACGCCAGTCCCAGCGAAGGCCCGGCAGGACCACGTAGAGCAGCCGGAGCAGCGCGCCGAAGGCGGCCACCTTGGTCGCCGCGGCCATGAAGCCGGTGACCGGGGTGGGCGCACCCTCGTACACATCGGGCGTCCACATGTGGAACGGCACCGCGCCCACCTTGAAGAGCAGACCCATGACGATCATCGCGGCGCCGATCAGGAGCAGCGCGTCGTTGCCCATGGTGTCGGCGAGTGCCGGGTTGACCGTCTGGACGCTGCCGTCGATGACCTTCGCGATGGTGCCGTACGACACCGAGCCCGCGTACCCGTAGAGAAGGGCGATCCCGAAGAGCAGGAACGCCGAGGAGAACGAGCCGAGCAGGAAGTACTTGACGGCGGCTTCCTGCGACATCAGGCGCTTGCGGCGGGCGAGCGCGCACAGGAGGTAGAGCGGCAGCGAGAAGACCTCGAGGGCGATGAAGAGCGTCAGGAGGTCGTTCGCCGACGGGAAGACGAGCATCCCGCCGATCGCGAAGAGCGCAAGCGGGAACACCTCGGTGGTGGTGAACCCGGCCTTCGTGGCGGCCTTTTCGCCCTCGCTGCCCGGCGTCGATCCGGCCTGCGCGGCGAACGAGTCGACGCGATTGCCGTGGGTCACCGGGTCGAGCCGCCGCTCCGCGAAGGTGAAGATCGCGACGAGTCCCGCGAGGAGGATCGTGCCCTGCAGGAAGAGCGCGGGCCCGTCGACCGCGATGGCGCCCATCGCGGCGATGTGCGCCTTCGTCGTGCCGTACCCCGTGGCCGCGAGGCCGACGACCGCGGCGAAGGACGCGGTGAGGGCGACGACGGCGACGAACACCTGCGCGTAGTACCGGGATTTGCGCGGCACGAAGGCCTCGATGAGGATCCCGATGACCGCCGCGCCGATGACGATCAACGTCGGCGACAGCTGCGCATACTCGATGGTGGGAGTGTCGATCTTGTCGATCTGATCTTGGGGCGCCGCGGCCGACGCCATTGTCCACAGGCTGTGGACAGCTGATGCGCTCACTTGGCCGCCTCCACGTCGGGCTTCGGGTCCTTCTGCTGTACGTCGGACATGGTGTGCTTGACCGCCGGGTTCACCAGCTCGGTGAGCGGCTTCGGGTAGACACCGAGGCCGATCAGGAGCGCGATCAGCGGTGCGACGACCACGAGTTCACGTACCCGCAGGTCCGGCATGGCCGAGACCTCCGGCTTCACCGGGCCCGTCATCGTCCGCTGGTAGAGGACGAGGGTGTAGAGCGCGGCGAGCACGATGCCGATGGTGGCGATGATCCCGACCACCGGATAGCGCGCGAACGCGCCCACCAGGACCAGGAATTCACTGACGAACGGTGCGAGCCCCGGCAGCGAGAGCGTCGCGAGACCGCCGATCAGGAAGGTGCCCGCGAGTACGGGTGCGACCTTCTGCACCCCTCCGTAGTCCGCGATGAGCCGCGAACCGCGCCGCGAGATCAGGAAGCCGGCCACCAGCATCAGGGCGGCGGTCGAGATCCCGTGGTTGACCATGTAGAGCGTCGCGCCGGACTGGCCCTGCGAGGTCATCGCGAAGATGCCGAGAATGATGAACCCGAAGTGCGAGATCGACGCGTACGCCACCAGGCGCTTGATGTCGCGCTGGCCGACCGCGAGCAGCGCGCCGTAGATGATGCTGATCAGGGCGAGCACGAGGACGACCGGCGTCGCCCACTTGCTCGCCTCGGGGAAGAGCCCGAGGCAGAACCGCAGCATCGCGAACGTGCCGACCTTGTCGACCACGGCCGTGATCAGCACGGCGACCGGGGCCGTGGACTCGCCCATCGCGTTCGGCAGCCAGGTGTGCAGCGGCCACAGCGGCGCCTTCACCGCGAAGGCGAAGAAGAAGCCGAGGAAGAGCCACCGCTCGGTGCTCGTCGCCATGTCCAGCGTGCCGTTGGCCCGCGCCTCGGCGATCTCCTGGAGCGAGAAGTTCCCCGCCACCACGTAGAGGCCGATCACGGCGGCCAGCATGATGAGGCCGCCGACCAGGTTGTAGAGGAGGAACTTCACGGCCGCGTACGAGCGTTGCGCCGATGCGTTCTCGTCGCTGCCCGCGTGGGCGCGGTCCCCGAAGCCGCCGATGAGGAAGTACATCGGGATGAGCATGGCTTCGAAGAAGATGTAGAAGAGGAAGACGTCGGTGGCCGCGAAGGAGATGATCACCATCGCCTCGACCGCCAGGATCAGGGCGAAGAAGCCCTGAGTCGGCCGCCAGCGCGAGGACTTCGTCTCCAGGGGATCGGCGTCGTGCCAGCCCGCCAGGATGATGAAGGGCATCAGGAGCGCGGTGAGCGCGATGAGGGCGACACCGATGCCGTCCACGCCGAGCTCGTACCGCACCCCGAACTCCGCGATCCAGGCGCGGGATTCGGTCAGTTGATAGCGGGATCCGTCGGGGTCGAACCGCACGAGCACGGTCACGGCGAGCGCGAGCGTGGCGAGCGACACGAGCAGCGCGAGCCACTTGGCGGCGGTCCGCCGGGCGGCCGGGACGGCTGCCGTGGCGATCGCGCCGACCGCGGGCAGGGCCGCCGTCGCTGTCAGCAGAGGAAAGGACATCGGTATCAGACCGCCCTCATCAGCAGGGTCGCGGCGATGAGTACCGCAACGCCGCCGAACATCGAGACCGCGTAGGAGCGGGCATAGCCGTTCTGCATCTTGCGCAGCCGCCCGGAGAGCCCGCCGACCGAGGCCGCCGAGCCGTTGACGACTCCGTCGACCAGGGTGTGGTCGACGTAGACCAGGGAGCGGGTGAGGTGCTCTCCGCCGCGGACCAGGACGACGTGGTTGAAGTCGTCCTGGAGGAGATCGCGCCGGGCCGCCCGGGTGAGCAGCGAACCGCGCGGGGCGGTGACCGGGACGGGACGGCGGCCGTACTGGACGTAGGCCAGGGCCACACCGATGACCAGGACCACCATGGTGGCGCCGGTGACCGTGGTGGCGCTCAGCGGCGAGTGCCCGTGGTCGTGCTGAGTGACCGGCTCGAGCCAGTGCATGAAGCGGTCGCCGATGCTGAAGAAGCCACCCGCGAAGACCGACCCGAAGGCGAGCACGATCATCGGGATCGTCATGGACTTGGGCGACTCGTGCGGGTGCGGCTCATGGCCGTCCGCATCCGGCTGCCAGCGCTTCTCTCCGAAGAAGGTCATGATCATTACGCGCGTCATGTAGAACGCGGTGATCGCGGCGCCGAGCAGCGCGACCGAGCCGAGGATCCAGCCCTCCGTGCCGCCCTTGGCGAAGGCCGCCTCGATGATCTTGTCCTTGGAGAAGAAGCCGGACAGACCGGGGAAGCCGATGATCGCCAGATAGCCGAGCCCGAAGGTCACGAAGGTGACCGGCATGTACTTCCTGAGGCCGCCGTACTTCCTCATGTCGACCTCGTCGTTCATGCCGTGCATGACCGAACCGGCCCCCAGGAAGAGCCCAGCCTTGAAGAAGCCGTGCGTCACCAGGTGCATGATCGCGAAGACGTAGCCGATGGGGCCGAGGCCCGCGGCCAGGATCATGTACCCGATCTGGGACATCGTCGAGCCGGCGAGCGCCTTCTTGATGTCGTCCTTCGCGCAACCGACGATCGCACCGAAGAGGAGCGTCACCGCGCCGACGACCGTGACGACCAGTTGCGCGTCCGGTGCGCCGTTGAAGATCGCGCCGGAGCGGACGATCAAGTACACGCCCGCGGTCACCATCGTCGCCGCGTGGATGAGGGCCGAGACCGGGGTCGGGCCCTCCATCGCGTCGCCGAGCCAGGACTGGAGCGGCACCTGGGCCGACTTGCCGCAGGCCGCGAGCAGCAGCATCAGGCCGATGGCCGTCAGCTTGCCCTCCGACGTCTCACCGGTGGCCTCCAGGACCGGCCCGAAGGCGAAGGTCCCGAAGGTGGTGAACATCAGCATGATCGCGATCGACAGGCCCATGTCGCCGACCCTGTTGACCAGGAAGGCCTTCTTCGCGGCGGTGGCCGCGCTGGGCTTGTGCTGCCAGAAACCGATCAGGAGGTACGAGGCGAGGCCGACGCCCTCCCATCCGACGTACAGCAGGAGGTAGTTGTCGGCGAGGACCAGGATGAGCATCGCCGCGAGGAACAGGTTCAGGTAGCCGAAGAAGCGGCGACGCCGCTCGTCGTGCTCCATGTACCCGATGGAGTAGATGTGGATCAGGGTGCCCACACCGGTGATCAGCAGGACGAACGTCATCGACAGCTGGTCCAGCTGGAAGGCGACGTCCGCCTGGAATCCCTCCACCGGGATCCAGCTGAACAGGTGCTGCGACAGGGAGCGCTCCTCGGCGCCCTTGCCCAGCATGTCGGCGAAGAGCACGACGCCGACGACGAAGGAGGCGGCAGCGAGCAGCGTGCCGAGCCAGTGGCCCACACGGTCGAGCCGCCGCCCGCCGCACAGCAGTACGGCCGCTCCGAGCAGAGGCGCCGCTACGAGCAGCGCGATCAGGTTCTCCACTTTTCAGCGACCCCTTACAGCTTCATCAGGCTGGCGTCGTCGACCGAGGCCGAGTGACGGGAGCGGAACAGCGACACGATGATCGCGAGACCGACCACGACTTCCGCCGCGGCGACGACCATCGTGAAGAACGCGATGATCTGGCCGTCGAGATTGCCGTGCAGCCGGGAGAAGGCGACAAAGGCCAAGTTGCACGCGTTGAGCATCAGCTCGATACACATGAAGACCACGATCGCGTTCCGCCTGATCAGCACGCCGGTGGCGCCGATCGAGAACAACAGCGCCGCGAGATACAGGTAGTTGACCGGATTCACTTCGACGCCTCCTCGCTCTTGGACGACCGCTCGAGACGGTCCTCGGAACGCTGTTCGAGGGCCCGCAGGTCGTCCAGTGCCTCGTCCGACACATCGCGGATCTGGCCGCGCTCACGCAGCGTCTTGTTGACCGTGAGCTCCGACGGGGTGCCGTCGGGGAGCAGGCCCGCGACGTCCACGGCGTTGTGCCGGGCGTAGACACCGGGGGCGGGCAGCGGCGGCAGGTGCTTGCCGCGCACGCGCTCCTCGGACATCTCGCGCTGCGTCTTGGCACGCTCCGTGCGCTCGCGGTGGGTGAGGACCATCGCGCCGACCGTGGCGGTGATGAGCAGCGCGCCGGTGATCTCGAAGGCGAAGACGTACTTCGTGAAGATGCTCTCCGCGAGGCCCTCCACGTTGCCGCCCGCGTTCGCCTTGCCGAGGCCCGCGAACTCGTTCACCGAGGCGTTCCCGATGCCCGCGAAGAGCAGGATGGCGAAGCCGAAGCCGCAGAGCCCGGCCAGCCAGCGCTGCCCCTTGATGGTCTCCTTCAGGGAGTCGGCGGCGGTGACGCCGACGAGCATGACCACGAAGAGGAAGAGCATCATGATCGCGCCGGTGTAGACGACGACCTGGACGATGCCCAGGAAGTACGCCCCGTTGGCGAGGTAGAAGACCGCCAGGATGATCATGGTCCCGGCGAGACAGAGCGCGCTGTGCACGGCCTTCTTCATGAGGATCGTGCACAGGGCGCCGATCACGGCGACCGTGCCGAGCACCCAGAACTGGACGGCCTCACCGGTGGAGGTGGCGTAGGCGGCGAGTTGGGTCATCGGTTGATCACCTCCCCCGACGCGGGTTCGGAGTCCCCGAAGGTGGAAGCGGCTTCCTGGGGCGTCTCACCCTTGGAGAGGGCCACTTGGGGCACCGTTCCGGGAGCGGCCTCCGTGACCAGACCTCGGTAGTAGTCCTGCTCGTCCGTGCCCGGGAAGATCGAGTGCGGTGACTCGACCATGCCTTCCTCCAGGCCGGCGAGCAGCTGCTCCTTGGTGAAGATGAGCTTCTCGCGGCTGCTGTCGGCCAGCTCGAACTCGTTCGTCATCGTCAGCGCGCGCGTGGGGCACGCCTCGATGCACAGGCCGCACAGGATGCAGCGGGCGTAGTTGATCTGGTAGACGCGGCCGTACCGCTCGCCCGGGGAGTAGCGCTCCTCCTCGGTGTTGTCCGCGCCCTCCACATAGATCGCGTCCGCGGGGCAGGCCCAGGCGCAGAGCTCACAGCCGATGCACTTCTCCAGGCCGTCCGGATGGCGATTGAGCTGGTGCCTGCCGTGGAAGCGGGGAGCGGTGGTCTTCTCCTGCTCCGGATACTGCTCGGTCAGCCGCTTCTTGAACATGGCCTTGAAGGTCACGCCGAAGCCCGCGACAGGGTTCTGGAACCCCTGCTTCGATTGGTTCGACTCGTTCTGTGACTCTTTCTTCGACTCAGCCATCGGACGCCTCCTTTCCGTCACTTCGGGTTCCGTCACTTTGAGTATCCGGCCCACCACTGACAATCAACTCGCGCTCCTGGCGCGGGCGTCGGCGCGGTACGGGCGGCAAGCTCTGTCCGGGCAGCGGCGGGACCGGGAATCCGCCCGCCATCGGGTCGAAGGCGACCGGCTCCTCCTCGACCGCCGCTTCCTTCTCGCGCTTGTCGCGGAAGATGTCGACGACGACGGAGAGCAACAGGAGCGCGATGACTCCGCCGCCCACATAGAGCGCGATCGAGGTGAAGTCGTACTCCTCGTTCCGCATCGCCCTGACCGTCGCGACGAGCATCAGCCAGACGACCGAGACCGGGATCAGGACCTTCCAGCCGAGCTTCATCAGCTGGTCGTAGCGGACGCGTGGCAGCGTGCCGCGCAGCCAGATGAAGAAGAACAGCAGCAGCTGGACCTTGATCACGAACCAGAGCATCGGCCACCAGCCGTGGTTCGCGCCCTCCCAGAAGGTGCTGATGGGATACGGGGCCCGCCAGCCGCCCAGGAAGAGGGTGACCGAGACCGCCGAGACGGTGACCATGTTGACGTACTCGGCGAGCATGAACAGCGCGAACTTGATCGACGAGTACTCGGTGTTGAAGCCGCCGACGAGGTCGCCCTCGGACTCCGGCATGTCGAAGGGCGCGCGGTTGGTCTCACCGATCATCGTCACGATGTAGATCAGGAACGAGACCGGAAGCAGCAGCACGTACCAGCGGTCCGCCTGCGCCTCCACGATCGCCGAGGTCGACATCGACCCGGAGTAGAGGAACACCGAGGCGAACGCGGCGCCCATCGCGATCTCGTACGAGATCATCTGCGCGCAGGAGCGCAGGCCGCCGAGGAGCGGATAGGTGGATCCGGAGCTCCAGCCGGCGAGCACGATGCCGTAGATGCCGACCGAGGCGACCGCGAGGATGTAGAGCATCGCGATCGGCAGGTCGGTGAGCTGCATCGTCGTGCGCTGGCCGAAGATCGAGACTTCGTTGCCCGCGGGCCCGAAGGGGATCACCGCGATCGCCATGAAGGCCGGGATGGCCGCGATGATCGGCGCGAGGATGTACACCACCTTGTCCGCGCGCTTGACGATCAGGTCTTCCTTGAGCATCAGCTTGATGCCGTCCGCGAGGGACTGCAGCATGCCCCAGGGGCCGTGCCGGTTGGGGCCGATGCGCAGCTGCATCCAGGCGACGACCTTGCGCTCCCACACGATGGAGAAGAGCACCGTCACCATCAGGAACGCGAAGCAGAAGACCGCCTTGACGGCGACCAGCCACCACGGGTCACGGCCGAACATGGACAGGTCTTCCGCCGCAAGCGGCACCACGGTGTGCATCACGACGTCACCTCCGGGGCCTCAGAGGGCTCCGGCAGGAGCGCCGGGCCGATGCGGACGAGGTCGCCGGGGTGCGCGCCGGTGTCGGAAGTGACGCCTCCCCCGGTCGAGTTCAGCGGCAGCCACACCACGCGGTCGGGCATCTCGGTGACCAGGAGCGGCAGTTCGGTCGTCCCCGCGGATCCGGTGACGGCCAGGACGTCGCCGTCCTTGACGCCCGCCTCGGCCGCGGTGGCCGCCGAGAGCCGGGCGACCGCGGCGTGCCGCGTGCCGGCCAGCGCCTCGTCGCCCTCCTGGAGGCGGCCCTGGTCGAGCAGCAGCCGGTGCCCCGCGAGAACGGCCTCTCCGGAGGCGGGCCTCGGAGGCTGAGCGGCGCTCTCCACGGGGTCGGTGGCGTGCGTCCCCTCCCAGCCGCCGAGCCGGTCCAGCTCGCGCCGGGCCGTCGCCAGGTCGGGAAGGCCCAGGTGCACGTCCCCGGCGTCGGCCAGCATGTGCAGCACACGGGCGTCGGTCGGGGCCAGCGTGCGCGTCATCTGGTCGGGCTTGAGCGCGGCGCCGAACATCCGGGCCCTGCCCTCCCAGTTGAGGAAGGTGCCGGGCTTCTCCGCGACCGCGGCCACGGGGAGTACGACGTCGGCGTGCTCGGTGACCTCGCTGGGCCGCAGCTCCAGGGAGACCAGGAACCCGACCTCGGAGAGTGCTTCACGCGCGCGTGCCGGGTCAGGAAGGTCGGCGACCTCCACGCCCGCCACCAGGAGCGCGCCCAGTTCGCCGGTCGCCGCGGCCTCGATGATCTGGCCGGTGTCGCGGCCGTAGCGGTGCGGGAGTTCGGCGACGCGCCAGGCGGTCGCGACCTCCTCCCGCGCGCGCGGGTCGGTGGACGGGCGCCCGCCGGGAAGCAGCGAAGGCAGCGCGCCCGCCTCGACGGCGCCGCGCTCCCCCGCCCTGCGCGGGATCCACACCAGCCGCGCACCGGTCGCGGACGCGACCCGTACGGCGGCGGTGAGACCGCCCGCCACGGCGGCAAGACGCTCACCGACCACGATCACCGCGCCCGAAGTGCGCAGCGCCTCGGCCGCCTTGGCGCCGTCGCCCTCCAGGCCGGTTCCGGCGGCAAGGGCGTCGAGCCACTGGGTCTCGGTGCCGGGAGCCGCGGGCAGCAGGGTGCCGCCCGCCTTCTCCAGGCCGCGCGTCTGGTGCGTCGCGAGGGAGAAGGTCCGCTGGCCGTGCTTGCGCCAGGCCTTGCGAAGCCGAAGGAAGATCCCGGGCGCCTCTTCCTCGGACTCAAGTCCGACGAGCAGGACGGCGGGCGCCTTCTCCACTTCCGCGTACGTGACTCCGGTGCCGTCGAGATCCCGGCCCCGTCCCGCCACGCGTGCGGCGAGGAAGTCGGCCTCCTCGCTGCTGTGCACGCGCGCGCGGAAGTCGATGTCGTTCGTGTCGAGCGCCACGCGCGCGTACTTGCTGTACGCGTAGGCGTCCTCCACGGTGAGGCGACCGCCGGTCAGCACACCGGCCCGGCCGCGCGCCGCGGCGAGCCCGTTGGCCGCGACTTCGAGAGCCTCGGGCCAGCTCGCGGTCTCCAGCTCACCCGTCTCGGCGTTGCGCACCAGCGGCGTGGTGAGGCGGTCCGGCTTCTGGGCGTAACGGAAGCCGAAGCGCCCCTTGTCGCAGAGCCACTCCTCGTTGACCTCGGGGTCGTCCGCCGCGAGCCGCCGCATGACCTTGCCGCGGCGGTGGTCGGTGCGGGTCGCGCAGCCGCCCGCGCAGTGCTCGCAGACCGACGGCGAGGACACCAGGTCGAAGGGCCGGGAGCGGAAGCGATACGCCGCCGAGGTCAGCGCGCCGACCGGACAGATCTGGATGGTGTTCCCGGAGAAGTACGACTCGAAGGGATCACCCTCGCCCGTGCCGACCTGCTGGAGCGCGCCGCGCTCAAGCAGCTCGATCATCGGGTCGCCCGCGATCTGGTTGGAGAACCGGGTGCAGCGGGCGCAGAGCACACACCGCTCGCGGTCGAGGAGGACCTGCGTCGAAATCGGCACCGGCTTCTCGAAGGTCCGCTTCTTGCCCTCGAAGCGGGTGTCCGTGTCGCCGACCTGCATCGCCTGGTTCTGCAGCGGGCACTCGCCGCCCTTGTCGCAGACCGGGCAGTCCAGCGGGTGGTTGATGAGCAGCAGCTCCATCACACCGCGCTGTGCCTTCTCGGCGACCGGCGAGGAGAGCTGCGACTTCACGACCATGCCGTCGGTGCAGGTGATGGTGCAGGAAGCCATCGGCTTGCGCTGGCCCTCCACCTCGACGATGCACTGGCGGCAGGCGCCCGCCGGGTCGAGCAGCGGGTGGTCGCAGAACCGGGGGATCTCGATGCCGAGGAGCTCGGCGGCCCGGATCACCAGCGTCCCCTTGGGGACGCTGATCTCGATGCCGTCGATCGTCAGCGACACGAGATCTTCCGGCGGAACCGCCGGCTCGCCTCCTCCGGAGGGAGCGCTGTTGGTGGTCACTGTCATGCGTTCACCTCCGAGTTTTTGGCGGGCCGGTCGGCCCAGAGAGTCGACTTGGCCGGGTCGAAGGGGCAGCCCTTGCCGGTGATGTGCTCCTCGTACTCCTCGCGGAAGTACTTGAGCGAGGAGAAGATCGGCGAGGCGGCGCCGTCGCCGAGGGCGCAGAACGACTTGCCGTTGATGTTGTCGGCGATGTCGTTCAGCTTGTCGAGGTCGGACATGACGCCCTTGCCCGCCTCGATGTCGCGGAGCAACTGGACCAGCCAGTACGTCCCTTCGCGGCAGGGCGTGCACTTTCCGCAGGACTCATGGGCGTAGAACTCGGTCCAGCGCGTGACGGCCCGTACGACGCAGGTCGTCTCGTCGAAGCACTGCAGTGCCTTCGTGCCGAGCATCGACCCTGCGGCGCCCACTCCCTCGTAGTCCAGCGGGACGTCGAGGTGCTCGTCGGTGAACATCGGCGTCGAAGAGCCGCCCGGCGTCCAGAACTTGAGCCGGTGGCCCGCCCTGATCCCGCCGCTCATGTCGAGCAGCTGGCGCAGGGTGATGCCCAGCGGGGCCTCGTACTGGCCGGGGCTCGTGACGTGGCCGCTCAGCGAATAGAGCGTGAAGCCGGGGGACTTCTCGCTCCCCATCGACTTGAACCAGTCTTTTCCGCGGTTCAGGATCGCGGGAACCGACGCGATGGACTCGACGTTGTTCACGACAGTGGGGCATGCGTAGAGGCCCGCGACGGCCGGGAAAGGGGGACGCAGTCGCGGCTGGCCACGGCGGCCTTCGAGCGAGTCGAGCAGCGCGGTCTCCTCACCACAGATGTACGCGCCCGCGCCCGCGTGCACGGTGAGTTCGAGATCGAGACCGCTGCCCAGGATGTTCTCGCCCAGGAATCCCGCCTCTTTCGCCTCACGCACGGCCTCGTGCAGCCGCCGGAGCACGGGGACGACTTCACCACGCAGATAGATGAAGGCATGCGACGAACGGATCGCGTAACAGGCGATCACGATGCCCTCGATGAGGCTATGCGGGTTCGCGAAGAGGAGCGGGATGTCCTTGCAGGTCCCCGGCTCCGATTCGTCGGCGTTGACAACTAGATAGTGCGGCTTTCCATCTCCCTGCGGAATGAACTGCCATTTCATTCCGGTGGGGAATCCCGCGCCGCCCCTGCCGCGCAGACCGGAGTCCTTCACGTACGCGATGAGGTCGTCCGGCGCCATGGCCAGGGCCTTGCGCAGGCCTTCGTACCCCTCGTGCCGTCGGTAGGTGTCCAGCGTCCAGGACTTCTCCTCGTCCCAGAACGCCGAAAGCACCGGCGCGAGCAGCTTCTCGGGGCTCGTCTCGTTGTCGATCTCGGCTGCCAAGGTCATCACTCCCCCTCCTCGGCGGTCGGTCCGGCCGGGTGGGCCGGGTCGGATGCCGAGGTCTGCTGCGGTGCGTCGTGCGAGCTGAGGTGCTCGGCAGGCGCCTCGTCCTGCGGGCCGCCCGCGCGCGGGTGGACCACCCGGGGCTGCGGCAACTCGCCCTTGGCCAGGCGCAGTCCGATCAGCGAGGCCGGGCCCGCGCCGCCGCTCGCCTCGACGGCGCCCGCGCGCTCGTCCGGGAAGCCCGCCAGGATCCGGGCCGTCTCCTTGTACGTGCACAAGGGGGCGCCGCGGGTCGGCTCGACCTGCACGCCCGCGCGCAGGTCGTCGACGAGCCGCTTGGCGGTCTCGGGAGTCTGGTTGTCGAAGAACTCCCAGTTGACCATCACGACGGGGGCGAAGTCGCAGGCCGCGTTGCACTCGATGTGCTCCAGCGTGACCTTGCCGTCCTCCGTGGTCCCTTCGTTGCCGACACCCAGGTGTTCCTGGAGCGACTCGAAGATCGCGTCGCCGCCCATGACGGCGCACAGCGTGTTCGTGCAGACGCCGACCTGGTAGTCACCGGAGGGCTTGCGCCGGTACATCGTGTAGAAGGTCGCGACCGCGGTGACCTCGGCGGTGGTCAGGCCGAGCACCTCCGCGCAGAAGGCCATGCCCGTGCGCGTGACGTGGCCCTCCTCGGACTGCACGAGGTGCAGCAGCGGGAGCAGCGCGGACCGCGAGTCCGGGTAGCGGGAGATGACCTCCTTGGCGTCCGCGTCGAGCCTGGCCCGTACGTCGGCCGGGAAGTCGGGGGCGGGGAGTTGGGGCATGCCCAGGCTGACGCCCGTGCCCTGCTGGGGAGTGGTGGTCACCGGTCGACGCCTCCCATCACGGGGTCGATGGACGCGACGGCGACGATGACGTCGGCGACCTGGCCGCCCTCGCACATCGCCGCCATGGCCTGCAGGTTGGTGAAGGACGGGTCGCGGAAGTGGACCCGGTAGGGGCGGGTGCCGCCGTCGGAGACGACATGCACCCCGAGCTCGCCCTTGGGCGACTCGACCGCGGTGTACGCCTGCCCGGCCGGGACCCTGAAGCCCTCGGTCACCAGCTTGAAGTGGTGGATCAGGGCCTCCATGGAGGTGCCCATGATCTTCTTGATGTGATCGAGCGAGTTGCCGAGGCCGTCCGGGCCGAGCGCCAGTTGCGCGGGCCAGGCGATCTTCTTGTCCTCGACCATGACCGGACCCGGCGCCAGGCGGTCCAGGCACTGCTCGACGATGCGCAGCGACTGGCGCATCTCCTCCAGGCGGATCAGGAAGCGTCCGTAGGAGTCGCAGGTGTCGGCGGTCGGCACGTCGAACTCGTAGTTCTCGTAGCCGCAGTAGGGCTCCGACTTGCGCAGGTCGTGCGGCAGGCCCGCCGAGCGCAGGACAGGGCCCGTGGCGCCGAGGGCCATGCAGCCCGCGAGGTCGAGATAGCCGACGTCCTGCATGCGGGCCTTGAAGATGGGGTTACCGGTGGCGAGCTTGTCGTACTCGCCGAGGTTCTTGCTCATCTTCTTCACGAACTCGCGGATCTGGTCCACCGCGCCCGGGGGCAGGTCCTGGGCGAGTCCGCCGGGCCGGACGTACGCGTGGTTCATGCGCAGGCCGGTGATCAACTCGAAGATGTCGAGAACGAGTTCACGATCACGGAAGCCGTAGATCATGATCGTCGTCGCGCCCAGCTCCATGCCGCCGGTGGCGATGCACACCAGGTGCGAGGAGAGCCGGTTGAGCTCCATCAGGAGCACGCGGATGACCGAGGCGCGGTCCGGGATCTGGTCCTCGATGCCGAGGAGCTTCTCGACCCCGAGGCAGTACGCCGTCTCGTTGAAGAACGGCGTCAGGTAGTCCATGCGCGTGACGAACGTCGTGCCCTGCGTCCACGTGCGGTACTCGAGGTTCTTCTCGATGCCCGTGTGCAGATAGCCGATGCCGCAACGGGCCTCGGAGACGGTCTCGCCCTCGATCTCCAGGATGAGCCGGAGCACACCATGGGTGGAGGGGTGCTGCGGACCCATGTTGACGATGATGCGCTCGTCGTCGGACCGGGCCGCGGACTGGACGACCTCGTCCCAGTCGCCGCCGGTGACTGTATATACAGTCCCCTCGGTCGTCTCGCGCGCGGATGCATGTGACGTGCTCATCAGCTGTACGACCTCCGCTGGTCCGGAGCCGGGATCTGGGCGCCCTTGTACTCGACGGGGATGCCGCCGAGGGGGTAGTCCTTGCGCTGCGGGAAGCCCTGCCAGTCGTCCGGCATCATGATCCGCGTAAGGGCTGGGTGACCGTCGAAGATCAGGCCGAAGAAGTCGTACGTCTCGCGCTCGTGCCAGTCGTTGGTCGGATAGACCGCGACCAGCGAGGGAACGTGCGGATCGGCGTCAGGGGCACTGACTTCGAGCCGGATCAGGCGGTTGTGGGTGATCGAGCGCAGGTGGTAGACGGCGTGCAGCTCGCGGCCCTTGTCCTCGGTGAAGTGGACCCCCGAGACGCCCGTGCAGAGCTCGAAGCGCAGGGCCGGGTCGTCGCGCAGGGTCTGGGCGACCCTCACGAGGTGCTCGCGCGCGATGTGGAAGGTGAGCTCGTCGCGGTCGACGACCGTCTTCTCGATCGCGTTCTCGGGCAGGAGCCCCTGTTCTTCCAGGGCCCCCTCCAGCTCGTCCGCGACTTCGTCGAACCAGCCGCCGTAGGGGCGCGCGGTGGCGCCCGGCAGGGTGACCGTCCGCACGAGCCCGCCGTAACCGGACGTGTCGCCGCCGTTGTTGGCGCCGAACATGCCCTTGCGTACGCCGATGACCTCGCCGGCCTCGTCGCGAGGGGCAGGGACGCCGTTTCCGTTCAGGTGCTCGTCGTGCGCGTCGCTCACCGCAGCAGCCCCTTCATCTCGATGGTGGGGAGGGCCTTGAGGGCCGCCTCCTCCGCCTCGCGGGCCGCTTCCTCGGCGTTGACCCCGAGCTTTCCGCCCTGGATCTTCTGGTGGAGCTTGAGGATCGCGTCCATCAGCATCTCGGGCCGCGGCGGACAGCCGGGCAAATAGATGTCAACAGGGACAATGTGGTCCACACCCTGCACAATCGCGTAATTGTTGAACATCCCGCCCGATGAAGCGCAAACCCCCATGGAAATGACCCACTTGGGGTTGGGCATCTGGTCATAGACCTGCCGCAGGACCGGCGCCATCTTCTGGCTCACGCGTCCGGCCACGATCATCAGGTCGGCCTGGCGCGGTGAACCGCGGAAGACCTCCATGCCGAAGCGAGCCAGGTCATAGCGCCCGGCTCCCGTCGTCATCATCTCGATGGCGCAGCACGCGAGGCCGAAGGTCGCGGGGAAGACGGATGACTTGCGCACCCAGCCCGCGGCCTGTTCGACGGTGGTGAGCAGAAATCCGCTCGGCAGTTTCTCTTCGAGTCCCATGCTCTTTGCCCCTCAGACCCTTAGTCCCATTCCAGGCCGCCGCGCCGCCATACGTACGCGTACGCGACGAAGACGGTGAGCACGAAGAGCAGCATCTCCACGAGCCCGAAAATCCCCAGCGCGTCGAACGTGACGGCCCAGGGGTAAAGGAAGACGATCTCGATGTCGAAGACGATGAAGAGCATCGCCGTCAGGTAGTACTTGATGGGGAATCGCCCACCACCGGCCGGAGTCGGCGTCGGCTCGATTCCGCACTCATACGCCTCGAGCTTGGCGCGGTTGTACCGCTTTGGACCGATAAGCGTGGCCATGACCACGGAGAAGATCGCAAAGCCTGCCCCGAGGGCTCCCAGCACGAGGATGGGCGCATAGGCGTTCACGCTCCTCGCTCCTCTCAGTCGGCACTGACTGTTGGCGGTTGCATCGGACTGCGGCCCGCGAAGATCGCGTACATGTGAAGCAGGTCACAAGCCCAACTGCCCCGCATCTTATGCCCGCCGGTCTGTGATCTGCGACACGGGGTGCGACAACGGCTTTGTGATCTCCACCACCTGACGAAGGATCATGAAGTCGGATGAGCGGTGATCTTCATACGCGAAGCGCCTGAGTGATCACCAGAGGTGACATCTCAGCGAGTTACCGCTGGTCGGGAGGGGGTCGCCCTATCAAGCGATGGCCGCCGCAAGCAAATTGGCGCTGGACGCGATGGCTTGATAGTGGCGGCTCGTTCACACTTTGGCGGGAGAGGTGTGGATGAGGGTGGACAGCCGTGGACGCGTGCACAGATTCACGAGCGGTCGGCACGCGGCCGAGGGGGGCCGAGTCGACGCGCTCGGACCGAGCCGACCGACGGGACCGATTCGGCGCGCTCGGACCGAGCGCGAATCGGCACCCGATCCACATCGATCCATCGCCGGGTTCGCATCGACCGTCGCCGGATCCGCATCGAACCGTCGTCGGGTCCACATCGAACCGCCGCCGGTTCCGCATCGACCGAACACCGGCTCCTCGTCGATCCGGCGTCGATCCGTCACCGATCCCCCACACCCACAACACCCCTGATTTCTTCGGGAGATCTCAGGAAGGTCTCGGCGGGATCTCAGGGAGATCCCCTAGGGTCAAACATGTGACCTGTGCCACACCCCATGATCCGGCGGAGAAGCGGGGCTTGGCCAACCGACTCAACCGGTGGTAGTCCACGGGCAATTCGGGCGTATCGCAGAAAACCCATGATCACAGGCGTGATCGCCGTTGTCCGCATTGCCCGTTACGGCGTCAATAAGAAGTGACACGCCCGGGATTCGAGGCCTCCGCGGGCAACTGTGGCGCAGCCCACGTTTCTTGAAGGGAACCCGGACTCCCTGATAGCGGTTGGTCTCATGTCCCACACCGCTCACATACCCAGCCACCGGAAGCCCCGTCGTAGCGCCACGAAGCAGGCCCTGCGCGCCGGAGTTGCCGGTGGCGTCCTCAGCACCCTGGCAGTGGCCGCGGCCGCTGGCACGGCGACCGCCGCCGAGCCGGTGACCGAGACCATCGAAATGCCCACGCTCACCACGGATCTCTCCACGCAGATCGCGCAGTCCGCGGAAGCCACGCAGCAGACCGCCGACAGCTACGAGCTCCGTGCCGAGCAGGACGCGGCCGCCGTGAAGGCCGCCAAGCAGGCCAAGGAAGACCAGGCTCAGGCCGAGAAGAAGGCCGAGGCCAAGGCGAAGGCCGAGGCCGCCGCCAAGAAGAAGGCGGAGGAGGAGCGCGCCTCGCGTTCCGCCGAGCGCACCACGCTCAGCGCCGCCGGCGGCTCCAGCGCCGCCACCGCCGACACGCCGGCCCCGGCCAGCGGCAGCGTCGGCACGGTCATCAGCTTCCTCAAGGCCCAGCTCGGCGACGCGTACGTCATGGGTGCCTCAGGACCCAACGCCTGGGACTGCTCCAGCCTCGTCCAGGCCGCGTTCAAGCAGGCGGGCGTGGACCTTCCGCGCGTCTCGCAGGACCAGTCGGTCTCCGGTACGCCGGTCTCGCTCTCCAACGTCCAGGTGGGCGACATCCTTTACTGGGGTGGCGCGGGCTCCGCGTACCACGTGGGTGTGTACATCGGTAACGGTCAGTACCTCGACGCCGCCAACCCCGGCAAGGGCGTTGTCATCCAGGACCTGTCGGGCTACCCCGCCGACGGCGCCGTGCGCGTCCTCTGAGGGCCCTCACAGCCACCTGGAAGGGCCGGGAACCCCCCTGTGGGGTTCCCGGCCCTTCCGTGCGTCCAGCGAGGCGCAGGCGTCAGCTCTTCGGCGAGAGCTCGCCCATCTCCGACCAGCTGCTGCCCGGGATCTCCGTGTGGATGATCTCCGGGGTCGAGGCGATCGCCTCGGACATCGTCTCCATGGCGGCCTTGAAGTGGTCGGAACCGACGTGCGCGGCGCCCGCCTCCTGCGAGGCGAAGCCCTCCAGGAGGACGAACTGGTTGGGGTCGTCCACGCTGCGGGACCAGTCGTAGAAGAGGTTGCCCTCCTCCGCGCGCGTGGCCCGCGTGAACTCGGCGGTCCGCTCCAGCCAGGTGTCGGCGTGCTCGGGGCGGACGGTGAACTTGACGGCGATGAAAATCATGCGGCCAGCGTCCTGCCGACCGCCGCGCGGGGCAAGCCGGAGATGTCCCTATTCCGGCAGGGTCGGAAACCCGCGCCGCGCGGCCCGCGTGAGAACCCGCGCCAACTCCCGCTGCCGCCCGCGGTAGGCGGCGGTCGGCAGCGAGACCGACAGGGCCCGCGCACCGTCCGGCAGCGGCACGGCCACGCAGGTGAACGCGGGGTCCGTCTCCCCCACCGACACGGCGACGCCCGCCGCGCGCACCCGGCGCAGCTCGGCCTCGAAGCGGTCGGGGCTTGTGATCGTGTTCTCGGTGAGGCGCGGCAGACCGTGCGCGTCGAGGTAGCGGCGTCTGGCCGCCCGGCTCAGCGAGGCGAGCAGCACCTTGCCGTGGGCGGTGGCGTGGGCGCCCCGGTCGAGGCCGACCTCGAAGGGGTCGCTCTCCCCCAGCGACGCGGTGCTGTCGACGACCGCGATCCGGCTGCCTCGCCGCGCGCTCAGATAGGCATGGGCGCCGACAGCCCTTCGTACGCCCAACAGGAGCCCTCTGCTTGCCTCGTCGATCCCGGCGTGCCGCTGGAAGGAGCGGTAGAGGGCGGGCACGCGCGGCCCGAGCGCGTATCCGGCGCCCGTGCGCTCCACGTGTCCGCGCGCGGTGAGCGGCGCGAGCAGGTGGTACACGGTCGACAGGGCGCAGCCGAGTTCACCGGCGAGCACCTTGGCGGGGACGGGGCCGGGGGCCCGGGCGATCGCCTCCAGGAGGTCGAGCGCCCGGTCCACCGATGCGGGACCGGGGTCCGCGCTCATGGGGTACTCACGCCTTCGGGGCCACCTTGCTCAGGCCGTTGATGATGCGGTCCATCGCGTCGCCGCCCGTCGGGTCGGTCAGGTTCGCCAGCATCTTCAGCGTGAAGCGCATCAGCATCGGGTGGGTCAGACCGCGCTGCGTGGCGATCTTCATGACCTTCGGGTTGCCGATGAGCTTCACGAAGGCGCGGCCCAGCGTGTAGTAGCCGCCGTAGGTGTCCTTGAGGACCTTCGGGTAGCGGTGCAGCGCCAACTCCCGCTGGGCGGGAGTCTGCCGGGCGTGCGCCTGGACGATGACGTCCGCCGCGATCTGCCCGGACTCCATGGCGTACGCGATGCCCTCGCCGTTGAAGGGGTTCACCATGCCGCCCGCGTCGCCGACCAGGAGCAGGCCCTTGGTGTAGTGCGGCTGGCGGTTGAAGGCCATGGGCAGGGCGGCGCCGCGGATCGGCATCGTCATGTTGTCCGGGGTGTAGCCCCAGTCCTCCGGCATCGAGGCGCACCAGGCCTTCAGCACCTCGCGCCAGTCCAGCTCCTTGTAGGCGGAGGAGGAGTCGAGGATGCCGAGCCCGACGTTCGACGTGCCGTCGCCCATGCCGAAGATCCAGCCGTAGCCGGGAAGGAGCCGGTCCTCGGAGCCGCGCCGGTCCCACAGCTCCAGCCAGGACTCCAGGTAGTCGTCGTCGTGGCGGGGCGAGGTGAAGTACGTACGGACGGCGACGCCCATCGGGCGGTCGTCGCGGCGGTGCAGCCCCATCGCGAGGGAGAGCCGCGTCGAGTTGCCGTCGGCGGCGACCACCAGCGGGGCGTGGAAGGTGACCGGGGTCTTCTCCTCGCCGAGCTTGGCGTGCACGCCGGTGATGCGGCCCGTGCGGTCGTCGACGATCGGGGCGCCGACGTTGCAGCGCTGGTGCAGGCGGGCGCCCGCCTTCTGGGCCTGGTTGGCGAGCTGCTCGTCGAAGTCGTCGCGCTTACGGACGAGGCCGTAGTTCGGGTAGGCGGCGAGTTCCGGCCAATCCAGTTGGAGCCGAACGCCGCCCCCGATGATCCTCAGGCCCTTGTTCCGCAGCCAGCCCGCCTCCTCGGAGATGTCGATCCCCATGGAGACGAGCTGTTTGGTGGCGCGCGGCGTCAGGCCGTCGCCGCAGACCTTTTCCCTTGGGAACGCGGTCTTCTCCAGGAGGAGTACGTCGAGTCCGGCCTTCGCCAAGTAGTAGGCGGTCGTGGAACCGGCTGGCCCGGCCCCGACGACGATCACATCAGCGGTGTGTTCGGTGAGGGGCTGGGGCTCGGTCACGGCGGGTTCTCCCCAAGGCTCGAAATCTGTGTGCCGGAGGGCACGGGTTATGGGCAGTCTATGCAGCGGTACTGATCAGCAAGCCGAAGGGCCACCCGTGACAAAGCAGGCACTGCCGACGAAGACCCTGCCCGCCGTACAGCTGCGTGTTCCGACCCACGAGGACGCCTTCGTCTGGCACCGGCTCTTCGACGATCCGGACGTCATGGAGTTCTTCGGCAGCGGTGCGTCGGCCGAGCTCTCCGTGTACGAGGAGCTGACCGCCCGGCAGCGCAGACACGACGCCGAACGCGGTTTCTGCTTCTGGACGTTGCTCGACGCGGACGGCGAGCCGATCGGCTTCACCGGAGCGCAGCCCTGGCCGCACGACTGGGGACCCAAGGGCGAGATCGAGATCGGCTGGCGGCTCGGCCGCGCCGCCTGGGGGAAGGGGTACGCGACCGCAGCCGCGCAGGCCACCCTGGAGCGGGTGCGCGCGGCGGGCGTGGGGCATGTGGTGGCGATGGTCGACGCCCGCAACGCGCGGTCCGCCGCGGTGGCCCGGCGGCTCGGCATGGAGCTGGCCGAGACCTTCACGACGCCGTCGAAGCGGCAGGCACACCGCTTCCGGCTCGCCCTGTAGCGGTCTACCCTGCCGGTACCGCTGGGGGGTGACGCCCGTGCCGAAGGCACCCAGGACAGCCGACGAAGTGCGCGTGCCGCGGCTGATCGGTCTGATGGCCGTCGACGCGCGCGAGTCGGCGGCGAAGCACGGCGTGCTGCTCGCGGCGCCGGACCGCCCCGACTTCCACCTCGTCGTCCTCGACCATGTCGTCCGGCAGTACCCGCTCCCCGACATGTGGATCCCGCGCGACGCCGTCGTCACCGTCTGGTTCGAGCTCGGCCCCGGCGAGGGCGACGGCGGCGCGGGGGTGCGCGAGCCGCGCCGCCCGGGGCCCGGGGACGGCGGGCTGCGCCAGGAACTGGACGAGCCGGGGAACGAGGTCGGCGCCATGCCGTGAGGCACGGAGCCGCCGGGTGCCTCAGCCGTTGATCCGCCAGTGTTCGAGCGCGGTCCTGTGGGTCTCCTCGCCCTCGACCGCGGGCCAGAAGTCCGCGCGCCAGGAGAGCTGGATGGCGTACTCGGTGCCGTTGTCCGCGACGTAACTCTGGTTCAGGGCATGGATCTCGCGGCCCGCCGTGTCGGTGTAGGTGTACTCCCAGATCGCGCCGCTGCGCCCCTGGAAGGTGTTCGGCTCAAGACGGATCCGCTCGTAGTCCGACTTCTTCGGGTCCTTCTTGGCATCCTTCTCGATGGTCGTGAAGTTCTGGTACGAGGTGTACGGGGCGTTCGGGACCACGCCGACGATGAACTCCTCCCGGCCCGTCGACCCGGCGTACACGACCTGGCCCGGCCGTTCCTCGCCCTGCCGGGTCCAGCCGTCGGGCACGGCGAACTCGAAGCCGCTCACGTCGGACACCAGGTCGTAGCCTGCGGGCAGTTCGGGGCCCTCGTCCACGGTGTCGGGGGTCTCGCTCGGCTCTTCGGTGGGAGTGAACGTGGGGGACGGCGACGGCGCCTCGGTGGGGTCCTCGGTGGGGTCCTGGGTGGGGTTCTCGCTGCGGCTGATGGCGGGCTTGTCGTCCTTGCCCCCGGCCTTGTCGGCCTTGCCGTCGTCGTTGTTCTGCCAGAGCAGGACGCCGGCCGCGATGCCGCTGCCGATGAGGAAGGCGGCGGCGAGGGTACCGACCCAGAGGGCGGTGCGGCGGGACTGAGGGGTGGCCGGGGGCCGCTGGTGCAGCTGGAAGGTGTGGGGGTCGTAGGCGGCGGGGGCGTAGGCCGGGTTCGCGGCCGGGTCGTACGCGGGTTGGGGCGCCGGGGTGGCGACTCCGGGCGCGGGGGCGTCGCCGGTGACGGGCCCCACGGCGCCGACTGCACCGACTGCACCGACTGCACCGACTGCACCGACTGCACCGACTGCACCGACGGCGCCTTCGGTGGGCGCGGTGGACACGGAACCGGGAGCGCCGATGGCGCCGGGCGCGCCCGCGGGTCCCGCCGGCATCGGAGGAACCTGCGGCATCGGCGCCAGGACGCCCGTCCGCTGTCCCGTCATCTGGAGCAGGAACGGCGCGATCAACGCGGCGGCGAACACCCAGAGCAGCCCGAACAGCAGCGCGTCCGGCACGCTCACGCCCGCCTCGAAGCTGCCGTTGCCCGAGCCGCTCCCGCCGCCGCCTCCGCCGAACTCCGACGCCGCGCTCCCGGAGGCGTCGACGCTGAATCCGCTGAGCCCGGCAAGGAGCAGGAAGAGCCCGAAGAAGACACCGGCGGCGAGCAGTTGCTCGCCTCGGTGGGCGGAGCGGCGTGCGGCGAGGACGCCGATGGTCAGCGCACACACGAGCCCGAGTGCCAACGCGCCCGCGATCGCCCAGTCGTTGGTGACGTCGCCGAGCTCGGAGAGCCCGAAGGACTCGCTCTCGTAGCCACCGCCGTACGCCGAACTGCTCCCCTGCACCGACGCGTCGAGCGGCGCTCCCCAGCCGAGGCCGAGGGCGGCCGCGCCGAGGTTCGGCAGCAGGAGCAGGGCGATGAGCAGCGGGGACACGTCCGCGTCGTCGAGGTCGGTGAGGCCTTCGAGGTCGTCGATCTGGGCGAGGCTGATGAACGCGACGACCGAGCAGAGCACGAGCACGATCGCGAGCGCCCGCAGCGCGGTGCCGGTGGCGCGGAACGCCGCCTGCCAGCCGGGCCGCGCCGCCAGCCAGTGGGCCAGGTCGTGGCGGTGCAGCACACCGCCACAGACGGCGATGCCGAGGACGAAGGCACCGAGTGCGGCGAGCACCGGCGAGGAGGAGAGCTCGACGCCCTCGATCTCGGGCTGTGCGAAGAGGCTGAGCACGAGGGTGCCCACGGTCACCAACAGGGTGACGCGCACGGCCGATTCGAGCCCCGCCGTGCCGCCGCCGAGGCCTCCGGAGCGCAGGAGGACGCGGTTGCGCAGGATGCGTACGCCGATGAAGAGGGCCCCGATCCACAGCGCGGTGGCGGTGAGCGGAATGAGGTGCAGCGTGGCGGTGCCGTCGAAGGCGACGTCCACGCTGGAGCTCTCGCCGCCGAAGAGCGACGACTGCTGCCGCTCGCTCCCGGAGATCTCGAAGCCGCCGCCGACGGCCTGGAGCAGCAGCGCGAGAGCGATCCGCATCCGCTCGCCGAACCCGACGACGACGTCACTGTCGTCGCCCTGCCCGTAGGAGGGAATGGCCAGTGCGACAGCCGCGACGAGCACCAACCCCACCGGCCACAGGGCGGCTTGCGCGGCCCCGGCCCAGTCGCCCCTGAACGCCCGTCCGAAGAAGGCGCCGAGGGGCGAGGGAGCGGCGGGCGCCGCGGGAACGTACGCGGGAGGGGGCGGGGATGCGGGGGTGGCGGGCGCCGGGGCGGGCGGAAGTGCGGGCGCGGGCAGGGAGGTCGCGGTGAACCCGGGGCCTGCGGGCGTGACTTCGGGCGCCGGAGCTTCCGGCGCCTCACCGGCGGGTGCGTCGGCCTCAGGTTCCACCGGCGCCGCATCCGCGGAGGTCGGGACCCCAAGCTCGGCCGCAGGCAGCTCCGCGGGCCCCGCGTCCACCGTCGTGTCACGCGGACGCTCTCGCCCGCACTTCATGCAGAAGCGGGCCTCGTCAGGGGTGGGTGCCCCGCAGTGAGGGCAATGCGACGCCATGGGAACGCTCCGTCATTGGGGAGATGACCAGAATGACCGACCCGTGCCGAAAGATCCCGCGGCGGCCGGTGCGAAAGAGCGGCTTCGCATCGACCCGTCGCGTCGGCGGAGTCGTATCACAACGGACACATCTTGCCCGGCGGCTGGTTCCCGTCAACTCGGTTCACAACGCAGGATTCTGCGCGCTCCCGGTCCAGGCGCGGAAAGGGCGCAGGCCTAGGCCTTGAACCCCCGGTGCAGGGCCACGACCCCACCCGTCAGATTCCGCCACGCCACCTTCGACCAGCCCGCGCCCTGCAACCGCGCGGCCAGCGTCGGCTGGTCCGGCCAGGAGCGGATGGACTCCGCGAGATAGACGTACGCGTCGGGGTTGGAGGAGACCGTGCGCGCGACCGGCGGCAGCGCCCGCATCAGGTACTCCTCGTAGACCGTGCGGAACGGCGCCCACGTCGCGTGCGAGAACTCGCAGATGACGACCCGGCCGCCGGGCTTCGTCACGCGGTACATCTCGCGCAGCGCCTCGTCCGTCTCGTGGACGTTGCGCAGGCCGAAGGAGATCGTGACGGCGTCGAACGTGTCGTCCTTGAACGGCAGCTTCGTCGCGTCCCCGGCCGTGAACGGCATCCAGGGGTGGCGGCCCTTGCCGACCTGGAGCATGCCGAGCGAGAAGTCGCAGGGCACGACGTACGCGCCCGCCTGGGCGAAGGGCTGCGACGAGGTGGCGGTCCCCGCGGCGAGGTCGAGGACCTTCTGCGCGGGCCGCGCGTCGACGGCCTTCGCGACCTCCTTGCGCCACAGCCGGGCCTGCCCGAGCGACAGCACGTCGTTCGTCAGGTCGTACTTCTCCGCCACGTCGTCGAACATCGAGGCGACTTCGTGCGGCTGCTTGTCCAGAGATGCGCGGGTCACCCGGCCATTGTGGCAGTACGGGCGGCGGCTCAAGGAGGCGGCTCACGGAGCGGGCGCGAAGCGGGCGCGAAGCGGCTCACGGCAGCGGCCGGGGCCCGCGCCGAACAGGAACCCCTGACTGTCCAGCGGCAGCCACCGCTCGAAGACCGTCACGAGCCGGTCGAGAACCCGAAGCGGGCCATATGCATTCGAGGAGGCAAGCAGGCCACTTTCGCAAAACTCCCTGAACTCGTCTCCCTGTACGTTGAAAAGCCAGCCCATTCCCCTGGTTCAGGAACTTCACGGCAGCGCGCGAGCGCGAGAGCAAGTGAGCGAGTAAAGCGTGCGGAACATACGAGGCGTGCGGAATACCCGGCGCTTGCTGAAGCCGGCCGCCGGTCTCGGCTGTCTGGTCGTGCTGATGTGCTCCGGGTGCTCGGAGTCCGGCAGCACAGAGGCCCGGTCGAGCACATCGCCCTCCGAGGCGTCCGCGACGCCCGAACCCACCACCGCCTACGCCCCGTACGTCAGCGCCACGACCGCCGGGGACAGCGACAGCTCCGGCACCCCGTCGGCGTACAACGTGGCCTTCGCCGTCGCGGACGGCAGCGACTGCACGCCCGTGTGGGGCGGGACGACGGACGTCGACGACGCCGCCGTGAAGTCCCGGATCGCGAAGCTGAAGTCCTCGGGCGGCACCGTCCGTGTCTCCTTCGGCGGCGCGGCGGGCAAGGAGCTCGCGCTCACCTGCGACAGCGCGTCCGAACTCGCCGACGCCTACGCCGAGGTCCTGGACGCCACCGGCGCGAGCGAGGCCGACTTCGACATCGAGGGCGACGCGCTCACCGATTCCGCCTCCGTCGCCCGCCGCTCCGAGGCGATCGCGCTGCTGCAGAAGAAGCGCGACCTCAAGGCGACCTTCACGCTGCCCGTGATGCCGTCGGGTCTGGACGCGGACAGCGTGGCGCTGCTTGAGTCCGCCAACGACCACGACGCCCGGGTCTCGACGGTGAACATCATGGCGATGAACTACGGCACGTCCTTCACCGGCGACATGGGCGACTACGCGATCACGTCGGCCACCAAGGCGCACGCCCAGATCAAGAAGGCCTTCGGCCTCTCGGACAGGAATGCCTGGAAGGGGCTCGCGGTCACCGCGATGATCGGCGTGAACGACGTGAAGGGCGAGACGTTCACGCTCGCGGACGCGGCCCGACTCCGTTCGTACGGCGAGAAGAAGGGCCTGGCCTGGGTCTCGATGTGGGCGTCGTTCCGCGACCGGCAGTGCCCGGACGGCACGTCGACGGCCAAGGCCCAGGACTCGTGCAGCGGGGTGGAGCAGGAGCCGGGGGCTTTCGCGAAGACTCTGTCGGCCCCGTAAGGGGCGCGGGGAACTGCGCGACAAGCCCCCACCGGGCCCGCGGAAGATCAGCGGCGCCGGTACACCAGGCGTCCGCCGAGCACCGTGGCGACGCAGGTCGCCCCGCCGCGCTCGACCAGTGCCGCCTCGTCGGGCACATCGAAGGCGGCGAGGTCGGCACGCCCGCCGACGGCCAGCGGTCCGTGGACCGTGCCCGCCAGGTCGATCCCCTCGACAAAGGGGTCAAGGTCAGGACCAGTCGTCAGCGGCGGCGCCAGCCGCCACGCGCCCGGCACCTCGCGCAGCCCCGACCGCGCCACCGACTGCCGCACCCCGTCGGGGAAATCCCCGCCGACGTGCGTCGTGCCGTGCGCGAGCATCCGCTGCAGACCGCGCCGCGCGCTCCCCGCCCACCGGGCGTCGTCGTCGCACTCGAAGTCCGGGATCGGCGCGGTGCCGAGCTCGTCGGCCTCGCGCGGATCGGGGTGGTAGACGCGGGTCAGGAGCCATCGGCCGTGCCACTGCCGAAGCCCCGGAGTGATCACGCCGGGCCACTGCCTGACGCGGGCGCGCGGCTGGGCGGCCACCACGTCCTCGTACGGCCCGATGGCCGCGATCCGGTCGCCGTCGACGAGTACCGCGCCTTCGGCCACCGGCGCCGCGCCGACCGGAAGGACCAGCGGCGCGGCATGAATCGTCAGCACGGCGGCCTCAGTTCCTTGGTTCCTCAGTTGGAGGCGAGGAGCTTCAGCTCGGGGTGGGCCGTGCCGCCCTCGATCGCCGTGGACGAGATGTGCGAGGCGACGCGGTCGTCGGTCGGGTCGTTCGCCGGGTCGTCGTGCACGACGAGGTGCTCGTACGTCGTGGCGCGCTGGGCCGGGACGCGGTCCGCGGTGCGGATCATGTCGATCATGTCGCGCAGGTTGTTCCGGTGCTTGGCGCCGGCCATGGAGACGACGTTCTCCTCCAGCATCACGGAGCCGAGGTCGTCCGCGCCGTAGTGCAGGGTGAGCTGGCCGGCCTCCTTGCCGGTGGTCAGCCAGGAACCCTGGATGTGGGCCACGTTGTCGAGGAAGATCCGCGAGATCGCGATCATGCGGATGTACTCGAAGATGCTGGCCTGCGTCCGGCCCTTGAGGTGGTTGTTCTCGGGCTGGTACGTGTACGGGATGAAGGCCCGGAAGCCACCGGTCCTGTCCTGGGTGTCGCGGATCATCCGCAGGTGCTCGATGCGCTCGGCGTTGGTCTCGCCCGTACCCATGAGCATCGTGGACGTCGACTCGACGCCGAGCCCGTGGGCGATCTCCATGATCTCCAGCCAGCGCTCGCCGCTCTCCTTGAGCGGGGCGATGGCCTTGCGCGGGCGGGCCGGGAGCAGCTCGGCGCCCGCGCCGGCGAAGGAGTCGAGCCCGGCGGCGTGGATGCGCTTGATGGCCTCCTCGGCGGAGACCTTCGAGATGCGGGCCATGTGCTCGACCTCGGAGGCACCGAGGGAGTGGATGACCAGCTGGGGGTAGGCCTTCTTGATCGCGGAGAAGTGCTCTTCGTAGTACTCGACGCCGAAGTCCGGGTGGTGCCCGCCCTGGAACATGACCTGCGTGCCACCGAGCTCGACGGTCTCGGCGCAGCGCCGCAGGATGTCGTCGAGGTCGCGCGTCCAGCCCTTCTTGGTGTCCTTCGGGGCGGCGTAGAAGGCGCAGAACTTGCAGGCGGTCACACACACGTTGGTGTAGTTGATGTTCCGCTCGATGATGTACGTCGCGATGTGCTCGGTCCCTGCGTACCGGCGGCGGCGGATCGCGTCGGCGGCGGCGCCGAGCGCGTGCAGCGGAGCATCGCGGTAGAGGTCGAGCGCCTCTTCGGCGCTGATCCGCCCACCTGCGGCGGCACGGTCGAGGACGGACTGAAGGTCGGCCTTCTCGGTCACCGGGGCGTCCCTTTCGTAAGGGTTCTGGACGGACCGATCCAGCGTACGCCAGCTGTTTGCGCCGCCCGACGTCAGGCGGCGTACGCACCGTGCGGCACGTCAGGCGGCGTACGCCCCGGCGAGCAGCCCCACGAACGCCCCGCCGATCAGGAAGGGCCCGAACGGGATCGCCGTCTTGCGCCCGGCGCGGCGTGCGATGACCAGCACTGTCCCGTACAGGGCGGCGAGCAGGAACCCGGCGAAGGTGCCGAGCAGCACCCCGCCCCAGCCGTACCAGCCGAGGACCGCACCGAGGCTGAGCGCGAGCTTCACGTCCCCGAAGCCCATGCCGTTCGGGCTGATGAGGAAGAGCACGAAGTACGCACCGCCGAGCCCGAGCGCCCCGTACAGCGCGTGCGACCAGGAACCGCCGTGCTCGGGCAGCAGCGCGGCGCCCCCGAGGAGGGCGAGCGCGGCCACGGCGAGCGGAAGAGTCAGCACGTCGGGCAGCCGGTGCACACCGAAGTCGACGACGGCGAGCAGGACGCCGAAGGGCGCGAGCAGCAGCCAGACTGCCAGCTCGGGCCGTGGGCCTGTGGCGGCGGCGAGGGCGGCGCAGACGAGGGCGGTGGCGAGGGTGACGGTCAGAGTGCGGGGCCCGAAGCGGTCTCCTCGCGGGCACCGCGCGAGCCCGACCCAGCCGCTCAGGGGGTGCCCGTCGGGGCAGCTGTCCCGCCATGCCTCGTCGGGCGGCACGGAGAGCCGGTAGACGGCACGGGGGACGAGCAGCCCGGCGGCGGCGCCCCAGAGGGCGCTGCCGACGACGACGTACAACAGCGGGTCCAACGGTCACCCTCTAGAGGCGGAGATACGGGTAGGTGGGTGGGAGAGGTCCGCCGCGAAGCGGCGGCCTCGAAACGCCCCACCCTCCGCAGCGAAAGAACTACCCCACGGCGGTGAGGCCACTGCGCCAGGTAGGCAGCAACTCGTCCAGCAAGGCTTCGGTCCGGGGCGGAACGCCCCGCGCCCCACTGCGGGCAACGAGATCGGCGGCCACCTGCTGGAGCCGCGCCGGATCACCCACCGCGTGGGTCGCCCGCAGCAGCTCGTTCCAGAGCCGCTCGTCCCCCGGCGAAGAGTTCAACGCGGCGTTCAGCGCCTCGATGGCCTTCTCCGCGCGCCCCTTCTCCAGGTGGAACTCGGAGAGGGCGAGCCCGATGTCGGCGACGAGCAGCGGCAGCTGCGCGTCGATGATCTCGTGCGTGAGCCACGCGTACCGCCCCTGCGGCCGGTCCGCGAGCAGCGGCCCGCGCACGAGCACCAGGGCGTCGGTGAGCATCCGCCCGCGCACAGCCCGGCTGTTGGCCCCGCGCCCCTGAGTCGCCTCGTGGTACAGCGACCGCAGGACGTCCAGGTCGGAGACCACGGACTTGGCGAGCGTGAGCCGCCCGCTCCGGTCGGCCGAAAGCCGCGGCGACCCGTCGGGCTCGGTGCCGAGCCACTCCCGCAGCCGCTCGACGAGCGCGTCGCGCACGTCCTCGGTGACACCGCGCGGCCACAGCGCGGAGGAGAGCACCCGCGGGTGCACGCCCTCGCGGTGCAGCAGGAGCAGCGCCAGGGCCTCGTGCATCAACGGGCTGCGCTCGCCGTCCGGAGTGTCGAGGCCGATGATCTCGTACGTACCGACGAGGCGCGCGTACACCGCGGGCCGCCCCTGCTCGGTGACGTCGACCAGGAACGGCGGAGCGGCGGCCGTACGGCCGGAACCGGTGGAGCCTGCGGTCCCGCCCTCCCCCGGGTCTGCGTCGAGGAAGAGCTCCACGACGGCCCGCTGCTGGGCCTCGGGCAGCGCCTGCGCCTCCAGCTCGAGGCCGAGCAGCGGGGCGAGGAGCTTGCCCTCGGGGGTGATCTCCATCTCCCAGGCGGCGCCCGGCAGGTCACCGGACTCGGTGCCGACGAGGTACCCGATGCCCAACCGGCTCGCGTCGGCGGCCAGTTCGGCGAGCTTCACGGCATCGTCCCCGGTGGGCTCGGCGGCGAGCAGCACCAGGTGCGGGGCCCAGCGGGTGTGCTGGGCGGGTCCCGTACGGCCGGTGAGCACCGAGTCGTGCCCGGCGGCCCCCAGGGCTCCGCGGCGCTGTCGCGTCTCGGCCTCCATCGTCTCGATCAGCGCCTCGATGTCGTCGAGGTGCCGCAGACGGTTGGGCGCGAGCGGCGTCAGGTCCTGCCCGAAGCCGACGAGGGTGATGGTCATGCGGTCGGACCACCCGTTGGTGGCGAGCTCGGCGGCCACGGAGGCGAAGACGGCGGCACGGTCGGCCTCGCGCCCGCTCAGCGAGACGACACCGGGCACGGCTTCGAGGTTGAGCAGCAGCCGCGAGTCGTCGAGCGTCCCCAGACTCACCAGGCCCGGGTAGGGAGCGGCGGTGTCCACGTCCTCGTACTGCTCGGCGTCGGTGCGCGCCAGCATCCAGAACGTCTGGTCCTGCCCCAACTGCCAGGGAGCAGGCGGCCGCCCGGCGGGCTGGGCGAGCTGGAGGTGCAGGTCACCGCCGCTGAGCCAGGCCGCGTACACGGTGGGAAGGGCCCGGGACTCCTCGGCGAGCGAGGCGGCGAGCCCCCTCAGGGACAGATCGAGAAGCCGTACGCCCTCGGGGTCGGCCCCCACGAGCAGCGCGTCCATCGCGTCGGCCGCGCCGCCGGTCGGGGTCGGCGGCTCCATGCCGCGACGTCCGCCGATGGCGCCCATGGCCGACTGCCACAGCGCGTGACGCCGACGGCGGCCGAGCGCACCGAGCAGTCCTGCGGCGAGCAGCGGGGCGCCGATGAGGGCCTCGGGCAGCCCGAAGGAGAATCCTTCGGACTCGCCGCTGCTGGCGACGGGTGCCTCCTGCTGCCCCTTCCCGCCCTCGGAGGGCCGCTGCTCGGGAATGGTGATGTGCGCGGTGTCGCGATCGACGGAGCCGGAGCCGCCTTGCTGACCGCCGCCCTGCTCCTTGGCGCCGCCACCCTGCTGGTGATCGCCGGACTTGGCGTAGTCGGAGATCTGCTCCTTCACGTCCTGCGAGACCTTGGGCGCCTCGTCGGGCATCTCGACGAGCTCGCCGCCGTGCGCGTCCGCGGGCATCTCCATGATCCAGCCGGGCCGGATGAGGCTGGCCTCGGACAGCCGCGAGCCGTCGGGCTGCTCACGGTCCTTGTTGAGCTGGTAGATCTCCTTGTACCTGCGGCCGTCGCCCAGGTGCCGCTCGGCGATCTCCCACATGGAGTCGTGGTGGCGTCCTTCGGGCGGCTGGATCCGGTAGTACTTCGTGTCCTCGCTCTTGCTCCCGTCCGCATGGGCGGCCGCCTGCTCGGCCTGTTCGGCGACGGCACTGGCGGCGCTGCCTGCCTGCTCCTGCCCGAAGAGACCGCCGGGGGTCTGCTGGGCGGAAGCGGCGGACGCGGGCTTCTGGTTCCCCTCCAGCGACTGCCCGAACTGCGAGAGCCCCGGCGCGAAGCTGGCGGCGGTCGCGCCCACCAGGAGCAGGGCCGCGACGAGTTGACGGGCGAGGAGCTGGCTGCCGCCGGCGCCGGGAATGCGGCCCGGCATGCCGACACCGGAGAGCGCGGCCTTGACCTCGACCAGCACACAGGCGGTGAACTGGGCCCAGGCGAGCCAGACGACGACGGTCAGTACGTTGATGAACGTCCCGACCGTGATCTCCTGCTGCAACCAGTCCAGCGAGGGCGCACCGCCCGGAAGCGGCCACCCCACGGCGTACGCGAGGGCGCCAGGCACGCCGAAGACCAGCGCGGCCAGCGCGACGAAGGCGAGGAACGCCTTGACGAAGTCCCCGAACGTGCGTCGACGCCGGGGCAGCGGCTGCGGCGTCCGATTCCGTGGAGCCGACGGGCCGCCTGTCGAACTTGAAGTGGTGCGCGCCATGGCGGGTGTCCTGATGTCCTCTGGGAGGGAGCGGATGGGGATCAGCGGTGGGCTTGCGTGGTCTTCTGCGGTCTTCAGCGGTCTTCAGCGGTCTTTGCGCTGAGCGTACTGAGGCGATGGTACGGAAGGGGCCGAAGGTCAGACAGGGGAATCCAGGGGCAACGGCCCTCAAGGGGCTTCTCCAGGTGCCCGTTTAAGCCCGAGTTGCACCGAAAGCGCAACTCTCCTTGCACACTTCCCGCCCGATCCGGCCCGTTCCAACCCGGCGATTGACCGCCCGACGGGGGCATTCGTCCGGCATTCACGCCCCCTCGTCACAGTTCCGGCACGGATTCGCTGCGCCCGCGTAGCACTTGAGGACCGTTCGCTTCCGTCATCACGCGGGACGCGAGAACCTTCACACGGCCCACCAGTGCTGGTAACTCACGCCTGGTAGCGTCGTCCGGCTCCATTCTCTCCTGCACACATGTCGAACTCTGCCGAACTCTGCTGAATCTGGGGGACTGCAATCGTGGCCCGTCGCTCCATGCCCATCGCTGCCATTCTGATGGCAAGCGCGACCCTGCTGCTGACCGCTTGCGGGAGCGGCGGGGGCGACAGTCCTTCGGACGAGATCGAGGGGACAGGGAAGGGGTCGGGCAAGCCCTCGCCCTCCGCGTCGGAATCGTCGGGGGTCGACCGCCCCAAGATCACCCTGCCCACGTCCTTCAAGGCTGACTTCGAGGGCTGGACGGACAGCGACCCGAAGATCCAGTCGATCCTGAACGACGGCAAGGAACGGCTCCGCGGGACATACGCCGCGATCGGTGAAGCCGACCCCGAGGCCGACTACTTGGCCTTCTACAGCGCCCGGTCCGCCCTCGCCAGCGGCGAGAAGTGGGTCAAGGGCTACAAGGGGCTGACGATCACCGGCGAGATCAAGGCCTCCCGCCCCGAGGCGGAGATCCGCGAGAAAGGCCGGGCGACTCTCTTCTACTGCGTGGACGAGAGCAAGGGCTTCAGCAAGGACCTCAAGACCGGCAAGAAGGAAGGGACTCCCGAGGGCGAGTCCCCCAAGGTCCAGTACCGCACGGCTCTTGAGAAGAGCGACAACGGCGTCTGGATGACCACCTCGGTAGAGACCGACCCCGGGGGATGCTGATCGTGCGCTCCACTCGCAGCACCATAGGCACCGCGATCGTCCGGGTGATCGCCCCCTTGGCGATCGTCTCGGCTCTCGTTCCGTCGCCCGCGTCGGCGCTGGGCGGGCCGGGCCATGAAGGCGGCGGCAGCGTGGACGACGAAGGCAACCTCGGCGCCGGCGTCACGCACTCCTCGATCAAGATCTCGTACAAGAGCGGCGGAGACGGCGGCGGCAAAAAGGGGAACCTGGCGCCGATCGACCCCAACTGGAAACCTCCGGCCTGCTGGTACGAGCCCGCCTACACGCCCGAACAGCTCAAGAAGGCCGCGGAGGCCGGAGAAGTCGACGACGCCGGCATCCACGAATTCTGGTCGGACGCGATCTTCATCGATCACTACGACAAGGGCGAGGCCAACGACAACTTCGACGACGAGAACAGTCGCGCCGAGGGCTACAAGAACTACAACATCGGCAAGGACGGCTACTTCTGGCGCGGTGTCGCACCGGACGACACCGACCCGGACTCCTGGGACTGCGGCCGGATCATGTTCTGGCAGGACGCGGGCACGGTTCCCGACATCCCGCATGCCCCGACGCCGAAGATGCTCGCCGAGTACGCCTACGACAAGGTGAAGGTCCCCGACACCGAGGTGGAGCTGAAGCCGGAGGCCAAGTCGACGGTGAACCTGCCCACGTGGGTCTGGCTGGACAAGGGCACCTTCAAGGACGTCAAGGTCCGCGCGGAGCTCCCGAACACAGGCCTGTGGGCGGAGACCACGGCCAAGCCGAAGAGCCTGCACCTGGAACCGGGCACGGCCGACGCGGAAACCTTCCCGGCATCCGGCGAATGCGAGATCAACGACGACGGCAGCATCGGCACGCCCTACACCAAGGGCAAGTCGAGACAGGATCCGCCGTGCGGCATCACGTACCTCCGCGCCACCGACGGAAAGCCGTACCAGCTGAAGGCCTCCATCACCTGGGAAATCTCCTGGGAGGGCTCGGACAACGACGGCAAGCACAATCTGCCGAACGGCACCTTCGAGACGACCCAGGACATGGACGTACAGGAAGTCCAGTCGATCAACCGCTGAAGTCCTGACCAATTCACGGAGCGAGCGGGGATGGTGCAGGGATGGCGCAGGGATGGCGCAGGGATGGCGACACCGGATTTCGACACCGGATTTCGACGTAACGGGAACCTCGCCTCCCTGGGTCGTCTTCACCCCCAAAGGCACAGCGCAGATGGACAGCGGGCTGTCCACCCTGGCCGCGAGGGGAGGCCGCGTGCACCACTTCCCCGCGTCCGCCCTGATGACCGAGCAAGGCATCTACGGTTCCTTCGCGGAGGCGCTTCAATTCCCCTCATATTTCGGGAGGAACTGGGATGCCATGGTGGACTGCCTGGACGATCTGTGCGGCGCGGTCACGGGGCGAGTCGGTATCGCAGGCGTCATCCACGATGCCGACCCCCTGCTCGAAACGGCGAATTTCCCCTTGCTCGTATCGGTCCTCTGCCAGGCGGCGGACCGAGCGAATTCAGGGGTGGACCTCGACGGATTCCCCTTGGACCGACCAGCCATCGCCGAGCATTTCATCTTCGAGTTCAATCAATTCGACCAGGAAACGATCAGACTCAGGGTGGACCAGCCCGACCTGCTGGTCACGACAGGGGACGGTTTCGTCGCGGCTGCTCTCGACCCCGAGGAATGGCGTTGACCGGGATTCACCCGCGGGGTTTGACTGTTGACGGGGCGGACAGGAACAGCAGGCAGCTCACGCCTCACGGGCCACGCGATATCGTCGCTTCCCGGCAGCGGGACGCGGAGAGCTACGCAAGGGGGACATGACCATGGCCGGCAAGGGCAAGAGCGACCTCGCGCTTCCGCTGAGCGACCTTGAGGACTACGGGAGCAGACTCCGGTCCGTCAAGGACAGGATGAACCGCACGAAGAAGACCTTCGAGTCCTACAAGGACGACATCGGCGACGGCGGCGTGTACGACGCACTCGAGGACTTCGAGTCCAACTGGGAGGACGGCCGCGAGGACATCACCCAGCAGCTGAGCGCGCTGGCGGACATGTCCGACGCGGTCGTACGGGAATTCAAGAAGCTGGACGACAAGCTGGCGAAGGATGTCTCCGAGGGCGTGAAGGACAAGGGCGGCAAGGGGAAGGGCAAGGGAGAGGGCGACTAGCAGGCCGCCCACTCAGGCGTCCGTCCCACTCTCCTCCAATCCCCTCCCCTAGCCTCCCCTCCACTCCCCTCACCATCCGAGCCGGGTCACGTCTAGCTTGAGCCGCCCTCAAGTGGGCTCTCGAAGCTGACCAGTTCCGCGATCTGACGGAGCAGCGCCCGGTACTCGTCGCGGCGGGCCGCGGCCGCCGTGCTCAGGGTGAGGACTGCGATGCGCTTGCCCGTCGGGTGCGGAAGGTGGGCGTGGAGCTGGAGCAAGGCGCGTCGGCCCGGTGGAAGGCCGGCCGCGGGGGCCGGGGCCCGGAGGGTTTCACTGAGGGTGGCCGGACCGCACGCCAGGTCGGCGTACTCAATGCGGGTGTGGTGGTCGGCGGTGGCTACGGCCCGGGCGGCAGCGAAGGAGCGCGGGGACCACGCCGTGTCTCGCCAGGTGATCGTAAAGAGGGAGAGAAGAGGACTGCCGTCGCCGTTCTCCGTGTCATCACGGTGCAGACCGATTGAGCTGTGGACTGTGCCGACTTCCCGTAGGGCTTGCAGGAGTTGTTGGGCTGTGGCCAGTTGGGCGGCGAACAGTTGGCGAGTCGCCTCGTCCGGGATGGCGTCGAGGAGTGGCGCGACGGCTTGACGGAGCACGTCGTCGGCTGGGGAGCCGGGTGGCGACGGAAATGCGTCCAGCGGCACTGTGGTGAAGCCTTGGGGTTCCGCGAACCAGATGGCGGCGTCGGCGTTGCGGGCTGAGCCGTGGATCGCGAAGCAAGCAGTACTCATGGCGTCCGATCAACCTGTTCAATCCATCTGAGTCAGTGAGTTGTCGTGATCGGCGACCCGCGCTCCGGCTCGGCGAGCACGTTCGACGTCTCGGGCACTGGCGCCCCAATTGAATGGCGCGATGCGCCTGTCGAGAGCCGCCCTTTGGTGGAGGACGTACTTACGTTTGGGCGCCTTGCCCTCGCGTCCTGGCGCCGCGATGACAGCAAGAAAGCGGGGGTCTCCGGCGAACCAGAGCGGCTCGATCTGTGCCTTGAGCTCCGGTTTGGTGCGGCTTCCACCGATGCGCTTGGTCCACCAGTACCGGCGCATGGTTCTGAGGAAGACCAGGGGGATCTTCTCCTCCGGCTTCGCCGGATTGCTGAACGCGAACCAAGGACCCTTCTCGTTGGATCCAGGATGCTCGCCCAAGCCGCGCTCCACTCCATCGAGCACCTGCCATGGGTACTGCTGCAGAATCCGCCGCATGCGTACAGCCCAAGGGAAGTAGGCGAGCTGAGTGAAGGAGCGGTAGAACGCCAGCATCATGAACGGCAACAGCAAAGGGACGTATCCCGGGGACAGGTACACCGCCAACGCAGCCAGCAGGGCTACCCACGTGACGATCCAGCCGACGAGACCGACAACGTTCATTGCCATGTGCCTCATCCACGCTTGGCGTGTGGGTGCGTGGTCCCAGGCATGGGGACAGTCAGCGGGGTTCACAGCGGTCGTTCTCCTTCCGGTGGCGATCATGGGAAGACGTGGCGCGCAAGGTCGAAGAGTCCACCACCGTCAAGCCCCAGTCGCGCACCATCGACTCCTGTGGTTCCCTCCGCGACTCCGTCGATGTCGACCGCGTCGACGGCACCGGCCACCAAGCCGTAGCCCGAAGTGCCGACTCCGATTCCAGCAGAGGCCTTCTCCACGACTTCAACGACCTTCGGGGCATTGGGCGCACTGCGCAGCACGAAATTGAGCGGAGTGTTTTCCAGGCCTGCCATGGCGCGCGCCTCCTCCATGGTGTTGGTACCGAAAGTGGCCAGCCGCTGCGCGAGTGTCACCGCTTCGCTGCCCGCCTCGGCAGTCTTGACGAGGCTGCGCCCGACAGCGCCAAGCCCCGGAAGCACGCCCAGAGCGTCCCCTCCAAGACTGACTGCGTTGCCCCAGAAGTCCGCATCGAACTCACCCTTGGTGAAGCCGTCCGCCAAGGACTCCATGGCCTCCGCATCGGTCAGACGCAGCGTCAGCGCCCCCGCACTCAACGCCCCCGCCACCAACAACAGAACCGCAGCCGCAACCCCACCCGTGACCACGAACAACGCGACCAGCCCCACCACCCCCGCCACGAAGCTGAGGATGTCCGGCAGGTTCTCCGTCAGCCATTCCCCGATCTCCTCGAAGAGACCCGGCTCCTTGGGTGCCAGCTTCCGCGTCGCGTCGCGGATCTTGCGTGCTCGGTGGCCCGCCTTCTCCTCGTGTTCCGAGGCCAGCCGCCGCGCCTTGCCCAGGATGCGGTCGAGCTCGGCCCTGGCTTCGTCGACCTTGTCATTGGCTCGCTTCAGGGCGGCCTTGCGGTCGTCGGCCCCGTCCGGCAGCTCGGAGACCCGCCCCTGCGCCGCCTCCACCGCGGCCCTCGCGTCCTTCGCGTCCTCGTTCAGGAGCCGTGCGCGCCGTTGGAACTCGTCGAGCTCATCGTGCCAACGCCAAAGCTGCTTGGCCGCCTTCGTCAGCGAGTGCGCCGCGTTCTTGAGGTTCAGGGGCAGCGGGCCCCCGTCGATCTGCTCGCGGAAGGCGACCGCCGCGTCGCCCTCCCAGTAGCTGCCGGCCATGAGCTTGGTGACCTGGCCATGGGTGTCGTCCAGGACCTTGGCGCAGCTCGCCAGCTTCTTGTGCAGGGAACGCACGGTGTCGGGACTGCCGGGTACGGGGTTGAAGCCCAGCGCCGGGTAGGCCGGGTTCGGGATGTGGGGCGCGGACTTCAGGCCCTGGGGCTTGGTCAGGTCGTTCAGGGTGCCCTGGTTCGACGAGGCCGGCGGGTGCGGCGTCTCCTGCCCCGGTGTGTACGTCATCCCTTGCCCCTCCTCGCCTTCTCCAGCGCCTCCGCCAGCGCCTTGTCGACCTCCTCGTAGCTGTCCTTGCTCTGGCCGATGATCTTCGCGAGGTCCTCGGTCTGCTCCCCGATCTCCTCCGCGCCGTACTTCCAGTCCGACTGGAAGTCCTCGCAGGCGCAGTCGAGATCGTCGGTGCCGAGGCCGGTGATGGTCGCGTTGCTCAGGGCCTTGCGGAGGCCCTTCAGGGAGTCGGCGGATCTGTTCAACAGCTTCATGAAGTGGACGAGTTCGTCGCCGTCGGTCTTGAGCTTGTCGGCCATGGAGGGCTCCTGCGGCTCCCGGACTTGATCGGTCGGGGTCAGCGGTTCACTGACTGGATCTCCTGTACGGGGATCCGCCGGGTCGCTCCGAAGGAGCCCGACGGCAGTCCGCCGCCCTCCCCCGTGCTGCTGGACCAGCGGATCTTCCAGGTGAGGGTGGCCCGGAGGGCGTACGCCTCGTTTGCTGCCGTGGAGTGCAAGTACGTCACCCCGCACGGCGGCGCCGTCTCCGCCCTGCCCCGCGCGTACGGCTCACCGATGCCGCCGCCGTCGCGGATCGCGCAGCCGCCCGACGCGGGGAAGCGGGTCGCGTCGGGCGTGCCGGGGTCGATGTGCAGGGACTCGGGCTCGGCCGTCGTCGTCGCCGAGAGGCCCGTGCCGGGCAGGGTCGCCGTGACGGAGATCTTCTTGAACCTGCCCTTGTCCAGCCAGACCCAGGTGGGCAGGTTCACCGTGGACCTGGCCCTCGGGGCCATCTTGATCTCGGTCCCGGGTACGGGGAGTTCGTCGTACGCGTACTGGGCGAGGATCTCCGGCGAGGCCGCCATGGGCTCGGCCGGGGTCTGTCCCTCGTCCACCCAGAAGGGCTGCCGGTCGCACGACGTCGCCTCGGGGTCGTCCTGTCGGTTCGGGTTGACCACCGATGCCCAGAACATTCCCTCTCCTTGCTTGGAGAGGTTGTAGTTCTTGTAGGGGTGGCCGTCCTTGTAGCGGTGCTCCAGCGCGGCGCTGATGACGTATCCGACCCCACCGACGAGCGGAGCATTCGCCCCGAAGACCCGCCACGCCTTGACGGTGCTCTTGATCTCCTTCGGCGAGAAGGCGGGCTCGTACCAGCACGCAGGAGGTGTCCAGGCCACACCGACCGGGGAGGGTGAGCCGGTCACGGAGGCGTGGTCCGTGCCACTGCCGTGAACCGAGGTCCGCACACGGGTCTGCGCGGTGATGACGCGGCCGCTCGCACCGCCTTTCACCTCGCTGCCTGCTCCTCCCCGACTGGTGCGATCGGCCCAGGCCGACGGCGCCGCCGCCTGCGACGAGATCAGCAATGTGGTGCAGACGGTGAGCGCGACGGCTGCGGTGCGGTGACCGTTCATGGGCGGCAGGCCTTGCTGCCTCGCTCCGAAACGCTCTTGGTGACCTGCCACACGCCCTTGGCGTTCTTCCTCAGCCGGTCGTTGTAGGAGACGTACGAATCCTTGGTGACCGGGGTGACGTCGGTCTTCTTCGTCTTGAGGTCCTTGGTGTACCCCTTGGACTCGTCCCCGCAGTACGTGAGCCCGGCTGAACCGTCTTCGCCGAACGTGACCCGGCGATCGACGTAACGCACCGTCCCTGTCACCGTGTTGCCTTCCTCGACGAAGCCTCCGATCCACTCCACCGAGTCCAAGTAGGCCGAACCTCTGCTGTAGAAGGCCACCGCCTTGGACTTGGGCTTCTGCTCGCCGATCGCCTCGTCTACGGCACGCAAGTACTCGGCGTTGTCACGCAGTACCGCGTCCGTCCTCGCATCGCCCGTCTCCTGAGGCTCGAAGACGAGTTGATCACCTTCTGGGAGTGTGATCTTGGGGCGCGCGATCCCGTCGCCGGGGGCAGCGGACGCCTCGGCCGACGCCTTCTCCACCCCCTGGCCCACGCCGGCGATCTCGTCGGAGCCCTGCGGCTCCGCTCCCCCGCCGCACCCCACCACCAACAGCGCGACAGCACACACCCACGGCAATCCAACCCTCGTACGCACCCGGCTCTACCTCCTGTACCTCCCGCAAAGGGGAGCAGGCGGTAAAACCCCGCGTCCCCGCCGAAGGTCACCGCAAGATCGAAGCCCCGCAGAGTAAAAGTCGGATGAGTGGGATGACCCCTCATGTGGACGGCGCTCCGAGACCGCCCATGGCATCCGCTCCTGCAACGAAAGCGGCGCCTTCAGCACCACCACCGGGGAACGGGAAATCCCCTGGACCTACCTGGTGGCAGCCGCCCAGCGGAATCCCGAGTGAAAGGAGCGCCGGGGAGTGTAGAGAGCGCGGAGAAGCACGGAAAGCACGGAGGACGTGGCCCCCGGCTCAGCCGACCTCGTTCTCCGCGATCGCCCGCCCCCGCACCGTCACGTCCCCGCCGTAGAACATCCCGACGAACACCGGGCTGTAGGTCATCTGTACCTCGACCTCGACCTGGTTCGCGTTCGCCGTCACGCAGTGCGTCGCCGCGACGTCCGGGCCGCTCATGCCCAGTTCCCGGGCGAACGTCTGCGCCCGTGCGCCGCAGTTCTCGTAGTTGATGGGTGCGCCCTTGGCGCCCTCGTAGATGCCCTCGCGGTCGATGTCCTGTGCCGCGTAACGCGCTGCCTGTTCCGCTATGTCGGCGGCCCGCTCCCGCTTGGAGATCGACAGGCCGCCGTCGATGACGAAGGCCGAGAGCGAGAGGAAGACGAGCGCGAAGATGATGACGGCGCCGGCGCCCGAGCCGCGGTCGTCGAGGCGTTCGCGGCGGGACGTCGTCCACTCGCGTAGGCCGAGTCCGAGGCCCAGGCCCTGGCGTAGGCGTGGGGCCCTGTTCACACCGACCTCCGCAGCGGGTCGAGCGACGAGCTGAAGCTGGCCTTCAGCGTCGTCGGGACGTCCACGCCGATCATGTCCAATCCCCTTACCTCGCAGCTCACTTCGACCGTGAAGAAGGGATCGACGGTGGCTTCGAAGCCCGCGCTCGTCTGGTTGACGCTGACCGGTCCCGAGCAGACGTCCGCGAGGTCCGCCTCCGCGGCCGCCTTCGCCTCCGCCATCGCCGTGGCCTGGTCCTTCTGGATCGAGCCCGCACGCGCGGCGTCCCGCGCCGCTCCGTCGATGGCCCCCCGGCCGTCGACGAGCTGGCCGAAGGCCACCAGGACCAGAATGAAGAGGATCATCACCGGGGCGAGGATGACCACCTCGATGGTCGAGAGCCCCCGGTCCGCCCTGAGATCGGCGCCGAGCGCGGCACGGTGCCGGCGAAGAGCACGTGCCCATACGTTCACGTTCTTCATCAGCCGCCCTCACCGTCCTCCACGAACCGCTCCACCGGCCCGGACGACTGCGCGTGCACCGTCAGGTCGAGGCCGGGGAAGACCGAGGGCACGTTCGCGGTGATCTCCACCCCGACCGTGTTCGCCTTCGGCTCGAGCGTCTTCACGTCGGGGCCGATCACCAACTGCGGTCCGAGCTGTTGGATGTAGTCGTCGACCACGTCGCGCGCGTCACCCCGCCAGCCGCCCGGGTTCTCGTCGGCCGTCGCGCGGGCCTTGCGCGCACCCGCCTGCGCCGCGGCCTGGGCGACATGATCCGCGAAGAAGTACAGCGCGAACTGCACCGTCGCGAAGATCATGAAGAAGAGGACCGGAGTGAGCAGCACGAACTCGATCGCGGTCATGCCGGATTCACCGCGGGCGGAGACTGCCTCCACCCTGCGGCGCACCCATCGCTTCACGCACCCGCGCACTCGTCCCCGCCTTCGTTCCCCGATAACCGATTGATCAGCAGGTGCTGCTGGTCAGCAGGTGCTGCCGGCGTCCGCGCCCTTGATGCACTCGCCGACCTTCTTGGCACCCGAGCCGAGCGCCTCGTTGATGATCGCGGCGACCACGCCGACGATCGCCACGACGACCGCGGAGATGATGACCCACTCGACCGCGGACGCACCACGGTCGAGCTCGCCGGAGCGGGCACGCTGCACGCGGCCCTGCAGGAAGGTGATCACGAGGTCCAGACCGGGGTTGCCGGTGCTGAAGTTCCGTCCGTTCATGGTGAGTTGTCCTTTCAGGAGTGGGGGGAAGGGTCTCGGGCCGCCGCCGTGTCGGCCGGCCCGTCCATCGCCGTAAAGATTGCTAGACCTGGAACACGCGCATCGCCGCCGGGAAGATGAGGAAGACCAGGAAGCCCGCACACAGCAACAGCTGGGCGACGAGCATCGACTGGGACTTTTCGCCCGCGCTGCCCTCGATCTCGGCCATTTCGCGGTGGCGCATCGTCTCGGCACGGGAAGCGAGCGACTCGCGCACCTTGGCGCCGTCGTCCGCCACCAGCGCCAGGGACGCCGACAGGTCCTTGAGCTCCTCGACGCCCAGCTGTTCGCCGAGGGCGCCGAGCGCCTGCCACTGACTGATACCGGTGATGCGCGCGTCCGCAAGGGCCGCTCGGATGCGCCGCGTCGCCCATCCGTCCGAGATCTCCGCCGCCGCCATCAAGGCCTCGGGAAGACCACGCCCGCCCGCCAGGCTCATCGACACCAGGTCCAGATAGGCGCCGATGACGCGGCGCAGGTCGCGCCGCTTGTTCGCCGCGTCCCGCCGCACTTCGAGATCGGGCAGGAAGAAGAAGAGAGCACCGAACATGAGGGCCAGCCAGACCGGGATGATCGGGCTGCTGCCCATGCCCAGGGTCCAGATGACGGCGAACAGGAACGGGCCGAAGAACACACCCGCGGCCGCAAGCAGCGTCTTCGTCGCCAGGAACTTCTCCCAGCTCCGGTCGAGCACCGCCAAGTCGGCCCGCAGCGAACGCTGTTCCCAGCCCTGCTGGAGGTAGAAGTCGGCGACTCGCATGCCCACCCGGGTGCGGGCCGACCCGAGCCGACCCGCATTGCCCTGGCTCTCGTCGGACGAGGCGCGATGCGACTCGTACGCCGCGCCCCGGGCCCGCATGGCGTCGATCCGCGCGACCGTGGCGACCGCGCTGCGCTTGGAGGGCATCAGCGCACGGACGAGGGCGTAGATGCCAAGGCCCATGATGGCGCCGATCACTATCGGCATCGTCAGGCTCATCGACGTACCCCCTCAGAATTCGAGAAGCCCGGCTGACCGGGCTGACCCGCACCCGGCTGACCCGCACCCGGCTGACCCGCACCCGGCTGAGGCTGAGGCTGGCCGTAAGGGCCCGCCGGGCCGTTCAGCGGCGCCTGCTCACCCGCAGCAGGGGCAGTCCCCGGCCCCCGCGGCCGCACGAACTGCACCCCGGGCTCGTCCCTGACCAGGAACCGATCCGGCGTCTCCACCGTCGACAGCTTCCGCAGCCACCAGAACCCGAGCGCGAACAGACCGCAGACGCACGCCAGGACGAGCTGGCCGACCGCCGTGCCGTAGGGCTCGACGAAGTCGCGGTTGAAGATCGACAGGCCGAGTACGAACGCGATCGACACCGCGACCACGATCTGCACCGACCGCCGCGTCGACGCCCGCTGCGCCATCACGCGCTGGCGCATGTCGACCTCTTCGCGGGCCGACTTGGCGAGAGCGCCGAGGACCTGGCGCAGGCCGGGTCCGCGCAGCTTCGCGTTGAGGATCAGTGCCGCCACGATGATGTCCGCCGACGCGTCGTCGATCTCGTCGGCGAGGACCTGAAGGGCCTCGGGCAGCGGCGTACGCGCGCGCAACCGGTCCACCAGGGCGTCCAGGTGGGGGCGCAGGACGGGAGCCGCCGCTCGGGCCGAGGCGGGAATCGCCTGCTCCAGGCCGACCGCGCCCGCGATCGTGTCGCGCAGGGACTCCGTCCAGGCGGCGAGGGCCTCGACGCGGCGCATCTGCGACCGCTCCTCCGCCGCGCCGCCGAACAGCTTGTCCCAGAAGAAGACGAGGATGCCGGAGGCGATGCCCGCCACCGCCCAGCGGGTGAGGAGAAGCACCACCAGGCCGACGCCGATCGCGAGCGAGCCGCGCTGGCCCGCGAAGCGGATCAGCTCGCTCATCCGCTCGCTGGCCTTCTGCTTCTCGTGCTCGGGCTTCACCGGCAGACCGCGCAGCGCGATCGCGAGGACCGCGAGGCCACCGCCGACCGCGAGGCCGCAGCCCAGTGCGTACAGGACGGGCAGCGAGAAAAGGCCGCCCATCGAGCCGAGTGAGTTCATGTCGTGCTCACCCCCATTGCCCGGCGGGGCGGTAGCCGAAGACGGCCAGGTCGTCCATGCAGGCGATCGGCGCGTGCGCGACGACCTGCCCGTTGGCGGCCTCCGCGAAGACCTCGCTGGACAGGACGCGGCCGTCGACGCCGTTGACCTCGCGGACCGAGGTCACCATGCGCTGGAGCTTGCCGCCGGTCTGGTAGTTGTTGCGCCGCTGGATGAAGACGACGAAGTTGACGGCTCCGGCCACGAGCATCTGGCTCGCCTCGATGGGCAGCCGTTCGGTGGCCTGGAGGGCGTACGTCGAGATGCGGTTGAAGACCTCACTCGAGCTGTTGGCGTGGATCGTGGAGAGCGAGCCGTCGTTGCCCTGCGACATCGCGTTCAGCATCGTCACGATCTCGTCGCCGAGCACCTCACCGACGATGACCCGCGAGGGGTTCATGCGGAGCGAACGGCGCACGAGCTCCGCCATCGAAATGGTGCCCTGGCCCTCGGAGTTGGGCAGGCGCTCCTCGAAGGCGACGACGTTCGGGTGCAGATCGGCGTACTGGTCGAGGCCGAGCTCCAGGGCTCGCTCGACGGTCACCAGGCGCTCGTGCGGCGGGATCTCATTGGCGAGCGCGCGAAGGAGCGTGGTCTTTCCGGCGTTCGTCGCGCCCGCGATCATGATGTTCTTGCGGGCCCGCACCGCGCACGCCATGAAGTGCGCGACCTCGGGTGTCACCGTGCCGTTGCCCACCAGGTCCGACATGAAGACCTTGCCCATGCGGGCACGTCGGATGGAGAGCGCGGGGCGCCGCGTGACGTCCATGACGGCCGACAGACGCGAGCCGTCGGGCAGCCGGAGGTCGAGCTGCGGGTTCGCGGAGTCGAAGGGGCGCGAGGAGAGACCGGAGTAGGCGCCGAGGATCTGGATGAGCTCGATGAGCTCCTCGTCGGTCTCGGCGACCGGGTCGCCCTTGGTCTCGCGCCCGTCGGCGTATCCGACGAAGACCTGGTCGTACCCGTTGATGTCGATGTTCTCGACCTCGGGGTCGTCGAGCAGCGGCTGGAGCCGTCCGACGCCGAAGAGCGCGGCGTGCACGGCGGCCGCGTACTTCTCCTCGGTGTCGGCGTCCAGCGGGGTGCGCCCGGCGTTGATCTCTGTCCGGGCGTACTCCTCCAGGATCTGGGCGATGACGGCACGGGCGTACTGCCGCTCGTCCTCGCCCGACATGGGGGTGACGCCCGAGACCTGGTCCAGGCGGCGCTGCTCGGCGATGCGGTCACCGGCGTCCTGCCGGAACCGCTTCACGAGCTGGTGATCGACGGGAACGCTCATCGGCCCGCCCCGTGCGTGCCCTGCATGCCCTGCGCGCCCGCGGCCGGGTTGGCCCAGGCGGCGCCGTACTGCTGGTACAGGTCGACGGTCACCTTGCGGGCCGAGCGGATCAGCATCGACTTGTCGAGACGGCCGCGCTTGCGGCCCGCCAACTGCTCGGCGCCCGCCGGGTCCTCGGCGAGCGTGCCGACGACGCGGGCGCCGGTCTGCGCGGCCACCAGCATGTCGTTGACCTGGTGGACGAGCTTGGCGGACGTCGAGGGGTCGGAGATCAGGAGTACGCCGATGAGCGGGGTCGCCAGCGAGGCGGCCCCACGCGATCCGCCGTGCAGCTTGGCGGCGAGGGCGGCGGCACGGTCGCGCACGCGCGCGATGGCCTCGGGCTCGGTCCGCGAGACGAGCAGCACGAGGGCCGCCTGCGGGAAGAGCTCGACGGCGGGAGTGTCCCCACTGATACGACCACAGTCGGCAATGACATCTGCGGGCGCGTGCGGGGAATCGGCGAGCTGCGAGAAGGCACGGCCGAGGGTCGGCCAGAGCCCCGCGAGCCCGGCGGCCTGCTCGGCCACACCGAGCCCGACGAGCACCTCAAGTCCCCCGCTCAACGGCTGGGTGTGGTCCCAGAGTTGGTCGGGCACGAGGCCGCGGCGTGCGGTGGCCGCGATGCTGAGCATCCCGGTGTTGGGGTTGAGCGGTCCGCCGTGCGCGGCGGCACTGCGGTAGACCAGGTCGCCGCCCGCGGGGTCGGTCTCCGCGACCAGCACGCGCCGCGGCCAGACGGCTGCGAGCGCGACGGCCGCGGTGGTGACTCCGGGGGACCCCTTGTCGGCAGCGAGAGCAATGAGCGCCATGTCTCTTCTACTCGCCTCTAGTTGCCGTTGGGAGACACTTGGACGAGAGCGACCGCGCCGGCGGACGCGGCCCTGGTGACGGCGGCGGCGTCGGCGGTGTCGACCAGGAGCGTGACGCCGAGGGCGCCGGTGCTCACGGTGGCGTCGCTCTTGTCCGCGACGGTGCGGACTTGCGCGGCCGAGACGATGGGCGAGTCACTCGCGCCCGTTCCGGCGGAGCCGCCCGTCTCCTTGTCGGAGCCGGAGGAGGCGGAGTCGCCGACCTGGTAGACGTCCACGCTGTCGCCGGACTTCAGGCCGGACGCGGGGTACTGCCCCTCCTTGAGGGACACACCGACGGCCGACTTGCCCGCGGGCAGTCCGCTCTTGCTGGAGAACATCTCGCCGACGGCCACGGCGCCCTTGGGAATGGTGTTGGTGGCCTTGAGCTTCCTCAGCCCGTCGACCTGAGACCACTTCACGTAGTTGATGCTCGCGTCGTCGGCGACCATGACGGAGGTGATGTTGCTGTCACTCACGGACTCCCCCGCCGGAATCTCCGCCGTCACCTTCACGACCTCTACACGCTCTCCCGCGCGCAGCACGAGAACGGTGGCACCGAGGGCGCCGACGAGGATGAGCAGAACGGCCAGGGCCGCGAGTGCCGGTTTGCGCTCGCGAGGCGGCGCGGGAAGGCGCTCACCGACCGCTGGCTGAACCGGCGCGGCGGAACGGTTGTTGCCCGCCCCCGTACGCTCTTGGATCTTCACGCAACTGCTCCCCGCACGCCCAAGAAGATTCGGTCATTTTCAGACACTCGCGACTCTCTTCGCCCGCCTCGGGCGGGCTATTCAGCCCCAGGCACAGTGTCAAGTCATCGCACCGTATCAGCAGCACATAAGCCCCTCAAGGCGCGTTAAGACTGCTGCGGCCCGCACCCCTCATCGTTATCCACGCGCAATCCGTACTCCATGGTTCCCACCCATTCCGGGATGCGGAGGAGGAGATGAGGATGTGCGTACGCGAATATCCACCCTTTGCGCAACGGGCGCCGCAGGGGGCGGTGATGAGGAACACCAACCCGGCGGTGACCGATGAGCAGCTGATCGTTCAGCCGCACGGATGACGCCGGGAGGGGCGGGGGTGGTTCCCGGTTGGGCGGGGTTCGGCCAACAGCTCACGCTCGACGTGAGTCTCGACGTGAGCGAGGAACCCCTGCAGGCTCGCGGCCAGGACCTCGGCCCCCGCGGCCCCGCAGTGATAGACGCTGCCCTCGACCCGCCCCGGCGGAAGGCGGTACACGGTCGCCTCATCCGTACGACTGAGCGCGAAGAGCGCCCCGCCGCCGTCGGATCCGAAGACGACGACGGAGTCCTCGACAGCAGAGCCCTCAACAGCGCCGACGATCCGCGTGGGCAAGTCCCCGCGAAGCCCGGCCACGGTCTGTGGAAGGGAGTGCACGAACAGCCCGACTCCGACGTCCGGCAGGCCGAGTCGGCGCACATGGCGATAGAGGAGCAGGAGATCGCCGGGCAGAGCAGCTGAGACGTCGAATCCCTCTGCCCCTCCCTCTGCCCCTCCCTCTACCCCTCCCTCTGCCCCTCCCTCCGTCCCCCCGAACTCCCCACCGATATCAACAGAGTTGACGTCGGCCGGATACCCGAACCGGGTCTCGAAATCCGTGAGGTAGACGGCAAGGGACTCCCGCACACGAGAAATCCAGCCGTCGATCCACGCCCCGGTCAGTGGTGTCGGTTCCAAGCGTTTCGGCACATCGGCCCGCCCTGCCTCTCCCGACATCCCGCCGCCCTCCAATGAACCCGCACTCACCCTCCCCCGTCTCACAGTCCGGCACGCCACGCCCCGCAGCAGCGACAACGCGTGGGTCGGCGGCGTACCGCACAACAGAATCCTGCTTGTTCGACACGGAAGAGAAATTCAACCCCCATGAGATTTTCCTTTCCCTCGCGCCCTGCGCACCCTTCGCGCGTACGACGTACCGCACGACCGGCGCCCCGCAAGACCATGGCGGCAGCCGGCGTAGCCACGGCGGCACTTGCCATGCTGGCCACCACCACCCCCGCCGCGCACGCGATCATCGGCGGCACCGAAGTGTCCAACGACGCCTACCCGTTCATGGCGGCCGTCATGGACAAGGGCTCCGGCAGCCCGCTGGACCGCCAGTTCTGCGGCGGCAGCCTCGTCACCGCGGACACCGTGATGACGGCGGCGCACTGCCTGGTGGACGACGCGGGCAAGCCCCTGAAGCCGAAGAAGCTCCAGGTGGCGGTGGGCCGCACGGTCCTTTCCAAGTCCGGCCAGGGCCAGATACGCAACGTGGCCAAGGGCGGCGTGGTCGTGCACCCCCGCTACCTGAAGGGCCAGGAGGCGTACGACGTCGCCTTCATCCAACTCAGCAAGCCGGTGCGGGGCATCTCCCCGATCGCCCTCCCCACGCAGGGCACGGACGCCCTGATCCGCCCCGGCCAGAAGGCGACGGTCACGGGCTGGGGAAACACGGACACGGAACTCCCCAACACCCCGGACCGCCTGCGCCAGGTAAAGGTCCCGATCCTCTCGCACGCGGAATGCGGGACGAGTTACGGGGAGTACGACTCAAAGGTCAACTTCTGCGCGGGAGTAGAGACGAAGGACTCCTGCCAGGGCGACAGCGGCGGCCCCATCTTCCGCAATGTCCCGGGCCGCAGGGCCCCGATCCAGATCGGCGTCGTCTCGTACGGGGATGGATGCGGGGCGCAGGGGGCTCCGGGGGTCTACACGTCGCTGAGTTCGTCGAAGCTGTGGAAGACGCTGGATGAGTCGGCGGCGGGGAAGAAGGTCAAGCGGGGGATGAACCGCCGCTAGGACCTACTTGAGCTCGGCCCGGACGCAGTGCCGGGCCGAGCTTTCGCGTTCACTGTCGCAGCGGGACTCTCCTACGAGGCATCCAGGAAAGCGACCGCCGTCTCGGCGATGCGGTCCATGTTCTCCACGTGTGTCTCCCTGCCGGAGACGGTGGACTCGACGCGGTAGCCGCCTGTGCGCAGTGGAGAGATCCGGATCTCTCCCGCCTGGCGACTGGTGTGGTCCGTGGAGAGACGGAGCATCCCCATGCTGTAGAAGGGGAAAAGAGCACGCAGTTGCTCATGAGCGTAGATCTCGCGTGTCAGCGGCCGATACTCCGCGAATACTTCGTCGTGGAGCAGACTTCCCCACTGGATCGCGACCGGGTTGCCGCCCTCATAGGCTTGCGCAAGATCGCTGTATTCCATGAATGGGAAACGAGAGTTCAACTCCGCTAGCGTCACACCGTTCTGCCAGTCCTTCGCGACCCCCACGACGGACGACAAATCATCGGTGACACCTTCTGCCCACGAATGCTGAACGCTTGCGATGCTGATGTAGAACCGTCGCTCTTCCGCCCCGAGGTAGATCATGATCGTACCCCTGTCGGACAACAGCTTTGCGCTACTGGGGTCTTCGAAGGGGTCCGAAGTCGCCCCCGCCATTACGCCGAGATCGAGACCTTCCTGTCGAGATTCCTGCACCAAAGCCCTTTGGAGTCCGCCGAGTTCAGCCAAGTCCGGATAGAATTCTTCCAGCATGTCACTCAATCCATATCCTCGATGAATGGCCGCACTCGACCCATATTATCCCAGTCGGGCTCCGGAACGTCGTCGAGCACCTTGCCCTCCTTGTCGTAGAACTTGATCGAGTCCCAGCTCCGGCGACCGTGCTTGACCGATCTGGCTATCATCCCCATCTCTTCTTCTGTCGCGTGGAAACTGGGCCCGTCATGCCCGAGTCCCCTCTTGGCCATTCCGACGAAGCCGTCACTCGGGAATTCCTTCATGTTCACGTGGAGTTTCACCGATCCATCCTTGATCGCGTCAAAGACGGGCCCCCTCCACTCATCGGGGCCGAGATCCATGTAATGGGTAAGCTTTCTGGATTCCGCGAACTGTTTGGTTCCCCCGTGCCTGTACCCCAGGGCCACATCACAAGGCGCGAGCCCGAGCGGGTCGGCCCAGAGAAGGGGGTTGGTCACATAGGTGACGTGGTTGGGGGCCGGTCCGAGCCCCAGGGGGTCGGGGCTGAAGTAACGGGCGGTCTCGGGGTCGTAGTACCGGTAGTGGTTGTAGTGGAGGCCGGTCTCCGGGTCGTAATACTGGCCCGGGAAGCGAAGGGGTGTGTACGCCTTGCTGCTCGTCGGCCAAGCGGTGATGCCCCAGAGCGTGGTACGGCTCCGCCAGGCGACTTCTCCCTGCTCGTCTATGAGTTCGCTGGGAGCACCGACGAGGTCGGTGACGATGGCGAAGAAGCGGCTGTCGATCTCCTCCTGGGACGCGTTCGCGACCGCGGTGATGCGCTCCGTCTGGGCGATGGGATGCAGACCGTCGTGGTCCCACGTCAACGTGACGGGGTGCGGGAGGCCCGGCGTGGTGGTGGTCTGCTCGCATAGGGTGGTGCCGTCCCAAGAGAAGACCGTCTCTTCGACGACAGCCGGGCCGTCCTGGGCGAGGCGCTGCTTGGCGGTGCGGCGGCCGAGAGGGTCGTAGGTGTAGCGCCACCGGGTGCCGTCCGGGGCGACCACAGAAGTGAGATGGTCCTGGGCGTCCCATGTGTAGCGCCAGGTGTCCGGCTTGCGGGACAGACGGGTCTTCTGTCGCAGGGTGATGCGGCCTTGCGCGTCGTACTCGTAGCGAATGCTGCCCGCCTGCCTGAGGCGGGTTCCGGAGTACACACGGGCCCCGGTCGCTTCCTCCCCGGGGTGCCGGTCCGGCCAACGGCCCTCGGTCAGGTTGCCCGCCTCGTCGTAGGCGTACTGCTCGCTCCACTGTTCGGCATGGACGGCGGTGACTCGGCCGGCCGCGTCCAGGTCGAAGCTCCGGGCGCCGGAGAGCTGGTCGTCGACCCCGATCAGTCCGCTGTCCGCGCGGTACGTATAGGAACGACGCTGAACCGATTGGCCGTTGGCCGTGACCACCGACTGCGTGGACAGACGCCCCCGGTCGTCGAAGGTGTGGGCGAGAGTGACTTGATCGCCGATCTCCCTGAGGAGCTCACGCCCGGTCCGGTCACGAGTGAAGTCGACTGTTCGGCCAGAGGCGTTGAGCTGGGTGGGCCGCCCTGAAGCGTCGTATGTCCAAGCGCTCACAGCACCGGAAGGAGTGGTGCGACCGATGCGGTTCCCGACCGCATCGTAGTCATGAAGCACGGTGCGGCCGTCGATGGTCTCGGCGATGACCTGACCGAAATGGTCACGCCGCAGATCCAGTTGGGAATTCGGACCGGCCGCGCGCGTGAGATGGCCAAGCAGGTCGTATGTGAACGTGGTGACCGACCCGGCGGCGTCCTTGCGAACGGTCTGCCCCAGGGCGTCACGCTCGTACGTGATGGTCTCACCGGCACCATTCGAACGCGACCGCAGGCGACCGGCGGCATCGTGCGTGTAAGTGAGGGTGCGGCCGTCGAAGTCGGTCTCGGACTCCGGCCTTCCCACGCTGTCATATCGGTACGTCCAGGTCAGTCCATCGGCATTGGAGACCTGCGTGAGCCTCAGCGACGGATCGTAGGCGAACTCGTGTCGAGCACCATCGGGCGTCGTACGTGCCGCGAGCAGATCGAAGTGGGTGTACTCGAAGTGCGTCGTCTGACCCAGCTGATCGGTGTGGCTGGTGCGGTTGCCCTCACCGTCATAGGTCCATGTCTCAGTCGCGCCGTCGGCTGCCGTACGGCGGGACAGCTGCCCCTCAGTCGTCCATTCGAGCCGGGTGGTGTGTCCCCCTGGCGCCCTGACCGCGACAGGATGCCCGAAGGCGTTTCGCTCCCACCTCGTAGTGGCCCCCAGCGGGTCGGACGCTTCGACGGGTACGCCGGCGGCGTTGCAGCGCACCGACGTGGTGTGTCCCAGCGCATCCGTCAGGGAGACAAGGTGTCCGGCCTCGTTGAAGGTGCTGCGAGTGACGCTCCCTGACGGGTCGGTGACGGATGTGCAGTTGCCGTCCGCGTTGTACGTCTGCCGCCATGCAGTTCCGTCCGGCAGTTCGAGCGCTGTGGGCAGGTGGAGGTCGTTGTAGGTGTATCGGCTGACGGCACCATCCGGACGAGTCACCTCGATGAGCTGGCCGAAGGCGTTGTTCACATACCGAGTGGTGTGCCCCAGAGCATCCGTCCAGGACGTGACGTGGTGATGCTTGTCGAATCCGGTGACCGCTGTATGCCCCAACGCATTTATTTCCGCCACGACTTGGCACTTGTCATTGATGACGAAGCGAGTGGTCGCACCTTCTGCGGTGGTGTGCGCAGTGATCCGGCAGCCGGGCCAGGCCGGATCCTCTGTGTCGTAGGCAAAGTGGCCCGTGACGTAACCGTCGTCGCCGCGTTGGCTGACGCAGCGGTCCAACTCGTCGTACGCATAGGCGTAACGGCGGCGGTTGGTGTCTTCCCAAGCGGTGATTCGCAGCTGTGCGTCGTAGGTGAACTGCAGAGGCAATCCGGAGGAGTTGATGACTGAGGTGAGATTTCCATCGGTGTAGCCGTACCGCTTGATGGTGACGTCCGCACCGTCCTCGGCTGCGTTCGCCAGGCTCAGCGACTGCACGCGCTCGTCCCGTACGGCGAGCCGGAGGTGGTAGCCGCCCGAGTGCCGGATCGAGAGCGGGACTCCATCAGCGTCGTAGTCGAAGTGGATGGTGTTGCGATTGCGGTCCGAAATGCGCTGCACGATGGCCACGCCCTCGCTCGGCGGGGCGAAGTGCCGACTGTGTCCGGCGACCGGATCGTCGATCCGGTAACCACCGGCGTCCAGGAGTGAGAGTGCCCATCGCGGTCCGGCCTCTGGGAGGACAGGGGCGTTCGGCCCCTCGGGGTGCGGATAGGCGAGCAGCATTCCGTCTTCGGTGACGAAGACGATGCCCTCCTCATCGACCTCGAGACGCTGGTCGATCGTCGATGACCAACTGGGCCCGAACCAGAAACCAGTTCGGTAGTCGGAGGCAGCACGTCGAGTGAAGGAGAGGGTGAGGGTTCCCGGCAGCGTCACATCGGTCTGAGCGAGGAACATCTGCCCCGTCGCCGCATCAACAGGGTCGCCGCAGCCCTTGATCTTGCCCTTCAGTCGGTTGAAGGCACCCTTGGCCCCCTTGGCGAGGGCGCCACGAGCCGAGTTCAGGCCCTTCAGCCCGGCCTTGAGGCCCTTCATGCCCTTGGCGAGGCCGCGGAGGGAGGTGAGGCCCTTCATGCCGGGGATGCAGTCCAGGGCGGCGAAGGCGACGTCCCATAGGGATGCTTCGCCGTTGGCGTATTTGTTGAGGGTGTCGGCGAGGACGACGAGGGCGGCGATGAGGACGATGGCGCCGAGGATGGGCCCGCCGATGATCATGGCGATGATGCCGAGTACGGCGACGACGACTTTGCAGACGGCGACGATGGTGTCCCAGTTGTCGGTGACCCAGTCGCCGACTTCCTCCCACCACTTGCGGTTCTGGATACCCGCGTCGGAGGCGTCTTCGAGCTTCTTCTTCGCCGTGCCCGCCGCGTCCTCGCGCATCTTGCGCGCGTCCTCGGCCATCTTCTTGGCGGCATCGAGGTTGGACTTCGCGGCGGACACATCCGACTTGGCCGCCGTCTGGGCTTTTTCGGCGGAGTTGGCGTTGCGGGTGGCGGCCTTGACCTTGTCGGGGTCGGGCTTGGGGACGTCTTTCCCGGAGTCCTTGTCGTCCTTGTACTTGTCGGCTTCTTTGCCCGCCTTGTCCATCCACGAGTCGGCGGAGGTGAGCCGGGTCTGGGCGGAGGACAGGTCGCCTTGTGCTTCGCGGCCCTTGACGAGGGCCTTGTCGGCGAGGGCCTGGGCGCGCTCCAGTTCGGGCCAGTAGGTGGACAGGGCATCGCCCGCCATCTCGTAGCTCTTCTTGAGCTTCTTCAGCTTGCCCGGCGCATCCTCGAACTCCGAGGTGAACGATTCAGCCGTCTTGCCGGCCCAGGTGAGGATCGCGTCCTCGCCCGCCATCCCCTTGATGTCCCGCAGCACCTTCGAGACGTCGTCGGCGAAGTCATGCAGATTCTTCGCCAGGTTCCGCACCCGGTCCGGATCCCCGGGCGTCGGGTCCTTGTCCAAGTCAAGGACATGCCAATCCGCCGGACGATTGCCCCCCATGTTGCTTCCCCCGTCACATCCAACCCGCCAGAACCCGTACGCACATGCGAAATTACTAGCTGTGTGCGGAGTACGGAAAGGCGACCCGGCATCGGCGTCACGGGCTTCGAAGTCAGCTCAGAGAACTCCGGGTCCGAGGGATCGAACGCACCTCCCAACCTGAACCCGCCACCGAACGCCTATTCCGGCGTACGCCCGGCGAGCACCGCCTCCAGCGAAGCCCGCTGCACGTCGGGCAGGTGCTCCCCGAGCGGGACTTGCCGTGGGCTGTGTTCTCCGTCGCAGATCCAGCTTTGCTCATCGTCGTCGTATGTCCACGTCTCAGCACCCCACATGGGATGCCCCTCCAACAAACGCATGGCCAGCTCCTCGCAGGCGGGCGGGGCGCCCTGGGCGACCAGCGCTTCGACGACCGCGGACACGGCCTCGGGCGGAGGCTCCGTGTCACCCAGTACGGGCAGGAGGAGCAGCAGCCGGGCGTCGGGGTCGGTGACTCCGGCGGCTCCTGCTGCTGGTGCTGTGAGGAGGGCGGCCAGTTCCGGCCAGCACAGGCCGGGGCCGATGCGGTCTTGATCGTCGCTGGCGAGGAGGAGGGCTCGGGAGTCCGGCCAGTCCCTATGCGTGAGGAAGTAGTCCGTGGTCGTGAAGTCCTCAGCGCTGTTGTAGTGCACGAGAATCGCAAAGCCGTCGGCCAGCGGCACCGTGAACATCAGCCAGGCCGACCTGTCGTGCAGCAGCTCCAGAGCGGCACCGGCATCCGCGGCGTCGACGCCGAACGCTTCCGCCGGGAAACCTTCGCTGAGATCGGCGAGATGAGCGGCCCAGAAGCCCGGTTCGTCCAGCAGGGGCAGTCCGTCCACGACGGGGGCGGATGCGTACCAGTGCCGTGCCATCGCCATGCGGGGATTCTCGCTCATGCGGGTCCGGTGTGGCCGGACCTCAGGGCGTATTGGGGTTCTCGTTCGAGACCAGGGCCGCCGTGAAGTAGAGGGGCAGCCCGTCTTCCGGGTCCAAGGGGACATCTTGCGATGTCCAACGGGAGAAGGCGATCGTGAGATCCAAGACGACAGGGGATTCCGGATCGGCGTCGTCGATCCGATGGCCCAGATCCGCGAACATTTTGAGCAACTGACGTGCAGGGGTGCGGAATACGTCAGCTCCGCCGTACAGGACTCGAAGGCCAGCTCCGTCGTCGCCGTCCGGCCCCGACACATCCACCGCGTTGACCGTCTTCTGGTCCCTGAGGATCAGCAGTACGTCGAACCCGTCGTTCACGGCCTGAATCTTGACCGTCGGATCGAGGGGCGTCGGCCCCAACACCCGTACGTCTCCCCAGACTTCCGCCGCCTTCACGGCCTCCTCGAAGGGCATTCCGATGGACACCGGAGGAATGCCGTCCGGAGGATTCAAACGGATCTCCATGCCCCTCTCCCCTCCCCCTTCCCCCTGCTCCGCTACTCCGCTACTCCGCTACTCCGCGAAGCGGAAGGTGGACGTCACCGCGTCGAAGATGTCGAAGAACGACTCAGCCAGGTCCAGGACCTGGCTGCTCCCCGCCACCAGTGCGACCTTGCCCTCCTGCCCCGGCACCGGAATGAACGTCTGCATCAGTACGACCCGCATCGTGCGGTCGTCGCCGGGGACCGAGACGTCCTCGATGCCGAACGTCCTGGCCGCCATCCCCACGCCCGGGATGTCCACCGTCGTGACCTTCCGGTACGTGTCGCCCTCGCGCTTGGCCTCCCGTACGCCGAGCTGGGCCACGATCGCTGCGGGGTCGGTCGGCAGTACGTCGCCGCTCGACGTGCGGGCGCCGACCAGGGAGACCGTGACCGAGCCGGTGATCGGCACGTCGCCGCCGAAGCTCTCCGCCATGCAGCCGCAGTACAGGGCGCCGGACTGCCAGGCCTCCTTGGACGCCTTGCGCAGGAAACCCTCGAAGGTGTTGCGGTGCGGCTCCAGCTCGGGGCGTTCGCGTACGCGGTCGTTGATCATCTGGCGGATGCTGGCGTCGCGTGACTCCGGGCGGACGTCGAACTCCCACCAGGTCTCCGGCACCTTGATGCTGAATCCGCCGCGGGCGATGGTCTGCGCTTCGGTGTAGCGGGCCATGCTGTTGTCCCCGTCCCCTTTGTTGGCTCTGGTTGGCCAGCCTACGAGGCGGCACTCCGGTCCTGTGGCGAGGGCCGCCCGCACGCCCGGCCGCCCGGCCGCCCGGCCGCCCGGCCGTTAGAGCATGCTGAGTGCCTGCATCGCCTCGCGTTCGATGCGCGAGAGCTCATGGAGGATCGAGCCGGCTTGGATGAGGTGCTTCGCTTCGGCGGATTCGCCTGCTGTCGCGACGAGTGCGGCGACCTGCGTCCAGAGGGTGGCGGCCTCGGCATACAGGCCGTGGCCGGTGCGCAGGCGGCTGCTGTCGATCAGCTGGGCGCACTCGGCGAGGAAGTCCCGGTACAGATTGCGGAACAGCGCGCCGCCCGTGCCTGCCTTCTCCATGAGGACCGCGGTCCGTGGCAGGTCCTCCCGCGGGTTGTCTCCGCGCTGCAGCCACTTCGGCACCTGCTTGGCGGCCTTCTCGATGCCCCGATGGCCCAGGTTCGCGATCGGCGGGTTCAGGAAGGCGTCGGCGCAGGCCTTGATCGCGGGGATGATCCGTTCCTGCGGTGACGGCAGGCTGCTGGGCACCGTGATCGTGAAGGAGCGGTGCCTGGCGGTCATGGGGCCGCGCTCGGCCCTGGCCCTGGCGAGGGCGGCGAGGCTGGTCGAGACGGCTCCGCCCTGCGGGGCGGTGTCCACCAGGCAAGCGTCCTGTTCGTCGTAGCCGTACATGGCCACGACGTGCCCGCCGAAGTGCACCTTGGTGCTGAAGTAGTCCAGGTGGTAGCTGTCGAGCTGAAGGCCCACCGGCCGTCCGGCGTCGATGGGTGCGGCCACGTTCTGCCATGCCTTGCGCGGGGAGGCGGTCTCCTCGACCCGCAACTCAAGTCCGAGTACGGCGGCCAGGCCCCTGGTGAGCTCGAACGGCTTGACCCGGCCTCCCAGGAAGGGAAAGCCCATGGCTTTGCTGTCCCAGTAGATGAAGGACAGCCCGGAGCCGAGCCCGAACAGCATGGGCTCGGACAAGTCGAGTCCCTCATGGCGCAGCAGCACGCCCAGCGCTGTCGTCTCACAGTGCTGCATACCGCGGGCATCGATGCCTTTCACCTTGGCCATGCCGCTCATTCTTGCTCCCTCGCCCTTCACGTACTTCGTCTGCCTTCGCGCCTGTGGAGCCTTCGATTCCGGCTATGCGTGACGGGCGGGCCATTCGTCCCCGCTGCGACCGAACTGGGTGACTTTGTACGGCCATTCACCTCACGAGACATTCACTACTTGCCATTGTGAAACCTGGCGAATCCATTGACCACTTCAGTACCTTCGGATGGCTTGCAGAACTGTCGCCCCACCGGGAGTCCCACGTGAACCGCAGTCGCACCCTGCCCGTCGCCGTCGTCTCGCTGACGGCTGCCACTGCTCTGCTCCTGACCGGATGCGGGGGTGGGGACGACAAGGACTCGGGCAAGGACAAGATCGCTGGGGCGGATGGCGGGGGCGCGAAGAAGAGTGCGTCGCCGAGCCCTGACGCGAGTGCGGCGTCGAAGATCGACCGGCCGGAGATGAACTTCCCGTCCGATGTCGACCTCACCTTCGACAAGGTCAACCTGTCGGATACGGACCAGGTAGCGGCTTGGAACGACGCGCAGAATTACGCGCGGGCCATCGAGTACGGAATCGTCAAGCAGGACGCGGGAGATGCCGGGTACAAGTTCTACTCCGAGATCGGCAGCCCGGCCCAGTCGTACGCGAAGAAGCAGATCAAGGATCACATCGACGCCGGCTATACCGTCACCGGAGAGCGCCGGTACACGGATGTGAAGGTGCAGACCGTCACGAAGCAGAAAACCATCGCCGTCACCTTCTGCACCAACGACAACAAGCTCTTCGGCAAGGAAGTCAAGAGCAAGAAGGTCCTCCGCACCAAGCCGAGCATCAAGGACTACTCCTCCTGGCAGATCTCAATGACTGCCTCAACGAAGACCAAGGGACTGTGGCGGGCCGACCTCATCAAGGTGGAGGGCGAATCTCAGGAATGCATGGGATAACGGGGATAACGGGGACAGGCATGCGTAAGCCACTCATAGTGTCGGCCATTTGCGGCTCACTGATCCTGCTGGCGGGCACTCCCGCGATGGCGGCGGATCCGGTCAAGATCGACAGCCAGGGTTCGAAGGGGCCCGAACGCACGGTTGCCGCCCAGGCCAAGGTCACCTACAAGTCCTCCGGTACGTCCGCGGGCGGTGGCACTGTCACCTCCGTCGACCCCAACTGGACTCCGCCTCCCTGCTGGTACGCCCCGGAATGGAAGGCCAGCGAGTTCGGGGCGTACCGCGACCGGCTGTACAACGGGGCCCGGCACGACCCCGACGCGCCGCGCGACGCCCTGAACGAGATGTCGGACCAGAACGCGAAGTACCGCGAGGACGACTACAACATCGACAAGGAAAAGGAAGGGATGTGGTGGGGCGCCCAGTTCAGCCCCGACGCCACCGTCGCCGAGCAGGCGAAATGCAGCGATCCCCCGATGTGGGTCGACAACGGTGACATCCCTGACGTCCCGAACGCCATCAGCCCGGAGATCCTCGCCGAGCTCGCCTACAACCAGATCAAGGTCCCCGGCACCAAGGTCACCCTCGCCCCCGACGGCCCCTCCAAGGTGAACCTCCCCACCTGGGCCTGGCTCGACAAGGGTGACTTCAGCCCCGTGTCCGTGACCGCCTCACTCGACGCGCCCGGCCTGCACATCGAGGCGACGACGACCGCGAAGCCCGTCGCGCTCAGCATCAAGCCGGGTACCGAGGACGCCGTGCGGATCCCCGCCTCCGGCAAGTGCGAGCTCAACGACGACGGTTCGATCGGTGAGCCGTACGCGAAGGGCAAGTCCAAGGAGCAGCCGCCCTGCGGCGTCACCTACCAGCGCTCCTCCGGCGACGGCACCTACAACCTCCAGGCCACCGCCACCTGGGACATCACCTGGACCGGCACGGGTGGCGCGGGCGGTGACCTTCCGGACGGCGAGTACGGCAACGATCAGCCGGTCACCGTCGAGGAGGTCCAGTCCGTCAACCGCTGACGTCAGGTACGGCGTCGGACAAGACGTCAGACATCTAGGCCCGCAGCCGAGCCGCGGCGAAGTCGAGCAGGTCCTCCAGCTCGATCTCCCGCGGCTCGACCGCGTCCGGAGAACTCATGGGCGTACGCCGGGAAGACGAGACAGTCGAGAACCCACAGGGGCAGGTGGCCCCCTCCGCAGCAAACGCTCGGAGCCACAGCAGTAGCCTGCCCCACCATGACGACGAATGAAGCCGCTGGGTCGACACCTCGCGACCCCGAGGCCGTGGAAGCCACGGAGACCTCCGAGACCCTGCCCGCCCGGACGCCCTGGGGGGCCATCTGGCGCGGAGGTGTCGTTCTCGCCGTTCTCGCCGTCGGCGGCATTCCCTCCGCCTGGGCCGGGGGGAAGCTCGCGGCCTACGAGGATGAGCTGGTCATGGGCGGCGCCTTCCCCATCGCCGCGGTCGTCGGGGTGCTGGTGGGCCTCTGGCTGCGGGCTAGGAACCCCTTCCTTGTCGCCTCGCTGCTCGGCACCCTGTTCGCCGCGATCGGGGGCGCGAACTTGCTTCAGTACGACTACGTCTCCCGACGCCCGCCCTACCTCGCCGACGGCAACTGGGCCCTCTACGGGGCGGTTTCGGTGGCCCTTGGTGCGGCGACCGCCGTGGTGTCCATCGTTTGGGGAACGGTCAGCGGATATCGGCATCCTCGACCGCAGCCGCCCTCAAAGGCGCCGGCTTCACACCTCCCGACATCGAAAGCAAAGCCGGAAGTAAATGCAAGCAAATAGCATGGCAAAGAGAAATGCAATAAGGTAATGCGGAAGTAAAATTCGCAGGTCCCGGCCTTGTCGAACCTCTTCACCCGCTCTTCACATTCAGCTATCCCTTGCCTCCAGGTGTCGCAGCTTCGCCCTAGCGAAAATTCACCCCCGGCGATTACCGTCAACCCTCTTGCCGCTACTCTTGCGCCTCCGGGAGTTGACAGTGATCAAGCCTGCAGCAGCGACCGCTGAGGGGAAGCGGAACACCGTATGAGCGACCTACGCCTCGACGACACGATCTTCGAAGACCTGCGCAAGACGTTCTCCACGGTCAGCGACCGCATGGATGCCGCGCGCCGCGCCTTGCGCAACACCGATGGCTCCGCCGTCGGCGCGGGCAAGCTCGTCGAGGACGTGCACGAGTTCGCCGACGAGTGGGGCTACGGCGTCAAGCAGCTCGGCAAGCACACGCACGGCGCCGTCAAGATGATCGACAAGATCGGCGAGAAGTTCAGCGAGCTGGACCAGGAGCTTGCCGAGTCGCTCAAGTCGGCGAAGGCGGACTCGAAGAAGAAGGGCAAGTGACGTGGGGAAGCGCCCTGCCTTCCCGCACATCGGCTGGGACCCCACCCCGGGGGACGTGACGGACACCCGCGAGCTCGCGAAGAAGCTGGGCGGGCTCGCGACGGAACTCGGCTCCGCCGTAGGCGACTTGGAGCGGATCGAGTGCGGGGCCTGGAAGGGCAAGACCGCCCTCGCCTTCACCGAGTACATCGGGCACGACGTCACTCCGCTCGTCCGCAAGAGCCACGAGTCGTTCGACAAGGCGTCCCGGGCGCTGCACAAGTGGGCCGGTGAGCTCCAGGACTTCCAGGACGAGGCAGACCGGCTCGAGAAGTCGGCCGGGCGGAAGCTGGAGGCCCGCGAAGAGGCGAAGCCCAACAGCGAGGAGTCCGCCAAGGCGTCGGGAGACGTCGACGGTGTCACGCAGCAGGTCCACGACCTGGAGGACCGCTACAGCCGTGCCGCCGGAGCCATCAGCAAGGAGCTCGACAAGGCCGGGGACATCGCCCCGGACGAGCCCGGCTTCTGGGACAAGCTCACCAAGGGGGTCGCTGACGCGTGGGACGCCACGGGTCAGTGGATCAAGGATCACGCCGACATGATCAAACTGATCGGCGACCTGTTGAGCGATCTGAGCGGTGTTCTCGGGATGCTCGCCATCATCACCGCCCCCTTCGAGCCGATCGGCGCGATCTTCGCCACCGCCGCGGTCATCACGAGCGGGCTCGCCCTGGTGACGCATCTCGTGGCCAAGGCCGCGGGCGCCGACGTGAGTTGGGTGTCCATCGGGTTCGATGCCCTGGGGTCGCTGCCCGGTATCGGCGCCTTCGCGAAGGGGGTCAAGGTGGCCGACGGCGGTGTTGCCGCCGCGCGGGCGGCGCAGCTCGGCAAGGGCTTCAAGGGCGTCTCGACCATCAGCCGCAACATCATCGGCGTGGGGGACAACGTCGCCGGTGCCGCAAGCATGACCATCAAGGGCAAGACGATCGGTCTGGGCGGCCTCAAGGCCGGGGGTTTCATCTCGACCGAGGGCGGACTCATGAACCGTATGAGCCTGGTCGCCGAGCAGACCGTCCGCAACGGACAGTGGATCGGCACCCGAGGTATCCCCGGCCTCAAGAACATCGATTCCATGAGCAATCTGGGGCGCGGGATCGATGCCGCGTTCAAGATCGCACCCAAGGGCTGGTCCATCCCGAACCACATCGGAGAGATGACCAGCCCCGGTGATCGTCTCCAGGAATCCGCGGCAGCGCACTGAGCGGCGGCACACGATGCGGCCACACCACACGGAGCGGCCGCGAGCTGAGAGGACTTGAGGGCTGTGGACTGGTATCCGCCCCAGGGCGAGACGTTGCTCATGCGCGTGAACGTCTCCTTCGCGACAGGGTGCGCCCCCAAGGTCGCGGGACTGCGCTCCTTCCGGGATGCCGAGAGGCGGGACATCGAAGGCGAACTGGTCGCATCCGGCTGGCCGCCGGGCCCCGCTTTCGCCGTACGGGAGAAGGCCGACAGGGCAGGTGTACGCGCCCTGGACGTGGCCCTGCTCGGCATCCCGCGCCTGCTCAACATGGTCGCGAACGCGGGCGGCCCGAGCGGCGCCCCCTTCGGCGATCCACAGAGCGCGGGGAAGCCGCAGGAACCGGAGAACGAGGTCGAGGACTTCCCTGTCGTCTGGGCCGCGCCGGACACCGCGGCGCGAACCCTGCCCTGGCAGCTGGACCCCGCGCGGCGCCCCAAGGGGTACCGGACCGAGATCGTACTGACCGATCGCCGCCTCGTCGTATTGGGCGTCGAGCCTTCGGCCGGCCTGGCACCGGCTCAGGAGCTGTGGGAACTGCCCAGGGAGAACGTGGAGGGCGCCGAGCGGATGACCTTCTCCGAAGGCGGCGCCGACGTCAGGATCCGGTTCTCGGACGGCTCCTGGACACGCTGGAAGACCGGCGATGCCGCCAAGCTCGTGGACCGGATGAACGCGGAGAGCGAAGACCGATGAGCGATCTTGACCAACTGATCGGTGAGCGCCTGGCCCGCACTGTCCCACCGATGAACTTCGTCGTGCCGGAGGGGATACACGCCCTGCCGGTCGAGGCGTCAGCGGAGGAACGCGGCGCGGCTGCGGCCGACTTCGTCCGCGATCTCTATCCCGGCGGGGACAGCACCCTCTGGGAATCCGCGGCCCCGTACTACGCACAGATCACGGCAGCGATGGCCACGGCCGGCCTGGCCTTCTCCGCGCTCGGCATCTTCGGCCTCGACGGCCCGGGGGTCGCACACTGCTCGCTGACGGCCGCCTTCCTCCAGACCGATCACAGGGATCCTGATGTCGCGGCCCAGGGCACCCTGGCGACGCTCGCGCGTGATCCGCTCAACGACGCGCGCTGGCTCGACCTGCCATGCGGCCCCGCCGTCTCCTGTGTCACCCTGCGTGAACTCGCCCTCGATCTGGACCAAACCCTTCCGGCCGACGAGCAGCCCAAGCTCATCACCGGCCAGATACAGGTCCACATCCCGTTTCCCACCGGGCCATACATGGCTGTCTTCACGCTCGACACAGCGTCCATGGAGTACTGGGGCGAGTTCTGCGACATGATCATGGCGATCCTCCAGACCGTCAGCTTCCCGGAACCGATGTCGGAGGAGGGCACAGGAGCCGGCGAAGCCAGTCCGCACGTCCAGGAGGCCCCTTGACCACCGCCCAGCGCATGACCGTCACGTCATGACCTTCGCCGCCGCACATTCGGCCGCCGGTACGCCCCTCGTCACCCGACGGCCAGGCGGTGATTTCCCCGTCGCGATCCGGTCGTCGGACCGCGTCAGCCCGTACCGCGGTCTCTGCGAAGGCTTGCGCCATATGGTCATGGGGCCCGACGGCGAGGAGGTCGAGGGCCCGCGCACGGCCAGTTCCCTTGCACCGCCCCGTAGCAGCACCCCCATGGAAACGCCTCCGTCGCGACAGTAAAGTGCGCCCAATGAGTTACGGGGTGGGACGGGTGAGCGTGATGGGGAACAGTGCCGATCGTGCGTGGGCGCAGGGTCCCCATCGCCTACCTCGCGGCCGGCGCCGCCTCGCGTTGCTCGCCACCCTTTGCTCTCTTCTCCTGCTCGGCTTCGGCGCGGCCTCCGCTGCCGCGAAGCCCCCGCAGGACGGCAAGCGGAACGACACGAACGCCCCCGCCCACGCCCCCACCCAACCCGCCGCCCTCGCCGACCTCCTGCGCGCCGACCCCGTCTACGTGACCGACCAACTCCCCCGCGACATCCCCCGCTCCACCGCCCCGCAGTTCAAGAAGCTGGCCCAGCGGACCAAGGTGCCCACCTACGTCCTCGTACTGCCCGATCAGGGCGTCGGCAGTGACCGGCTGCTCGCGGCCGTGCATGACCGGCTGGGGCGGGACGGGCTGTATGTGCTCGTCGACGACATGGGCGTCGCCGAGGCCACCGCCTTCGGGGTGCGGGCGCCCGCCGATGACGCCTCGACCGTCGCGCTCTATGAACTTCCGTACGACGCAGGTCCGTTGCTCAGCTTCGAGCGGTTCACCGACGTCATCGCGCAGGGCGGCAAGAAGGCCGCCGAACGCGCGGAAGCCGCCCGCCAGGAGGACGCCGCCCACGGGGAGGAGGAGAAGCTGCACATCGATCCCGTCGATCGCGACAACCAGTCGTTCGTGACCGGGATCGCGCTCAGCGGCGTACCGCTCCTGATCATCGGCCTCAGTCCGTACGTACGCCGGTGGTGGCGCCGTCGCGTGACGGGTGTCGGCGCCGCCCCCAAGGCAGCGGGCCCGCCGCGTCGTCTCACCGCGCGTCGCGTCGAGGCCGGGGCGGCCGTGCTCGTCGCCGGGGCGATCGCCCTCGGCGCCTCCCTCGTCTTCGACCAGGAGACGGCCGACGCCGCGCCGCCGCCCACCGCGTCCGACCTGTCGAGCCGCGTCGATCGTGTCGCCGACGGGCTGCGGAAGGGCGGTCCCGTCTACAGCGATCCCGAGAGTCCGCACGTACTCGACTCCGCTCAGAGGCGTGAACTCGAGGAACGGGCCAGGGAGTTCGGGCGTGGGCCGGTGTTCTTCGCCCTTGTGCCGCAGCTCACCGAGGACGAGTCCGGGGGCGAGCCCGAGCTCTTCGTGGAGGCCGTGCGGCAGAAGATGGGCGCGAAGGGCGACCACGGCGTGTACGTCGTGGCCGATCCCCTTGGCGGCTCCATCGACGTCGTCACCTACGACGTACGCATCGACGCCAATCTCGTCGCCTTCGATCTGCCCGACTCCATCCGCTACGGCGATGACGACGACCGCTCCACCGACCACCGGCTCGGCGAGCGGCTCGACGACCTGATGACGTACCTCGACAAGGCGCCGCGCACCGACCGGCCCGAGACCTCCTCGCTCGGCATGGACGACGAGCCGGACCCCGTCGAGGAGAACGAGCTCTCCCCGCTCTTCTCCGGCGACTTCTGGCCGGGGCTCATGGTCGGCGCGGTCGCGGCCGGGCTCGTCTTCGGGATCGTCGCCGCACTGCTCGGCATCCTGCGCCTCGCGGTGCCGGGCCTCCGACGGCCGCGTACGACGTCGGCTCCTTCCGCCACCACGTCCTTCGAGGCTCCCCCGGACCCTTCCCGCGACTATCTGCGCCGCACGGCGCGCGACGAACTCGACGCCCTGGCGCGCGAGTTCGATGCCGCCGATGAGCAGAGCGCGCTCGCCTCCGCCGTCCGTACCCGCGTCTGGGACTGCCTCGACACCGCGACGCTCCTCGCCGACCGCGACCCCGACGGGCACGTCGACGACGACGCCACACCCGCCGACCTCGCGGCCGCCGTCGCCCTCGCGCGGGCGGGCCGCGGCGCGCTCGTCGGGGCCGACAAGACCTGCTGCGCGCTCAACCCGCTGCACGGCCCGGCCACGGGGTGGCGCGACGCCCAGTACGCGGCGGAGGACCAGCGCCTGCGCACCATTCCGGTGTGCGCGCAGTGCCGCGTCCTTGTCGCCGTGCAGCCCCGCCTCGCCCACACGCTCCGACTGACGCTCCCGGGCGCGCGGCGCGGTGAGCGCGTGCCGTACGAGGAGGCGCCGGGCCCGCTGCCCGCGGCTCGTGACGGAATCTCTCAACTCATCCGCAAGGTAAGGGAGTACGCCGGTGTCCAGTGACGTGAAGCGTGCCCTCGCGTCGGCGGGCGTCGCCCTCGCGTCGGCGGGTGTCGTCCTCGCGGCGCTCGTCGCTTCGGTGTCGCCGGCCGCCGCGCAGGTGCCCGGGGCGGCCGGAGCGCCCGGAGCGCCGAGTCCGGGCGAGAAGGTGGCCGACGCGTTGCGCACGTCACCCGTGTACGTCGACGCCGCGTACGCCGACTCCGTGCCTCCCGCCCGCCAGAAGCAGCTCGTACGGCAGATCGAGAAGACCGGCCTGCCGATCAAGGTCGCCTTGGTGCCGATCGTGCAGGGCGACGCGTACGACGGCGAGGCCGACGCCTTCGCGGAGGTCGTGCACGACCGCGTCGATCGCGTCGACCGCCGCGGACTCGTCCTCGTGACGGGCGGCGACAAGTGGACCGGTGATCTGCACGGTTTCGAGTGGCCGGGCGAGAAGCACCAGGCCCGCGACGCGGTGGGCGCGGTCGGCTTCTTGGACGAGATGAAGGACGCGGGGCTCGCGGATCAGACGGAGAAGGCGATCGAGCTGATCTCGGAGGGCGACGGCACGAAGGTGTACGAGGACGCCACGGAGCATCTGGGGGACGGTGACGGCAGCAGCGGCAGCCTCCCTCGCGAGGACTCCGACGGTGCGGATGACGGCGGCTCTCCCTGGCTCCTGCCGGTCGCGGTCGCCGTCGCTCTCGCCCTGGCGGCCGGGGCTCTGCTCGCGTTCGTGGGCGTACGCCGTCGGAGGCGCGGCCGCCCTCATCGCTACCCGAGCGCGACCGGCTCGCCCTTCGCCTTCCCCCAGGCGGTGTTCGCGGCGGCGCGTACCGCGGACGAGGCGGCGCTGCGGCGCCAGACCGAGGCGGAGGTCCTCGCGCTGGGCGAGGCGGCCAGGTCCGCGGACACCTCAACTCCCGGCCTGCAACGGGCACTTGACGCATACGCCGCCGCAGGCACCGTCCTGGATGCGGCGCGCGGGCTGCCGGACCTGGCGGGTGTGCTGGCCCTGGTGACGGAGGGCCGGGACGCACTGGACCAGAGCGCACTGGACCAGAGCGCACTGGACCAGAGCGCGCCGGACCAGAGCGCGCCGGACCGGGACGCGCCGACCGCGAAGGGCGGCGCGGCATCGCCGCTGCCCCTCTGCTTCTTCAACCCCCTGCACGGCCGCGCCGACCTCCGCATCCGGTGGCGCCCCCTGGGGCGGCGCGATCAGCTGCACGTCGCGGCGTGCGAGGAGTGCGGGGCGGCGGTCCGCGCGCGCCGGGCGCCGGAGGTGCTCACGGACGAGGGTCCCGAGGGGCGCAGGGTGCCGTACTTCGAGGTGCCGGGCGAGCGGAGCGTGTGGGCGGCCACGGGGTACGGGTCGCTGCTCCGGGACGCGGACGGCGAGAGCGAGGGGCTTGCGGCGCGGGTGGGGCGGGGGGGCTTCTCGCGGGGGCGGGGACGGGAGTGAGGGCGGGGGCAGAGGCGGGGGTGAGGCTTGCCCTGCATCAAGGCCGCCAAGGCCGCAGCGAGCGCGCCCTGAACTCCGCGCCCCCTTGGTCCAGTTACGCGCCATGAGTGACCTCTGCCCCGGCAGCCGGAAGGCCGCCGGGGCCTCCCGTTGGGCGCGGCTTCGCGTCACGACACGATGACAGTCCGCCGGAATCAGCTGAGTTGCGCCGATATCGAACCTGGCGGAACCAACAACCCCACGGATAGCGTCAGCCTGCTGGAGACACCCCTCGCCCCACCGGGAGCCGACCGTGAATCGCCGCACCATGCCCGTCACCGCCGCGCTCGCCGCGACCGCTGCCCTGCTCCTGACGGCGTGCGGCAGCGGGGACGACGGCAAGTCCAAGGACAACGACAAGATCGCCGGTGCCGATCAGGGTGCCGACAAGCCGAAGAAGTCGCCCGACGCGTCGGGCGCCCCGGTGGACGACAAGCCGGACGGCGTCGACCTGACGCTGCCCAAGGACATGGACCTCGTCTTCGACTGGGACAAGCCGAAGAACAAGAACGAGGCGGCCGCGATGGACGACGCCGCCAACTTCTTCCGCGCCATCTACCGAGGCGTCGACAAGCGCACGGCCAAGGACCCGGCCGTCATCACTTACGCCACGGGCGAGGGGCTGCGCTACGCGAAGACCCAGATCGACGGACGGGTCGACGGCGGCTGGACCGCCACCGGCACCCGGCGCCACTACCAAGCCACCACACGGTCCACGGCGAACGGCAACTCGGCAGAGGTCACGTCCTGCGTGGACTCCAGCAAGTTCTACGGCAAAGAGGTCAAGACCGGAAAGATCCAGAAGACGAAGCCCAGCATCTCGGACTTCGACCACTTCAGGATCATCATGGTCAAGCCCCCCACGGGCAAGGGCCCGTGGCAGGCATCCAAGGTGTTCGTCGAGACGAAGGCGGAGAAGTGCCAGTGAACAGGTCACGGCGTAAGGCACTCAGCACCGGCGCAGCGGCTCTGGCGCTTGCTCTCAGCACCTTCGTCCTTGCTGAGTCCGCATACGCGGGCGAGCCCGAGAAGAACGACAAGGGCGCCAGCACCGAGGAGAAGGGCGGCAGCGACAAGACCGGCATCTACGCCGCCGCCAAGGTCCAGTACTCAGGAGCAGTCACCAAGAACGGCGGCAGCGGAAACGTCTCTTCCGCGGACGTCAACTGGGATCCGCCGCCCTGCTGGTACGCCCCGTACCTCGGTGCCAAGGACTTCAAGAAGAAGATGTCCGCCGACATCGAGGACCAGCTGGACACCCCCGGCCTGGGTTCGGGGGGAACCGCCCTGGGCCAGCTCAAGCGCCACTACGAGGACGACTACGGCTGGACCGACACCCCCGGTTACAAGGACTACAACGTCGACAAGGACGGCGAGGGGATGTTCTGGGCAGGTGTCGAGAACCCCAACGAGCCGGACGCCCTCAAGCGGATGTCGTGCAGCGACATCCCCTTCTGGGTCGACAACGGCGAGCCCGCGCCGCCCCAGTACGAAGAGGCCATCACGCCGGAGATCCTCGCGGCGCTCGCCTACCAGCACATGGAGCTGCCCGGCACCAAGGTCACCCTCGCGCCCGAGGGAACCACCAAGGTGAACCTGCCGACGTGGGCCTGGCTCGACAAGGCCGTCTTCGATGACGTGAAGGCGACGGCGGCCATCAACGTCCCCGGCTTCAACCTCGAGGCGACCACGACCGCCACCCCCAAGTCCCTCACCCTGGACCCCGGCACCAAGGACGCCACCACCATCCCCGCCAACGGTGAATGCCCCATCGTCGACGGCAAGATCGGTGAGGCCTACGCCAAGGGCAAGTCCAAGGAGACCCCGCCCTGCGGCATCACGTACCGCCGCTCGTCCGGCGGCGAGACGTACCCGCTCAAGGCCTCCCTCACCTGGGAGATCAGCTGGACGGGCACGGGCCAGGCCGGGGCGGTCGGCATGCCCGACGGCACGATCGAGGCCGTCCAGGACATCACGGTCGAGGAAGTGCAGTCCATCAACCGATAGCCCAGACACCCCTGTCCTCGAGCAGCACCACGAGCTTCTACGGATCACTCAAGAGAGCGAACGCCGCCTCGGCGTTTCCAGCAGCCGATGCACTGGCAAACCTGACTGCTCACTTAGACCCCGGCCGCCTCACAGCGGCCGGGGTCTTCCGTTGCTGCACCCTCCGCCACGACCTTTGCTGCGCCCTTCGCGTTACGACACGATGACAGTGCACCCAGATCTGGCGGCTTGCCCGGTTATGAGCCCTGGCGGAACCAACAGCCCCATGGATAACGTCGGCCCGATGGAGAGACCCATGCCCCACCGGGAGCCGACCGTGAACCGCTGCACCCCGCTCAAGGAGCGCCGGGATGACTGATCTCGGTGTGGACTACGACTACCTGTACACGATCAAGAAGGACCTGGGAATCGTCCGCAGAGAGTTCAAGAACTGCTCCGGACATCAGGACGACCTGCGCGACGAGTACGGATCTCCTTTCGTCTCGGGGGCCATGGAGGAATTTACCGACAACTGGGACGACCACCGCAAGGAAATGCTGGGGAACATCGAAAAGGTCGGCAAGCTCGTCGAGCAGGCAATCGAGAACTTCGAGAAGCTCGACAAGGAACTCGCCGAGGCAAACAAGCGCAAGAAGAAGTGAGGGAGAAACTCACGTGGCTGGCCGTCCGGTCGACTGGTCCCCGATTGCCGAATCAGACCCGACTCCAGGCGATCCAGAGGCGGTTCGCCAGGAGGCTAAGCGGCTCTCGACCATTGCGGAAACCTTGGCTCGGCAAGTCAAGAAGCTCCGCGAACTCGGTGATGACGACAACATCAAGGGTAAGTACGCGACAAGCCTGAAGGAGGAGTCCGACGAACTCGCAGGACGCTTCGAAAAGACCAAGGGGCGCTACGAGAAAGTATCGGGCCATCTGAAGTCCTGGGCGACCGAGTTGGAGTATGCCCAGGGCCTGGCCAAGAAAGCGCGTGACAAGGCCCGGGCCGACGAGAAGGACGAGGAAGCCGTAGAAGATGCGCGTAAGCAGCTCTTGACCGCCACCTCTCACTTCAACAGCCACGCGATCGCGGCGCGCACGAAGATCCTGGACGCGATCGACGACGCGGTGGAGGACAGCCCCTGGGACGATCTGGTCTCCTGGGCCAAGGAGCACGCAGAGGGATTCAAGCTCTTCCTCGATGTGCTCAGCTGGATCGGTACGGCATTGGCCATCGTCGCGCTCTTCGTTCCAGGCCTCAATCTCCTGGTCATCGGGATCGGCCTCTTGGTCGTGGCGGGCCGCTTCGTGTTGGTGAAAGCCGGGAAGGCTACCTGGATGGACGTCGCCTTCGACGCCTTCGGGCTGCTCACCATGGGGCTCGGCCGGGGCGCCATGGCCGGGCTCAAGGCCGCGAGCAAGTCGACCCGCGCCGCCTCGACGGTGCACAGGGTCACCAAGCTCAAGGACGGACTGCAGGCCACCAAGTCCCTCCGCAACCAACTGGCCAACAGGCTCGCGGGCTCGACCGACGACGCGGCCAAGGCAGCCGTCCGCCAGGAGATGACCGCCCTCCGCAAGGGCATCGCCGGTCGTGCCGGACGCGTGGCCGACGAAATGCCGCCGCCCAGCGGCTGGTCCAAAGCAGCGCACCTCGGGGACGAGGAGCTCGCCTCCTTGCGCCAGGGGATCAAGCACAACAAGGCGCTCTTCGGCGAGGGACTCTCACAAGGCACCAAGCTGGGCGGAAATGCCGCGTACAGCGTCGCCATGGGATCCGCCTACGCCGGTACGGCCGTCGACTGGGGCGACAAACTGCTGGGTGACAATGACACCTTGAACGCCGCGAGCGACGGCCTCGGCCTTCCGCACAAGCCCAGCTGGGAGGGCTACAACGACTTCAAGGCCAGCCACGGCGTGAGGCAGGCAACGTCCGTCTGGTGAACACGCGCAGCAGCAGCAGGCCATGTCGTAAGGAAAGACGCAAGGAACCAGGAGCCCCTCACATGGTGGACAACAGAACGGTCGGTGCGGTGAGTAGCCTCTCGCCCGAGGACCGAGTGGTGATCAGGAATGCGCGGATCGCCATCGTGACCCCGCTCGCCTTTCTTGTCATCGCCATTGTCGGCGGAGTCCTCATCTCGTCCGAGGCCATCCCGAAATCACTCAGTGGTGTCTTCCGTGTCCCGGGGCAGGTTCTGCCGTTGCTGGCTGTCGCCGCCCTGTCCGCCGGCGTCGTCGTCCTCCACAACCAAGGCAGATGGCGCAAGGAATTCGTCCGCTACTTCGCAGGCGGTGGCCTTGCACAGCTCGCCCCGCTGCTTCTGCTGATGCACCACATTCCCGCGGTACTCGTCGCGCCTCTGTTGCCCGCTGCCGTCACGCTCGCCTATGCGGCGCACAATCGAAGGAGCCACCGCGATGCCGCCGGCTGACACCAGAAACGCATGTGGCTACACCCTCATCATTCCGCCGGGGTGGACGAGAATCCCGCTGAGGGAAGGCACCGAGGAGGCGGTCAAGGAGATCGTCGACGAGGCTGCCGAGAGGATCTCTGGCGATCTGCCCAGGGACAAGGTGACAAAGGCGCGTCTGGAGCTGTACCGACGGCTGAACTCCTCGGTCAAGGAAGCACAGCGACGGGGCGGTGTGGACCTCTACCTTCCCGTGGAGCCGATGCACGGGCTTCTCATCGCCGCTTCCATCATCGTCGCCAAGGTGGACACCGTGCTGCGCGACGGAGCCGACCGGCAGGACGTACTGACGCAGTTGCTCACCGATTCCACGGACGTCGAATCCGTGGAGGTGGCGGGCTCGGCGGCCGTACGCAAGGAACGGACGGTGGACGCAGACCCGGAGAAGGGCGCCGAAGCGCCGTCGAAGCATGTCGACTACATCGTGCAAGTACCGTCCTCCGGTGCGGATTCCGGCTGGGTCGTCGTCAGTTTCAGCACCATCGGTGACGGAGACCCCGCAGGCGACGTCACCGAAGTCCTCGTCGAACTCTTCGACGCCGTCATGACCACGTTCCGCTGGAGGACCGAGTGACCGTCACCTTCTCCCTCGACTCGGACAGCGACGCCACCGTCTGGCCCGCCATGCCCGTTCTCGGCGAAGGACGGGGGGCCGCGCGGGAGCGCAAGAAGTGGGCCCGCCGCACATCGGAACTGCTCTGGTCACTCGTCGACGATGAACCGGTCGACAAGAAGAAGGTCAAGATGCTGGCCTTCGAGCTGGACTCCGCGGCCGAGCTGATCCCCCGCACCATTCCGGTGCACCAGATCTTCCTCTACGTTCCGGACCCTCGCCGGGAGTTCCTCACTTTTCTCGTGCATGCGGGACCGAGCGAGGGGGACGTCGACTCGAAGCTGGAGGAGCTCGTCCAGAAGAACGAGCCGGGGGCTGCCCAGGACCCCGAGGTCATCGACTTCGACACCGCGCGCCTGGGGCGGGGCATGCGCTCGATCCGCTTCTTCGTCGCAGCCAAGGCCAATGCGATGTGCTGCTCGGTGAACTACGCCTGGCGCATCGAGTCTCTCGGCATCGATGTGATCGTGCGAACCCTCGGTGAGGACATCGGGTGGATCACGTCGAACATCGACGAGTTCGACGACTTCGCCAGGAGTCTCTTCGTCAACCTCGACACATAGCGCACAGGGACCTGCCGTCAGCCGTTGGCGGGGCGGCTCAGCTTCCCGTTGTCCGCGAAGTCACCGGCCCGGTGCGGTGAACCGCCACCTCGTGGAAGTTCACCGCACCGGAATGCTTCACCAGTTCAAGGGCGTGACTACTTGCCCTTGACGCCCCTCGCGAGGTCGTCGTCCAGGTCCTCGTACGCCTTCGCGGCGCTGGTCAGGAACTTGCCCATGCCCGTGAGGCCCTCGATGGTGTCCTTGGCGCCCTTCTTGAACTCCTTGAAGGAGTCCTCGAAGGCCTGCGAACCCTTGCGAGTCGTGTAGCCGTTCTTCACCAGGTTCTCGATGAAGCGCTCGAGAGCGTCGAGCTTCTCATCGATCTTGTCCTTGGCGTCGTTCAGCTTGCCCGCCGCGGTCCGCATCTCCTCATATGTGATATCAGCGTCTTTGGCCATGTGGCTTCACATCCAATCCAACTCGCCGCAGGGCCATCCCCCTTGGCTCCTCAGTGCGGGCCGCTCGAAGGCCGTGTGACCACTCGTACGATCTTCCGCTCTTGAGTCAGCAGCTTACGGGTGGGGCAGAAGTGAGCACACCCCGGTTGAGTCACAGCTCTGCTATGAGCTCGTGCACAGCCCGTTGCCTGCGGGAAGGGTGGAGCGGCTATCGTCACAGGAACTGTGGACAGCCTCACAGGCACTGTGGACCAGCCCATGTGACCGCCTTCCGGAAGCGGTCGCGAAGGGCTGAAGGGGAGGACGATCGTGCGCCTGACTCTGACCGTCGTCGATCCGCTCGGCGGCGCCAACGCCGACGTCGTGCTCGACGCCGATCCTGAGTCCTCCGTGGGGGACATCGCCAAGGAGCTGGCCTCCCATGTGGGGTACGGCGGCGGCGACGCACAGATCATCCCCATCGGCGGGCATCAACTGCAGCCGGGCCCAGGTCAGGGCGGGGCGCCGATCGTCTTCGTGGACGGCTATCCCATCGACGCCGCCGCGACCATCGGGACGTCGCCGCTGCGCGAGGGCGCCGTCGTCAGCCTGCACGACCCCGCCGGGTGCCTGCCCGGTGAGCCCACCGGTCTGGTCGAGCTGCGCGTCGCGGGCGGGCCCGTGGCAGGCGCCGTGCACCGGCTCGGGATCGGGCGCTACGACATCGGCAGCGGACCCGCCTCGTACATCCGCATCGACGACCCGGAACTGCCCGCGCGCGCACTGACATTGTCAGTTGCAACCGATGGCACCTGCCAAGTCGCCGTACATGGGGATATAGACGGCGTATCTCTCGAAGGCAAGCCGTTCGGTGAAGTCGAGGAGAGCGAAAAGGACGAGACGGACGAGGAAGGCAAGAAGGGCAGGAAGGGTAAGAAGGGGAGCAAGAGGAATAAGGCCGATAAGGGGAATCGCAGCGGCAAGGGAGGGGAAAAGCGCGACAAGGGAGAGTGGCCGCTCGGCGCTCAGATCGCCATCGGCAATACCCTTCTCGAACTCGACCGCTATGCCCCGCCCAATGCCGCTCTGAAATGGTCGGAGGACGGCACGGGGCTTGATTACAACCGGCCTCCCCGACTGCGTCCGCCCGAGCGGCAGACCAAATTCAAGCTGCCCAATCCGGTACGTGATTTCGAGGCCCGGCCGCTGCCCTGGCTGATGGCGCTCACGCCGCTCGTCGGTGCGCTCGTATCGGTGATGATCTTCCAGCGCTGGTACTACCTGATCATGGCGGCGCTCAGCCCGCTCATCCTGTTCGGCAACTACTTCATGGACAAGAAGCACGGGCGCAAGTCCCATGCCAAGCAGGTCAAGGAGTACAACGAACACAAGGAGCGGATCGAGAAGGACGCCCAGGAAGCCCTCGTCGCCGAGCGGCTCGACAAGCGGCAGGCCATCCTCAGCCCGGCCGGGATCCTCTCCCTGAGCACGGGTCCCCGTACGCGGCTGTGGGAGCGGCGGCGTACCGACGAGGACCATCTGCTGCTGCGCGTCGGCACCGGGCGGCTCGACTCCGAGGTCGTGCTCGACGACCCCGAGCAGGACGACCACAAGCGCGAGGTCACCTGGAAGATCGAGGACGCGCCCGTCGCGCTCTCGCTGCGCAAGCTCGGCGTCATCGGCATAGCCGGGCCCGGCGACTCCGCGCAGGCGCTCGGCCGCTGGGCGGTCGCGCAGTCCTCCGTGCTGCACAGCCCCCTTGACGTCCAGTTCTACGTACTGACCGAGAACTCCGCACGCGAGACCTGGGACTGGACGCGCTGGCTGCCGCACTCGCGGCCCGCGGGGGCGCAGGACGCCAACGTACTGATCGGGACGGACGCCGAGACCGTCGGCTCCCGCATCGGTGAGCTGACCCAGATCCTCGCCGCACGCCAGAAGGCCGCCAAGGAGAACAACAACCGGCAGGGCGGTGCCTCCTTCGGCGACCCCGACATCGTGGTCATCTGGGACGGTTCGCGGCGCCTGCGGTCCATGCCCGGTGTGGTGAAGCTGCTGCGCGAAGGGCCCTCCGTGTCCATGTTCGCGCTCTGCCTCGACGCCGAGGAGCGGTTCCTGCCCGGTGAGTGCCAGGCCATCGTGATCGCCGAGCCGCGGCCCGAGGAGATCAGCCTGCCGGCCCGGCCCGCGCCCGGCGGCCAGACGCCCGCACCGCCCGCGCCCGGCGGCTTCCCCTCCTTCCAGGCCTGGCACTCCACCGAGGCCGACGACAGCGAGGAAGGCGCCGAGAAGCCCCTCGAACTGCGGCTGCGCGTCGAGCAGACGGGCGCCGCCCGCATCCGCTCCGTACGGCCCGACTTCGTGTCCCCCGCCTGGTGCGGGCGGCTCGCCCGCGCCCTCTCGCCGCTGCGCGACATCAGCGGCGAGACCGAGGACTCGGCGCTGCCCGGCTCCAGCCGGCTGCTCGACGTGCTCCAGCTGGAGCCGCCGACGGCCGACCAGATCACCGCGCGCTGGCAGATGGGCGGCCAGTCGACGATGGCCGTCATCGGTGAGTCGTACGACGGGCCCTTCGGCATCGACATGCGGCGGGACGGGCCGCACGGCCTGATCGCCGGTACGACCGGTTCCGGTAAGTCGGAGCTGCTTCAGACCATCGTGGCGGCGCTCGCCGTCGCCAACACCCCCGAGAACATGACCTTCGTGCTCGTGGACTACAAGGGTGGATCCGCGTTCAAGGACTGTGTGAAGCTGCCGCACACCGTCGGCATGGTCACCGACCTCGACGCGCACCTCGTCGAGCGCGCGCTGGAATCGCTCGGCGCCGAGCTGAAGCGGCGCGAGCACATCCTCGCCGCCGCCGACGCCAAGGACATCGAGGACTACCAGGACCTCGTACGCCGTGATCCCTCGCACCCGCCCGTGCCCCGGCTCCTCATCGTCATCGACGAGTTCGCCTCGATGGTGCGTGACCTGCCCGACTTCGTGACGGGGCTCGTGAACATCGCCCAGCGAGGCCGTTCGCTCGGCATCCACCTGCTGCTCGCCACCCAGCGCCCGAGCGGTGTCGTGTCCCCGGAGATCCGGGCCAACACCAACCTCCGTATCGCCCTGCGTGTGACGGACGGCGCGGAGTCCAGCGACGTCATCGACTCCCCCGAGGCCGGGCACATCGCCAAGAGCACGCCGGGCCGCGCCTACGTCCGCCTCGGTCACGCCTCCCTCGTCCCCTTCCAGTCGGGGCGTGTCGGTGGCCGCAGGCCCGGCGCCACCGACCCGGCGCTGCTCGCGCCGTGGGCGGGTCCGCTCGGGTGGGAGGACCTGGGCCGTGCCGCCCTGGTGAAGCCCAAGGCCGAGGCGCGCGAGGAGGAGGAGATCACCGACCTCAAGGTCCTCGTGGACGCCGTCCGCGACGCGAACACGACGATGGGCATTCCCGCCCAGCACAGCCCGTGGCTGCCCGCGCTCTCCGAGACGCTGCAGCTCGACGAGATCCCGCTGCCGCCCGGGAGTGACAAGCCGGGCTCGCTGGCCCCCGCTCCGTTCGGCCTCGAGGACATCCCCTCCGACCAGGCGCGCCGCCCGGTCGTGGTCAACTTCGAGACCTTCGGGCATCTGCTCATCGGCGGCGCCCCGCGCAGTGGCCGCTCGCAGATCCTGCGTACGCTCGCGGGCTCCATCGCCCGTACGCACTCGTCGGCCGACGTGCACCTCTACGGCATCGACTGCGGCAACGGCGCGCTCAACGCGCTGACCCGGCTTCCGCACTGCGGCGCCGTCGTCAGCCGTAACCAGACGGAGCGCGCGGTGCGCCTCGTCACCCGCCTCAAGGGTGAACTGACGCGCCGCCAGGACCTGTTGGCCGACAAGGGCTTCGCCGACATCGGCGAGCAGCGGGCCGCGGTGCCCGAGGAGGAGCGGCTCGCGCACATCGTCGTGCTGCTCGACCGCTGGGAGGGCTGGCTGCCGACCCTCGGCGAGTACGACCACGGCGAGCTGACCGACGAGCTCCAGGCGATGATGCGTGAAGGCGCGAGCGTCGGCATCCACCTGGTCATCACCGGTGACCGCCAGGTCCTCATCGGCCGCATGGCATCCCTGACCGAGGACAAGTACGGCCTGCGGCTCGCCGACCGCTCCGACTTCTCGATGCTCGGCATGAACGCGCGCAAGGTGCCGGAGGAGATCCCGCCGGGCCGCGGCTTCAAGAACGAGCACGGCACGGAGACTCAGTTCGCGCTGCTCGCCGAGGACTCCACGGGTCAGGGCCAGGCCGCGGCGATCTCCGAGATCGGCGAGGCGGCGGCGGTGCGGGACGCGGACGTGCCGCGCTCGCGCAAGCCGTTCCGCGTGGACAGCCTGCCGAGCCGGATCAACTTCGCCGACGCGTGGGAGATGCGGGACCCCGACGCATCGCGCTCCAAGCTGTGGGCCCTCGCGGGCATCGGAGGCGACGACATCATGGGCTTCGGTCCTGACCTGGCGCAGGGCGTGCCCACGTTCGTGGTGGCGGGCCCCGCGAAGTCGGGCCGCAGTACGACGCTGATGAACCTGGCGCGGTCCTATCTGACGCAGGGAGTACGCCTGATCATCGCCGCCCCGCGGCCTTCGCCGCTGCGTGAACTCGAAGGTCAGGAAGGCGTCCTGAAGGTCTTCAAGGACGACGACATCGAGAGCGACGACTTCAAGGAGGCCGTCGAGTCGGCGACGCCCGAGGAGCCGATCGTGTGGATCATCGACGACGGTGAGGTCTTGGAGGACTGCGACGCGGAACGCGAGTTCAAGCGCCTCGTGCAGCGGGGCTCCGAGCGGGGCCTCGGGCTGATCATCGGTGGCGACGAGGAGGAGGTGTGCGGCGGCTTCTCCGGCTGGCAGGTGGAGGCGAAGAAGGGACGGCGCGGAATCCTGCTCTCGCCGCAGGACTCGTCGAGCGGCGAACTGATCGGCATCCGGACCACGCGAAGCATGGTCGGCGGCCCGATCGCACCGGGCAAGGGCCTGCTGTACACGGGCAGCGGGGAGCCGGTCACCGTTACTACGCCGATGTGAGGCCAGGTCGGAGCGCCGCCCGCGCGTCGAAGGGGCAACGGCAGCGGCAGCCCCAGTCGCAACGGGCGCAGGGAAGCCGCTGGGGGAAGGCCGGGTTCGCCTGTCTGGTCCTGCTCATCGGAGGCGTTGCGGCCGCAGGCCTCGTCCTCGGCCCCTACGCCTGGGCCGGTGAGATGTGGCGCGACCTCGCGCCGGGCTGGCCGGGCGAGGGATACGGCTTCGCGGTCACGGCCGGGCTGCTTCTGCCGGTCGCGGGCGCGCTGGTGGCGTTGCCGTTGCGGTACATCAACTGGAAGCAGGACAAGCCCCGCTCGGCGGGATGGGCGGCTGCGGCGCTGCCCGGCATCGGCGCCTGCGTCCTCATCCTCTCCATCGCCATGCACACGATCCGCCCCAAGGGGAGCAGCCGGAGCGGGTACTGCCACTCCGGCGGCGAGTACTGCTGGGTCAGCCTGAACTATCCGTACGTGTGGGTGGTGGGGCTGGGGGCGACGGTGCTGGGTGTGGTGGCGGGTGGATGGCTGTACGGGGTGTACCGGCGGCGGGTGGCCTCCGGCAACGAATGAGCGGCGGGCGGTGCGGGGCCGACTGCGGGTTGTCAGTCCACGCGGGAGAGGGTCGCTTCGGGGTTGCCTGATTTCGCGTTCTCGGAGAGGTACAGCAGGGCGTCGCCCTTCGGGCGCAGCCGGACCGTGTGGGTGTTCTTGGTGCACTGCGCGGCACTCTTCGCCTGCCCCTTCCCCTCGGCCACGATCTCCTTCTTCGACACCGACTTCAGGACCAGGTCCACCGCGCAGACTCCGCCCAGTTGGTCCGTCTGTGTCATGACCGCGAAGCGGTCGCCCACCTTGCCCTGTTCGACCTTGAGTCTGAACGTGCCCATCGGGACGGCGCCGTTCGCCGCCACCGCCTGGCCCTCCCACGTACCGCGGTAGGAGGCGGGCACCTTGCCGGCGCCCGACGGCTGATCGCTTGCCGTCGCGGCCGGGGGCTGCTTCTGTGCGTCGCTCGACGCGTTGTCGTCCCCCCGGAACTGTCCCAGCACGAAGACCGAGCCGAGCGTCACCGCCGCCAGCGCGCCCGCGATGCCGAGCACGAGCGTGCAGCTGACCTTGCGGCCCTTGCCGTCTGCCCCGCTCGGCGTGGACGTTGCCGCGACCGAGACGCTCACGCGGCCGGGCGGATCCGATCGGCCTGACGTCTGCGTGGGGACGTACGCGGCTGGGATCGGTGCGTAGGAAGGGTCAGGGGGGCCGAAGGTCCCGTTCCCCTGTGGCGCTTCGCGTACCGCCGATGCCCCGCCCACCATCGACGTGCCGAACGGCACCGGGCCCGACGGCTGTTCCGCGACCCCCGCCCCGTCCGTCTCCAGGTCCAGGATCCGCACCGCACTCCGGCTGACCCGCTCCACCAGCGGGCCCGGCAGCCACCCTGCCGCCACGAGCGCGTCCGCGCCCGAGGGCGCGAGTCGGCTCGCGATCTGGTCCGGAGTGGGGCGCGCGGCAGGGTCCTTGGTCAGGCACTCCCTCGCCAGGTCGCGCAGATCGCCCTCCAGCGCGCCCAGTACGGGCTCTTCGTGTACGACCTTGTAGAGGAGCGAGGCCGACGAGTCACCCGGGAACGGCGAAGCCCCCGTGGCCGCGAAGACGAGTACGGCCCCCAGCGAGAAGACGTCCGCCGAACCGGCCACCCCCTTGCCGAGGATCTGCTCCGGCGACATGTAGCCGGGCGAGCCGACGGAGACGCCGGTCGAGGTGAGCGAGGCCGTGCCGTCCGTCGCCCGTGCGATGCCGAAGTCGATGAGCCGCGGGCCGTCCATCGTGAGCATGACGTTCGACGGCTTGACGTCGCGGTGGACCAGGCCGAGGCCGTGCACGTGCGTCAGCGCCTCGGCCAGGCCCGCGACCAGCACGCGTACGGAATGCGCGGGGAGAGGGGGCGCGTCGCGTACCGCGTCGGCCAGGGAGGGTCCCGCCGCGTAGCCCGTGGCCACCCACGGCACCGGCCCCTCCGGATCCGCGTCCAGGACCGGCGCCGTCCAGTCGCCGCCCACCCGCCGCGCCGCGTCCACCTCGCGCCGGAAGCGGGCGCGGAACTCCTCGTCGAGCGCGAAGTGCGGATGGACGACCTTCACCGCGACCGTACGGCCGCCCGAACTGCGCCCCAGATAGACCCTGCCCATACCGCCCGAGCCAAGGCGGCCAAGGAGCCGGTAGGGCCCGACGCTGGTCGGTTCGCCGGGATCGAGCGGGTGCATGACGAAGGCCTCCCCCGGACGCGCCGCACGGCCGCGACCACCCGGGCCGCCGCATTGTCTGCAGCTCAGGGTAGTCCTCGGGCACGCCCCGTGGTTCTGGCGTGCCCCACCGCGTACTACGGCTGCGAACCCAGCAGTTCCACCCGCACGTCCGCCGGGAAGCCCGTCGTCTCCCCCACCCGGCGCGCGAACTCCGCCACGCCCTCCAACTGCGCGCTCCCGAACCGGAAGTCCAGCGTCGTGAAGTAGCGCTCAAGGACCCCCGCGTCGAAGGCCTCCCAGCGCGCCGCCTGCTCGGACACCTTGCCGACCTCCTCCAAGGAGAGGTCGCGCGAGGCGAGGAACGCCTTGTGCACCGCGTCCACGACGTCGGGCTCGCGCTCCACGTAGTCGCGCCGGGCGGCCCAGACGGCGAAGACGAACGGCAGGCCCGTCCAGTCCTTCCACATCTGGCCCAGGTCGTACACGTCCAGACCGAGCCGTGGCCCGTCGATCAGGTTCGCCCGCAGCGCCGCGTCCCCGATGAGCACGGCGGCGTCCGCCTCCTGCATCATCACGCCGAGGTCCGGCGGACACGTGTAGTAGTCGGGCCGCACGCCGTGGCGCTCGGCGAGAAGGAGCTGCGCCAGGCGCACGGAGGTGCGCGAGGTCGAGCCGAGCGCGACCCTGGCGCCGTCCAGCTGGTCGAGGGGGACCTGCGAGACGATCACGCAGGACATCACCGGGCCGTCGCAGCCGACCGCCAGATTCGGGAAGGCGACGAGATCGTCGGCGTTCTTGAGGAACTCGACGAGGGTGACGGGTGCGATATCGAGATCGCCCCGCACCAGCTGCTCACTGAGCTTCTCAGGGGTGTCCTTCGTGAGCTCGAAGTCGAGCAGCGTTCCGGTCCGCGCGAGCCCCCAGTACAGAGGCATGCAGTTCAGGAACTGAATGTGACCGACGCGCGGCCGGGGGGTGCGACGGGGGCCGGGGAGCTGATCGGAGCCCACCCCGGCGATGGCGTCAACGGGAGAATTGTCCACATCGGGGAGGCTAGCCCCCTTGCGGTACGGTGCAGAAAGCGGGGCCCCGATCCCGCCTTTGTCAAGAGCTTCGGACCTGGTCCGTCAACCCCTCTGGGGGGTCCGTCAAACATCCGGGTGACGTGATCTTGCCCCCTATTGCTTTCGGCTGCCTGCGTGCTAAGCTCGCCGCAAGTTGCAGTTTGGTTTCCCTTGCAGTACAGAGCCTGCGGAGCATGTGACCCGCGGGCTCTCGTCGTTTTCAGACTTATGCAGTTGTTTCAACAATCGCAGGTTCTGGAGCAGGGCAACCCTTTGGCCCAAGGAGGGCTTATGGCTACCGGAACCGTGAAGTGGTTCAACGCCGAAAAGGGCTTTGGATTCATCGCCCAGGAAGGCGGAGGCCCCGACGTCTTCGTCCACTACTCCGCGATCAACGCGAACGGCTTCCGCTCCCTTGAGGAGAACCAGGCCGTGAACTTCGACGTCACGCAGGGCCCGAAGGGTCCGCAGGCGGAGAACGTCACCCCCATGTAGTGGGGCGCCCCATGCGAATGGGGCGTGTGACAGTTCCGGTGACTTGATCCGGACATGGATAGCAGTACCCAAGGAGCCCTGCCTCTCCGCGCAAGCGGATTGGCGGGGCTCCTGCCTTTTTCTGGCCTGGGGGCCTTGGACGGGGGCTTTGGGTTCTTCTGCGGGTGTGTTGTGGCTGGGCGCGCAGTTCCCCGCGCCCCTATCGGGGCGCCCTCCTATCGGGCGCTGCTCGCCACTGCCCCGGGGTTCCAGCCCTCTCTCGGCACCGAGGCCAGGAGCAGGGTTGTGTACGGGTTCTCCGGCGCCGCCAGGACCCGGTCCGTCGGGCCCTGTTCCACCACCTTGCCCCGGCGCATCACCAGGACCTCGTCGGTGATGTGCTGGACGACGGCCAGGTCGTGGCTGACGAAGACCAGGGCCACCCCTGTGTCCCGGCGGATCTCGCCGAGCAACTGGAGGATCTGGGCCTGGATCGACACGTCCAGTGCCGCCACCGCCTCGTCCAGGACGAGGACTTGGGGGTCCACCGCCAGTGCCCGCGCGATGGCCAGGCGCTGGCGCTGACCGCCGGAGAGTTCGCGGGGGCGGACGCCTGCCTCTCGGGTGCCGAGGCCGACCTGGTCCAGGAGCCCTGCCGCCGACTTCTCGTCCCTGCCGTGCAGGCGCAGGGCCGTGCTCAGGCACTGGGTGGAGGTGAGGCGGGGATCCAGGGAGAGGTAGGGGTCCTGGAAGACCATCTGGATCTCCTTGGCCCTGGCCAGGCGTGCGGTGCGCTTTCGGGGGGTGCGGGCTTCGCGGGGGCGGCCGTTCACCGTCACCGTGCCGGTGTCCTGGCGGGCCAGGCCCACCAGCATGCGGGCGACTGTCGTCTTGCCTGAGCCCGATTCGCCCACTATGCCTATGGATCCTCCCGGTTGGACAGTGAACGTCACGTTCTCGGCTGCCTGATGGCGGCCGCCGCCCGGCAGGGGGTAGCTCTTGCTGAGGCCATCCACCGACAGCAGGTCCTTGGTCGGCATCAGTGGCTCACCTCAGTTGTGTCGGTACTCGGGCTCCGCCCTGCGGAACGCCTGCCCACAACAGCACAGGCGACCGTTCCGCCGTCGTCCAGCGCGAACTGCTCCGGCGTCCACGTCTCGCAGGACTCCTCCGCCTCCCCGCACCGCGACACGAACGGGCAGCCCCCGAACGTGTCCGACAGGGACGGCGGGCGGCCCGGGATCGGGTGGAGGGTGTGGGTCGTGTCGCCCAGGGTGGGCGAGCAGGAGAGCAGGCCCCGGGTGTAGGGGTGTGCCGGTGATCCGAACAGCGCCTTCGCCGAGCGCTCTTCCACCACCCGGCCCGCGTACATGACGTACACGCGGTCGCAGTACGCGGCCGCCAGGTGCAGGTCGTGCGTGATGAAGAGGAGGCCGAGGTCCCGGGTGGAGCGGAGTTGGCGCAGGAGGGCCAGGATCTCCGCCTGCGTCGTGACGTCGAGGGCGCTGGTCGCCTCGTCCGCGAGGAGCAGGCTCGGGTCCGCCGCGAGCGCGCCCGCGATGACCACGCGTTGCAGCATGCCGCCGGAGAGTTCGTGCGGGCGCTGGCGTACGCGGTGTTCGGGGTCGGAGAGGCCGACGGAGTCGAGGAGTTCGACCGCGTGCTCGCGCGTCGCTCCCCTCTCGACCAGGAAGTCGCCGATGCGGCGCACCGGGTTGAGGGCCGCGCGGGGGTCCTGGTGGACCATGGCCACCGTCCGCGCGCGGTGCGTCCGCAGGGCCTCGCCGGTGAGGGTCAGGACTTCGGTGCCGTTCACCCGGACTGTGCCTGACGTGACCGACCCTGCGGGAAGCAGGCCCAGGGCCGCCTTCGCCGTCGTCGATTTGCCCGAGCCCGACTCGCCGACCAGGCCCACGACTTCGCCGGGGCGCACGGTGAGGGACACCGAGTCGAGGAGCGGCCGGGCCGCGCCCGGTATCCGCAAGGTGAGGTCTTCGATCTCCAGCAGCATGGTCACTGCCTCCCTAGCCGGTCGGCGGCCCAGACCCCGACCACGTTGAAGGACACGACGACCAGTGCGATGGCCGTGCCGGGGACGAGGGCCGGGAGCAGTGCGCCCTGGACCACCGCGGCCTGCCCCTCCTGGACCATCAAGCCCCAGTCGGAGGACGGGGGCTGGGCGCCGAAGCCCAGGTAGGAGAGCGTCGCCAGTGACATCAGCGCCTCTCCGAAGAGGACCACCAGGTAGCCCAGGATCGCGCGGCCCAGGTTCGGCACCAGGTGCGCCACGCAGATCCGCGCGCCGCCCATGCCCTGCACCCGGTAGGCGTCGACGTACGGCTTGCGGGCCTCCGAAAGGGCCAGCGAGCGGACGTACTTGGCGATCGTGGGCGTGAAAGCGAGGCCGAGGGCCAGCACTGACGTCGTCATTCCCGCGCCGAAGACGGCGATGATCAGGACGGTGAACAACAGGCCCGGGAACGCGTACATCACGTCCGTGAGCCGTGAGACCAGTGCGTCCACCCAGCCGCCGCGCCAGGCGGCGAGCACCCCGAGCGTGACGCCGAGGACGGCCGCGACGGCCAGGAGCAGGATCGGTGCGATCAGGCTCGTGCGGGTTCCGTACAGGGCGCGGGACAGCAGGTCCTGGCCGGACGAGTCCGTGCCGAGGAGGTGGTCGCCCGACGTCCCGACCAGTGAGGCCGAGAGGTCGATCGCGTCCGGGGCGTAGGGCGCGAGGAGCGGTGCGAACACCGCTGCCAGGACGACGAGGGCGAGCAGGCCGCCGGCCACCATCACCCCGACGGGGCGACGGTTGCGTACGGTCAAGGGCGCGAGCGCCACGGCAGTGGCAGGGGAAGCAGAAGTAGAAGCCATCAGGAACGTGCCTCCTTCACGCGCGGGTCGAGGAGTGGATGCACCACGTCCACCAGCGTCGTCACCACGATGTAGCCGGTGACCATGAGCAGCAGGACCGCCTGCGCCACCGGGAAGTCATGTGTATTGATCGCGCCCACGAGGAGCGAGCCGATGCCGCTGATGCCGAACGCCGTCTCCACGACCACCGTGCCGGCCAGCATTCCCGCCATGACGAGTCCGCACATCGTGATGATCGGGCCGAGCGCGTTGCGCAGGACGTGCCGCCGGATGATGTCCCGTTCCGGGACGCCCGACACGCGTGCCGCCTCCACGTGGTCGGACGCGGCGGCGTCCGCCATCGCCTGGCGCGTGACCCGGCTGATGATGGCGAGTGCTCCGAGCGCCAACGACAGGGCGGGCAGGGTCAGATGGTGCAGCGTTCCGCCGAAGCCCTCCCCCGATCCGGAGACCGGGAACCAGCCCAGCTGCACCCCGAAGAGCGAGACGAGCGCGATGGCCGCCACGAACGAAGGCACCGAGGCCGCGAGCGTCGTTCCGCCCACCACCGCCGAGTCGATCCACGTCGAGCGCTTCACGGCGGCCAGGATTCCGGCCCCCACGCCCAGGACGACGAACAACACCGTGGCGTAGGCGACGAGTTGGAGGGTGGTGGGGAAGCGGGCCGTCACCAGGTCGGCCACCTGGTCGCTGTACTTGAAGGAGCGCCCCAGGTCGAAGTGGACGCAGTCCCACAGCCACCGGCCGTACTGGACCACCAGCGGCTCGTCCAGGTGGTACTGCGCACGCACCTGGGCAAGGCGTTCGGGTGTCAGTTTGTCCCTGCCGCCCGCGAGGAACACCGCCGGGTCACCGGGCGCCGCGTACACGGCGGCGAAGATGACGAACGAGGCGGCGAAGAGGGTGGCGACCAGGCCCGCGAGGCGTCGCGAGATTCGGGCGAGCATCTCTCAACTCACCTTGCCCTTCGCTGTCTTGGGACCGAGCTGGGCCGCCCACGGGTAGTAGAGGTAGGCCTGCGATGCGGGCGGGCCCGTCAGCTTGTCGCTGATGACCAGGGCCGTGGGGACCTGCGCGACCGAGATCCAGACACCCGCGTCCACGAACCGCTTCTGTACGTCGATCGCGAGCTCGGCCCGCTTCGCGTCGTCCAGGGTGCTCAGCGCCCGGTGGACCAACTTGTCGTACGTCGCGTCCTTGAAGCCGACCCAGTTGTTGGACGAGTCGGAGAGGCCGTTGTCGTAGAAACCCATGGGGTCGGCCTTGGAGATGTACCAGTCGCCGACCAGCACGTCGATGTCGGACCGCGCGGCCGGGTCGCTGTAGAACTCCTCGAACTGGGCCGTGGGCACCGTCTTGATCTGGCCCTTGAGGCCGATCCGCTGGAGCGCGGAGCGCACCGCGTTCGCGACGACCGTCCTGCCCTGGCTGCTGTCCGTGCCGATCACGACGGGGTCCGTCGGCGCGCCCGCCTCCTTCACCAGCTCCTTGGCCTTGGCCAGGTCGTCGGCGGTGGGGGTGGCGGGCGCCGCGGCGGACAGCTTCTTCTGGGCCGCCTCGAACTCCGGCTTCTCGTATCCCCAGGCGCCGGAGCCGACCGGTGTGGCCCACGGCTGGACGAGCCCGCCGTAGCCCGACCTGGCGATGCCCGTGCGGTCGATCGCGAGGGACAGCGCCCGTCGGATCTGCGGGTCCTTCAGGCCGCCGCGGGCCGTCGGGATGAGGACGAGCGACGCCGTGGAGGGGCCGTAGTGCTGGTCGAGGCCCTTGCTGGTGCGCAGGGCGGACGCGGTGTTCGGGGACTCCGCGTACGTCCCGTCGGCGGCGCCCGTCTTGAGGGCGTTGACCAGCGCGCTGTCGGAGGCCCAGCGGAAGACGACCTGCCGGGTCAGCGGCTTCTTGCCCCAGTAGCCGTCGTACGCCCCGATGGTGATCGAGTCACCGGACTTCCAGCCCTTCAGCTCGTACGGTCCGCTGCACGCGTCGCCCTGGCCCGGAGTGCCGAAGTCCTTTCCGGCGGCGGTCACTTGCTCCTTGTTCCAGACGATGCCCGCGTCGCCCGCGAGCGCCTTGGTGAAGAGGGCGTCGGGGGACTTGAAGCGGATGGTGATCTCGCGGTCGCCCGTCTTCTTCATGGACTTGACGTTGCCGAACTCGTCGGCCTGCTCCATGTCCGGGTCGGCGTGCCGCTTCAGGGACCACAGCACGTCGTCGGCGGTGAGCTTCGAGCCGTCGTGGAAGGTGACGCCGTCCCGGACGCTCAGGACGAGGGTCTTGTCGTCGGGTGTCTGTGCCTTCTCGGCGAGGAAGGGCTTCGTCGTCATGTCGGGCTGGAGTTGGTACAGCCGCTCGCAGACGTTCGTGAGGACGACGCGGCCCGCGCTGGTGCCCTGGGTGTCGAGGTCGAGGGAGTCCGGCTCGTCCTCCAGGAGCCAGTTCGCCTTGTCCAGCGTGCCCTTGGCGGCGGCGGTCGTCGCGGTCAGCTTCAGCTTGGCGGCGTCGGCGGGCTCGCCGCCGGTCGCGGCCGTGTCGGCGCCGCTGCATCCTGCCGCGGTGAGGAGCGTGGCCACCGCCGCGAGACCCGCGACCGCCGCCCGGCGCCCCTGCCCCCTGCTCGTGCTGGTCCTGGTCATCTGTTGTCTCCGTACGGGCCGTCGTAGAGGTTCCAGGGCATGTGCTGGTAGTCGCGGTCGCAGGGGGTGCCCGCGGTGACGTGGTAATCGCCGCTGGTCAGGTCCACGCAGGAGGAGACGAGCGTCATCCAGTGCTTGACCTCGGGCTTGCGCGGGTCGGGGTGGGTGCAGAGCGACTCGGGGTGGCCGAGGTGGTCGGACATGGCCTGCTTGATCAGCTTGCGGGACTCGTCGGCGCCGGTGGAGGAGCGCAGGGCCCCCAGGCCCTGTTCGGCGCGGGGGACGCGGACGAGCGAGTCCGACGACATGGGCCGGTAGTCGGCGGCGATCGCGGCCGGGATGCCCGCCTGGTAGTGGTTTCCGTGGACGAGGAGGCCGTCCGTGGGGTACATCCAGCCGTGCCCGGCGGGCGTCGTCTCCAGGTCGACGGCGAAGCCCTCGCGGCAGGTGAGCAGGGCGTTGGACGCGATGTGCGCGCGGGTGCGGCAGAGCACTTCGAGGGCGTCGGTGATGGAGTGCTGGTCCAGGACGCTGCGGCGTACGACGGTCTGCGGGAGGCCGATCGCGTCGTTGAAGCGCCCGCCGAGGCCGTTCGCGTTGAGGGCGATGCCCGCCGAGTTGGCGCCCTGGCGGCCGATCTGGCCCGCCTCGACCTGCATGATCAGGGTCGGGTGCGGGGGCTGGACGATACGCAGCATGACGACGGTGTCGGCGACCCCGGCCCGCCAGTCCCAGTTCTGCCCGGCCCAGACGTGGCCGTCCCCGCTGGCCTCTCCGTAGGCGGCGAAGGAGGTGCAGCCCTCGGCGGGCTCCTCCTCCGTGGCCTGCTCGGCCTTCATGTCCGCGAAGGAGCGGTCGTAGATGACCTCGCCGCGGGCGTTGAGGGCGAGGATGTCGGTGAGGTCGACGCCGGCGCCCTCGGCGATGCCGCGCATCTCCTCCAGGAGGTGGGGCGCGTAGTCGCGGACGGGCTCCGTCCAGCGGGCGGCGCGGGTGGCGACCTGGCTCCAGGTCAGGCCCGACGACTGGCCGAACGCCTCCTCGTAATAGGCGAGGGCGGCGTGCAGCTGGGGGCGGACGGCTTCGCCGTACTGGTGGCCGCGCTCGACGGGGGTGCCGGATATCTCGATGACCGGGAGGGTGCGTTCGGAGCGTTCGGGGGCGGCGGGGGCGGTGCGGGGTGCCATTGTTCTCCTCGCGGCGGAGAGGTTCCGTCAACCGTCCTGTAACGTCGATTACAGGAATCTCTCCTTCTGGAATGCGTTGCCAGGAGAGTAACGGCCATCACACGAGAGTCAATAGCTGTAATGGAAATTTCAGAGGATGGTACGGGGGCCGGGCCCTCCGGCGGGGCGGGACTCGCACGGCTGCGGGCCGCGGTGCGCGACCAGTGGGAGACGCTCTCGACGTCCGAGCGGGCCGTCGCCCAGTACCTGGTCAGCGCGCCCGTCGAGGCCCTGCTCTTCGCCAGCGCCCAGGAGCTGGGCACGGCGAGCGGCACCAGCAACGCGACGGTCGTGCGCGCCCTCCAGCGCCTGGGCTACGCGGGCCTGCCCGCGCTGAAGCGGGAACTGACGTCGGACTTCACGTCGGCGGTACCGCCCGAGGTGCGTCTGCGGCAGCGCATCGCGCACGTGGGCCGGGACCTGGACGACATCTGGGGCGAGGTCTTCGACGAGGCGCAGGAGCGCATCGAGCACGCGCGGCGCCTGACGCCGGGCGAGGCGCTGCGGGACGCGGTGGGCTTCCTCGCGCAGGCCACGGAGATCCACTGCTACGGTATCGCGGCGTCCGAACTCGCCGCGCGGCACCTGGCGTTGGCGCTCGGCAGGATCGGCCGCCGGGCCCGCTACTTCGGGGACACCGGGTTCACCCTCGCCGACCGCCTGCTCGCCGTGCGGCAGGGCGACGCGGTGGTGATCTTCCAGCCGGGGCGTGCGCTGACCGAGCTGACGGTGCTGATAGAGCGGGCGCGGGCGGTGGGGGCGCGGGTCGTCCTGGTCACGGACGAGCTGGCGGAGCTGTACGGGCCGCGGGTGGACGCGATCCTGACGGCGCCGCATACGCCTACCGGCATCACGACGGAGGCGCTGACCGCGCTGCTCGTGGCGGACGCGCTGCTTCTCTCCCTGGCGACGCTGGACGAGGGGCTCGCGGTGGAGACGTCCCATCAACTGACCGCACTGCGGGAGCAGTTGCTGTCACCGAAGCCGCGCAAGGGGTGACCTCGGTGCGGGCCGGTGGGGCTGGTCGCGCAGCTCCCCGCGCCCCTTACGGGGCTATACGTGCTGCATCACGAGGACGAAGGTCGTGCCGGGCTCCAGCGCCTCGTACAGATGCGGGACGTCTCCCCGGTACGACATGTAGTCACCGGCGGCCAGCTCCACCGTCTCGTCGCGCGGCCCGGCGAGCAGCCGCCCGGTGGAGACGACGAGGTGTTCCACGGACCCCGGGATGTGGGGATCCGACTCACGCACGCTGCCCGGCTCCACCGCCGCGTGATAGATGTCCCGCCGGACTCCGGCGGGAGCCGCGGAGAGCAACGTCCCCGCGTACGAGGCCTGTTCGGCGTGCACGGTCGGCCCCTCCCCCGCCCGGATCACGGTCACGGCGGGGGCCGGTGACTCCACGAGCACGCTGAACGGCACCCCGAGCGCCACGGCGAGGGCCCACAGCGTCTCGATGCCCGGATTGCCGGTGGCCGCCTCCAGCTGGGAGAGCGTCGACTTCGCGATCCCGGCCCGCTTGGCCAGCTCGGAGAGCGAGATCCCGGCCTTGACTCGCTCGCGCCGCAGGGCGGCGGCGATCCATTCACGGGGGAGGCGGGAGGGGGTGGGGGCGCCCGGCGCCTCCCCGGCACCCGTACCCACGCTCTCGTCCGCCCTGCCCCGCGCCCTGTCCGGCGTCATGCCCCTCGCTCCCTCGCCTCGCACCAATCGTTCGGTGTGGCGAACATTCCGTTCGGCTTGACGAACGCTCGCCACTCCACCCATCCTACGGCGTATGCGTTCGTCAGACCGAACAGACAGCCCGCCAGAGCGAACGAACGACGGTTTCGTGCGCCTCTCCCATCTGCCCCGCGGTGTCCTGCGCGACATCGCCCTCGTCTGGCTCGCCGACGCCGTCGTCGGTGTCTCCTTCGGCGCCATCGCCGTCGCAGGCGGCCTGCCCCTCTGGGTGCCGGTGCTGATGTCGCTGCTCGTGTACGCGGGCTCCGCCCAGTTCAGCGCCATCGGGATCCTCGTCGCGGGCGGCGGTCCGGTGGCCGCCGCGGCGACCGGACTGCTGCTCAACTCCCGCACCGCCGCGTTCAGCCTCGCCGTCGCCGACAGCCTCGGCCGGACCTGGGCCGCACGGCTCCTGGGCGCGCATCTGATCACCGACGAGACGGCGGCCTTCGCCCTCGCGCAGCCCGACCAGAAGCGGCGCAAGGCCGCGTTCTGGATATCCGGGCTCGGCCTGTTCGCCGTATGGAACCTCAGCGTCCTCGGCGGCGCCCTCGCCGGGTCCGCCCTCGGCGACACCGCCCGCTTCGGGCTCGACGCCGCGTTCCCCGCGGTCCTCCTCGCCCTGGTGCTGCCCGCGCTGCGCGGCGACAGCATGACGCGGCGGGCCGCGGCAGCCGGTGCCGTCATCGCGGTCGCCGCCGCGCCGGTGCTGCCCGCCGGGGTGCCGGTGCTGCTCGCCCTGCTCGGGCTGCTCGCCGCCCGGCGCGGGCCGCGCCGCCCCGCAGGCCGCCCCGCTCCGACCGCCCCTGCCACCACCACCCCGAGGAGCGACTCGTGAACGCCTACCTCGCCTGCGTCCTGGTCCTCGCCGCAGGAACGTACGCCTTCCGCCTCGCAGGTCCTGTGCTGCACGGGCGCATCGAACTGCCCGCCCGGGTCCAGGAGCTCCTGACCGTCGGGGCCACCGTCCTGCTCGTCGCGCTGCTCGCCACCGGCGCTCTCACCGAGGGGCACGGGTTCGCCGGGTGGGCGCGGCCCATAGGCGTCCTGGCGGGCGGGGTGCTCGCCTGGCGGAAGGCTCCCTTCGCCGTGGTCGTGGTCGGCGCGGCGGCGACTACGGCGCTGTTGCGGCTTGCGGGGGTGGCGTAGCCGACGAGTCCCCCTTCTCGTAGAGACCGGCCACCACTCCCGCGTACCGCTCCGCAACCGCCCTCCTGCGTACCTTCAGGCTCGGCGTGAGCAGCCCGCCCTCCACCGTGAAGTCCTCGTCAAGGACCGCGAATTCACGGATGCGGGCCGGGCGCGAGACCTCCGCGTTGGCCGCGTCCACCACCTCCTGGACCAGGGCGCGCACCCGGGGGTCCCGCGACGGCGGTTCGGTCAGCTCCACGCCCTCCCTTGTGGCCCAGCCGCTGATCTCCTCCGCGTCCAGCGTGATCAGGGCCACCGGGTAGGGGCGCTTGTCGCCCACCATCACCGCGCGGGACACGAACCGCGAGCGCTGGATGGCGAATTCGCTGAGGGACGGGGTGAGGTTCTTGCCGCCCGAGGTGATGATCAGGTCCTTCTTGCGGCCGGTGATGCTGAGGTAGCCGTCGGCGTCGACGGCACCCAGGTCGCCGGTGTGCAGCCAGCCCTCGTCGTCCAGGGCGTCGCGGGTGGCGGCGGAATTCGCGTGGTAGCCGGGGAAGACCATCGCGCCCCGGGCAAGCACCTCCCCGTCGTCGGCGATGCGGACCTCGCAGCCCTCGACGGGGCGGCCGACCGTGCCGTACCGGACCGCGCCGGGGTGGTTGAGGCTGATGACACCGGCCGACTCCGTCATCCCGTACCCCTCGTAGACCGCGATGCCGCAGGCCCGCAGGAAGTCGACGACGTGCGGCGCGATCGGGGCGCCGCCGGTCAGCGCCCACCGCACGCGGCCTCCCAGCGCCTGCCGGACCAGGCCGTACAGGGCCTTGTCGGCGGCCTCGTACGCGTCCTGGAGATCGGGCGGCAAGACGCCGTCCGCAGCGAGCACCCCGATGCGCACCGCCTCCTCGAAGCGTTCGCGGCCGCCGTCCTGGGACTCCGCCAGGGAGAGGACCACGGAGTGCACCTTCTCGAACAGGCGCGGCACGGACGGCAGATGCGTGGGCCTCGCCTCCGCGAGTTCGGCGACGACATTCTCGATCCGCCCGCCGTAGAAGCAGAGTTCGCCGCCTTCGATGAGGGTCGTGAACTCGATGAGCTGGGCCAGGAGATGGGCCAGCGGGAGATAGAGGTACGTCGAGTCGCCTGGACCGCCGTCGATCAGCGGGAGCGTCGCGGACTGGACCGCGCCCAGGTTGGCGTGGGTGAGGAGGCAGCCCTTGGGCAGGCCTGTGGTGCCGGAGGTGTAGATGATGGTGGCCAGATCGGCGGGAGCGCGGGTCCGGGCGCGGTCCAACAAGGCGTCCGGCGGCGCTTGTTCGGCGGGCGGCTCGCGGTCCGTCATCAGCGTCACGTGCCGGACGCCGGGCAGCCGTGGCCGCAGGCGCTCGATCTTCGCCGCCTGCGCGGCGTTCTCACAGATCACCACCGAGGCGGCGGAGTCGCCGATGACCCACTCGACCTCCTCGTCGCCCGCCGTCGGATAGACGGGGACGACCACCGCGCCCGCCGCGAAGACGGCGAAGTGCGCGTAGGTCCACTCGGGGCGGGTCTCGGCGAGGATCGCCACGCGGTCGTCAGGACGGACGCCCAGCGCGAGCAGCTCCGCACCGAAGTCCCTTACGTGTGTGCGCAGTTGGTCGTACGAGACCTCCTCCCACGCCCCGCCTCCGGTCTTGAAGCGGAGGGCGGGCAGCTTGCCGTGGCGGTCGGCCGCCCACTCGGTGAGGACGGCCAGGGTCTCGGGGCGCTCCGTCGGCTGCATGGCTACGACGCTAGGGACCGGGCGGGCCGTCGCGGGATGACGGGAAGCGTCAGCGCGGTTGGCCGCGGAGCTCAGCTCGGCGGCGCACTTGCTCAGAAGATCCTCAAAACTCTTGTTGCGCCAGGGGCCCCGGCGTCAGTATCCCTCCCAAGCCCGACGCCCCAACCGCCCCTGACCAGGGCGGTACCGACCGGTGTCGGCCATCGCCACGCGATGAACAAAAAGGGGAACACACATGTCCATATCGAGAAACGTCCTGCGCACCGCCGCGCTCTCCGTCACCGCGGCCCTCGCGCTCGCGGCGACCGGACCGATCGCCTCCGCCACCGAGGCCGCCAACGCCCGTGCCGCCGAGCACAAGGCCGCCGCGCAAGTACTGACCGCCGTCGCCGAGGACGCGGACGTGCCGCAGATCGTCGAAGAGGGTCTGGAGGAGCGACTGGGGGCGCTTCCCCAGAACCCGACGACCCAGCAGCTCGTCGAGGCGATGTACCCGGGCGACGAGGCGGCCCAGAAGGCGGCGCTCGCCCAGCTCGCACCGCAGGGTGCACAGGCGCAGGGCGTCCAGCTGCGCGGCTGGGACACCGCCTGGAAGGTGACCAAGTGCGTGGGCGCGATCGGCGCCTTCATCGCGGGCAACGCCCTGCTCGTCACCAAGGCCACCAAGTTCGGCGGCGTGCTCAAGGGCGCCAAGCTCATCGTGCAGGCCGGCAACAAGGAGGAGCGGATCAAGCTGCTCGTCGCCATCTTCGGCGAGGTCACCGGCATCTCCACCATCGCCACCGCCTGCGGCTGAGTCCCGGTCGCAACGCAAAGGCCGAGATACGAGAGGCCGAGATACGAAAGGAGGCCTTGACCCATGGAGACCACCTTCAAGGCTTCGTTCATGCTGGCCGTGGCCGCCGAAATCGTCCTGGTCGCCGTCCTGGTCTTCCAGGTCTGGCGCAAGGAGCGGCACGGCAGCACGGCACCACTGGTGTTCACCGGCGATGACGCGCTGGCCGGTGCCGCGCTGTTCGGGGGCGCGATGACCCTCACCGCGCTGCTCTCCGACGGCTGGGGCGGGATGTCGACCACGGACACCCTGCTGTACGCGGTGACGTTCGGCATCGTCACCGCGGGGTTCGCGACGTTCCTGCGCCGGGCGGACAAGGGGCGGCCCGAGTACGGGCGCATCGCCTTCCTGCTGCCCGTCGGCTTCGGGGTGCTCGCGGGCCTGTCCGGCGTCTGACGGCGGGGCGGGGCGGCCGGGGAGGTGCACATCCCCGGCCGCCCCGCCCTTTTCGCCACGGGCCGCGTCGGGCCCGAACCGTTTCGGGTGGGGCCACGACGGGGGAAGGAAACCCCATGCCCAGCAGGACCATCACCGTCCACCACGTCCGCGCCATGCTGCACGGCGCCGAACGCCAGGGAATCGACACCGTCCCGCTGCTCCGCACCGCGCAGATCCCGCCGCTCCTTCTCGGCGACGACCGGGCCCGCATCACCGAGGTCCAGTTCGCCCGCCTCTTCCGGGAGCTGTACCGCGCCACCGGCGACGAGTTCCTCGGCCTCGGCGCGGCCGTCAGCAGGCCAGGCACCTTCGCGATGATGTGCCACGCGTCCCTCGGCTGCCGCGACCTCGGCGCCGCCATGGAGCGCGGCGTCACGTTCTACGGCCTGTTCCCCGGCGGCCCCGACCTCACCCTTGAGCACCGCGACACCGGCAGCGCCGTCTTCGCCGTACGCAACGACCTCGAGCACGACTACTTCCTCGCCGAGTGTCTCGTCATCATCTGGCACCGGCTGTGCAGCTGGCTGATCGGACGCCGCATCCCGCTCCACTGGGCCGAGTTCGGGCATCCGCCGCCCCCGCACAAGGGCGAGTACGGACTCCTCTTCGGCTGCCCGGTCCGCTTCGGTGCGGCCCGCACCGGTGCCGGGTTCGACGAGCACTGGCTGTCCGCCCCGCTGATCCGGGACGAGGCCGCGCTGGAGGGGATGCTGGAGCGGGCGCCGTTCGACCTCCTGTCGCGGCGCGAGTACGGGACGACGGTCGCCGAGCAGGTGCGGCGCGCCCTCGCCCGCGCTCTGCGCACCTCTCCCCGGCTGCCCTCGCTCGGCGAGATCGCCGCCCGCCTCGCGGTGAGCCCCGCGACGCTGCGGCGGCGCCTGGCCCAGGAGTCCACCTCGTACCAGCAGTTGAAGGACGCCGTGCGGCGCGACGCGGCGATCGCGGGGCTCACCGAGGGGACGGAGCCGATCGCCGAGCTCGCCGCGCGGCTCGGGTTCTCCGAGGACACGGCCTTCCACCGGGCGTTCCGGCGGTGGACGGGGACGACTCCGGGGACCTACCGGGTGGCGCATCCCTACGACGAATCGTGGGTGCCGGAGGCCGAGTCGGGGTCAGGGGCAGGGTCAGGGTCGGAGACAGGATCGGGTCCGGGCTGGGGGTGATCCTCCGCCGGTGTCCCCCACCGGTGGGAGTAGGCGACGTGCGACTGCTCCAACTGACCCTGGGCCGCCAGCGCGTCACCCATGTCCTTCAGCGCCGCCGCGTACGAACCGGGGTCGGTCTCGGGGTCCACCAGAGCGAGCACGGCCTGGTACACGGTCACCGCCTCCGCGTAGGCGCCCTCGACGCCCTTCCCTCCCAACTCCTCATAGGTGAGGCCCACGTTGTGGAGGTACGTGGCCCGCCCGGCGGATTCCGGGAACCTCAGGAGCTCGCCCGTGATCTGCCGCAGCACGGCGGCGGCTTCGGCCAACTCCCCCATGACCACCAGGCAGTTGGCGAGGGCGTTCATGGTCACGACGAGCTCGCCCGGCTGGTCGGCGCGGCGGCGGTACGCGATGGCCTGCTGGTAGTGATCGACCGCCTCCTCCAGCTGCCCGGCGCCACGGTAGGTGTCCGCGATGTCCTGGAGGATGCCGCCGTGGACGCCGGGGGACTCCTCGGGGTCGGCAAGCGCGCGGGCCTCCTCGAAGCAGGCCAGGGCCTGCGCGTGCCAGACGGAGGGCCCGGCGAGGTTCCGGTTGGCGTACCGGAACTGCGGGCTTCCGCCGCTGAGGTGCTGGCGGCCCCGGTCGACGAGGCCGCCGACGAGCACGGCCGCCGTCGCCAGGGTCTCCGCGTGATCGGGGCCGAGGACGCGCCGCAGGTCGGCCAGGACCTGCCGGTAGGCGATGACGGAGCCCGCCGTGTCCCCCGCGACGCCCCACGTGTAGCCGAGGCTGCGGCGCGTGGTGAGGGTGTCGAGGTGGTCGGCGCCCAGGACGCGGTCCATGTCGGACACGAGCAGCTCGAAGGTGACCAGGGCGGTGGTCACGTCGCCGGAGACCCGCTGCCAGTAGGCCAGTTCGCGGCGAGTGCCGAGCGTCTCGGCGTGGTCGGGGCCAAGGACGCGGACCCGGTCGGCGAGCAGCTGCCGGTACGCGGCCACGGCTCCCCTCTTGTCCCCCTCCTCGCCCCGGTAGAGGGCGAGGTTGTGGCGGGCCCGGAAGAGGTCGGGGTGGTCGCGGCCGAGCACGCGCTCGCGGTCGACGATGAGCTGCTCAAGGGCGGCGATGGCGCCCGCCGTGTCCCCCGCGTCGCCCCACCACAGGGCGAGCGAGCCGCGGGTGTCGAGGGTCTCGGGGTGGTCGTCGCCGAGGACCCACTGCCGGACCACGAGGATCTGCTCCAGGCTGGCGAGTGCACCCGCGACATTCCCCACGAGGCCGTGGGCGTGGGCCAGTTCGTGCCGGGCGCGAAGGGTGTCGCGGTCGTAGGGCCCCAGGACCCGTTCGCAGTCGACCAGGGCCTCCTGGAGTCCGGTGAGCGCCTCGTCCGGGTAGCCCGCCATGCCGCGCAGGTCGGCGAGCTGGAGCCGGATGCGCAGGGTCTGGCGGTGGTCGGGGCCGAGCCGGTCGTGGGCGAGCCGCCCGAGGGTGCCGAAGTAGACGAGGGCGGCCGTGACCTGGCCGCCCTCCTGGACGCTGTCCCCGGCGAGGAGGAGCACGGGGTGAATGCCCGACCGCCACAGGGCGGGCTCGGCCACCCGTCGTACGGCATCGGCGTTGGCCCGAAGCACCTGGGCGAGCGCGGTGTCGCGTTCCACGTCGGGCCAGGCGGCGACGAGCGCGTCGGCGGCCACGACGGCGGCCTCCTCCAGGGCGCCGTGCGGCAGGGATTCGCGGAAGGTGCGCTGGATGAGCTGGTGCACGCGGACGGCCTGGTGCGGGACGCCGGGCGTGTGGTCGATCAGGCTCAGGCGGTGCAGGGCACGCAGCGCTCCGACGGCGTCCTCCGCGGTCACGGGGTCCGGGGTGTGCGGGGTGCGGTGCGCGGCGAGGTGGGCGAGGGCGGGCGGGCTGGTGAGGACGGCCGCCGGGATGCCGTTCGGGTCGAGCAGCGCGATGAGGGCGAGCATGGGCCGGGCGAGACCGCGGGGCCGCATGGCGTCGGCGCGCTCGACGGAGAGGGACCAGGTGGCGGTGATGGTGGCGGTCTGGGTGTCGGGCAGCATGCCACGCTCGGGAAAGAGACGCTCCAACTCCCGGCTGCGCACCCGTAGTTGCCGCCGGTACTCGGCACAGGACACATCCCGGGCCTCCAGCAGATAGGCGGCGGCCTGGGAGAGGGCAAGCGGCAGATCCCCCAGATCCCCGGCAAGCCGCGCCACACAGCCACCCGGATCATGACGACCGGGGCAGCCGAAGCCCTGCCTCGCACCGGCACACCCAAGGCCGTCCCGCCCGGCCCCGCTCTGCCCGGCGTCGCCGTACCGGACAGACCCCTGCCCGGCGTCATCCCACCCCACATCACCGCGCCCCACCGAACCGATCCCCACATCACCGCGCCCGACAGCCCCCCACCCCGCACCGCCGTGCCCCACCGAACCGATCCCCGCACCCCCGCGCCCCGCATCCCCGCACCCCGCCCCCGCGCCCCCGCCCGCCCCCTCATGCCCGGCATCCAGCACCCGCGTCAGATAGTTGACCGACTCCTCCCTCGCGAAGAGCCCCACCTCGATGCTCCGGCGGCCGTGTCCCGTCAGGACCGCGTCCCTGCGGCGCGTCGTGATCAGCGTGCGGCCCCTCGGGCTCGCCGGAGGCCACAGGCCGCCCCTGTGCAGGGCGGGGTCCGCGAGGAGGTCCACCGGGTCGGCCAGGTCGTCCAGGACGATCAGCCAGCTCGGGCCGCCCGCCGGGCGCGGTTCGAGCCAGGCCAGGAAGCGGGCCGCGGCCTGCTCGGAGTCCGCGCGGGCCAGGCCGAGCCACTCCTCGGCCGCCTGCGCGTACGCGGTGACGACGGCCTCACGGTTGACGGCGGTGACCCACAGGAGCAGGTCGATCTCACCGCTGTCCCGCAGGTCACGCGCGTACCGCGCCGCCAGCTGGGTCTTGCCCACACCGCCGGTACCGGCCAGCACCTGGCCGAGCACGGCGGTTCCCCCGGCAGCCATCTCCCGGGCGAGAAGCCCGCCGACGGCACGCCCCTGGAAGCAGTGCGCCTCCTGGGGCAGCACGCCGACGAGGTGCGGCCACTCCCTCGCGGGCGGGCCTGCGGCAGCCGGTCCGCTCAGCCCTGGGGCGGAGCCGGCGGTGTAGGGCCCCCGGGGGCTCCCTGCCACAGCCCCCCGTGCACCTCGCTGATGTTGATCGTCGCGCCATGGCTCTCGTACGACCCGACCACGGAGGTCGCACCGGGCCCCGCGACCGAGATCCCGCCGATGTCGGGTGCGGCGCCGTGCCCCTCGACGAGCGCCTGCAACTGGGCCACCGCCTCGCGGCGCCGCGCCTCGTCCAGGGACTCCAGGAGCATCTCGAAGCGCGTACGCCACGAGGCCTCTTCGTCGATGCGGGCCCGCAGAGCCGCATCACCTCCCGGCCCGGTCAGCGCCACCGCCGTCTGGTCCAGCCGCGCCAGCTCCGCCCGCTCCCGCTCCTCGTCGCCGCGCCCGAACCACCGGGCCACGGCCTGCCTGATCCCGGCCCACGCGTCCGTACCCGCGGCCCGCGCCACGGCCAGACCCCCCGCCGCGGCCAACGCCGTCATCGTGCTGTCGAGCATCCCCCCACCCTTCCTCGTACACCCGAAGCGCACCTGAAGCACACCCGAAGGCTCCCCCCTTGAACGTAGCGCCGGAACGGTGTCAGAGACACAGAGTCAACAAAGCTGAGCGGTCCCGTCAGCGCGAAACCTGCTCGCGCGTCACTACCGTCAACGCCTGCACGGCGCACGCAGAAGGAACACCCCAGCCTCTGTGGACAGTTGGGAGAGCCGCATGCACGTACGTACCAGCGCAAGAGCTCTGGCCGTGGTGGCCGCGCTCGGCCTGTCGGTCATCACCCCGGTGACGGCGCAGGCCGCCCCGGCGGCGGCGGACGCCGACGCCCCCGGCGACGTCGTCAGCTCCGCACCGAGCAGCTTCCACCCGCTGCCGGGCCAGCCGACGAACACCAAGGCCTGGAAGGTCAATTACCGCTCGACGACGGCGAAGGGCGAGCCGAACACCGTCTCCGGCACGGTCATCGTGCCGCAGGACGGCAGGAAGGGCCCCCGCCCCCTCATCACCTACGCCGTCGGAACGATCGGCATGGGTGACCACTGCGCCCCGAGCGCCGGCTTCCCCCGGGGCACGACCCTCGAAGCCAACCTCATCCAGCAGCTCACCCTGCGCGGCTGGGCGGTCGCCGTGACCGACTACGAGGGCCTCGGCACCCCAGGCGACCACACCTACACGGTCGGCAGGGCCGAGGGGCAGGCCATGCTCGACGCCGCCCGCGCCGCGATCCGCCTCCCGGAGGCGGGGCTCGGCGAGGACACCCCCGTCGGCATCATGGGCTACTCCCAGGGCGGGCAGGCCGCGAGCTGGGCAGCCGAGCTGCACGGTTCGTACGCCCCCGACCTGAAGGTCAAGGGCACGGCGACCGGCGGTGTACCCGGCGACCTGATGAAGGTGGCGGACTTCAACGACGGCTCGTACGGCTCCGGCCTGATCTTCATGGCGGCCATCGGCCAGAACGCGGCCTACCCCGAACTGAACCTGGAGTCCTACCTCAACCCGGCGGGCAAGAAGCTGATCGGCGCCCTGCGCAACAGCTGCGTGGCGGACGGCGCGGTGCTCGGCGCCTTCAAGAAGATCGACGACATGACGGTGAAGAACCCCCTCGACCAGCCCGACTGGCAGCAGCGCCTGCGCGATTCGCAGGTCGGCACGCGGGCTCCGGACGCGCCCGTGTACCAATACCACGTGATCACCGACGAGTTGATCCCGTACGGCGTCGGCAAGCAGGTCCGCAAGGACTGGTGCGCCAAGGGCGCGAACGTGGAGTGGCACACGGTCCCGCTGGGCGAGCACGTCTCGGGGGTCATCACGCAGTCACCGCTGGCGGCGCACTGGCTGGCGGAACGGTTCGCTGGGAAACCGGCGCGGGGGAACTGCTGACCGGTTCCGAGGGCCGACGGCGCGCGGCGGCTTCGGGAAGCCGCCGCGCGCCCCTGCTCAGCCGGCCGTCCGCTCCACCGGGATCCACAGCGACGCGTCCGCCTGCGTCCCGTCGTCCGACAGGCGGGTCCGCAGGATCTCGGGCCCCGGCCTGCTCTGGTACGGATTCGACGGGAACCACTGCGTGAACACGTCCCGCCACATGTACTGAAGCGTCTGCGGGAACGGCCCCGAGCTCTCGAACACGGCCCAGCTCCCCGCCACGACGGTGAGCGCGTCCATGTCGTCCGGCACCGCGGCGCTGCTCACCACACCGTGCCAGTAGTCGAGTTCGGTCCCCTCGGCGCGGCTCTCGTCGAGCTTGTCGCTCACCGAGATGATCCCCTCCGGCTCCTGGTCGGAGAGGCTCTCGATGCGCCCCAGCGTCTCCCGGCCGAGTCCCCGGATGAACGCGGCGATGTCCGGGTTCACGCCTTCATGCACGAGCGGGACCCGCGCCTTCCTGCCGACGACCCGGAACTCGTCCTTGTCCACGACCTTGTACCGCATGCTGCTGTTCCCTTCGACGACGAGGCGGAAGGACATCCGTGGCTGGGACTGCAGACTCGCGCCGCTCCGCCTGGCCTCACCGGGTCCGACCCCGTGCATGCCGCGGAACGCCCGCGCGAACGCCTCGCCCGACGAGTAGCCGTAGCGCACGGCCACTTCGAGCAGCGTCCGTTCCCCGGCCAGCACCTCGGCCCCCGCGACGGTCAGCCGCCGGCGCCGGATGTACTCCGACAGCGGCATCCCCGCCAGCGCGGAGAACAGCCGCCGGAAGTGGTACTCCGACGTCACCGCCGTCCGCGCCAGGTCGGCCACGTCGATCTGCTGATCGAGATGACTCTCGATGTGCTCCATGGCCAGGTTCAACCGCTCCAGCACCCGGATCTCCTTCCCTTTCGTCATTCACGTTAGGAAGGACCCACCCTGCCGGACCCGACATCCTGTGCCCGGTCCGGTCGGGGTCACGTGGTGACTCGGAGCGGATCAGGCCATACGTCCGACGTGAATCACCACGATGGTGACCGTTACCTGGGTGATCTCGTACATCACCCGGTACCTGCCGACGTGCATGCGCCGCAGATCGGGGGAGCCGTACGCGGCTGTGCCTGCGGGCCGTGGGTCGTCCGCCAGCAGATCCACCGCGTCGAAGAGCTGACGCAGGCCGTCGGGGTCGTCTTTCAGAAACCGCGTGGCGGCATCGATCACTCGCGTTCGCCAGATGATCCGGTAGCTCACTCACGCTCCAGACCGAGCCGGGCGCGCGCCTCTTCGTGCGAGATTCCGGCAGGAGTACCGGCGGCCTGCTCTGCCCGGTACTCCGCCAGCGCCAAGGCGTCCTCCAGGTCGGCCAGTTCCTGCGGATTGATCAGTACAGCCGCCGGCTGCCCGTGATCCGTGATGGTGATCCGCTCCCGGGCATGGGCGGTCCGGCGGACCAGGGATCCGAAGCGGGCACGGGCTTCAGTCATCGGCAGCGTTTCACTCATGCACAAAACTGTACACTTCTCGCCGCTTCTGTACTCGGCTTCCAGATTCATCCCCGCCCCCTGGGCGCCAACCCCGCCGCCACCCGTGCCGCGTCCGCGTACGCGGCGACGTCCGCCGGGGCCGGTGCCGGGCGGAAGGTGTCCGGGACGTCCGACTCCTCCTCGGCGGCGCAGGCCGCGCACATGCCGTGCCGCCGGACCAGGGGGTCCTCCTCCGCGGTGGTCTCGCAGAACAGGCAGACCATCACGCGCCGCAGCACCCTCTCGCGGCCGTGGCTCTCGCTGATCTCGGGCGGCATCTTGTCCTCCAGTCGTCGTTTCGCGATACCGGCCGGGTTGTGGAGCGGTTCCGGGAGACCGGCGGTCAACGCGTGGGTCAGATGAGTCACGGTCGCCCCACGCGCGAGCCAGGCCGCGGCGAGGGGTTCGAGTCGGGCACAGTCCGCCGCCGAGAGCGTCAACCGGGGCTCGGTGCGGCCGAGTTCGGCGAGTGCTCGGTACGCGGTGGAGCGGGGTGGCGGCACCTCGTCGGCCGGTGGTCCGCCCTCCCCGCCACCGTCGCCGTCCCTGCCGTCACCGCCGTCACCGCCGTAGGGGTCGTCCAGCATCACGCCCCGCACGCTGCGGCAGAACTCCCACCACCAAGCCGCCGTACGCGGCGTGCGCGACCAGTAGGTGCGGGTCACCCAGCGGCGCGCGCCGTCCTCGCGGACGACCTGCTCTTTGATGCGGCGCAGATGTCCGGCGTGGGACAGGGCCTTCAGCGCACTGCGGACAGCGGCCTGCCCGTACCCCGCGATGTGCGTGGCGAGCGTCTTGTGGTCCATCGCCGCGCCTTCGGGCAAACGGTCGATGAACCCGGCGATCGACGCTTCACGCTTAGGCAGATGTTCGAAGTCGGCGCTTCGGTCCCGCTCTTGGCCGGGCGCCAGGCGTTTCCCGAACCCCGGGTTGGCCATGGGGTGTGCGGGCGCGGGCAGGGTGGAGTTAGGCTCAGTGGAAGCCATCGGATCGTCCTTCAGCTTTGCGATCTCGTTGGACAGACCCCGGACCCGGTGTTGGTAGCACCGACCGGGGTCGTTTGTTGTCGCGAACCTAGAGCACATCGACGCTCGGTCGCAACCTGATCACAAATTGTCATCTCCCCTGCTCCAGCCGGGAGTTGAACCGCCTTCGACTGGGCGGGAGGGTGGGTTCAAGCCTTCCAACCACTCCTTGCAAAAGAGAGCTCGGGGCTCGGAGCTCGGAGCTCGGCCCAGACCGTCTTGCCGATCCGCCGCTCCGTGACGCCCCACGCCGCCGCCGTCGCCTCCACGAGCCGCAGCCCCCGGCCCGCCTCCGCCTCAGGACCCACCGAGCGCAGCTCCGGGGCACGGTCACCCCGTGCGTCCGACACCTCGATACGCAGCGTGCGCGTCGACTCCGCGTAGGCGACACGGAGTTCGAAGTCCCTTCCGGGTACGTGGCCGTGCGTGACGGCGTTGGCCGCCAGCTCCGCGGTGACGTGCGCCGCCGCGTCGGAGAGGTCGCTGCCGTGGGGGATTCCCCAGAGGTCCAGCTGGTGGGCCACCAGCCTGCGGGCCAGGCGTGCGCCTCTCCGCGTGGGACTGAGGCGCTGCGCGAACCGCCGCATTTGGGGGGTGGAGATTTGGGATTCCATGTCACTGAGCGTGGTCGGTGCGCTCTACGCTGACCAGGTACGACGCCGCGACGGAGCGTAGCTGTACGGATGCTTTGCGCTGCCTGTCGGGTCGTCGGCCGTGACCAATGGGCGCACGCGAAGGCGGTACGGGACATGGCGAACGCGGAACCTGAGGAGCGGCGCCCGGAGCGGCCCGCCGAGGAGGACGGCACGGCTCATCTCTTCCGGGCCGTGGGCAAGCAGATCAAGGTCCTGCGCGTCGGCGCAGGGTTGAGCCAGAAGGAACTGGGTGCGCGGGCGCACTGCGGAGAGGATCTGGTCTCGGCGATGGAACGGGGAGTTCGCACGCCGCAGCCCGAGTTCTTGGAACTGGCGGATCCGTTGCTGGGGGCGGGTGGTCTGCTGCTGGCCGTCATCGATGACGTACGGGAGGCGCAGAAGAAGTCGCGGACGCGGCACCCGGAGTGGTACCGGGGGTACGCCAGCCTGGAGGCGCTGGCAGTCCAGCTCTACGTGTACACCAACCAGTCCGTTCCCGGCCTGTTGCAGACAGAGGCGTACGCACAGGCCATGTTCGCCCAGTGGAAGCCGCTGCTGAGCGAAGAAACCATCGAGAAACGGGTAGCGGACCGTCTCGCCCGTCAGCAGATCTTCGACCCCTGGCCTTCGCCGACATTCAGCTTCATCCTGGACGAGAGCGTGCTGCTGCGGCCGATCGGCGGGAAAGCCGTCCACGAGGAGCAACTCCGGAAGCTCCTGCGCATCGGGCGGATGCGGACAGTCCAACTGCAGGTGATGCCATTGGCTCGGGAGGAACAACCCAGCCTGGATGGCCCGTTCACTCTCCTGACGCCCAAAAAGCAGCAGCAGGTGGCGTACATGGAGATCCACACGTACCCGCGCTTGATCACCGTTCCGGATGAAGTCCGCGTACTCTCCGTCCGCTATGGGATCCTGCAATCGGAGGCTCTCACACCCCGTGATTCGTTGGCCATGATCGAGAAGATGCTGGGAGAACTATGAGCACCGAGGAACTCACCTGGTTCAAGTCCAGCTACAGCAGCGGGGGCGGAGGCGAATGCCTCGAAGTCGCTTACGCCTGGCGGAAGTCCACCCACAGCAGCGGCGAAGGCGGCAACTGCGTGGAGGTCTCCCCCTGCCCCCACGCCATCCACGTACGCGACTCAAAGAACCCCGAAGGCCCCAACTTCACGGTCACGCCGACCACTTGGACCGCCTTCATTTCCCACACTCAGGGAACCGCCACCGCGTAGCCGCCCGCAAATCGGAGTCCCACCCGAAGACCAGCCGCGACCGAACCCGGAAAACGGGTCCCGCGGCGCCGGAGCCGTCCTCGACGCCCTCCTCGGTCGCGGCGACGTCCCACTCGTACTTGGGGTTGTACGCGGTGACGAACCGCGTCAGCTCCCGTACCCCCACGACCGCCTCCCCCGTGCCCTCCACGATCACCGGCCGGTCGCCGTCGTCCAGGTGCACGGTGATCTCCGGGTTGCCGGGCAGGTTGTGACGGGCGACGGAGCCCGTGCTGAACCACAGGCCGTCCTCCAGCCAGACGCCCCAGACGGGGCGCGTGTGAGGTCGGCCGTCGGGGCGTGTCGTGGCGATCCAATACGTGCGGGCAGTGGTCAGCCGCTCGGCCGCCCAGGTCCACGGCAGCAGCTCCCCCGGCGGCATCGGCATGCCGAACATGACCGGCGTCTCGGCCACGGGAACGGGCAGGGCCTCCATGTCTTCACCGTACGCCGGAGCCTTCGCACGGCCCTCGTCGAGGACCGGCCGACTTGACATGCAACCAAATGGTTGCCAATTTAAGAGGGAGGGGGTTGGATGACATGGACGAGGTGTTCAAGGCACTCGCGGACACGAGCCGAAGGCTGCTGCTCGACCGGCTGAACGAGCGGGCCGGGCAGAGTCTGCGCGAGCTGTGCGCGGGGCTTGAGATGTCCAGGCAGGCGGTGTCCAAGCACCTGGCGGTGCTGGAGGGCGCGGGCCTGGTCACGGCGGTCCGGCACGGCCGGGAGAGGCTGCACTACCTCAACCCCGTACCCATCCACGACATTGCCGACCGCTGGATAGACCAGTACGAGCGGGGCCGGATGGCCGCGCTCGGCAATCTGAAGCACGCCCTGGAAGGAACGGCGATGAGCAAGCCCGAGTACGTCTACACGATCTACATCCACACCACGCCCGAGAAGCTCTGGGAGGGGCTGACCAGCCCGGAGTTCCTGAAGCAGTACCACGGCGGCTGGGCACCCTCCTCCGACTGGAAGGTCGGCTCGAAGGTGCTGTGGCCGGTCGAGGACGGCGGCGAGCCGCAGGACCTGGGCCAGGTCGTCACCGAGTCGGAGCCCGGCAAGCGGCTCGCCTACACCTGGCACACGCTCCAGCCGATGCACCAGGAGATGTTCGGCATGGGCGACGAGGAGTTCGCCGAGGCGGCCAAGGAACGCTCGAAGGTCACCTTCGACATCGAGCCCTCCGAGGAGCCGGAGCTTGGCGTCAAGCTGACCATCACGCACGACGGCTTCACCTCGGCCGACTCCAAGATGCTCGAGGGCGTCAAGGACGGCTGGACCATGATGCTGTCGGAGCTGAAGACGATCCTCGAGAAGGCCTGAGCTCGCAGTCCTGCCAACTCGGGCTCAGCGCCGCGGCTCCCCGTTCCAGCGCCACGACGTGAGCCGGTCCCGCCCGGCCAGCTCCCCGCGCCCGGTGGCCCACAGCAGCGTCGGCCACGGCTCCGCGCCCGAGCCCGAGGGGGCGTCCGGGAACAGGCGGTGGAGGACCCGGGCGCACACGTCGGCGGGCGGGGTCCACTTCAGCCCGAGGCCCGCCGCCAAGTCGTACGTGTGGACCAGGGTTTCCACGATCCCCATCGCCGCGAAGCCCTCCGGGTCGGAGACCCCGAAGCCGTGGTACGCCCGAGTCGTCGGCGGGGCCGTGCGCACCATGGCGATCAGCAGCGCGCCGCTCGACTCCAGGACTTGGAGGAGGCCTGCCGGGCCCGCGTCGCGGTTCGCGTGGATGGCGTTGGACGGGCCGCCGGGCCTGCGCGGCTCCCAGATGAAGGGGACCTCGTCCGTCAACGGCGTCTGCCGCGGGCCGAGTTGGGCCGCGTACGCGAAGAGGTCGTCGGCGAGGTGCTCGACCGTCTCCCAGCAGTCCCACTCCAGCGTGCCCGCCTTGCTCTCCCAGGCGGCCGGGGGCGCTTCTCGGAGCGTGGCGAGGGCGAGCTGGACCGCCTGGTCGAGGTCGTCGGCCGTGACGGGACCAGGAGTGAGGGGCTCTTGTTCGGCTTGTCGGCGCATGCGGGGAACGGTAATCGGGCGGAGGGTCCCGCTCCTAGCGGCTTTCCTCGCAGACGTGCGGCGCGGGCTCGCCCCGCTCAGGTCCAACAGGGCTCAGCGCCCGTCCCTCGGCAGCAGCCACGCCGCCAGCGCGGTCGTGAGGCACAGCAGCAGGCCCACCGCGAGGAGCGCCTCGCGCATCCCCGTGACCGAGAAGCCCGTCCCGCCGTCGGCCGCCAGGAGCGCGCCGAACAGCGCCACCGCCATCGCGCCGCCGGTCTGGCGCAGGGCGTTGAGCAGGCCGGACGCCGTGCCCGCGCGGTGGGCCGGTACGGCGTCCATCAGCAGGGCGGTCAGCGCGGGGACCGCGAACGCGCCGCCCATGCCGGTGGGGACGAGCAGGACGAGCACCAGCCAGAGCGGGGTGTCCGCGGCCAGCGGGAGGAGGACGAACATGGCGAGTGCGAGCACCGCCTGGCCCGCCACGATGACCCGGCGGCGGCCGACGCGCTCGGCCATGCGCGGCGAGACGAGGTTCGTCGACGTGATGATGACCGCGAGAGGGACGAACATCAGACCTGCCGCGATCGCCGACATCCCACGCAGCTGCTGGAAGTAGAGGCCGAGCAGGAAGACGATCCCGTAGAAGCCCGCGTTGACGGCGAAGCCGACGGCCAGCGAGACGCTGACCTTCCGCTCCCGCAGCAGGCCCAGCGGGACCATGGGCGCGCGGTGCCGCTTCTCGGCGGCGTAAAAGCCGAAGCCCGCCGCGACGGCGAGGGCGGCGGCGCCGAGCACCGGCGCGCTCGTCCACCCCAGGTGCCCGCCCTCGATGACGGCGAACGCGAGCCCTGCCAGGGCGAGTACGGCGGTGGCCTGACCGGCGATGTCGATGGGCGCGGGGCGCCGCGCGGAGGGAGCGGTGCGGGCGAGAAGGGCCAGGATCACGGCCCCTATCGGCAAGTTGAGGAGGAAGACGGCACGCCAGCCCGCCGCCTCGGTGAGTACGCCGCCGAGTACGGGCCCGGCCGCCATGGCCACGGAACCGCCCACCGTCCACAGCGCGATGGCGCGGGCACGGCGGCGCGGGTCGTCGTACGCCTGCCGGATCAGCGCGAGCGAAGCGGGCATGACGATCGCCGCGGCCCCGCCCTGCGCGACGCGGGCGGCGATGAGCGCGCCGATGCCGGGGGCGAGGGCGCAGGCGAGCGAGGCGAGGGTGAAGAGGCCGACGCCCCAGGCGTAGGCACGCCGAGCCCCCGCCCGGTCGGCGAGGGCCCCCGCGGAGAGCATGAGGGCGGCGAACATCAGCGTGTACGCGTCCACGACCCACTGGAGCCCTGCCATGCCGCCGTGCAGGGAGGTGCGGATGGCGGGCAGGGCGATGTTCACGGCGGACACGTCGACGGTGATGACGGTGAAGCCGAGGAGGGAGGCGAGGAGGGGGGCGAGGGTGGTCGGGGAGCGGTGGGGGGTGGTGGGCCTGGTGGTGAGAGGTGCGGGGGCGGAGGCGACGAGGGAGGACGGCATGACTGATGACTCCGGGGCAATCGGGCGGGCGGGCGGGAAGGCCTGTTCGGCGAGGAGGCGCTGCGGGGCAAACGGGCGGGTGGGCGGGAGAGGCCCTTGGGGCAACCAGAGCAACGGGGCACAGCGCAACCGGCGGCACCCCAAGACTCCGCCCAGGCCCGCCGCCCAGGCAGACCGCGACGTTCCTGGCCCTGACACGGCCCCCCACGTCCCGCCCCCACCGGGGACAATGGACGGATGGCGAAAGCAGAGGGCACGGAACTGGGCAGATACCTCCGCGCGAGGCGCGCGCAGGTGAGCCCCGCGGACGCGGGCCTCCCCACCGGCACAGGCCTACGCCGCACCCCCGGCCTCCGCCGCGAGGAACTCGCCACCCTCGCGGGAGTCAGCGTCGACTACTACACCCGCCTGGAGCGGGGCCGCGAGACGAACCCCTCCACCTCCGTCATAGACGCCCTGGCCCGCGCCCTGCGCCTCAGCGGCGACGCCCACGAGCGCCTGCACGACCTGGCCGAGCTGGCATCGGGCCGCCTCACGGAACCGCACCCCACCCCCGGGGACACCGTCCGCCCGAGCATCCAGCGCATGCTGGAGAACCTCAGCCCGTCACCCGCGTACGTGGTCAGCCGCCACAGCTACATGCTGGCCGCCAACCCGGCCGGACGCCGCCTCCTGCCGGGCCTGTGGGACTGGCCCGCGGAGAAGCGCAACGTCACGCGCTATCTGTTCCTGCACCCCGTGGGCCGCGTGCTCTACCAGCCCTGGGAGGAGACGGTGGCCAAGTCCGTCGCGCATCTGCGCGCGGTCGGCGGCGTGGACGTGGACTCTCCCCAGCTGGCCGCCCTGGTCGGCGAACTCCTCCTGAAGTCAACGGACTTCGCCCGCCTCTGGGAGCGTTACGAAGTCAAGGAGCGCGGGGGCGGCACCAAGTCCTTCGACCACCCGAAGGTGGGCGCGATGACGCTCACGTACGAGGTGATGAAGCTGGCGAGGACGGACGGCCAGCGCCTGGTGGTCTACCAGGCCGAGCCGGGCAGCGCGGACGAGGAAGCGATGCTGCGCCTGGACCCGGCGGCCCGCACCACCCGCTAGCCACCGGCCGCCGCTACTCCTCCTCGTCCACCCCGCAAGAACTCCCGTTCGCGGGCATCTCCCCGTACAGCAGGAACCCGTCCACCTTGTCCCGCACGCACTTCGACCCGGCGTAACCGGTGTGCCCGTCACCCTTGTTGTCGAGCACGACGGCGGCGGACCCGAGCCGCTCGGCGGTCTCCTGGGTCCAGCGGTAGGGCGTGGCCGGGTCGCCCCGGGTGCCGACGAGCAGGAAGTCGGGGCTCTTCACGTCGCGTACGTCATCGCGGATGTAGTCCGTGCCCGCGGGCCGCCCGAAGCAGAAGAGCACCGGCATCAGCATCGAACGCCCGAAGATCGCGGACGTCGACTCGAACTCCTCCTGAAGCTTGGCGACTTCCTTCTCGATGCTGTCGGCGTCGGGCCGGTCCGGGTCGTCCGCGCAGTTCACGGCCATGAGCGCGGCAGCCATGTTGTCGGCGGGAATGTCCTCGGGCGCCCGGCCCGCCAAGCCCCCCACGCCCTGCACGCCACCCCCGGGAGCCTGCTGGGCCAGCGACCCGCTCATCCGCAGCAGCGCCCTGGGATCCCCGTCCGCGAGCAGCGCGCCGAGCGCCTGCGAGAGCGCGGGCCACGACTGCCTGCTGTAGAGCGCCTGGCCGAGTACGTCCACGACGTCCTGGCCGGTGAACTCGGCGCCGTCGGAGGACTGGAGCGGATAGGTGTCGAGCCCCTTGATCAGCTCACTCATGTTGTCGCGGGCCGCACGCGAGTCGGTTCCGAGCACACAACCCGCGTTGCCTGTGCACCACTTGATGAAGTTGTCGAGGGCGGCCTGCCGCCCCTCCGCGCTGACCAGGGCCTGTTCCTCGACGTCCTCGGTCAGCGTGTCCACGCCGTCCAGGACCATCCGTCCGACCTTCTTCGGGAACTGGGCGGTGTACACGGCGCCGAGCCGCGTCCCGTAGGAGAAGCCCAGGTAGTTGAGCTTCTTGTCGCCGAGCACCTGTCGCATGACGTCCATGTCGCGCGAGACGTTGACGGTCCCGACGTACGGAAGGACGGGCCCGGACTCCTTCTCGCACTGCTCGTTGATCTTGCGCATCTCGTCGAGCACGGCAGCGGGGTCCTCGGGTCCGCCCTCCATCTCCGGTTCCTGCGCACCGGCGTCCCCGCAGCTGACGGGCGAACTCTCGCCCACGCCACGGGGGTCGAAGGAGACCACGTCGTACCCCTTGCCGAGATACTCGAACTCCTTCTGCGCATGGAGCAGCCCGGACACCCCGGCGCCGCCGGGCCCTCCGAAGTTGATCAGGAGCGAACCCCGGGGCTTGCCACTGGACTTGATGCGGACCATGGCCACCTCGACCTTGCCGCGCGACGGTTTCGCGTAGTCGAGAGGGACCGTGACCTTGCCGCACTGGACGTTCTTGTCCTTGGGGACGGCGGTGGCGTCGGACTCGGACAGGAGGCCGGCCCCGTCTCCCTCGCAGGCGCCCCACTTGATCTTCTGCGTGTAATACCGCGAAAGATCAGGGGATGAGGGCGAGGACTCGGATGAAGGCTCGGGCGGAGCCGCCGCGCTCACGCCCGGCAGCCAGGCTCCTGTCCCTATGACGGCCAGCGCGGTCACGCCGGCGAGTGCGGCAGCTCTGCGCACGGCAACCTCCCAGGGTCTGCCCCTCGATCACCCTAAGCGCGGGGCAGCAGCCCCGCCCGTCCAGGTGACAGCGAGTGACATTCGCTACCGTGCGTGTCCGTAGAGCCCCTCGATCTCCTCCGCGAAGTCCCGCTCGATGGCGTCCCGCTTCAGCTTCAGGGACGGGGTCAGATGGCCGCTCTCCTCCGTGAAGTCCACGGGCAGCACGGCGAACCGCCGGATGGACTCGGCCCGCGACACGAGCTTGTTCGCCTCGTCGACGGCGCGCTGAAGCGTCTCGCGCAGGTCGGCGTCGTCCACGAGACCGGGGCCCGTGTGCGCCTTCTTCTTCATCCGGCACCAGTGCGCGATGCCGTCCGCCTCCAGCGTGAGCAGGGCGGTGATGTAGGGCCGGTCGTCGCCGACCACCATGCACTGGCCGACCAGGGGGTGGGCGCGCAGCCAGTCCTCCAGCGGGGCCGGGGCCACGTTCTTGCCGCCGGTGGTGATGAGGATGTCCTTCTTGCGCCCGGTGATGGAGAGGTATCCGTCGGCGTCGAGTGCGCCGAGGTCCCCGGTCGCGAACCACTCCCCCTTCGCGGGCACCACACGGCCCGCCTGCCCGTCCCAGTACCCGCCGAAGACCTGCCCTCCGGCGAGCAGCACCTCACCGTCGTCCGCGATCCGCACGCGCGTACCGGGCAGCGGCCAGCCCACCGTGCCGAGCCGCGGCTTCAGGGGCGGTGTCACGGTCGCGGCGGCGGTGGTCTCGGTCAGTCCGTAGCCCTCGAAGATCTCGATGCCCGCGCCCGCGTAGAACGCGGCGAGGCGGCGCCCGAGCGGTGAACCGCCGCAGATCGCGTACCGCACCTTGCCGCCGAGGGCCGCGCGGATCCGCCGGTAGACCAGCGGGTCGTACAGCGCGCGGGCCACCCGGAGCCCGAGCGTCGGACCGGGGCCTGTGCCGTGCTGCCGCGCCTCGACCGCCTCGCCGTAGCGGACGGCGATGCGGGCGGCGCGGTCGAAGGAGGAGGCGCGGCCCATTTTCTCCGCGGTGGCGCGCCCGGTGTTGAAGACCTTCTCAAGCACATACGGAATGGCGAGCAGGAAGGTCGGCCGGAAGCCTGCCAGGTCCCCCAGCAGATCCTCGGTCTGAATGCTGGGCGCGTGCCCGAGCCGCACCCGCGCGCGCAGACAGCCGACCGCGACCATGCGCCCGAAGACGTGGGACAGCGGCAGAAAGAGCAGCGTGGAGGCAGGCGCCTTGCTGACGGACTTGAAGACGGGATGAAGCAGTTCAATGGCGTTGTCGACTTCGGCGAAGAAGTTGCCGTGGGTCAGGACACAGCCCTTGGGCCGCCCGGTGGTGCCGGAGGTGTAGATGAGCGTGGCAACGGAATCGGGCCCCAACTCGGCCCGCCGCCCGGCGACTTCGGCATCGGAGACATCCCCATTGCGCCCCAGCTCGGCGAGGCGCCGCACGTCCCCCTTCTCGAAGGACCACAGATGCTCCAGGTCGGGCATCCGGTCCCGCTCGGGCCCGAGCGAAGCGGCGAGCGCGACGGTCTCGACGGCGAGCGCGACGGCGCCCGAGTCCTGCACGATCCACCGGGTCTGATAGGCGGAGGAGGTCGGATACACGGGCACGGTGACGAGCCCGGCCGCCCAGCCCGCGAAGTCGAGCAGCGTCCATTCGTACGTCGTACGCGCCATGATGGCGAGCCGGTCCCCCGGGGCGAGCCCTTCGGCGATCAACCCCTTGGCGACGGCGAGGACTTCCTCGGCGAACTCCGCGGCCGACACGTCCCGCCACCGCCCGTCGTCTCCCTTCCGGGAGAGCACGGCTTCGGCGGGGGCCTCGCGGGCGTTGTCGAAGGGGATGTCGGCGAGGGACCCACTGCTGACGGGGGCGGCGAAGGGCGGCACGGAGACTTCGCGTACGGCGCCGTCGAGGTGGCGCAGACGGGGTTCGACGAGGGCTGGCTGAGGGGCGACGGGGGGCATGGGTGGCGGCTCCTTGTCGGGTGATGGTCGCGGGAATCCGCCCGCCCGGCATCCGGTCCGCGCTGCGGGAGTGCGGGTGTGCGGGAGTGCATACGGGCGTACTCGGCGGAACCGGTGGCGGTGGTGGCAGCGGTGGTGGCGATGGCGGCGGCTACCGCTCCAGAATCGCGGTCACCCCCTGCCCGCCCGCCGCGCAGATGGAGATGAGCCCGCGCCCCGGGGTACCCCGTTCGGCCAGCAGCTTCGCCAGGGTGGCGACGATCCGCGCACCGGTGGCGGCGAAGGGATGCCCCGTGGCGAGCGAGGACCCGGCGACGTTGAGCCGGTCCCGGTCCACGACGCCGAGCCCGCGCTTCTCCCAGGCGGCGAGTGTGGCGAGCACCTGCGAGGCGAAGGCCTCATGGATCTCGACGAAGTCGAAGTCCGCGAGCCCGAGCCCCACGCGCTCCAGCATCCGTGGCACGGCGTACGCGGGTGCCATGAGCAGCCCGTCCTCACCACCGGCCACATCGCCCCCGACGAAATCGACGGCGGCAGTCTCGTACGCGGTCAGATAGGCGAGCGGTTCGAGCCCGCGCTCCCCGGCCCACTCCTCGCTGGCGAGCAGGGCGACGGCGGCACCGTCCGTCAGGGGCGTCGAGTTCCCGGCAGTCATGGTCGGGTTGCTGCCCGTCACCCCGAAGACGGGCTTCAGCTTCCCCAGCTTCTCGACGGTCGACCCGGGCCGCAGATTCTGGTCCCGCTCAAGCCCACGGAACGGCACGACGAGCCCGTCCAGGAACCCCCTGTCGTACGCGGCGGCAAGCCGCTGGTGGCTGGCCGCGGCGAGTTCGTCCTGCGCCTCGCGGGTGACGCCCCAGGTCTGGGCGGTCACGGCGGCGTGCTCACCCATCGAAAGCCCGGTGCGGGGCTCCGCGTTGCGCGGGATGTCGGGCACGAGGTGCGAGGGCCGCACGCGGGCCAGGGCCTTGACCCGGCCGCCGGCCGACTTCGCGCGACGCGCGGCGAGGAGGATCTTCCGCAGGGAGTCGTTGACGCCGAGGGGTGCGTCACTCGCGGTGTCGGCGCCGCCCGCGACGGCGGACTCCGTCTGCCCCAGCATGATCTTGTTGGCGGCGGCGATGACGGCTTGCAGCCCGGTGCCGCAGGCCTGCTGGATGTCGTACGCGGGTGTGGTCGGCGCGAGGCGGGACCCGAGGACGGTCTCGCGGGCGAGATTGAAGTCGCGGCTGTGCTTGAGCACGGCACCGGCGACGAACTCCCCCACGTCCCCCGTCCCCTCGAGCCGATACCGCTCGACGAGCCCGTCGACGGCGGCGGTCAGCATCTCCTGGTTGGACGCGGTGGCGTACGGGCCGTCGGAGCGCGCGAAGGGGATGCGGCTGCCGCCGATGACCGCCACGCGGCGGGTGGTGGGCAGATTCATGTCTCGACCAGCTCCTGACCCTTGAGTAACCTTACTCTGAAGTAAATTTACGACCGAGCTGGGAGTTGGACAATGGCCGACCGCTATCTGAACTTCACGGGCACAGCGCCCGGCCGCTTCCTCGCTCGAAGGCTCGGCCTGCCGCAGCCGTCGCCGCTGCGCCGCTGGACACCGGAAAGCCCCTCCCTGGAGGGCGAGTTGCTGCACCTGACGGCAGGGGAATCCCCTCACGGGGCGGACCTCCGCCGGATCCTGACGCGGACGAACCTCACACTCGCCACAGAGTCCTCACACCCGGCGGCGGTGGTGCTCGACGCGACGGGCATCAGCGACACCCCCGGCCTCGCCCAGGTGCACGCGGCGCTGCACCCCGTGGTGCGTTCGGTGGCGGAGAACGGCCGCGTGGTGGTGCTCGGCGCCCCGGTCTCGCCGTCGGACCACCACCAGGCGGCGGCGCAACAGGCGTTGGAAGGCTTCGTACGCTCCCTGGGCAAGGAACTGGGCAGGGGCCGCACGGCGACGCTGGTCCGCATGCGCTCGGCGGAGGCGGCGGAGTCGACGCTGCGTTTCCTTCTCTCACCGAGGTCGGCGTATGTCAGCGGCCAGGTGATCGAGATCGGCGACGCTCAGGCGGCCCCCTGCGACTGGGACCGGCCGCTGTCCGGCCGTACGGCACTGGTCACGGGGGCTGCGCGGGGAATCGGCGAGGCGGTGGCGGAGGTCCTCGCGCGGGACGGTGCGCATGTGGTCGTACTCGATGTGCCGTCGGCGCAGGGGGATTTGGTACGGGTCGCGGACCGGCTCGGCGGTACGGCGCTGCCACTGGACATCACGGCGGACGACGCCGGTGAGCGGATGGCTTCGGCGCTGGCGCCCGACGGCCTGGACATCCTCGTCCACAACGCGGGGATCACGAGGGACCGCAAGCTGGCCAACATGCCGGCGGACCGCTGGAACCCGGTCCTGGACGTGAACCTGACGAGCGTGCTGCGCACGACGGACGCGCTGCTCAAGTCCGGGACGCTGAACCGGGGTGGGAGCGTGGTGGCCACGGCGTCGATAGCCGGGATCGCGGGGAACGTCGGCCAGACCAACTACGCCGCCAGCAAGGCGGGGATCATCGGCCTGGTGCGGGCTCTGGCGCCGGGGGCTTACGCGGAACACGGGGTGACGGTGAACGCGGTGGCCCCCGGCTTCATCGAGACGAAGATGACGGCGGCGGTCCCGCTCTTCATCCGCGAGGCGGGCCGCAGGATGAACTCCCTTGCGCAGGGGGGCCTTCCGGTGGACGTGGCGGAGACCACGGCGTGGCTCGCCGCGTCGGCCTCCGGCGGGGTGAACGGTCAGGTGATCCGGGTCTGCGGCCAAAGCCTGCTCGGGTCGTAGCCCTCGTCGAAACGGACCTGCGGGCGCCCGGCAGCCACAGGACCCCCCTGAACAGGCCTTCCCACCCACCCGCCCGTAACCCCGCATCCGCCCCTCGCCGAACAGGCCAGGCCTTTCCCGCCCACCCGCCCGATTGCCCCGTGGTGACTGGGGGTGGGTGGGAGGACGTGCAGCAGGGGGGTGGGACGTGAATTTCACTGGGGACGCGACTCGACCCAGCGATGGGAGGCCAGCCCGCACGTACCCGCAGTCGGCGGTGCTCGTGAGGGGACGTGGCGGTATGTCTGCCCGGAGCACGGTTCCCGGCGCTCCAGCAGCGAAGCAACAATCGCGGCCACCGGACGATAGCGAGGACGGACATACCGGCACGGCCCCGCCCCCACAGACGGACCAGACCCGCAGCACGCACGCACCCGCAGTCGGCCACGCACCCGAGGGGACGTGGCGGTATGTCCGCCCGGAGCACGGTTCCCGGCGCTCCAGCAGCGAAGCAACAATCGCGGCCACCGGACGATAGCGAGGACGGACATACCGGCACGGCCCCGCCCCCAC
>NZ_JBEYTL010000015.1:144431-213593 GCF_040643025.1 Streptomyces sp. NPDC047525
CACAGACGGACCAGACCCGCAGCACGCACGCACCCGCAGTCGGCCACGCACCCCCGAAAGGACCCCCATGCTCGCCCCCCTGCTCCTCCGCGGCGCGATCCTCTCCCCCCTCAAGCGGCCCCGCCCCGACGCCCCCCTCCCCAGCTCCCGCCCGACCCTCACCGGCGTTCGCCCCAGCCCCGCCCACCTCGCCGCCTACTCCCGCCTCTGCGGCTACCGCACCCCCACGCACACCCTCCCCCTCACCTACCCCCACGTCCTCAGCTTCCCCCTGGCCATGCGCCTCATGACCACCCGCGCCTTTCCGCTCCCCCTCCTCGGCCTCGTCCACACGTCCATCGAGATCACCCAGCACCGCGCGCCGACCACCGCCGACAGCCTCGAACTCTCCGTGCACGCCGCCCACTTGACCCCCCACCGCCGTGGCACCGAAGCCACCCTCGTCACCGAGGCCCGCGTCGACGGCACCGCCGTATGGACCTCCAGCAGCACCTACCTCGCCCGCCACCGCACCAGCACCGAGACACCCCGCCCACCGCGCGGCAGCAACGGAACCCCCCTCCCCGCCCACGCCGAGTGGCCGCTCCCCGCAGACCTCGGCCGCCGCTACGGCGCCGTCTCAGGTGACCGCAACCCCATCCACCTGTACCCCCTCACCGCACGCCTGCTCGGCTTCCCCCGAGCCATCGCCCACGGCATGTGGACCGCCGCCCGCTGCCTCGCCGAGTACGGCACGCCCGAATCCGCCCACGTACAGATCGACTTCAAGGCCCCCGTACTACTCCCCAGCACCGTCACCTACGCCGCCGACGGACCAGCCTTCGAACTCCGGAGCAGCGACAGCAACACCACCCACCTCAGCGGAACCATCCGCTAAGGAACCCACCGCCGCCCCTCCATCAACTCCCCGAGCCCCGCCCACGCGAAGTTCATCAGTGTCGCCGCTGCCTCCTTCGCGGACACCGACGCATCCCCGTTCGCCCAGCCCGCCAGAGACTCCGCCGCCCCCACCAACGCCTGCGCGAGGCCCGCCACTTCGCGCTCCGCGAGCTCCGGCTTCCGGTGCGCCTCCCGTGCCGCCTCCGCGATCAGCGACGTAACGAACGCCACGATCTCCTCGCGCATCACGGCGACCTCGGCGGCGAACGGCTCCCCCTGCGTCCGCGCCTGGTTGTGCAGCACCACCCACGCGTCGGGCCGCTCCGCGGTATGCGTGAAGAAGGCCTGCAGCCCGGCCCACAGCTGCCGGTCGGCGGGCAGGCCCCCACGCACCCCGCCCCCGCCCTCGCCCTCGCCCTCGCTGACCCCGGCCCGCACCGCCGCCACCAACGCCGCAGCCTCCCGCCGGATGCACGCGGTGAACAGCTCTTCCTTGGAGTTCAAGTACAGGTACACCAGCGGCTTCGAGACCCCCGCGACGTCCGCGATCTCATCCATCGAAGCCGCCCGGTACCCCCGCTGCCCGAAGATCCGCACGGCGGCGTCCAGCATCTGCTGCTCCCGCACGGCCCGCGGCATCCGCTTCTGCCGCTTCCCCACCGCACCAGCGGCCACCGCTCCGGCCTTCACGTCGCCCACCCCGGCCGCCCACCCTCCACACAACCTGCGCACAGAAAGAACCAGCCTACGATGATGCACTCACCCCGAAGACCCGGCAACCCGACGGCCCCCGGCGACCCGGCGACTCAGCGCAGCAGCAGCTCCGCGATCAACGCTTCGACCCTCACCCTGATCTCGTCCCGTATGGGGCGCACGGCAGCGACGCCCTGCCCGGCCGGGTCGTCGAGCTTCCAGTCCAGATATCTCTTGCCGGGGAAGACGGGGCAGGCGTCACCGCAGCCCATGGTGATCACCACGTCGGACGCCTGAACAGCCTCGGCCGTGAGGACCTTGGGCACTTCGGCCGAGATGTCGACGCCGACTTCGCGCATCGCCCCGGCGACGGCGGGATTGATGGTCTCGGCGGGAGCGGATCCCGCCGATCGGACCTCGATGCGGCCACCGGCAAGGTGGGCGAGCCAGGCCGCGGCCATCTGCGAGCGTCCGGCGTTGTGCACGCACACGAACAACACGGAGGGCACGGCCCCCTCGAACCCCTTGGCCTCAGACACGGGCGGGACCTTCCTCCACAGCGCCGACCCGAGGGAAACGGCGCCGAGCCGCCAGAGCGACATGCACCAGTCCGATCAGCACCGGCACCTCGATGAGCGGACCGACGACCCCGGCCAGGGCCTGCCCCGACGTCGCACCGAACGTGGCGATGGCGACGGCGATGGCGAGTTCGAAGTTGTTGCCCGCCGCGGTGAACGCCAGCGTCGTGGCCCGCGGATAGTCGAGACCGACAGCCTTGCCCAGAGCCATGGACCCGGCCCACATCACGGCGAAGTACACCAGCAGCGGCAGCGCGATCCGCGCCACGTCCACCGGCCGGGAAGTGATCGCATCCCCCTGTAGCGCGAAGAGCACGACGATCGTGAACAGCAGGCCATAGAGCGCGAACGGACCGATCCTCGGGATCAGTTCAGCCTCGTACCAGGCGCGCCCCTTCACCCGCTCGCCCAGCTTGCGGGTCAGGAAACCGGCCGCAAGCGGGATGCCGAGAAAGATCAGCACACTGCGGGCGATCTCCCACACCGAGACGTTCAGGCCGGTGGTCTCCAGGCCCAGCCAGCCGGGCAGCACGGAGAGATAGAACCAGCCGAGCAGGCTGAACGCGATCACCTGGAACACCGAGTTGAGGGCGACCAGCACGGCCGCCGCCTCCCGGTCGCCGCAGGCGAGGTCGTTCCAGATGATGACCATCGCGATGCACCGGGCGAGCCCGACGATGATCAACCCGGTCCGGTACTCCGGCAGGTCGGGCAGGAAGATCCAGGCGAGCGCGAACATCAGCGCCGGGCCGAGGACCCAGTTCAGGACCAGGGAGGGGACGAGCAGGCGGCGATCCCGCGTGACGGAGTCGAGCCGGTCGTAACGGACCTTGGCAAGGACCGGATACATCATCACCAGCAGGCCCAGCGCGATCGGCAGGGAGACCCCGGTGACGGTGACCTCGGCCAGCGCGTCCCCGAGGCCTGGCACGAGACGGCCGAGGCCGAGGCCCGCGGCCATCGCGATCAGGATCCACACCGCGAGGAACCGGTCGAGGAACGACAGCCGCGCCGCGACCGGCCCCGCATCGGCTGCGGGATCGGCAGCCGTCACCCCGCTCACGAGCCCACACCCACTGACCCCGCACCCGCTGACCCCGCACTCGCACCCGCACTCGCACCCGGGCGAGTGAGGACCGCCGCGAGCCGGTCAGTCGCCTCGGGCAGCACCCGGTAGTACACCCACGTGCCCCGCCGCTCGGAGGCGATGAGACCGGCCTGCTTCAGGAGCTTGAGGTGGTGGGAGATCGTCGGCTGGGAGAGATCGAAGGCGGGGGTCAGATCGCACACGCAGATCTCCCCGCCCTCCCGCGAGGCGATCATCGACAGCAGCCGCAGCCGCACCGGGTCCCCGAGGGCCTTGAACACCTTCGCCAGCTCAACGGCCTGGTCCTCGGCCATGGGGGCGGCCAGCAGGGTCGGGCAGCACCCGTCGGCGCCGCCGTCCTGACCGAGCACCACAAGCTCTTGTTTCGACATGCTTCTATGTTGACGTTCTTCGATCCAAGGCGCAAGCTCGCATCAAGCCTGCATCGAGAAACATCAATACAGTCGAGGAGCGACAGCCATGAGCACGGAATCCACATCCACGGAATCCACATCCACTGACCTGCGCGAAACCGTCCGCGAGCGCTACGCGGCCGCCGCCGTCCAGGTCACCGAAGGCGGCACCGCCTGTTGCGGACCGGCCGCGATCGAGGTCGACGAGAACTTCGGCGGGACCCTCTACGCCGCCGACGAGCGCGACCAGCTGCCCGCCGAGGCCGTCGCCGCCTCGCTGGGCTGCGGCAACCCCACCGCCGTCGCCGACCTCCACGAGGGCGAGCGCGTCCTGGACCTCGGCTCCGGCGGAGGCATCGACGTCCTGCTCTCGGCCCGCCGCGTCGGCCCCACCGGCAAGGCCTACGGCCTGGACATGACCGAGGAGATGCTCGCCCTGGCACGCGACAACCAGAAGAAGGCGGGCGCCACCAACGTCGAGTTCCTCAAGGGCACGATCGAGGCCGTCCCGCTGCCCGCGCACACCATCGACGTCGTCATCTCCAACTGCGTGATCAACCTGTCCACCGACAAGCCCGCGGTGTTCGCCGAGATGTTCCGCGTCCTGACGCCCGGCGGCCGGATCGGCATCTCCGACGTCGTCGCCGACGATGCCCTCACCCCCGAACAGCGCGCCGAACGCGGCGACTACGTCGGCTGCATCGCGGGCGCGCTCTCCTTCACCGAGTACCGCGACGGCCTGTCGGCGGCCGGCTTCACGGACATCGAACTCACCCCGACCCACACCGTCGCCGACGCCATGCACTCCGCCATCGTCCGCGCGACGAAGCCCGTGACCGCGGGCGACCACTGATCAGCCGTCGCCCCTGCGGCTGAGGCAGAGGCACAGGCACAGGCACAGGCACAGGCAGAACAGCAAACGTGCCCCGCACCCGGAAAGAATCCAGGTACGGGGCACGCTCACCACGAGCCGGGGGACGTCAGGCGGCGGCAGGCACCGTCTGCGGCTCGTCGGCAACCCCGTCGAACCCGTCGAGCGGCGAAGCCGACGCGTTCTCGTAGGCCTCACGGTCGAGAATCTTCTCGCGGGCGGCGACGATCACCGGCACGGCCGCTTGTCCTGCCACGTTCGTGGCCGTGCGCATCATGTCCAGGACCGGGTCGATGGCGAGCAGCAGACCCACGCCCTCCATCGGCAGGCCCAGCGTCGACAGGGTCAGCGTCAGCATGACCGTCGCGCCGGTCAGACCGGCCGTCGCGGCCGAGCCCACCACCGAGACGAAGGCGATCAGGAGGTACTCCTTGACGCCGAGCTGCACGTCGAAGATCTGCGCGACGAAGATCGCGGCGATCGCCGGGTAGATCGCGGCGCAGCCGTCCATCTTCGTGGTCGAGCCGAACGGCACCGCGAAGGAGGTGTACTCCTTCGGCACGCCGAGGCGCTCGGTGACCTTCTGGGTGACCGGCATCGTGCCGACCGAGGAGCGCGAGACGAAGGCCAGCTGGATCGCGGGCCAGGCGCCCTTGAAGAACTGCACCGGGTTGACCTTGGCGACCGTGGAGAGCAGCAGCGGGTAGACGCCGAACATCACGATGGCGCAGCCGACGTAGATGTCGGCGGTGAACGTCGCGTACTTGCCGATCAGGTCCCAGCCGTAGTCGGCGATGGCGAAGCCGATGAGGCCGACGGTGCCGATCGGGGAGAGCTTGATGACCCACCACAGGGCCTTCTGGAGCAGGGCGAGCACGGACTCGCTCAGCTCCAGGATCGGCTGCGCCTTCTCGCCGATCTTCAGTACGGCGATACCGGCGACGGCTGCCATGAAGACGATCTGCAGGACGTTGAGCTCGGTGAACGGCGTGACGACGTCCGTCGGGATGATCCCGGTCAGGAAGTCGATCCAGGAGCCCGCGTGGTCCGGCTTGGCGCCGTCCTTCGGGGTGAGGCCGGTGCCGGAGCCCGGGTTCGTGAGGAGCCCGATGGCGAGGCCGATGACGACCGCGATCAGCGAGGTGATCATGAACCAGATCAGCGTCTGGGTGGCGAGGCGCGCCGCGTTGTTGACCTTGCGCAGGTTGGTGATCGACACCAGGATCGCGAAGAAGACGAGCGGGGCGACCGCGAGCTTCAGGAGCCCGATGAAGGTGGTGCCCACCTTGTCCAAGGTGGTGACGAGCCAGGAGATGTCCTGGCTGCGGGCGAGCCAGCCGAGCAGGACGCCGAGGACCAGACCGCCGAGAATCTGCGCCCAGAAGGGCGGCTTGAGGAACTTGGGTATCCGGGAGCCGGACGTCGGCTCGTCGGCCTGCGGGGCCGGGGACACGGGGGACTTCGCGGACACGGACACACTCCGGGTAATGGCAGGGGGACGTGAGGGAGCGGCGACCGCGAGGGGTCAGACGGAACGGCCGTAACGGCGCCGCTGCAGTGCAGATGTCACTTGGTGCTTGTCGCTTGCGCTGTGTCGGAGAGGCTCAGCGAGAACTCAGAGACGGCGACGACAGGCCGCGGACATGCAGCGGCAGAGATCGACATGCAGGCGCGCCACGAGCGGAACGCTCATGGCGATGCGGTGCGCGGCTGCTGTCTTCATGTCGAACACGTTAACACTTGAACTTTGAGAACATCAAAGGTCTTGTTTGAGGTAGACGAGGCCGATCGGAGGCGGGATCACTCCCGGGACGCAAGAAACCCCGGCCCGGAGCGGCTGCTCCAGTACCGGGGTTGAGGCTTCTGTGACGAAGCTTACGACTTCACGCGGGCCTTACGACTGCGCGCGGACCTTACGACTTCGCGCGGGCCGCGTCGTCGGCGAGGTCCTCCTGGGTGCGGTTCGCCTCCAGGTTGGCCTTGGTCCGCTCCACGCGCTCGACGACCTGGATCGACGCCCGGTCCCGCTCCTTGCGCAGCAGCACGAAGCTGAGGGGCGCGGAGATGACGAGCGCGAGCAGCAGGACCCACAGGAGGTTGGAGTCTCCGAGGCCCTTCGGCAGGATCCCGGCATAGACAAGGCCCCAGACCGCGAAAAAGCAGCCCACGAAGAGCCCGAGGCGCATCAGCGTGTAGCGGAGCATGTCAATCCACTCTTCCGTTCCGAAATGGGCCCGAGTAGGACGAGCCCCACCAGTGAAGCACGGGAGGGGTCGCGTCCAGCAAGGGGGTGAGCCTCGCGGGAACCGTCAGCCGAGCGGGAGCAGCATGGTGATGTCGTCGCGGTCGTCGCCGGGGGCGACGCGGATCGCGCCGGGCACCCGTCCGACCTCCTTGTATCCGCAGGACTCGTAGAACCGGTCGACCCCCGTGCCGCCCCGGCAGGTCAGCCGGATCGCCTCGATCCCGTCGAGCCCCCGGGCGGCGTCCGCGGCGGCGGCCATCAGGTCGCGGCCGTATCCCTTGCCCTGGTGCCTGGGGTGCACCATCACCACGTACAGCCAGATCCAGTGCTTCATCAGGCGGTGCGTGTTGTAGGCGAGGAAGGCGGTCGCGGCGACGGTGCCGTCCTCGTCGTACCCGACGAGGAGCCGGGTGTCCCCCTGACTGAGCTGGGTCAGGCGCTTGAGCCACTCGGGCCGGATGTCCTCGACCGTCACGGGCGGTACGAAGCCGACGGCCCCGCCGGCGTTGGACACGTCGGCCCAGAGGGCGAGGACGCCGTCGCGGAGGGCGGGATCGATCTCCGGGTCCAACCGGAAGGTAAGTGCCATAGGGCGAGATTAACTATTACCCATCCCGTGCCTCAACCGCGTTCCGCATCGCGGACAACGAGCGCGGCGAACGCGGCGAGCCCCGGCCGAAGGGGCCGGGGCTCGTCGTCCGTACGCGGGTGCGTCAGACCCGCATCGCCTGCGGGGTCTCGCGCAGCGCCAGGTCAGGACCGTCGTACTCACGGATCGACTCGTAGCGAGTGTTGCGCTCGACGGGGCGGAAGCCCGCCTCGCGGATGAGGTCGAGCAGGTCCTCCCGCGTCAGCTTGTTCGGCGTACCGAAGTTGTCCGCGTCGTGCGTGATCTTGTACTCGACGACCGAGCCGTCCATGTCGTCCGCGCCGTGCTGCAGCGCGAGCTGCGTCGTCTGGAGGCCGTGCATGACCCAGAAGACCTTGACGTGCGGGACATTGTCGAAGAGCAGCCGCGAGACCGCGAAGGTCTTCAGGGCCTCGGCGCCCGACGCCATGGTCGTCCGCGCCTGGAGGCGGTTCCTGACCTTGCCGTCCTTCATGTCCACGAAGTCGTGCTGGTACCGCAGCGGGATGAAGACCTGGAAACCGCCGGTCTCGTCCTGGAGTTCGCGCAGGCGCAGCACGTGGTCGACCCGGTGACGGGGCTCCTCGATGTGGCCGTACAGCATCGTGCTCGGGGTCTTCAGACCCTTCTCGTGCGCGAGGCGGTGGATGCGCGACCAGTCCTCCCAGTGGGTGCGGTGGTCGACGATGTGCTGGCGGACCTCCCAGTCGAAGATCTCCGCGCCGCCGCCGGTCAGCGACTCAAGGCCCGCCTCGATCAGCTCGTCGAGGATGTCGGACGCCGACATCCCCGAGATCGTCTCGAAGTGGTGGATCTCCGTGGCCGTGAAGGCCTTCAGGGAGACGTCCGGGAGCGCCTTCTTGAGCTCGCTCAGCGAACGCGGGTAGTAGCGCCACGGCAGGTTCGGGTGCAGGCCGTTGACGATGTGCAGCTCGGTGAGGTTCTCGCCCTCCATCGCCTTGGCGAGGCGGACGGCCTCCTCGATGCGCATCGTGTACGCGTCCTTCTCGCCCGGCTTGCGCTGGAACGAGCAGTACGCGCAGGAGGCGGTGCACACGTTCGTCATGTTGAGGTGACGGTTGACGTTGAAGTGCACGACGTCGCCGTTCTTGCGCGTGCGCACCTCGTGGGCGAGACCGCCGAGCCAGGCCAGATCGTCCGATGCGTAGAGGGCGATGCCGTCCTCGCGGGACAGCCGCTCACCCGCGCGGACCTTCTCCTCCAGCTCGCGCTTGAGCCCAGCGTCCATTCCCGGCCGCCTCTCCGTGTCTGTTCCGTCTGCTCTAAATGTCTGCGTAAATCAGGCCTCGCCCACGGTACGCCCCCGTACTCATCCCTCTTCGGGCAGCTCCCCGACCCTGTTCTCCCACTTCGTGGAGAGCACGATCGTCGTACGCGTCCTGGAGACGCCCTTCGTGCCGCTCAGCCTGCGGATCGTCTTCTCCAGGCCGTCCACGTCACTGGCGCGCACCTTGAGCATGTACGAGTCGTCGCCCGCGATGAACCAGCAGTCCTCGATCTCGTGCAGGTCCTTCAGGCGCCGCGCCACGTCCTCATGGTCGGCGGCGTCCGAGAGGGAGATGCCGATCAGGGCGATGACGCCCAGACCGAGCGAGGCGGAGTCCACGGTCGCGCGGTATCCGGTGATGACACCCGCCGCTTCGAGGCGGTTGATCCGGTCCGTGACGCTCGGTCCGGAGAGGCCGACGAGCCGGCCGAGTTCGGCGTACGAGGCCCTGCCGTTCTCGCGCAGAGCCTGGATGAGCTGCCTGTCCACGGCGTCCATAGGTGCGATGCCTTTCATTATTCAGCGATACCGCGAGTCTATGTGTAGAATCTAAGGTGCAACAGGGTTGAACCCCTGTGAATCTTTCGGAATCTCCGCCGATCGGCGTTGATTCTTCAAACGACACTTCACAAACAACACTCAGGAGTGAGAGACACCGTGTACTCGATCGAGATGGCCTACGCCCGGATGCGCGAGCTGCAGGACCTGGCCAACCGCTCGCGTGCCCATCAGCCCACCGCGCCCAAGGCCGAGCGCAGCACGAAGCGCGCCGCCAAGAAGCGCTAACCCCCCGAAGGGGCAGAGCCTCCACCGAGCTCTCCCTTCCAGCGGCGGTACAGCTCATGCGGCACCCCTGCCGCGTCGAGCGTCCGCCCGGCGACGAAGTCCACCAGATCCTGGATGTGCGTCGCCCCCGCGTAGAACGCCGGAGAGGCGGGCAGCACGATCGCGCCCGCCTCGTCCAGGCTCACCAAGTGCTTCAGCGTCTGCCCGTTCAGCGGCGTCTCGCGTACGCAGACCACGAGCCGGCGGCCTTCCTTGAGCGTCACGCTCGCCGACCGCTGCAGCAGATCCTTCGAGAGCCCGAGCGCCACCCCGGCCACGCACGCCGTGGACGCGGGCACGATGAGCATCCCCTTGGTCGCGTACGACCCCGACGAAGGGCCGGCGGCCAGATCCCCGGCCGCCCAGTACCGCACGCCGTCCACCGGCACGTCGAAGGTGCCCGGCTTCCCGTCGGCACCCCGCCCGAGCCACTCCCGCAGGTCGTCCTGCCAGTGCGCGTCCCGGAAGGCGATGCCCGTCTCGTCGAGGATCGTCAGGCGCGAGGCCCGCGAGACCACCAGGTCCACGCTCTCCCCCGCCGCGAGCAGCGCCCGCAGCACGGCAGCGGCGTACGGGGTCCCTGAGGCCCCCGACACCCCCACGATCCAAGGCTTACGCTGCGTATCTCCTGGCTTCACGCTGTGAGCCTAGACGGTCAGGCCGCGCACCAGCAGATCGAGCAGCGCACAGACGAAGAGCGCGATACCGATGAAGCCGTTGACCTGGAAGAAGGCGCGGTTGAGCCGCGAGAGGTCATGCGGCTTCACGATGGAGTGCTCGTAGACGAACGCGCCGGCGACGACCGCGATGCCCAGCCACAGGAACGCGCCCGCGTCGGTGGCGGCGGCGTACCAGACGAACAGCGCCGTGGTCACCAGGTGGCAGCCGCGCGCACCCCAGATGGCGCCCGGGATGCCGAACCGCGCGGGCACCGACATCACGCCGACCTCGCGGTCCGTCTCCACGTCCTGGCAGGCGTAGATCAGGTCGAAGCCGCCGATCCAGACGCCGACCGCGAGCCCGAGGATGACGGCCTGCCACGACCACTCGCCGGTGATCGCGATCCAGGCGCCGACCGGACCCATGGCCTGGGCCAGGCCCAGGATCGCCTGCGGGAAGTTCGTGAACCGCTTGCCGTAGGGATAGACCACCATCGGGATCACCGCGATGGGCGCGAGCGCGAGGCAGAGCGGGTTGAGCAGGGCGGCCGATGCGAGGAACACGACGAGGGCGATCAGCGCGCCGGTCCAGGCGGACTTCACCGAGACGGCGCCCGTGACGAGCTCGCGGTGGGCGGTCCTCGGGTTCCGGGCGTCGATCTCCCGGTCGATGATCCGGTTGGCGGCCATGGCGAACGTCCGCAGGCCGACCATGCAGATCGTGACCAGGAGCAGCCGCCCCCAGTGGATGTTCTCGTCCAGCTGGAACATCGCGGTCAGCGCCGCGATGTACGCGAAGGGCAGGGCGAAGACCGAGTGCTCGATCATGACCAGGCGCAGGAACGCCTTGACCTTGCCGGGCGGCGCGGGCTCGGGCCCGAAGAGTTCCGGGGTGGCTGAATCAGCACTCATCTTTAGAGCCCGTACTCCTTCCAGCGGCGGTCGACCTTCGACGCCGTCTCCGGGTCGGACTCGACCATGTTCGGCCAGCCCCCGTCCCGGGTGTATCCCTCTTCGGGCAGCTTCTTCGTCGCGTCGATGCCCGCCTTGCCGCCCCAGAACTGCTGGTAGGAGGCGTGGTCGAGATGGTCGACGGGACCTTCGGCCACCGTCAGGTCGCGGGCGTAGTCGGTGTTGCCGAGCGCGCGCCAGGACACTTCGTGCAGGTCATGGACGTCGCAATCCTTGTCCACGACCACGATCAGTTTGGTCAGCGACATCATGTGCGCACCCCAGATGGCGTGCATGACCTTCTGCGCGTGCTTCGGGTACTTCTTGTCGATCGAGACGATCGCGCAGTTGTGGAAGCCGCCGGACTCCGGCAGGTGGTAGTCCACGATGTCCGGGACGATCACCTTGAGGAGGGGGAGGAAGAACCTCTCCGTGGCGCGGCCAAGAGGGCCGTCCTCCGTCGGCGGGCGGCCCACGACGATCGACTGGAGCAGCGGACGCTTCCGCATCGTCACGCAGTCGATCTTCAGCGCGGGGAACGGCTCCTGCGGCGTGTAGAAGCCGGTGTGGTCGCCGAAGGGGCCCTCGGGGAGCATCTCGCCCGGCTCCAGCCAGCCCTCGATGACGACCTCGGCGTGCGCCGGGACCTGGAGCGGGACCGTCTTGCAGTCGACCATCTCCACGCGCTTGCCCTGGATGAACCCGGCCAGCATGTACTCGTCCATGTCGCCGGGCAGCGGCGCGGTGGAGGCGTACGTGACGGCGGGCGGACAGCCGAAGGCGATCGCGACCGGCAGCTTCTCGCCCCTGCGGGCGGCCACCTGGTAGTGGTTGCGGCTGTCCTTGTGGATCTGCCAGTGCATGCCGATGGTGCGCTTGTCGTGGCGCTGGAGGCGGTACAGACCGAGGTTGCGGACGCCCGTGTCCGGGTCCTTGGTGTGGGTCAGACCCAGGTTGAAGAAGGAGCCGCCGTCCTCGGGCCAGGTGAAGAGCGCGGGCAGCTTCTCCAGGTCGACGTCGTCACCGGTGAGGACGACCTCCTGCACGGGCGCGTTGTCGGACTTCACCTTCTTCGGCGGCACGTGCGTCATGGCGCCGAGCTTCCCGAAGGCCTCGCGCACCCCGACGAAGCCGTGCGGCAGCTCCGGCTTGAGCAGGCCGCCGATCTTCTCGCTGATCTCGCCGTACGACTTCAGGCCGAGCGCCTTCAGGAGGCGGCGGTCCGTCCCGTACACGTTCATCGCAAGGGGCATCGCCGAGCCCTTGACGTTCTCGAAGAGGAGCGCGGGGCCGCCGGACTTCTGCACCCGGTCGGTGATCTCGCCGACCTCCAGATACGGATCGACCTCGGCCTTGATGCGCTTGAGATCGCCCTCGCGCTCCAGTGCACGGAGCAGGGAGCGAAGATCGTCATAAGCCATGCGGTCAAGTATCGGTCACCGGCTACCCTGGCCCCGACAGCGGGGCCCGCACGCCGCCCTACCTTCGTCGCTTGGGGAATCGCGCCACCATGCTCAGGTATCTGCCGTTCCTGCTGGTCCTGGCCGTGTGGATCTATGCCTTCATCGATGTCCTGAACACTCCGGAGAAGGAGATCAGGCATCTGCCGAAGGTGGTCTGGGTCATCATCGTGCTGCTCTTCGGCGAGGTTCTCCTCGGCCCGATCGCCTGGTTCGTCACGGGCAAGGTGCGCAAGACACCCGCCGCCGGGGGTGGCACGCGCCCCGGGCGCGGCGGACAGTGGGTCGCGCCGGACGACAACCCCGAGTTCCTGAAGTCCCTCAGGGACGAGGACCCGGACGACAAGAAGCGGGACAAGGGCACGGAGAGCTAGGGCCAGGGGAACGGAAGGCTGAATGATGGAACTGCGGCTGCTCGTCACCTTCGAAAAAGTCGCGTCCGTACTCAGCTTCACGCAGGCCGCGGCCGAGCTGAAGTACGCCCAGTCCAGCGTCACCAGCCAGATCCGCTCCCTGGAGTCCTCGCTGGGCACCGAGCTCTTCGACCGGCTCGGCAGCCGCATCCGTCTGACGGAGGCCGGTGAGCGCCTGCTCCCCTACGCCCGGCAGATCATCGAGCTGACGGAGGAGGCGCGGGCCGAGGTCGCCGACGCCGGGGAGCCGAGCGGCGCGATCGCGGTCGGCACGATGGAGTCGCTGACCTCCTACCGCCTGCCCCCGCTGCTCGAACTCTTCCACCACCGCTACCCGAAGGTGCAGCTCTCGCTGCGCCCCACCCTGGGCGACGAGACCCGCCACGCGCTGCGGCAGGGGACGTACGACGTGGGGTTCCTGATGGAGCGGGAGACCACGCACGCGGGCCTGGAGACCGAGGTCCTCGCCGAGGAGCCGCTGGTCCTGGTCTGCGCGCCGACGCATCCGCTGGCCGGGCACGGGGGCGACTCGCTCGCCACGGGCGACCTGGCGGCGGTGCAGCTGGTCGGCACGGAGCCGGGCTGCCCGTATCGCGACCTGTTCGAGGACGAGCTGCGGGTGCGCAACGGCGCCCCGCCGCCCTTCATGGAGTTCGGCACGATCGAGGCCACCAAGCGGGGTGTCGCCGGTGGCCTCGGGGTGGCGCTTTTGCCGCGGATGGCGGTGCGGGACGAGCTGGCTTCGGGGGTGCTCGTCGCGCTGCCGTGGGAGCCGCCGTTCGTGCTGCACACGCAGCTGGCGTGGCGGTCGGGCAAGCGTCTTGCCTCGCATGTGCGGCTGTTCATCGACCAGTCGGTACGGCTGGTGCGGGAGCAGGCAGCGGAGGCTCAGCAGCCTCAGGAGCCGGTGAACTAGCCACCGTCTTGGGCGACTTGGCACGGTTCACCTTGAGGCTCGCGAGGACGATCAGCGGTACGCCGAGCGCCTGGACGAGCCCGATGTGGTGCCCGTAGACGGCCCAGTCGGCGACCATCGCGACCGCCGGGTAGGTGAAGGCGAGTACGGCGATCTTGGCGGTGGGCAGCTTCGCGTACGCCGCGTACATCAGGACGTACATCAGGCCGGTGTGGATGACGCCGAGGCCGACGAGCCAGCCCCATCCGGCGCCCGTGCCGCTCATCGCGCCGAAGTCGGCGAAGGGCAGCAACAGCGGTATGCCGACGAGGACTTGGACCAGGGCGATGAGGTGGGGGCGGACACCGGTGATGCGCTTGGTGACGAGCGTGGACAGGCCGTAGAGCAGTGCGGCGAGGAGCGCGAAGCCGATGCCGGTGAGCGAGCCGAGGTCGCCCGGACGCACCCCGGAGACCAGGACGAGCCCGGCGAACGCCGTGGCCAGCCACATGAGTTGATGCCTGGTCAGGCGCTCGCGGAAGATGACCGCGCTGAGCAGCACGAGCAGGAACGGCTGCGTGTGGTAGACGACGGTGGCCAGGGAGATCGAGGTCGCCTCGTACGCCTTGAAGAGGAACACCCAGTTGAAGACGATGAACGCGCCGCCGAGCGCGGCGAGTCCGAGCTTCTTCGGGGTGAGGCCGTGGCCGCGGAAGTAGCCGCGGGCGAAGGCGTAGGCGCCCAGGGCGATGGCACCGAAGAGCACGCGGAAGAACACGACGTTGAAGGCCGACGCGCCCGACTCGACGACGAAGATCCCGAGGGTGCCGGAGAGCACCATCGCGGCGGTGAGCTGGGCCGTGCCCTTGTTCTCTGAGGTCATGCGTCGAAGTTACGAGCGGACGTATGCGCTGGTCCACGCGCCAGTGGGGCGTCGTGCCGATGGGGCCATCGGCGGGGACGATGGCCCCTGACAGGGGCCCGGACAAGGCTCCGGACGAAAGGTGCACGCATGGATCAGGCACAGGCCCGCGCATGGCTCGCGACCGCTGTCGGCGAGGCGCGGCAGGGGCTCGCGGAGGGCGGCATCCCCATCGGCGCCGCGCTCTACGGCGCGGACGGGGTTCTGCTGGGACGCGGGCACAACCGCCGCGTCCAGGACGGCGATCCGTCCCTGCACGCGGAGACCTCCGCGTTCCGCGACGCGGGGCGCCAGCGCACCTACCGCGGGACGACGATGGTCACGACGCTCTCCCCCTGCTGGTACTGCAGCGGTCTGGTGCGGCAGTTCGGGATCTCGCGGGTCGTCGTGGGCGAGGCGCGGACGTTCCACGGCGGGCACGACTGGCTCGCGGAGCACGGCGTGGAGATCGTGGTCCTCGACGATCCCGCGTGCGCGGCGATGATGGAGGACTTCATCGCGGCGCGGCCGGAGCTGTGGCACGAGGACATCGGCGAGGACGTCGAGTAGTCAGGCCTACTGGTCGGACCGCAGGACCAGCGCGAGCAGGCCCGGGAAGCGCTCCTCGAACTCCTCCCGGCGGAGCCGGTTGACCCGCCGGGGGCCCTGGTCCCGCTGCTCGACGATCCCCGCTCCCCGCAGCACCCCGAAGTGGTGGCTCAGCGCCGCCTTGCCTACGGGTACGTCGAAGCTGCCGCAGGCGCGGGACCAGTCGGGGGACGACGCCAACTCCCGTACCAGTTCCAGGCGTACGGGATCGGCCAGTGCGGTGAGCGCGGTCAGTACGGACACCTCGTCCGGATGGGCGTGCACCGGCGCCGCGCGGTGGTGCGTGTTCGCCACGGCCGACCCCCTCTCCCTCTCGGCCCCTTGCCGAGTGTTCGATGAAAACCATACACTCCGAGTGTTCGCTTCCCATTGAACACTCGAAGGGGTTGCCCCAGCCATGCCCATGTCCACCATGCGCGCGATCCAGTTCCAGGAGTACGGCGGCCCCGAGGTCCTCAGGGTGGTCGAGACGAGCACCCCCGAGCCCGGCCCCGGCCAGATCGCCGTCGACGTCGCCTACACCGGCGTGAACTTCGCCGACCTCAAGGCCCGCGCCGAGGGCTACCGCGTGCCCTCGCTGCCCTACGTTCCGGGCCTGGAGGTCTCCGGTCGCGTCCGGGCGCTCGGCGCGGGCGTCGAGGGGTTCGAGGTCGGCCAAGAGGTCGCCGCGCTCACCGAGGGCGGGGCGTACGCCGAGGTCGCGCTCGCCGATGGCACCACGGTGTTCGCCCTGCCGGACGGCGTGGACCTGCGCACGGCCGCCACGCTGCCCACGGTCCTGCCCACCGCGCACGCCCTGCTCCACGAAGTGGGCCGATTGCGCACGGGCGAGACGGTCCTCGTGCAGGGCGCGGCGGGCGGAATCGGCACGGTGGTGGGCCAGTTGGCGAAGGCGGGCGGCGCGGGCGCGGTGTACGGCGTCGTGTCGAGCGAGGCCAAGGCCAAGTACGCCCTTGAACACGGGTACGACGAGGTGTTCGTCGGGGACGGCTTCGCCGCTGAGGTCCGCGCGGCCACCGGCGGGCGCGGGGTGGACCTCGCCCTTGACCCGGTCGGCGGCGACGCCTTCCGCGACGGGCTCGCCGCGCTCGCCGTCTTCGGGCGGCTCGTCTCCTTCGGCAACGCGAGCTCGGCGGAGCCGTGGCAGGTGGGCCAGCCCGAGCTGTACGGGACGGCGCTCGGCGTCTTCGGCTTCTCGATCCTCTCCCTCGCCAAGACGGCACCGCAGGCCCTGCGCGAGGTCGCGGCCCGCGCCTTCGCGAAGGTGGCCGACGGGACGGTGGAGCTGCCGGTGACGGCGGAGTTCGGCCTCGCGGACGCCGCCGACGCGCATCGCCTGATGGGGGCGCGCACGAGCACGGGGAAGCTGCTGCTGCGGGTGGCGGGCTGACTTCACGGCCTGTCCGGGAGGACAGTGGAGAGCATGACGACCTCCTCGGGAGAGCACGGCAGGGGCGAGCCCCGCATCCCCACCATCGACCTGGAGCCGTGGCTCTCCGGCGACCCGGCGGCCCGTGCCGCCGTCGCGCGGACCGTCGACCGCGCCCTGCGGACGGCCGGCTTCCTGCTGGTGACCGGCCACGGCGTGGACCCATCCCTGCGCACACGCATCCGCGCAGCGGCCCGCGCGTTCTTCGTGCTCCCCGCGTCGGCCAAGGAGCCGTACGCCGCGAAGGTCGGCGGGCGCGGCTGGCTCGGCCCCGGCGCCGAGGCCAACGGCTACGCGGAAGGGACCGAGACCCCGCCCGACCTCAAAGAGTCCCTGACCTTCGCGACCGAGCGCCCCTTCGACGACCCGGCCGTCAACGCCGAGTGGTACGAACCGAATGTCTGGCCGCCGGAGGCATCCGGACTGAGGGCTCTGTGCTCGGCCTACCTGGCCCGGATGGAGAAGCTCACCGACCAACTCCTCACCCTCCTCGGCGAGGCACTGGGCGAGCGGCCCGACTTCTTCACGCGGCACATGAGCCACCCGACGTACGGCTTCAACATCAACTGGTACCCGGGCACGGAGGTCGTCGGGGAGCCGCGGCCCGGCCAGTTCCGCATCGGCCCGCACACCGACTTCGGCACGGTCACCGTGCTCGACCGGCAGGCGGGCAAGGGCGGACTCCAGGTCTTCACCGACGAGGGCGGCTGGCAGGACGCCCCGTACGACCCGGACGCCTTCACCGTCAACATCGGCGATCTGATGGCCCGTTGGACCGGCGACCGCTGGCGCTCGGGCCGCCACCGGGTCCTGCCGCCACCGGCCGACGCACCGGCCGAGGAACTGATGTCCCTGGTCTACTTCGGCGAGTGCACGCCCGGCACGCTCGTGGAGTCGGTGCCCGCGCCGGTGGGGCGGGTCGCGTACGAGCCGGTGGACTCGCACACGTATCTGCGGGCGAAGCTGGACTCGATCACCCTGGGCTGATCACGCTGGGCTGATCACGCGCTCTTCTCGTACGACTCGCGCAGCTCGCGCCACCGGTCCAGGCTCCACGCCGACCAGTCCTTCGGCCGCCCGTCGAGCGCGTCGACGAGGAACTCGAAGTGGTTGTGCCAGCCGGCGAGGCAGTCGAGGCGCAGCTCGTCGTCGCCGTCGAACTCATTGGTGAAGCGCAGGGTCGTGCCGGTCTTCCCGTCGGCCGTCTCCAGGTGGAAGCGGCACCGTCCGTGCAGGTCGATCGTGTACTCCGCGACCCGCTCCGGGTCCCACGCGGTGATGTGCCCGGAGTGCGTGGCCGGCTCGTCCCCGTTGAGCCAGCGGAGCGTGACGGCACCACCGAGCCGCGGCTCGAACACATCGGCGGCGGCAAGCCACCCCGGAAGCCCTTCCGGGGTGGCCACCGCCGCCCAGACTTTTTCCACAGGGTGGGGAAGACGGAGCTCGTGGTGGAGGTGCTGGGTGCTGCCGTCCGTGCTGCTCGTGCCCTGCCTGATCGTCACGGTCATGGCCCAAGCCTGGCCCGGCACGTCCCGTTCCGCACCCCTTGCGCGTGCCTACGGGCGCCGGGCGGCGTACGGCAAAGGCCGGTTCCCGTGACCCAGGTCACGGGAACCGGCCTTTGACCGGCCTTCAAGAGGCAGCAGCGGTACGGGGGTTCAGACCCCGGCGTACGAGTGCTTGCCGGTGACGAAGATGTTCACACCGTAGTAGTTGAACAGCCAGCAGCCGAAGGCGATCAGGGCCAGGTAGGCGGCCTTGCGGCCCTTCCAGCCCGCCGTCGCGCGCGCGTGCAGGTAGCAGGCGTAGGCGACCCAGGTGATGAAGGACCAGACCTCCTTGGGGTCCCAGCCCCAGTAGCGGCCCCACGCGTCGCCCGCCCAGATCGCGCCCGCGATGATCGTGAACGTCCACAGCGGGAAGACCGCGGCGTTCACGCGGTACGAGAACTTGTCGAGCGTGGCCGCGGCCGGGAGGCGCTCCAGGACGGAGGTCGCGAAGCGGCCGGGCTGTCCGCCGGAGGCCAGCTTGTTCTCGTAGGAGTCGCGGAAGAGGTAGAGGATCGTCGCGACGCCGGCCAGGTAGAACGTCGCGCCGCAGAAGATCGCGGTGGAGACGTGGATCCACAGCCAGTACGAGTGAAGGGCGGGAACCAACTGGTCGCTGGCGGTGTACAAGACAGTGACGGCGAGACCGAGATCGAGGAGGACCGTGGTGACCAGCGGAAGGCCGAGCCAGCTGACGTTCTTCTTCAGCGCCAGGAGCACGAGGTACACACCCACGGCCATGGTGGAGAACGTCAGGTTGAACTCGTACATGTTGCCCCACGGCGCCCGCTGCACCGAAAGGGCGCGGGTGAGCACACCACCGAACTCGACGAGGAACGCGAGCACGGTGAGGGACACGGCGATACGGCCGTAGAGGTCCCCCTTCTCGTCACCTGCCGAGGCGCCGGGACCGTCCGGCACGTCACGGGTGCCGGTGACGGAGCGGGTGACGACCTTGGGGGCGGACTTGGGGCGGTCGAGGACGGCGGTGCTGCCCTTGGCCTTGACGGTGACGGCGGGCGCCTTGGCGGCGGCCTCGCTCTGGGGGGTCAGCGCGGCGGCCGTGCGGCCGACCTTGCTGCGGCTGCCGAGGATCCACTCCGCCATGTGCGCGAAGAAGGCGAGGAGATAGACGGCCATCGCGGAGTAGACCAGCACATTGCTGATGTTCGCGAGGTTCTCGTTCGGTTCGGCGGCGAGGGTGGTGGCGAGATTCACTTCTCAGCCCCTTCGGCAGGAACAACATCGGGGGTGGAGTCGGCATGCGCGGCATCGGGGGTGTCACCGGCATGATCGGCATGGTCTGGGTCGGGCGCGCTCGGCGCCGTCTCGTGAAGGTGTGCGGCGAGGTCGCCCAGTTCTTCGGGCAGCTTGGCGGACTCGCTGCGGCCGAGCCCGGCCATCTCGACGACGGTGACGCCGTCAGCGCCCCGCACGGCCCGCACCCACACGCGGCGGCGCTGGATGAAGAGCGATCCGGCGAGGCCGACGATGGCGGAGATCGCTCCGACGAGCGCCCACATGCTGCCGGGCTGCTGGGAGATCTGGAAGGTCGCCCAGCGCTTGATGTCCTTCTCGAAGGTGATCGAGCCGGCGCCGTTCGGCAGCTTCATCGTCTCGCCGGGCACCATCCGCTTCTTCAGGAGCTCGCCCTTGGAGTCCTTGAACTTCTCCATCTTGCTGGTGTCCAGCTGGTACACGTTCTGCGGCAGCCCGGAGTCCACACCGAGGCTTCCGTGGTACGCGGACAGCGCGAGCACGGGATAGTCGAGCGCGGGGAACTGGGAGAACATGTTGCCCTGGCCGGAGCCCGCGAACGTCGGCACGAAGAAGGCGTTGAAGCCGAGCTGCTCCTTCTTGCCGTTCTTGTCGCGGTACCCGTCGAGGACCTTGATGGCGCCGGTGGCCGTGCCGTTGGAGTCGATCGGAAGGAGCGGCGTGGACTGCCTGCTGACGACCTTGCCCTTGCCGTCGCGCACGGTGACGGTCGGCGCGTAGCCCTGGCCGATGAGGTAGACCTTCGAGCCGTCGACCTCGAGCGGCTTGTTGACCTCGATGGCCTTCTTCTTCTCGGGGCCGTCGATGCCCTCGCTGTAGGTGACGTTCGCACGGTAGGTGCGGGCCGTCCCCTTCTCGGGGCCCTTCCTCTCGAACGAAGACTCGAAGCTGTCCAGCTTGAAGGTGAACGGCGCCAGGTCGTCGGTGTTGAAGAGGTTGCCGGACTTGAAGTTGTCGTACTGGGTGAGGGTGTTGGAGAACCCGTCGCCCTGGACGATGAGCTTGCCGCCCTCGGACTTGAACAGCGCGCCGACGGCGAAGGCCACCAGGAGCACGATCAGGGAGATGTGGAAGAAGAGGTTGCCCGCCTCACGCAGGTAGCCCTTCTCCGCGGCGACGGACGCCCCGCCGCCCTGGCGGCTCGTGAGGTCCGCGCGGAAGCGGCGCCCCTTGAGCAGGGTCAGCGCGGCCTCGTGCACCTGCTCGGGCTCCGCCTCGGTGCGCCACGTGGTGTACGCGGGCAGCCGGTCGAGCCGTTTGGGGGCACCCGGCGGGCGCCCGCGCAACTGGCCGACGAACTGCCAGGTGCGGGGCACGATGCAGCCGATGAGCGAGATGAAGAGAAGGATGTAGATCGCCGAGAACCACACGGAGCTGTAGACGTCGAACAGCTGGAACTTCTCGTAGATCGGCCCGAGCGTGGTGTGGGCCTTCTTGAAGTCCGCGACCTTCAGCTCGTCGATGCTGGTCTGCGGGATCAGCGAGCCCGGGATCGCGCCGAGCGAGAGCAGGAGCAGCAGGAGCAGCGCGACCCGCATCGAGGTCAGCTGCCGCCACATCCAGCGCACCCAGCCGGTGACCTCACGGCCGGTCCAGACGAGCCACCCGGTGACGCCGGGAGCGCGCCTGCCGCCGAAGGAGCCGGGCATCGCCCGGTCGACCGGGGCGGTGGAGAGCTGGGCGCCCGCGGCGCCCAGGTCGCTCTGTTCTTCAGGGGCTTCGGTCTTGCTCATGGATCAGATCCCCACCGTGTAGCCATTGGACCAGACCTGCATCTGCTGCACGATGCTGTCCCAGACGCCGGTGACAAGGAGCAGCCCGGTCGCGATCATCATGATGCCGCCGATGCGCATCACCCAGACGTAGTGCTTCTTCACCCAGCTGAACGCGCCGAGCGCCTTGCGGAAGGCGATCGCCGCCAGGATGAACGGCAGCCCGAGCCCCACGCAGTACGCGACGCTCAGTATGGCCCCGCGCCCCGCGCTCCCCTGGTCGAGCGCCAGGGAGTTGACGGAGGTGAGCGTCGGACCCACGCAGGGCGCCCAGCCCACGGCGAACAGCGCGCCGAGCACCGGAGCACCCGCGAGCCCGGCGGCGGGCTTCTTGTGGAAGCGGAATTCGCGCTGGGAGAGCCAGGGCATGAGCCCCATGAAGAAGATGCCGAGGGCGATCATCACCACACCGAGCACCTTGGTGATGACGTCCTGGTACTCCTGCAGGTTCTGCCCGACGTATCCGAAGAGCGCCCCGGTGGAGACGAAGACGGCGGTGAAGCCGAGCACGAAGAGCCCGGCCCCGGCGGCCATCCGTCCCCGCTTGGCCTCCGCGAGGTCGGTCCCGCCGACCCCGGTGACGTACGACAGATAGCCCGGCACGAGCGGCAGGACGCACGGCGAGAAGAAGGAGACGAGCCCACCGAGCACGGCCACGGGCAGCGCCAGAAGAAGCGCCCCGTTCATGACGGTCTGGTTCGCTTCGCCGACGGCGGCGAGAGTGGACATCACGAGGAGATCACTTCTCCGCGATCAGCGGGTCGATCATCTTGCGCAGCTTCTCTTCGTTGAGCGCCTGCTGCGAGCGGGCCGCGATCTTGCCCTCGCGGTCCAGGATGATCGTGGAGGGGATGAACTTGGGGTTCATCGTGCCCTTGGGGAAGCGCAGCATCAGCTTGCCCATCGGGTCGTGCAGGCTCGGGTAGGAGATCTTCCACTCCTTCTCGAACGTGAGCGCCGGGCCCTTCTGCGGATCGCGGGTGTTGATCCCGACGAACTGCACACCCTTGTCCTTGAGGTCCTTCGAGACCTTCGCGAAGTTCGGCGCCTCGGCCCGGCACGGCGAGCACCAGGAGCCCCACACGTTCAGGACGACGATCTTGCCCTTGTAGTCGGCGACGTCGAGGTGCTTGCCCTCGAGGGTCTCCCCCTCGAGCTTCGGCCCGTCCTGGCGCTCGCCCTTGCCTGCCGTGGCGATGCCGTCGGAGCCGGTGACGAAGTTCGTGTTCCCGGAGCCACCGGACGTGCCGCCGGAGCTGCACGCCGACAGGGTCAGCGCGGCGACCGCGGCCCCAGCGCCCAGAAGGGCGGCGCGGCTACGGCTGCGGTTCGTGCTGTGGGGGGCGCGGCAGGCGGCACTCATGTGAAAAGTTTCGCATGTCTGTTTCGGGGATCTTCCGCACCCCCCGGGGTTGCGGAAAGTCCCATTTCAGACGGCCTTCCCGAGTCCCTTCCAGCCACCGGTGGGCTCCTGGCCGACATCAAGGCCCTGCAGGTCGGCGAGCACCTTCGGGTCCTGGACGTCGAGCCAGTCGACGAACTGCCGGAACGAGACGAGGCGTACGTCCTTCTTGCCCGCGATGTGCTTCAGGGCTTCCTCGACGGCGTCCATGTAGATGCCGCCGTTCCACTCCTCGAAGTGGTTGCCGATGAAGAACGGCGCGCGGTTGGTCTCGTAGGCGCGCTTGAATCCGGCGATGTAGGACTCGGTGGCCTGCTTGCGCCAGCCCGGGTAGTTGGCCGGCGGCGCCTTGGTGGAGTTCTGCGACTGGTTGGCCAGGATGTTGTAGTCCATGGAAAGGACCTCGAAGGAGTGCCCGGGGAACGGCATCGCCTGCAGCGGCAGATCCCAGATGCCCATCTTCTTCTCGGGCCAGCGCTGACGGCCGCCGGGCGAGGAGGCGTCATAGCGCCAGCCGAGCTTCTTCGCCGTCGGCAGCAGATTTTCCTGGCCGAGGAGACAGGGAGTACGGCCGCCGACGAGTTCCTTGTCGTAGTCGAAAGGAAGCGACGGAAGATCGGTCCAGCCGGTATTCGTGCGCCATTCCTTCACGAACGCGGTGGCCTGGTCGATTTCGCTCTGCCATTGCGCGGGCGTCCAGTTGGCGACCGTGCCGCTGCCCGCACAGAAGTGCCCGTTGAAGTGCGTGCCGATCTCATGGCCTTCGAGCCAGGCCTGCCGGACGTACTTCAGCGTCTCCTTGATGTGACCGTCGGTGAGATAACCGATGTCGGATGCGCCGACCCCGTTGTTCGGCGGCTTGTACATCCGCTTCTTGGACTCGGGAAGGAGATAGAGCCCGGACAGGAAGAACGTCATCTTCGCGTCGTGGTCCTCGGCCAGCTTCAGGAAACGCGGGAAGAGACCGTTGCCGACCTCGCCCGCGCCGTCCCAGGAGAAGATCACGAACTGCGGGGGCGTCTCACCGGGCTGGAGGGGGACGGGCTTGCCCGGCTGATGCGGCTGCTTGCCCGTGTACGAGGTCGAGCCGTCACCGATCGGCTTCGCCGGGTGCTTGCCGCCACCCTGACCGCCCTCGCTCTTCCCCGCGGAACCGGCCGAATGACTGCCGCCGCCCGTGCCGCAGCCGGCAAGTCCCAAAGCGGCGGCGGTCCCGACTCCGAGGCCGAGCATTCCCCTGCGACTGAAGTCGCGCATTCCATCCCCATTCGTCGCGCCCTGCGTCCATGCACGATGGACGCCCCGTAAGAGGGCGCGACGAACTAGAGGGTTCCTGCAACAAGCACATATTTAGCGCTTTTTGCCGAGAATGGACATACAGTCGCCAGTCAATTACCCGCCGTCGACAACGAATCGAAGGCGGGCCGCCAATGACTAAGCGCCGAACGCCTTGGCCTTCCCCTTCACCGGCTTGGCGCCCGCGAGGAGATGAGCGGGAACGAGATCCCGCGCCGGCTCGCTGTATCCCACCGACACGATCTTGTCGCCGCGGTACGTGAACGTCGTCAGCGAGGCCAGCGTGCACTGCCGCTTGCGCGGGTCGTGCCACAGGCGCCGCTTCTCCACGAAGCTGCGCACGATCCAGATCGGCAACTGATGGCTGACGCACACCGCTTCATGCCCGCGGGCCGCGTCCTTCGCCGCGTCCAGGGCGCCCATCATCCGCACGACCTGCTCGACGTACGGCTCGCCCCAGGACGGCTTGAAGGGGTTGACCAGGTGCTTCCAGTTCTCCGGGTTCTTCAGCGCGCCGTCGCCGACGCCGAAGGTCTTGCCCTCGAAGACGTTGCCCGCCTCGATGAGCCGCCCGTCCGTCGCCAGGTCAAGGCCCTGCGCCTTGGCGATCGGCGTCGCCGTCTCCTGCGCACGGTCCAGGGGCGAGGCCACGACGTGCGTGATGTCACGCGGGGCGAGGTGCTCGGCGACCCGGTCGGCCATCTGCCGCCCCAGCTCGGAGAGGTGGTAGTCGGGAAGGCGCCCGTACAGGATCCCCTCCGGGTTCTCCACCTCCCCGTGGCGCATCACGTGGACGACTGTGAGCTCGCTGCCCGCGCTCATGCGGTGGCCTCCGTGGTGGGTTCAGTGGCTTCGGCGGCCGCGCGCGCCGCCGAAGGCAGGGCCGCGGCGATCTTCTCGATCGCCCGCTCGTCATGGGCGGTGGAGACGAACCAGGACTCGAAGGCCGACGGCGGCAGATACACGCCCTGCGACAGCATCGAGTGGAAGAACGCGGTGAAGCGGAACGACTCCTGGGCCTTCGCGTCGTCGTAGTTCCGCACGTCACCGTCGGTGAAGAAGACGGAGAACATGTTCGACGCGTTCTGCAGCCGGTGCGCGACGCCCTCCTTGGAGAGCGCCTCGGTGACCAGGCCGCGCAGCTGCTCGGAGACGGCGTCGACCTTCTCGTACGCCGCGTCGTCGAGCAGCCGCAGCTGCGCGAGGCCCGCGGCCGTCGCGATCGGGTTCCCCGACAGGGTGCCCGCCTGGTAGACGGGACCGACCGGGGCGAGGTGCCCCATGACATCGGCGCGACCACCGAAAGCGGCGGCCGGGAAGCCGCCGCCCATGACCTTGCCGAAGGTCATCAGATCGGGCCGCACGCCGTCGACGCCGAACCAGCCCGCCTTCGACGTACGGAAGCCGGTCATCACCTCGTCCGAGATGTACAGCGCGCCGTTCTCCCGGCAGAGGTCGGCCAGGCCCTGGTTGAAGCCCTCGCCCGGCGGCACGACGCCCATGTTGCCCGGCGACGCCTCCGTGATGACACAGGCGATCTCACCGGCGTTCGCGGCGAACGCGGCGCGCACGGCGTCGAGGTCGTTGTACGGGACGACGATCGTGTCGCCCGCCTGGGCGCCGGTGACGCCCGGGGTGTCCGGAAGACCGAAGGTGGCGAGACCGGATCCCGCGGCGGCGAGCAGCGCGTCCACGTGACCGTGGTAACAGCCGGCGAACTTGATGATCTTGGCGCGGCCGGTGAATCCGCGCGCCAGGCGGATCGCGGACATCGTCGCCTCGGTGCCGCTGGAGACAAGACGCACCTGCTCGACGGGTGCGATGCGCGCGACGATCTCCTCGGCGAGCGCGACCTCGCCCTCGCCGGGCGTGCCGAAGGACGTGCCGCGCGCGACGGCCTCCTGGACTGCGGCGATCACATCGGGGTGGGAGTGGCCGAGGATCATCGGCCCCCACGAGCAGACGAGGTCTACGTACTCACGGCCGTCGGCGTCCGTGAGGTACGGACCGGTACCGGACACCATGAAGCGGGGCGTACCGCCCACAGCGCGGAAAGCGCGCACGGGAGAGTTCACACCGCCGGGCGTCACGGCCGCCGCACGGTCGAAGAGAGTCTGCGAAACTGGGGCGCTATACGGGAAGCTCACATGAACCATGGTGTCAGAGGCTTCGGACATCCTGCGGACAGGTGTTTCACTCGACGTTTTAGCCGGTGACCGTGGGGGAGGTCACTGACACGATGATCGGGTTGCGCGGCGGGGGCCGCGAGGCCTAGAAAAGCAGGGGCGGGCGCCCTGGAAAAGCAGTCGGGTGGAGATATGCATCGCGGTGGCGGACTGGGCGAGGGGACCGACGACCTGGGTCCGCGGCGTGCCCGGCGGATCGGCAAGCACCGGCGCGAGGCGGAAGCGGCCGAGGCAGAGGCCTTGGCACGGGGCGAGACGGAGCAGGACCGGGCGGGAACCAGGAGTGGCCGAGTGGGCGGGGTGACCTACAAGTACTTCGGAGCCCCGGACGGCGCGACCGCCGCCCGAGTGCCCATCTCGATGCGCCCCGAAGAGCTCGGCGGCGACGAGCTCGGCATGGGCGGCATGTTCACGAAGATCAAGCCGGAGACGGTGGCCGCGATGGTCCTGACCGGCATCGAGGGGATACCCCTGAACAAGGTCCCTCCGCTCGAACTGGTCGTCCTGCACCCCGACTACGCCGTGGTGAAGCTCCCCATGACGGTCGTCGACCCGCTGCGCGGCATCGGCGAGGAGTCGGTCGGCGCCGCGGCGTTCATCTGGTCCACGGTCCCCGACCGCGGCGGCCCGCGCGACGCGTTCAACGTCTATCAACTGCTGCACGAATGGCAGGACTTCAGCCACCGGCTGCATGACGCGGGGCATCAGGCGTACTGCCTGGTGTGGCCCTGACACCCCCGCGCCCTTGCGCTCTTGCGCCTTGCGCCCTGGCGCCCAGGCCGGATCTACTCCGGCCGCAGCGCCGCGAGCTGCCGCTCGAAGGGGACAAGCTCGTCCTCCTCGACCGGTGCCGGCCGCATGATTCCGGCCAATTCGGCCGCGGCCCGCTCGATGCGGCCCTCCAGGCCGTCCGCGCCCCAGTCCTCGGACGCCGCGTACACGGCGGTCGGCACGACCACCGCCCGCAGGTACGCGAACAGCGGTCGCATCGCGTGTTCCAGGACCAGCGAATGGCGTGCGGTGCCGCCTGTCGCCGCGATCAGGACCGGCGTACCGGCGATCGCGTCCTTGTCGAGGACCGTCAGGACGTCGAAGAACGACTTGAAGAGGCCGCTGTACGAGGCGGAGAAGACCGGCGTGACGGCGATCAGGCCGTCCGCGGACTTCACCGCGTCCGCCGCCGCGCTCAGCTCGGGGCCGGGGAACCCGGTGGCGTAGTTGTGCGCGATCTCCACGGCCAGGTCTCGGAGTTCGACGACCTGGATCTCCACGTCGGCGTGGCGTCCGGTGGCCGCCGCCAGGCGGTCGGCCAGAAGACGGGTGGAGGACGGGACGCTGAGCCCCGCCGATACGACGACGAGCTTCATGCGGTGACCTCCTTCTCTGCACTGCTCTGGGCGGCCGCCACGCGTGCGGCGTGCGTCGGTGCGTCCGGGACGTTCGCCGGGCGGTTCTTGGCGAACTCCTCACGCAGAACAGGGACGACCTCCTCGCCGAGGATGTCCAGCTGCTCAAGGACGGTCTTGAGCGGCAGGCCCGCGTGGTCCATCAGGAACAGCTGGCGCTGGTAGTCGCCGACGGCGTCGCGGAAGGACAGCGTCCGCTCGATGACCTCCTGCGGGGAGCCGACGGTCAGCGGCGTCTGGGACGTGAACTCCTCCAGGGACGGGCCGTGCCCGTAGACCGGGGCATTGTCGAAGTACGGGCGGAACTCCCGCACCGCGTCCTGGGAGTTCTTCCGCATGAAGACCTGTCCGCCGAGCCCGACGATCGCCTGCTCCTCGGTGCCGTGCCCGTAGTGCGCGAACCGGCGCCGGTAGAGGTCGACCATCTTCTTGGTGTGCTCCTGCGGCCAGAAGATGTTGTTGTGGAAGAACCCGTCGCCGTAGTACGCGGCCTGCTCGGCGATCTCCGGGGAGCGGATGGAGCCGTGCCAGACGAAGGGCGCGGTGCCGTCCAGCGGGCGGGGCGTCGAGGTGAAGGACTGCAGGGGCGTACGGAACTTGCCCTCCCAGGTCACGACGTCCTCGCGCCACAGCCGGTGCAGGAGCGCGTAGTTCTCGACGGCGAGGTTGATGCCCTGCCGGATGTCCTTGCCGAACCACGGGTACACCGGGCCGGTGTTGCCGCGGCCCATCATCACGTCGACCCGGCCTTCGGCGAGGTGCTGGAGCATCGCGAAGTCCTCGGCGATCTTCACCGGGTCGTTCGTGGTGATGAGGGTGGTGGAGGTGGAGAGGATCAGGTTCTCGGTGCGGGCGGCGATGTAGCCGAGCATCGTGGTGGGCGAGGACGGGACGAACGGCGGGTTGTGGTGCTCGCCGGTCGCGAACACGTCGAGCCCGACCTCCTCGGCCTTCAGCGCGATGGCGACCATGGCCTTGATGCGCTCGTGCTCGGTGGGGGTGCGGCCCGTGGTGGGGTCCGGCGTCACGTCGCCGACGCTGAAGATCCCGAACTGCATGCCGGATCCGGACTGCATGGCTGACTCACTCTCCGCAGGTTGTTGACTGTTCAACTATACCTACGGAACGGTGGCGGTCCAGGGGGTATTCCCGGGCGGGGCTTCGGCCGGGACTCCGGACAGGGCTCGGCTAGGCCGCGGGCCGGGACTCCGGACAGGGCTCGGCTAGGCCGCGGAAGGAGTCTGCGGGGTCCAGCGCGGGTCACGGCCCGTCTCCGCCAGGAGCCGCTCCAGCTCTCCGGCCCCTTCGGGCGCGGCGACCGGCTCCCCGAAGACGCCCATCTTCCGGGCCGTCGGCGCCAGCCCCGCGACAGATTCCCGCAACGCGGCGACCACGCCGCTGCTCTCGGGGGCCGCATCGAACTCCTGGCCCGTGGCACGGGACAGATCCCAGGCGTGCACCGTGAGATCGAGCAGCGCCATGCTGCCGACGGTCGTCGCGGGCATGTTCATCGCGCCCGTGGTGCCCTCGTCGGCGCCAGGGGCGGACCAGGCGGCGACCAGCTTCCCCGCCTCGTCGGCGAAACGGTCGCGCCAGTCGGGGCTCTCGGCGACGAAGTCGGGGGTCTCGCCGAACTCGGAGTCCTGCTTGGCGGCCAGCGCCTGGAACTGGACGATCACCTGGTGGAGGTGGTTGACCAGGGCCTTCACGTCATAGTCGGCACAGGGAGTGGGGGCGGTGAGGCGGTCTTCCGGGATGGCGCGGACGACGGGGACGGCGTGGTCGGCCGCCACCTTCAGGAGATCACCGATGCTGTTCTCAGTCATGCCACGACGTTAGGACCGCGATCACCCCCGTGGCTTGAAGAAACGCGACACCGTCCGCAGACCCCGGCATACGATCCAGCCATGGCCGACGCCTCCGAGCCCGCCCCGCGCAGCGACACCAAGGGCATCGTCGACGCCGCCGGACTCTTCGCCCGCGCACGGTTCCGCCGACACCTGGCAGCGCCCGCACTGCGCCCCTACGTGGAGCAGTACTGGCTGATCGACTGGGACCTGTCCCAGCCGTACGCCTCGCACGTCGTCCCGCACCCCTCCGTGAACGTCGTCTTCCAGACCCTCCCCGGCCAGGAACCCTTCGCCGAGGTCGCGGGCATCGGGCTCGACCTCTTCACCCAGAAGCTGGAGGGACGGGGGCGGGTCTGCGGGGTGAAGTTCCGCCCCGGCGGCTTCCGCCCGTTCGCCCCGGAGCACCCGGTGTCCGCCTGGACCGGACGGCGGATGCTGCCCCTGGATCACGTATTCGCCGAGGTCCCCGACGGCGCACTGGACGCGGTCCTGACCCCCGACGACGAGCAGGCGCGCGTGGCGGCGCTCGACGCCTTCCTCCTGGCCGTCGGACCCACGCCCGACCCCCAGGCGGACCTGGCGATGGCCCTCGCCGAACGCATCGGCACGGACCGCGGGATCCGCCGGGTGAGCGAGTTCGCGCGGGCGGAGGGCATGACCGTACGGACGCTGCAACGACTGTTCTCGGCGTACGTGGGGGTCGGCCCGAAGTGGCTGATCCTGCGCCACCGGATCCACGAGGCGCTGGAGCGGGCGGAGACGGACGCGGAGGTGGACTGGGCGGACCTGGCGGCCACGCTGGGCTACGCCGACCAGGCCCACCTCGTCAGGGACTTCACGACGACGGTGGGTGTGCCTCCGACGGCGTACGCGCCGCACTGAGGGTCAGGTCGACGCTCCAGTCGTTGCACCGCATCCAGTGCCCCTTCGGGTACTCGAAGTCGTGCTCGCCGCCCTGCGTGAACCCGGCCTTCCGGCACACCCCGTTGGAAGCCGTGTGGTCCGCCGAGGGAAAGGCGTGCAACCGCGGGTGCCGGCCGGCGGCCCGAGCCTCCTCGACGACCAGCCGCGCGGCGCTCGCCGCGATGCCCCGCCCCTGGAACCCGGGCAGCACGCTCCACCCCGTCTCCCAGGCGGACTCCCCCTGCCAGGACGTCTCCCAGTACCCGATGGCCCCGACGGCGCCCCCGTCCACCTCGATCCGGAACATCTGCCCCCGCTCCTCCAGCGCGAGGTAGCGGCGATGCCGGGACACCAACTGCTCGTGCGTCTCGGGACCCCCCAAGTGCGCGGTCATCTCAGCGGAGTTGCAGGCGCCCAACAACTCGAAGTCACCCTCGGACCAGCGAACCAGACGTACAGATCTCTCCATACCGGCCACGGTACGGCGAGGGTCTGACAACGCCCGAGGAACAGCAGGCGCGCCCCCGCACCCCAAGACGGCCCGGCCCCGCCCAGCGGACGGCGCCACCGCCCGAAGACGGACCGTCCCCACAAACCGCCTTGACAGCACAGACCCTCCCCCCGCACATTTATCTGCGTGACGCAGCTTCTGCACAGCGCCGCACATCTCCTGCCGCCGCGACTGCGCACCCACACGCCTCCACCCCGCACACGAAGGAACCCACCGTGCCCACGGAAACGGAAACCCAGACGTCCACGCCCACCACCACTCACGCCCTCGCCCCACGAAAACGCTGGGCCGTCCTGGCCGTGATCCTCGCCGCCGACGTACTCGACCTGGTCGACGCCACCATCACCAACATCGCCGCCCCCACCATCGCCAAGGACCTCGACGGCGGCCCCGGCCTCATCCCGTGGCTCGGCGCCTCCTACGCGCTCGCCCTCGGCGTACTCCTCGTCATCGGCGGACGGCTCGGCGACAAGTACGGAAGACGGCGACTCTTCCTGCTCGGCCTCGGCGGCTTCACCCTCGCCTCGGTCGCCTGCGGACTCGCCTTCAGCCCCGAGACGATCACCGTCGCCCGCCTCGCACAGGGCGCCTTCGGCGCACTCGTCATCCCGCAGGGCTTCGGCATCCTCGGCGCGGTCTGGCCCCGCGAGGAGATCGGCAAGGCGTTCAGCCTGTTCGCGCCCGCCATGGGGCTCTCCGCCGTCGGCGGCCCCGTCCTCGCCGGGTTCCTGATCGACGCCGACCTCGGCGGCCTCGGCTGGCGGTCCATGTTCCTGATCAACCTCGTGCTCGGCGGCGCGGCCCTCGTCGCCGCCGCCCGCCTCCTGCCCAAGGACCCCGGCGACAGCACCACTTCGATCGACGGCACCGGCTCCGCCTACCTCGGCGCCACCATGCTCGGACTGCTCTCCGGCCTCATCGAGGGCTCCACGAACGGCTGGACCACCGCACCCGTCCTCCTGATCACCGCGGGCCTCGCCGCCTTCGCGCTCTTCTGCCGCCGTCAGCGCACCGCACCCAACCCGCTGATCAAGCCGTCACTGCTGCACAACCGCGGCTTCACCTCGGGGCTCGTCCTCTGCGTCGCCTTCTCCGCCGCCGTGTCAGGACTGCTCTACGTCATCTCGCTCTACCTGCAAGAAGGCCTCGGCCGCACGCCCTCCGGCACCGCGCTCGGCCTCATCCCGCTCTCCGCGGGCATCGTCATCGCGTCCGTCGCCTGCCACGGCCTCATCGGCAGGCTCGGCCGCACGCTCGTCCTCATCGGCCTGCTGATCATCCTGACCGGCACCGGATACCTGCTCGCCGTCGTCGCCAGCTCCGGTACAAGCACGGGCAGTTGGGCCCTCGTGCCGCCCATGCTCGTCATCGGCCTCGGCATGGGCACCTGCTTCGGCACCGTCTACGACATCACCATCGGCGACATCGCACCCCAGGAAGCGGGCAGCGCGAGCGGATCGCTCAGCGCGGTGCAGCAACTGGCCAACGCGATCGGCGCGGCCACCGTCGTCACCGTCTTCTTCAAGACCGCCGACGGCGCCGACGGCGGCCCCGACCACGCCATGACCGTCACCCTCACCGTCGTCGCGGGCGTCACCCTGCTCTGCTGCGCCCTCGTACGACTCCTCCCGCGCAAGCCGCAGGAGGAGCAGCACCACTAAGCCCCGTCCACCTCGTCCAGCTCCCCGCCCCGCAGCCGCGCCACCTGCGCCGCACTGAACTCCACGGTGCGGCGCATGTGGCCGATCAGCAGGTCGAGTTCATCGTCGTCGTACCGATCGAAGAGCGCGAACCAGCCGCCCCCGAGCTTGTCCCACATCCGCCCGAACTCCGCCACCGCGTCCGGCACCGTCGAGACAAGGACCCGCCGCCGGTCGGCGACGTCCCGCTCCCGCACGACATACCCCGCCTTCTCCAGACGGTCCACGAGCCGCGTCGCCGAGCCCGTCGTCAGACCGGTCAGCTCGGCGATGCGGCCCGTCGTGACAGGCGCGGCCTCCAGGCTGAGCAGGTTCAGGCACTGCAGATCGGTGGGGTGCAGCTTCAGATGGTCGGCGACGGCCTGATTGAAGAGGGCGTACGAGGCCATGTAGCGCCGCGACTCGACGGACAGCTCGTCCACGAGAGCAGCACGCCGCGCACGGTTCGCTTTCTCGGCCACGAAGGACCCCCTCCACCAGCTCGCTCCAGACATCTGCGCCAGACAGAAAGCGTACGACGCAGAGACCTGAGGGGCCATGCCACGATTCCCCCATGCTCACCGCACGCTCCGTCGCCCTCTTCGCCCTCGCCGCACTCTTCGAGATCGGCGGCGCCTGGCTCGTCTGGCAGGGCGTGCGCGAGCACAAGGGCTGGGCCTGGATCGGCGCGGGCGTCATCGCCCTCGGCATCTACGGCTTCGTGGCCACGCTCCAGCCCGACGCCGAGTTCGGCCGCATTCTCGCCGCGTACGGCGGCGTCTTCGTCGCCGGGTCGATCGCCTGGGGCATGGTCGCCGACGGCTACCGGCCCGACCGCTGGGACGTGACCGGGGCGCTGATCTGCCTCGCCGGCATGGCGGTGATCATGTACGCCCCACGGGGCCGCTAGCCCGGCGACCTATCCTGGCGGAACAGTCCAGGAACACACGTACGCATCAGGACGCACAAGGAGCAGCCATGACCGCCGCCGCGAACGCCGCGCCCGCCGCCACCCGCATCGCGATCGTCACCGGCGCGAGCAGCGGCATCGGCGCCGCCACCGCGCGCGGACTCGCGGCCGCCGGCTACCGCGTCGTCCTCACCGCCCGCCGCAAGGACCGCATCGAGGCACTCGCCGCAGAGATCACGGCCGCGGGCCACGACGCGATGGCGTACGCCCTGGACATCACCGACCGCACGGCCGTGGACGAGTTCGCCACCGCCTTCCGCAAGGTCGCGGTCCTGGTCAACAACGCGGGCGGCGCGCTCGGCGCCGACACCATCGCCACCGGCGACCCCGCCGACTGGCGCCAGATGTACGAGACGAACGTCATCGGCACCCTGAACGTCACCCAGGCCCTGCTCCCCGCGCTCACCGCGAGCGGCGACGGCACGATCGTGGTCCTCTCCTCCACGGCCGGGCACGGCACGTACGAGGGCGGCGGCGGCTACGTGGCCGCGAAGCACGCCGAGCACGTCCTCGCCGAGACCCTGCGCCTGGAGATCGTCGGCACCCCGGTCCGCGTGATCGAGGTCGCCCCCGGCATGGTCAAGACGGAGGAGTTCGCCACGACCCGCTTCGGCGGCGACGAGGAGAAGGCCGCGAAGGTCTACGCGGGAGTGTCGGCCCCCCTCACGGCGGACGACGTGGCGGACACGATCACCTGGGCGGTGACACGCCCGCCCCACGTCAACATCGACCTCCTGGTGGTCCGCCCCCGCGCCCAGGCCTCGAACACGAAGGTCCACAGGGAGCTGTGATGCCGGAGCCCGGCGAGGCATCGGACGAGCAGAAGCGCCTCACCCAGGAGACGAAGAACGAACGCCTGGTGTGGTGGTACCTGGCGTACTTCCTCTTCGGCATCCACATCATCGCGTTCGTGATGATCTTCGCCATCAAGAACGCGAAGTAGCCCTCGCGCGGCGGCTCAGCCCTTCACGCAGATGACCTGCTTGAGCTTGGCCACGACCTGGACCAGGTCGCTCTGCTGCTCCATGACCTTCTCGATCGGCTTGTACGCACCCGGGATCTCGTCCACGACACCCGAGTCCTTGCGGCACTCGACGCCCCGCGTCTGCTCCTCCAGGTCCTGCGTCGAGAAGCGCTTCTTCGCGGCGTTGCGGCTCATCCTCCGGCCGGCGCCGTGCGAGGCCGAGTTGAAGGACGCCGCGTTCCCGAGGCCCTTCACGATGTACGAACCCGTGCCCATGGAGCCGGGGATGATCCCGAAGTCGCCGCTTCCCGCACGGATCGCGCCCTTCCGCGTGACCAGCAGGTCCATCCCGTCGTACCGCTCTTCGCTGACGTAGTTGTGGTGGCAGGAGATCACCGGCTCGAAGGTCACCTTCGCCTTCTTGAACTCCTTGCGGACCACGTCCTGGAAGAGCCCCATCATGATCGAGCGGTTGTACTTCGCGTACTCCTGCGCCCAGAAGAGATCGTTCCGGTACGCCGCCATCTGCGGGGTGTCCGCGACGAAGACCGCCAGGTCGCGGTCGACGAGGCCCTGGTTGTGCGGCAGCTTCTGGGCCACCCCTATGTGGTGGTCGGCCAGCTCCTTGCCGATGTTCCGGGAGCCGGAGTGCAGCATCAGCCAGACCGAACCCGACTCGTCGAGACAGAACTCGATGAAATGGTTTCCACTTCCGAGCGTTCCCATCTGCTTCGTCGCCCGCTCCTGACGGAACTTGACCGCATCGGCGACCCCGTCGAAGCGCGACCAGAAGTCGTCCCAGGCGGAAGTCCCGAACCCGTGCAGCCGCCCCGGATCCACGGCGTCGTCATGCATCCCACGCCCCACCGGAATAGCCTGCTCGATCTTCGACCGAAGCCGCGAAAGGTCCCCCGGCAGGTCATTGGCCGTCAGCGAGGTCTTGACGGCGGACATCCCGCAGCCGATGTCCACACCCACCGCCGCGGGACACACCGCCCCCTGCATGGCGATCACCGAGCCGACCGTCGCGCCCTTGCCGTAGTGGACGTCCGGCATGACGGCCAGGCCCTTGATCCAGGGCAGCGTCGCCACGTTCTGGAGCTGCTGGAGTGCGACATCCTCGACCGAGGCCGGGTCCGTCCACATGCGGATCGGTACCTTTGCCCCGGGAACCTCCACGTACGACATAACGTCCTCATTCCCCCGTAGTTGAACAGAAGTGCTGAAAGTCTCGTAGCGCAAATACCGGAGCCAAGGTCAACGAAAGGTACGACGGACCGGCGTCCACGGCATTGCGTGCGATACACATTGTGTCCACCGGTCGCCCACCAGCGGCAACCCAATATCCCCGGCGAGAAGGAGCCCACACGGTGCAGCGGAAGGCGTACGTACCAGGCGTCGCAGCTCTCATCGCGGCGCTGCTCGCCGGCTGCACGGGCGGGGGCGCGCTCGGCGGCGAGCCGGACGACTCGAAGCCCGGCGACACCGGCAGCTCCACCGCGGCCGCCGAGCCCGGCAAGTACCGCACCCTCCCCGAGCCCTGCGGCCAGGTCGACCGCAGCACGCTCGACTCGATGCTGCCCGGCATCAAGGAGGTGCAGGACGAGGAGCAGCGGGAGAAGGCGTACGAGGGTGCGCCCACCGTCACGTACGACACCGACCGGCGTGTGGGCTGCCGCTGGAAGGTGGAGTCCTCGGGCGCCACCCACCATCTGCTCGTCGACTTCGAACGGGTCGTCTCGTACGACAACGGCGTCAGCGACGACACCCGCGCCACGGAGGTCTACGCGTCGAAGGTCCAGAAGGCGGACCTGCCCGAGCCCTCCGGCACCCCGACCGCCGATGACGGCGAGAGCGAGGACGAGGGGGCCGGTGCCGAGCCTTCCGACGGTGCCGATAACGGCACGGATGCGGATGAGTCCGGCAAGGGCGACGGCAAGGGTGACGCGGGCGACAGCGCCTCCGGTGACTCCTCGGGCGAGGCCGTCACGCCCCCCGGTCTTGAGCCCCGCGTCCTCGACGACCTGGGCGACGAGGCCTTCCTCGACGACGCGCTCACCACGTCCGGTTCCGCGACCCGGCACCGCACGGTGACTGTGGTGTTCCGCACGTCGAACGTCATCGTGACCGTCGAGTACGACGAGCAGCCGGGGCGTCTCACCGACATCCCCGACAGCAAGGAAATGCAGGACATGGCGCAGGAACTGGCCGGAAGCCTGGCCGACGGCTTCGACGAATAGCGACGGTTCGGACGGGTGCCCGGCTCCTCGGAAGCGGAGTCGTCCGCGTCGGGCACGGCGTACCGTGGCCCATCGAACCGACGACAGCCGTCTTGAGTGACTTGAGTGAAGGAACCATGCACCGACCAGCACAGCGACTCACCCGCATACTCACCTGCGCAGCCGCCGTACCGGTGATCCTCATTGCCTCCGGCTGCTCCTCCGACTCCGGCTCGGGTTCGGACGGGGCCAAGAAGGACTCGGGCTCGAAGGCTTCCGCCTCGGCCTCGGGCAAGGACAAGGCCGCGACCGTGGAGAAGGCGGCGTTCAGCAAGCTGCCCGAGCCCTGCGAGGTCCTGTCGAAGAAGTCGCTCGACGACCTCGTCCCGAAGGCGAAGGACAAGTCGGGCAAGGCGGGCACGTCCGACGACACGTCGGCGCGCGGCACCTGCTCCTGGGACAGCCTCGACAACAACGGCGTCGACGGCTCGCAGTTCCGCTGGCTCCGCGTCTCGCTGATGCGCTTCGACTCGGACGCGTCGCTGGGCAGCGGTGCCAAGCGCGCGCAGAACAACTTCGCGAAGCAGGTCGCGGACGCGCAGGCGACGGAGGGCGCGAAGAGCGTCAAGACGGAGCCGGTGCCGGGTATGGGCGACCAGACGACGGTCGTGGCGTACGACCTGAAGAAGGACAAGGAAAACTTCAAGCAGCAGACGGTCGTGACGCGCGTGGAGAACGCCGTCGTCACGATCGACTACAACGGCGCGGGCCTGGCCGGTGACAAGGCGCCGAGCGCGAAGGACCTGTCCAAGGCCGCCGAGAAGGCGGCGAAGGAGGCCTCCGCCGCGGTCGTCTCCGCGAACAAGGCGGGCGGCACGGACAGCGGCAGCGGCAGCGGCAGCAGCAGCGGCTCCAAGGAGTCGGACTCGAAGGACTCCGGCTCGAAGGACTCCAAGGACTCGGGCTCCAAGGAGAGCTCCAAGTCCAGCACCAAGCCCAAGAGCTGACGCCGGGCGGCCAACAGCCCGCGTACGCGTCACGCGTACAACTGGCGGCACAGTCAAGGCAGTTGTGGAGCCCGGCCCCCTGGTGGCCGGGCTCCTGCCGTACCGGCACACCGGCTTCCGCATGCGTGTGCCAGGCTGTCGCTCGCAACAAACCGAACAGGGAGGGGTTCGCGGGTGGCCGCGATGCAGCTGACACGCACGCACCGAATACTCATCGGCGTGGTCGTCGCCGGTGCGGTCGTCATCGCCGGCATCGGTTTCGCGGGGTCGTACGCGGCCGTGCGCGAACTCGCCGAGCAGAAGGGCTTCGGCAGCTTCTCGGCGGTCTTCCCGATCGGCATCGACGCGGGCATCTGCGTCCTGCTGGCGCTCGACCTCCTCCTTACCTGGATCCGCATTCCCTTCCCGCTGCTGCGCCAGACGGCGTGGCTCCTGACGGCGGCGACGATCGCCTTCAACGGGGCTGCGGCCTGGCCCGACCCGCTGGGCGTGGGCATGCACGCGGTCATCCCGATCCTGTTCGTGGTCGCCGTCGAGGCGGCGCGGCACGCGGTGGGCCGGATCGCGGACATCACGGCCGACAAGCACATGGAGGGCGTGCGTCTGACGCGCTGGCTCCTCTCGCCCGTGCCCACGTTCAAGCTGTGGCGCCGGATGAAGCTGTGGGAGATCCGCTCCTACGAGCAGGTCATCCAGCTGGAGCAGGACCGCCTCATCTACCAGGCCCGCCTCCAGGCCCGCTTCGGCCGCTCCTGGCGCCGCAAGGCCCCCGTCGAGTCCCTGATGCCGCTGCGCCTGGCGCGCTTCGGCGTGCCCCTCGCGGAGACCGCCCCCGCGGGCCTCGCAGCGGCGGGCATCGAGCCCGCGCTGCTCCCGCCGGCGCCGGTTCCCGCGGAACAGCAGCAGCCGCAGCAGCCGGAGCTGGTGGCGCCGACCGCGCCGCAGCTGGAGGCGGAGCCCGCACCACGGGCCGAGCAGGGGCAGCAGCAGGCACAGGGCCAGGGGCAGGAACAGCACCCGCAGGGCCAGCAGCAGCCGGAGCCCGAGGTCGCGCAGGTGAGCCCGTGGTTCGCGGCGCAGCAGCCTTCGTACGTTCCCGAAGAGCCGCACGACCAGTGGTACGCGGACCAGCAGGCGTACGCGGAGCAGCAGGCCTACGTCGAGCAGCAGGCCTATCTGGAGCAGCAGCAGGCGTACTTCGACGAGCAGGGCGACTCCGCGGCCGCCGCACCCGAGCCCGCGTTCCCGGTCCCCGCGGGTCCCGGCCGCACGCGCCCGCTCGGCGGTCAGCATCTGATTCCGGGCCCGCGCGAGGAGCAGACGCCCGACGTCGACGACGCCCTGCACGAGGAGGCGCACGAGGCGCCCGAGGTCCTGGAAGCGCTGCCGGACGCGTCCGGTCTCCCGGATGACGTCTCGCGCGAGGACGCGTACTTCGCGGCGTTCCGGAAGTACGTGAGCGAGCTCGGGGACTACCCCAACGCCCGGCAGTTCGGCCTGTACTTGATGGACCTGTACGGCGTCACGGGCCAGGCGGGCGGCCCTCCGGCGGAGAGCACCCTGCGCCCCTACCTGCGTGATTTCCGGGGCCGCTACCAGGAGGAGCTGGACTCCGAGTACAGCGCGTAAGGACGCCGCGGCTCAACTCCTGCTGCGGGCGCGCTTCTTGCTGCTCTCGCCCCAGATGGCGAGGGCGGCGCCGACGAGGAGCAGGGCGAGGTACGCGGGGGTGGACAGGTCCCACCACTTGTGGAAGAGGCCCCACGGCTCGTCCCCGAACATGCGCCCGGCCGCGCCGAGAGCTCCCTGAATGCCGACGACCCATCCGACGATGGAGATGATTTCCTTCATACGTCCACGATCACCGGCCCCGGGGCGCCGTTCGTCCTGCCGAGGAGGGATCTAGGACTCATCCGAACGATGCAGGGCCGTGCCGGACTTCCCGCTGACGGACTCCTGGTAGATGTCCGCGTAGGTGCGTGTGTCCTTGATCAGGTCGTCGCAGAACGCGGCGACGTCCGTGCCGGTGAGTTCCAGGACCCCTTTGCCCGCGGCGACGCCCTCCTCGAAGAAGTCGAGGATCCCGGGGAGCAGGCCCCCGTCGGGCAGGTCGACAGGACCGACCTTGAACAGGTACTTCTGCATTTCCTTGTAGACGATCTGGTAGTCCGGCGGGAGCGCCTTGACCCGGGCCAGGTGCGCCCGCCACTGCTTCTTGCCCTCGATGATGTCCTGGATGCCCACGTCAGCCTCCCAGCCGGCTCAGCTTCTTCGCCACGTTCGCGTTCAACTGCTCGCGCCACCGGTCGCGTTGGGTCCGGGCTCCTTCTCCACCGGCCAGCGCCGTGCAGAAGCCCGGGATGTCGTCGCCGAACACCTCGTGGATGCTCTGTCCGTCGGCTGCCGACACTTCGAGGAGCCCCAGGGCGGAGTCGAGGATCGGTGTCAGGTTGCGGCCGGTGAAATCCCCGTAGGGGAAGAGGTGGGCGACGATCTGGTCCCAGGCCTCCCGGTAGTCGTCCGGCAGAGCCTCGGCCCGGGCTCCGAACGCCTCCCAGTCCCTGGTGAGATCGCTGCCTGTGACCTTCTCCCAGATGTTCATCTCCCGCCCTCCTTGAGGCTGTCGATGCGTGACGAGACGTACTGCCATTTCGCCCAGAACCTCGCGAGTTCGTCGCGTCCGGCGTCGTTGAGCGCGTAGAACTTGCGCGGCGGACCGACTCCGGACGGCCTCTTGGTCACCTGGACGAGTCCGTTCCGCTCCAGCCGCAGCAGGATGGTGTACACCGTGCCCTCGACGACGTCGGCGAAGCCGAGTTCGTTCAGCCGACGGGTGATGGCGTACCCGTAGGTTTCCTCGCTGCCGATGATTTCGAGCACGCACCCTTCGAGCGTGCCCTTCAGCATCTCCGTCAGGTCGTCCATCGCGCGTTCTCCTCGCACTAGCGGTACTGCGTGGTACCGAGTACCACTATACAGTATCACCGAGTAGTGGAGGGGAGCACGAGCCAGAAGCCCTCGACGGCATGCGAAAGGGGCGCCGCCCAGGAAACTGGACGGCGCCCCTCTCACGTACCACCAAGCGCGAACGCTAGGCACCCAGCAGCTTGCGCACCCTCTCCGCGCCCACGGCGAGCAACAGCGTGGGCAGTCGCGGCCCCGTCTCGCGGGTCACGAGAAGCCGGTACAGGAGCGCGAAGAACGACCGCTGCGCGACCTTGATCTCCGGCGGCAGCTCCTTCGGCGTCGCGTCCGCGGAGAACCCTGCCTGCACCTTCGGCACTCCGTACACGAGGTGCGTGAGCCCGTCGAGGGACCAGTGCGAGTCGAGGCCGTCCAGGAGCAGCCTCAGCGACTCGCGGCCCTCGTCGTCGAGGGACGACAGGAGCTCCGCGTCCGGCTCCGCGCGCACGATCGTGCGTGCGTCGGCCGGGACCTGGGTGGTGATCCAGTTCTCGGCACGGTCGAGCCTCGGCCGCGCCTCGTCCAGGGACGAGATCGGGTCCGACGGGTCCAGGTCCCGCAGGATCCGCAGCGTCTGGTCCTCGGCACCGGCCGTGATGTCCGCGACGGACGCGAGCGTCCGGTACGGCAGCGGACGCGGCGTCCTCGGCAGCTCACCGGCGGCCGTCCGCACCGCACGCGAGTGCGCGGCGGCGTCGGCGGGCAGCACGGAGCCGTCCGCGACCTTCGCGTCCAGCTTGTCCCACTCGTCGTAGAGCCGCTGGATCTCCTGGTCGAAGGCGATCTTGAAGGACTGGTTGGGCCTGCGGCGCGCGTACAGCCAGCGAAGCAGCGGCGCCTCCATGATCTTCAGCGCGTCGGCCGGGGTCGGCACGCCGCCCTTGGAGGACGACATCTTCGCCATGCCCGAGATCCCCACGAACGCGTACATGGGACCGATCGGCTGCACGCCGTCGAAGATCTCGCGCACGATCTGCCCGCCGACCACGAACGACGAACCGGGAGACGAGTGGTCCACGCCGCTCGGCTCGAAGATCACGCCCTCGTACGCCCAGCGCATGGGCCAGTCGACCTTCCAGACCAGCTTGCCGCGGTTGAACTCGCTGAGCAGGACCGTCTCGGTGTGCCCGCAGTCCGCGCAGACGTAGGCGAGCTCGGTGCTCTCGTCGTCGTACGACGTGACCGTGGTCAGGTCCTTCTCGCAGGCGCCGCAGTACGGCTTGTACGGGAAGTACCCGCTGGAGCCGCCGCTGCCGTCGTCCTCGCTCGCGGCGCCGGAGCCCTCGGCGGCCTCCAGCTCGGCCTCGTCGACCGGCTTCTGCGACTGCTTCTTGCCGGGGGCCGCCTTCTTGGTGCGGTACTGGTCGAGGATCGCGTCGATGTCACCGCGGTGCTTCATCGCGTGCAGGACCTGCTCGCGGTAGACGCCCGAGGTGTACTGCTCGGTCTGGCTGATCCCGTCGTACTCGACACCCAGCTCGTCGAGCGCCTCGGTCATGGCCGCCTTGAAGTGCTCGGCCCAGTTCGCGTACGCGGAACCGGCCGGGGCGGGCACGGAGGTGAGGGGCTTGCCGATGTGCTGGGCCCAGGACTCGTCGACGCCGGGGACGCCGGCCGGGACCTTGCGATACCGGTCGTAGTCGTCCCAGGAGATCAGGTGCCTGACCTCGTGCCCGCGCCGCCGGATCTCGTCCGCGACCAGGTGCGGGGTCATGACCTCGCGGAGGTTGCCCAGGTGGATCGGGCCCGAGGGGGAGAGCCCGGAGGCGACGACGACCGGTTTGCCCGGGGCACGACGCTCCGACTCGGCGATGACCTCGTCCGCGTAGCGGGAGACCCAGTCGGTGGTATCGGTGCTCTGAGCCACGATCGGCACGCCTTTCTTCTTCTACGTGAGTACCGCTTGACGGAGCCATTCTCCCAGCTCCACCCGCAACCGCGAAAACCGCTTTTCCCTGCATGGGATACTGGGCGCGTCTATCTGCACCTCGAGGAGAACGGCATCCACTCCATGGCCTCGGTCACGTCCCTCACCGCCTCCGTCCACCAGCGCCTCGCGGACGCCCTCTCGGCTGCCCTGCCGGAGGCCGGCGCCGCCGACCCGCTGCTGCGACGAAGCGACCGGGCCGACTACCAGGCCAACGGGATCCTGGCCCTCGCCAAGAAGGCGAAGGCGAACCCGCGCGAGCTCGCGACGAAGGTCGTCTCGGAGATCACCGCCCCTGATCTGATCAGCGAGGTCGAGGTCTCCGGCCCCGGCTTCCTGAACATCACGGTCACCGACAGGGCGATCACCGAGAACCTCGCCGCGCGCGCCGCCGACGGCGACCGCCTCGGCGTGCCGTTCGCCGAGAAGGCCGGCACGACGGTGGTCGACTGGGCCCAGCCGAACGTGGCCAAGGAGATGCACGTCGGGCACCTGCGGAACTCGGTCATCGGCAACTCCGTCGTCAAGATCCTCGAGTTCACCGGCGAGAAGATCGTCAGCCGCCACCACATCGGCGACTGGGGCACGCAGTTCGGCATGCTCGTGCAGTACCTCATCGAGCACCCGGACGCGCTGGGCCACCAGGCCGCCGACGGCTCCGACGACACAGCGGCGGGCGAGGAGGCGATGTCCAGCCTCAACCGCGTCTACAAGGAATCGAAGGTGCTCTTCGACTCCGACGAGGAGTTCAAGACGCGGGCCCGGCGCCGGGTGGTCGACCTCCAGGCGGGCGACCCCGAGACCCTCGCGATCTGGCAGCGGTTCGTGGACGAGTCGAAGGTCTACTTCTACTCGGTCTTCAACAAGCTGGACGTGGAGATCCACGACGAGGACATCGTCGGCGAGTCCGGCTACAACGACATGCTGGCGGAGACCTGCCGCCTGCTGGAGGAGTCCGGCGTCGCGGTCCGGTCGAACGGCGCGCTGTGCGTCTTCTTCGACGACGTGAAGGGCCCGGACGGCAACCCGTCCCCGCTGATCGTCCAGAAGTCCGACGGCGGCTTCGGGTATGCGGCCACCGACCTCTCCGCGATCCGCGACCGCGTCTTCAACCTCAAGGCGGACACGCTCCTCTACGTCGTGGACGCGCGGCAGTCCCTGCACTTCAAGATGGTCTTCGAGACGGCCCGCAGGGCGGGCTGGCTGACGGAGGACGTCAAGGCCGTGCAGCTGGGCTTCGGCACGGTCCTCGGCAAGGACGGCAAGCCGTTCAAGACGCGTGAGGGCGAGACCGTACGCCTCATCGACCTCCTCGACGAGGCGATCGACCGGGCGTCGGCCATCGTCCGCGAGAAGGCCCAGGACCTCTCCGAGGAGGAGATCGCCGAGCGCGGCGCCCAGGTGGGCATCGGCGCGGTGAAGTACGCGGACCTGTCGACATCGGCGGTGCGCGACTACAAGTTCGACCTGGACCAGATGGTGTCGCTGAACGGCGACACGTCGGTGTACCTCCAGTACGCGTACGCCCGTATCCAGTCGATCCTGCGCAAGGCCGACGACGTGTCCCCCAAGGCGCACCCGGAGCTCGAACTGGCCGACGCCGAGCGCGCGTTGGGCCTGCACCTGGACCAGTTCGCGGAGACGGTCGCGGAGGTCGCGGAGGAGTACGCCCCGCACAAGCTGGCGGCGTACCTCTACCAACTGGCCTCGCTGTACACGACGTTCTACGACAAGTGCCCGGTCATCAAGCCGAAGCCGCCGCAGGACATCGCGGAGAACCGCCTGTTCCTCTGCGACATCACGGCCCGGACGCTGCACCAGGGAATGGCACTGCTGGGCATCAGGACTCCTGAGCGGCTCTGATTGCTCCCGTGACTTGGCCCGGCGTCCCTGCAAGGGACGCCGGGCCAAGTCTTCAGGGGCGCGGGGAACTGCGCGACCAGCCACAGCGGGCCCGCAGATCTCAACGCACCAGCGCGCCCCCAAGCCTCCGCAGCCCTTCCGCGATCTCCTCGACGCTCTGCGTGACAAAGCACATCCGCAAGGTGGCGACATCAGGGGCCCCGGCATAGAACGGCGCCCCCGGCACGTAGGCCACGTCATGCTCGACGACCCGCGGCAGCAGCGCAGCGGTGTCGTACCCCTCGGGCAGCGTCGCCCAGACGAACATGCCGCCTTCGGGCCGGAGCCAGGAAGAGCCGTGCGGCAACGCGTCAGCGAGGCCCGAGAGCATCGCGTCCCGGCGCATGCGGTACTCCCCGGCGACGCGGGCGACATGCGCGTCCAGGTCGTTGTCCGCCAAGTACCGCGCCGCGGCGAGCTGGTTGACGGTGGGCGTGTGCAGATCCGCCGCCTGCTTGGCCACCGCACACGCCCGCAGCAGCGCCGCGGGCCCCCGCAGCCAGCCGAGCCGCAGGCCCGGCGCCATCACCTTCGAGAAGCTGCCGAGGAGTACGGTGCGGTCCTCCGCTCCCGGGTACGTCGCGATCCACGGCACCCGCTCGCCCTCGAACCGCAGCTCCCCGTACGGGTCGTCCTCGATGATCCACAGGCCGCGCCGCGCGGCCACGGCGGCGATCTCCGCGCGCCGCCCGGCGGGCAGCGTACGGCCCGTCGGGTTCTGGAAGGTGGGGACGGTGTAGAGCAGCTTCGGCCGGTGCGCGGCGACGAGTTCGTCGAGGGCGGCCGGGTCGATGCCCGCCTCGTCGCACGGCACGGGCACCAGGCGGGCGCCCGCGAAGGCGAACGCCTGAAGTGCCGCCAGGTAGCAGGGGCTCTCGACGAGGACGGTGTCCCCGGGCTCGACGAGCGCCGTCGCCAGGAGCGAGAGCGCCTGCTGCGAGCCGGTGGTGACGAGCACGTCGTCCGCGTCGGTGGGCAGCCCGCGCGCCGTGGTCCTGGCGGCTATCGCGGCACGGAGAGCGGGCTCGCCCTCCGTCGTGGAGTACTGCAGCGCCGTGCCGGGCGTCGTCGTCAGGACCGCCTGGAACGCGGCGGCCACGCCCACCGCGTCGAACAGCTCGGGCGCGGGGAGCCCGCCCGCGAAGTTGATGACCTCGGGACGCGCGGTGACCGCGAGGATCTCCCGCACGGGCGAGCCCCCGACCGAGACCGCGCGCGCGGCGAACGGCGGGGTGGGGGCGGCGATTGCCTCGTCGGCGGTGGCGGTCATCTACGGCTCCTTCGGCGCGGGCGGATGGCTCGATTCGCACCCTAGGCACGTAAGTGCCGTCTACACGCGCCATTCCGGAATACGGACCGCGCCGGGGACAGGCCCCTGGCCGCTACGCCGGCGGGTCCGGCACGTTGTCGTTGTCGCGGTTCGTCTTTGTCCACTTCTTGCTGTTGAGCGAGAACCCGTAGACCTGACGCCCCTGGTCGCCGCTCGTCGCGAACGGCTTGCCCGTGTCGTCGATGCGCACCGTGCCGTGCCGGGCGCCGCTCGACCACCGCAGCTCCAAGTACCAGCGCACATAGCGGGAGTTGGCGGTCGCGTTGATGTAGAACGCCTCCGGGTCGCTCTCGCTCACCCGGTAAGGGAAGCTGTCGCTCGCGGACTGGGGGCTCAGGCGGGGCACCGACGCGTCCAGGTTGACGTCGAAGGCGTGCTGGGGCACTCTGCCGCCGCAGCCGACGCCGAGGTACCCCATCTTGTAGTTGTTCCACGCGAGCGGCGCGCTGGTTCCGGCGACGCGGACGTTCAGGGACTCCAGGACGACGGTGTCGTCGCCCGTGCCCTGGACGGTCAGCATCACGGTCTGGTTCCTGGCGGAGACCGCGCCGTTCGCGTCCACCCAGCCGGCCACGTCCTGCTCGTTGGGGGGCGGCGAGAGGTCGCCGGGGTCCTTGTCGACGAGGTAGGGGTGGCCGCAGGGACTGTCCCAGTACTGGGGCTGGGTGGAGACGGTCATCGGGACACGGGCCTTGCCCGTACCGCCGCCCTTGCCGCCGTCCCCGGTGACGGGCCCCCGGGTCTCGCCGCCGGAGCCCTTGCCGTCGCCACCCGGCTCGGCGGAGCCCTTCGCCCCCTTGCCCGGCTTGCCCTTCCCGGACTCCTTGCCGGATTCCTTCCCGGACGGCGAGGCGGACCCGGCGCCGTCCGGGCTCCGCCCCCGCTCCCCTTCGAAGGCGCTCGGGGAGTCGCTGGACACGTGGTCGCGGTCACCGCCTCCGGAGGCCGCCTGTACGGCGACGGCGGTGGCACCGAGCGCGAGCACGACACCGGCGGCCACGAGTACCCGCGCCCTGGGCAGGCGTCTCCCCTCGCGCCGCCCCGCCGCCGTGGGCGCCTGGCCGATCACGATGCCGGGCGCTCCGTCGTCGGAGTCGCCGCGGTCGGAGTCACCGTCGCCGTCGCGGCCGGATTCGCCGCCGTCGCCGTCGCCGTCACCGGAACGACCGCCGCCGGACGGGGCAGCCGCGGCATCAGGTGCCGCGACGGCAGGGGGCTCCCCCAGCTGCCCCTGCTGTCCCGGCTGCCCCTGCTCCCCCTCCTTGCGGTCGCCTCTCGACGCATCGGCCAGGATCCACCGCCGGTGGACCTCGACCATCTCCTCCCGCGAGGCCCCACAGACCCGCGCAAGCCGCTCCAGCGGAGCGAACTCCGTCGGTACGGCCGACCCGCTCACATAGCGGTGCAGCGTCGACGTCGACATGTGCAACCGCTTGGCCAGCGCCCCGTAACTGAGCCCCGACCTCTCCTTCAGCTCCCGCAGCAACTCCGCGAGATCGCCCGCCCCCACGCTCTCTCCATCCCATCCATCCGTTCCATGGAACGGAGTTCTCGCAGCTCACAGCCGTCCGAATGTCCCGACGTCCCCAACTGCCGTGCCGCGCCGGCCGCGGGGACGAAACCCCGCACAAGCTGTGGCCCATACAAACACGCCGCGACCGGGGGCCTTCCGACGCGACTCACGTCTCCCCCGTCACACCGAAAGAGACCAGCCATGCGACTCACCATGCGATCCATGCGATTCACCGCCAAAGCCGCCACCGCTGCCACGGCCCTCACCGCCGCCCTCTCGCTCACCGCACTCGGCGGCGCCGCGTCGGCCGCGACCCCCGCGGCCAAGTCGGCGCCGGTCACCTGTACCGCCGCCACCACCAAGGTCACCGTCAAGCAGGTCGACCGCCCTCTCAACCACCTGCTCCTGAAGGCCAAGAACACGGGCACGAAGACGTGTTACGCGTACGGCGCACCGTACCTCCGCTTCGACGAGGCGCAGTCCGCCACCGGGTGGCTGGAGGACAGCACGCCGCAGGCGGTCGTCACGCTGAAGCCGGGCCAGACGGCGTACGCGGCCATCGGCACGTCGTCGCCGGAGGGCTCGGAGGGCCGCCAGGCCCATGAGCTGGGCGTCCACTTCGCCAACCGCGCGATGAACGGCAGCGTGGGCGCCCCGGCGGCGGCGAAGCTTCCGCGGGGCGGGGTCTACGTGGACAGCTCGGCGTACGTCACGTACTGGCAGACGTCGGCGTCCGACGCCCTGATGTGGTGACGGGCGCCGCGCCCGTCACCGTCTGACACCGCGCGAGGCCGGGAGCGACAAGCGCCCCCGGCCTCCCCGGACCCCTCACCAACCTCCCGGTAAGTACGCACAAAAAAGTGGGTACTTGTCCGCTTCACCGCGCACGGGAAGGATCGAAGGCGTCCCCACCCCACGCCTCCGATCGGAGTCCCACAGCCATGCCCGCACAGCCCACACAGCCCGCACAGTCCCCCGTGACCGTCCTCGGCCTCGGCCTCATGGGCACCGCGCTCGCCTCCGCGCTCCTCAAGGCGGGCCACCCCACCACCGTGTGGAACCGCACCGCCGCCAAGACCGGCCCCCTGGCCGCCCAGGGCGCGACCCCGGCGGACACCGCGGCGGATGCCGTCGCCGCGAGCCCGCTCACCGTCGTCTGCCTCACCACCAACGAAGCCGTACGCGCCCTCCTCGCCCCGGAGGCGGAGGCCCTCGCAGGCCGCACGCTCGTGAACCTCACGAACGGAACCCCCGCCCAGGCAAGGGAGTTGGCGCAGTGGGCAGCGGCTCACGGCATCACGTACATCGACGGCGGCATCATGGCCGTACCGCAGATGATCGCGACGCCCGGCGCGTACATCCTCTACAGCGGCAGCGACGAGGCCGCCTTCGAGACGCACCGCCCCACCCTGGAGGCCCTCGCCGACACCAAGTGGGTCGGCAAGGACCCCGGCCTCGCCGCCCTCTACGACCTCTCCCTGCTCACCGGGATGTACGGCATGGCGCTCGGCGTCGCCCAGTCCTTCGCGCTGATCGGCAGCGAGGGCATCCCGGCCCGCGAGTTCGCGCCGCTGCTCGGGGACTGGATCGTCGCGATGACGGAGGGGATCGTGCCGGGAACGGCCGAGGCGGTCGACACCGACCAGCACCTCACCGACGTGTCCAACCTCGCCATGAACCGCGAGGCATACCCCAACTTCATCCAGGCGTACGCCGAACAAGGCCTGCGGACCGATGCGTTCGAGCCCTTCCAGGACCTCCTCGACCGTGCGGTGGAGGAGGGCCACGGCGCCGACGGCCTCTCCCGTCTGGTGACCCTGCTCAAGCAGGACTAAGGCACCAGCACTACCTTCCCCGTCGTCTCCCGCCGCTCCATGGCCGCATGGGCCCGAGCCGCCTCCGCAAGCGGGAACGTCTGCACCGAAGGCTTCAACTCCCCCTTGGCCGCGGCCTCCAGGGCCCGCCTCTGGTGCTCGGGGCCGTCCTCGGGCCGCTCGATCAGCTTCAGCAGCGCGTTGACGACGGAGATCCCCCGCTCCTCCACGACACCGGCGTCCGGCTCGAACCCTTCCTGCGACGACCAGCCGATGACCACGTGGCGCCCGCCCTCACCGATCAGCCCGAACGCGGCGGCGGACTGCTCGCCGCCCACCCCGTCGAGCACCACACTCACCTGACGCCCGTCGAGCCGCTCACGCACGAGGTCCGCCCAGCCGGGCTTGTTGTAGTCGACGGCGAGATCGGCGCCGAGCCCCCAGACGGCCTCGACCTTGTCGGGCCCACCGGCGGCACCGATGACCACCGCCCCGAGCGCACGGGCGTACTGCACCACGAGCCGCCCGACGCCACCGGCGGCGGACGTCACAAGCACCACGTCGTCGGAGGTGAGCCGGGCGGCATCCAGGAGCCCCATGGCCGTCGCCCCGGTCATCACCATGGTCACGGCGGTCTCGAACCCGAGCCCGTCCGGCACCTCGTGCAGCGCCGCGAGGTCGGCCACGGCGAGCTCGGCGTACCCGCCGGGCTCACTGCGCGGGGTCACGACGGCCCGCCCAAGCCACGAGGTGTCCACACCGGGCCCGACCGCGTCGACGACCCCGGCGACCTCCCCGCCGAAGACGGAGGGCAGCTCGGGCAGCGGCGGCGCCATGTCACTCGCCTCACCCCGCCGCATGACGGTCTCGACGAAGTGAACTCCCGCCGCCCGCACGGCGATCCGCACCTGACCCGGCCCCGCGACGGGGTCGGGCAAGGTCTCGTACGTCAGGTTCTCGGCGGGCCCGAACTCGTGCAGAACAACGGCGTGCATAACGTCCTCCTCAGAACGTCGACGGTCCGTCGTCCGGACTTCGTCGATGCACACCACTCTGTGACCTCAAGCTAACTTGAGGTCAAGCGGTCGGCCGGGAGGTGTCCCCGCGGCGCGCACCTCAGAGCTGCCGCGCCACCTCGGTGGCCCAGTACGTGAGGATCATGTTCGCGCCCGCGCGCTTGATGCCGGTGAGCGATTCCATGATCGCCTTGTCCCGGTCGATCATGCCGCGCTCGGCCGCGGCCTCGATCATCGCGTACTCACCGGAGATCTGGTACGCGGCGACCGGCACGTCCACGGCGTCGGCGACCCGGGCGAGGACGTCCAGGTAGGGCCCCGCGGGCTTCACCATCACCATGTCGGCGCCCTCTTCGAGGTCGAGCGCCAACTCCCGCAGGGACTCACGGGTGTTGGCCGGGTCCTGCTGGTAGGTCTTGCGGTCGCCCTTCAGGGACGAACCGACGGCCTCGCGGAAGGGGCCGAAGAAGGCGGACGAGTACTTGACGGTGTAGGCGAGGATGGACACGTCCTCGTGGCCGACCTGGTCCAACGCATCCCGGATGACGCCGATCTGACCGTCCATCATGCCGCTCGGACCCACCACGTGGGCGCCCGCGTCGGCCTGGACCTGCGCCATCTCGGCGTACCGCTCAAGGGTGGCGTCGTTGTCGACGCGCCCCTGCGAGTCGAGGACGCCGCAGTGCCCGTGGTCGGTGAACTCGTCCAGGCACAGGTCGGACATGACGATGAGGTCGTCGCCCACCTCGGCGCGCACGTCGCGCAGGGCGACCTGGAGGATCCCGTCCGGATCGGTGCCGACGGTCCCGGCGGCGTCCTTCTTCGACTCCTCCGGCACACCGAAGAGCATGATCCCGGCGACCCCGGCCTCCAGCGCCTCGACGGCGGCCTTCTTCAGGCTGTCGCGGGTGTGCTGGACGACGCCGGGCATGGCGCCGATCTCCACGGGCGCGCTGATTCCCTCGCGCACGAACGCGGGCAGGATCAGGTCGGCCGGGTGCAGCCGCGTCTCCGCGACCATGCGGCGCATGGCGGGAGTGGTCCGAAGGCGCCGGGGCCGTGCTCCGGGAAACGATCCGTACTTGGTCACTGTCTCTCTCACCTCACGCGATGTCTGGGTCCCCGGCCCCGCCCGCAACCTCAAACGCCGGACAGGCTGGATATCCAGCCTGTCCGGCGTTTGAGGACGAACTCGGCGAAGCCGGTGATTAACGGTACGCCTGGGCCTCAGGGGGCCGTACGCCGCCTACGGGAACCCGGCCGCCGCTCGCTGGGCCGGGTCACGGGATCCCCCGCCTCCAGCGCGGCCAGGCGACGCCGCGTGCCGAACTCGGCAAGCGCCTCGGCCAGCTTGTGGACGGAAGGCTCCGGAGCCATCACGTCCACCCGGAGCCCGTGCTCCTCCGCCGTCTTGGCGGTGGCGGGACCGATGCAGGCGATGACGGTCACGTTGTGCGGCTTGCCGGCGATGCCGACCAGGTTCCGCACCGTGCTCGACGACGTGAAGAGCACGGCGTCGAAGCCGCCGCCCTTGATCGCCTCACGCGTGTCCGCCGGGGGCGGCGACGCGCGCACCGTCCGGTAGGCGGTGACGTCGTCGACCTCCCACCCGAGGTCGATGAGCCCGGCGACCAGCGTCTCCGTGGCGATGTCGGCCCGCGGCAGGAAGACACGGTCGATCGGGTCGAAGACCGGGTCGTACGGCGGCCAGTCCTCCAGGAGACCCGCGGCCGACTGCTCACCGCTGGGCACCAGGTCGGGCTTCACGCCGAAGGCGACGAGCGCGGCAGCCGTCTGCTCGCCCACCGCCGCGACCTTGATCCCGGCGAAGGCACGCGCGTCGAGCCCGTACTCCTCGAACTTCTCGCGCACCGCCTTGACGGCGTTGACGCTGGTGAAGGCGATCCACTCGTAGCGACCCGTGACGAGCCCCTTGACCGCGCGCTCCATCTGCTGCGGCGTCCGGGGCGGCTCCACGGCGATGGTCGGCACCTCGTGCGGCACCGCGCCGTAGGAGCTCAGCTGGTCGGAGAGCGAGGCCGCCTGCTCCTTGGTGCGCGGCACGAGTACCCGCCACCCGAAGAGCGGCTTCGACTCGAACCACGACAGCTGGTCGCGCTGGGCGGCGGCGGACCGCTCACCGACCACGGCTATGACGGGCTGCCCTCCGTCGGGCGAAGGCAGCACCTTCGCCTGCTTGAGGACCTGCGCGATCGTGCCGAGGGTCGCCGTCCACGTGCGCTGACGCGTCGTCGTACCGGCGATCGTCACCGTCATCGGGGTGTCCGGCTTGCGGCCGGACGACACCAGTTCACCGGCGGCCGCGGCCACGGAGTCCAGGGAGGTCGACACGACCACGGTCCCGTCGGATGCCCCCACCTCGCTCCAGCAGCGGTCGGACGCGGTGCGCGCGTCGACGAAACGCACGTCCGTGCCCTGGGCATCGCGCAGCGGAACACCCGCGTAGGCGGGTACACCGACCGCCGCCGCGATGCCGGGCACGACTTCGAAGGAAATGCCCTCGGCTGCGCAGGCGAGCATCTCCTCCGCGGCGTACGTGTCGAGGCCGACGTCGCCGCTGACGGCACGTACGACCCGCTTGCCGCCGCGTGCTGCCTCCATGACAAGATTGGTGGCGGCTCGCAACGAAGACGCTTCGGTGACCGCTGACGCGTCGTCAACTGTCCCTGGCTGAGGTGTGTCCACACCTCCCCTGGCATGCGCGGAGACGACGTCGAGCACATCCGGCTCGGCGATCAGCACGTCCGCTCGGGCCAGCGCCTCTACGGCGCGCAGCGTAAGTAGTCCCGGATCTCCGGGTCCGGCACCCAGGAAGGTGACGTGCCCGTGTGCGGGAAGGCCGGGAAGGTTCGAGGTGGGGCTCAAAGTGCTCGCTCCCCCATCAGACCGGCCGCGCCCTTGGCAAGCATCTCGGCAGCGAGTTCACGGCCGAGCGCCAAGGCTTGGTCATGCGTCTCGGGCACGGGACCGGTGGTGGACAGCTGCACCAGCGTCGAGCCGTCGGTTGCCCCGACGACGCCGCGCAGGCGCATTTCCTTGACAATCTGCCCGTCGGCCAGCAAGTCGGCCAACGCACCCACAGGTGCGCTGCAACCGGCTTCCAGGGCGGCGAGCAGGGATCGCTCGGCGGTCACGGCGGCCCGGGTGTACGGGTCGTCGAGCTCGGCGAGCGCGGCGGTCAGTGACACGTTGGACGCGGCACATTCGATCGCCAGTGCCCCCTGGCCGGGGGCGGGCAGAACTGTGTCGACCGACAGGAAGTCGGTCACCTCGTCGATCCTGCCGACGCGGTGGAGTCCGGCGGCGGCGAGCACGACGGCGTCGAGCTCCCCCTTGTGCACGAACCCGATGCGGGTGTCGATGTTCCCGCGGATCGGCACGGTCTCTATCGCGAGCCCGTGGTTGCGGGCGTAGGCGTTGAGCTGCGCCATGCGGCGGGGCGAACCGGTGCCGATGCGCGCGCCGCTCGGCAGCTCCGTGAAGGTCATCCCGTCGCGCGCGATGAGAACGTCGCGGGGGTCCGCGCGCAGCGGTACCGCGGCCAGGGCCAGGTCGTCCGGCTGTGCGGTCGGCAGGTCCTTCAGCGAGTGGACGGCGAAGTCGACCTCACCGCCGAGCAGCGCGTCACGCAGGGCGGTGACGAAGACGCCGGTGCCGCCGATCTGCGCCAGGTGCTCACGGGACGTATCGCCGTACGTCGTGATCTCCACGAGCTCTACGGAGCGGCCGGTCAACCGGCTCACTGTCTCGGCCACTTGCCCGGACTGGGCCATGGCCAGCTTGCTGCGCCGTGTCCCGAGCCTTAGTGCCCTCTCGGTCATGCCCGGCCTCGATTCGGATCTGTTTGTGATGCGTTCTGATCGGTGGATTCATTGATCTTGTCGGCCCTGCTGACGGCGGCGACCGTCTGCGGGTCGAGGTCGAAGAGGGTGCGCAGGGCGTCCGCGTACCCGGCGCCGCCGGGCTCGCTCGCCAGCTGCTTGACCCGCACGGTGGGTGCGTGGAGCAGCTTGTCGACGACGCGGCGGACGGTCTGGGTGATCTCCGCGCGCTCCTTCTCCGGAAGTCCGGGGAGCCGTCCGTCGAGCCGCGCGATCTCGTTCGCGACGACGTCGGCGGCCATGGTGCGCAGGGCGACCACGGTCGGCGTGATGTGCGCGGCCCGCTGCGCGGCACCGAAGGCGGCGACCTCGTCGGAGACGAGTCCGCGGACCTTCTCCACGTCGTCGGCCATCGGGGCGTCGGCGGATGCGTCGGCGAGCGACTCGATGTCGACGAGGCGTACGCCGTCGATGCGGTGCACGGCGCCGTCGATGTCGCGGGGCATGGCCAGGTCGAGCAGGGCGAGCAGGACGTTGCCCGTCTCGACGAGCGAGGGACCGCGGCGCTCGGGCACCCGCCCGGTGGCGGTCACGGCCGCGGCGAGCGCGGTGATCGTGTCGGCCTCGCTCTGCAGATCGTCGCGGCGCACGGCGGGTGCGTTGTCCACCCAGGCCGCGTGCTGCTCAAGGGTCGCGGCGTCCATCCCGGCGACGGCGTCCTCGCCCATGACGGAGAACCCGACCCCGCGGCCGACGGCCCCGTCGCCGGAGAGCCCCAGCGGGCACGCCTCGTCGGTGTCGGCGTCGGAGCCGTGCGGGGCGGAAGCGCCCGCGGACGGGGATCCGGCCGCCGGCAGACGCGCGGCGCCCACGGCGACGGGCGCGCCCGTGCGGTCGGCGACGCCCGCGGCGACGGCCTCGGCGGTCAGGACGAGACCGGTCGCCCCGGTGCAGGAGACCGCGACATCTGCACGTGTCAGTTCCGTCGCCACCTGGTCCATCGGCACGGCGCGCGCGATGGTGCCGGTGCCGCCCTCGGAGAGGATCTCCGCCAGGCGGTGGGCCCGGTCCAGGGTGCGGTTGGCGACGACGACCTCGTGGACCCCGGCCCGCGCGAGCGTCGCCGCGGCGAGCGAGGACATGGATCCGGCGCCGATGACCAGGGCGCGCTTGCCCTTGGCCCAGGTCTCGACCGGCTCTCGCCCGGCGAGCTGTTCGAGGCCGAAGGTCACGAGCGACTGCCCGGCCCGGTCGATGCCGGTCTCCGAGTGCGCGCGCTTGCCGACCCGCAGGGCCTGCTGGAAGAGGTCGTTGAGGAGGCGCCCCGCGGTGTGCAGCTCCTGGGAGCGCGCGAGGGCGTCCTTGATCTGGCCGAGGATCTGCCCCTCGCCGACGACCATCGAGTCCAGGCCGCAGGCCACCGAGAACAGGTGGTGGACGGCTCGGTCCTCGTAGTGGACGTACAGATAAGGGGTGAGCTCGTCGAGGCCCACACCGCTGTGCTGGGCGAGCAGCGTGGACAGCTCGGCGACGCCCGCGTGGAACTTGTCCACGTCGGCATAGAGCTCGATGCGGTTGCAGGTGGCGAGCACGGCCGCTTCGGCGGCGGGCTCGGCGGCCAGCGTGTCCTGAAGGAGCTTGGCCTGCGCATCGGCGGCAAGGGCGGCCCGCTCGAGCACGCTCACCGGGGCGCTGCGGTGACTCAGCCCTACGACGAGGAGACTCATGCCGGCATCACGGCGGGGACGTCCCCGTCGGGTCCTTTCCGCTGCTGCTTGGCGGCGGCGGGCGGCTCGATGCCGTCGGCCGCCGCTTCCTCACCGGCCTTGCGCTGCTCGTGGAAGGCGAGGATCTGCAGCTCGATGGAGAGGTCCACCTTGCGTACGTCGACGCCTTCGGGCACGGAGAGAACGGTGGGCGCGAAGTTCAGGATCGAGGTCACACCGGCGGCGACGAGCCGCTCACAGACCTGCTGGGCGGCGCCCGCCGGGGTCGAGATGACGCCGATGGAGACGCCGTTGTCGCTGATGATCTTCTCGAGCTCGTCGGTGTGCTGCACCGGCATCCCCGCGACGGGCATGCCCGCCATGGCCGGGTCGGCGTCGATCAGCGCGGCGACACGGAAGCCGCGCGAGGCGAACCCGCCGTAATTGGCAAGCGCCGCGCCGAGGTTACCGATGCCGACGATCACGACGGGCCAGTCCTGCGTCAGGCCGAGCTCGCGTGAGATCTGGTAGACGAGGTACTCGACGTCGTAGCCCACACCGCGCGTCCCGTAGGAACCGAGGTAGGAGAAGTCCTTGCGCAGCTTCGCGGAGTTGACCCCCGCGGCGGCCGCGAGCTCCTCGGAGGAGACCGTGGGCACCGAGCGCTCCGACAGTGCGGTGAGGGCTCGGAGGTACAGCGGAAGCCTGGCGACGGTGGCCTCGGGAATCCCTCGGCTGCGGGTCGCCGGTCGGTGAGTTCGGCCAGTTGCCACGGTGCTCCTGCGGGTAGAGCGGGGCTGCAGGCGGTCACACGTCCCCAGACCGCCCCGTCGAAAGCAGGCTATGTCTTTGTGAACGCGTGCACAAAGATGGTGTCCGATTTGCCCGGCCAACGTGACCGGGGTCACGCGCCCCCGGCGTGCGCTCCGGGAACCGGCACACATGAGGCTGCGGTGCTCACTTGATGGGGGCAAAACCGCACACACTCCTCACGATCATCGCCCCCGAGACCAAACCGCCCTCGATCCTAAGGGACCATTCGGGCCGTTTGGACTCGTCGGTCAGTGACGATTCGGACTACGGAGCGAGCTCGCGCCGCAGCCGATCTTCGTTCACCCGCCAGAAGGTGTGCTGTTCACCGTCCACGAGGACCACCGGGATCTGTTCCCAGTAGGCCTTGTTGAGCTCTTCGTCCTGCGTGATGTCCTTCTTCTCCCATACGACTCCCAGCTCGCCGCAGACCTTCTCGATCACCAGCTGTGCGTCATCACACAGATGACAGCCGGGCTTACCGATCAAGGTGACCGTCCGGTCCTGGGGCTTCTTCTTCTCCGTACGGCGAAAAATCGGGCTCATGACACCATTCTCGCCCCACCGACGCGCCGCGCGGCCCGTCTCTTTAACGGTGCGGTCGCGGAGAGTTCACAGCACCGAATCCTGCCGACTCCGGAACGACCGAACGAACTAGCTATGCTCACGACATGGCCGCTCTCGGATGGCTCACCCCCCGTAGGCGCTCCGCCACCGCGCGGAGCGTGTTGGCAGGCGAGGCCTCGGCTGAGGCAGCGCGCAAGTCCTCCCAGGAGCTGGAGGCACTCGACGATCTCGCCGGGGCGTCCGCCCCCGAGGAGCCGGAGCCGGAGTTCCCGGTCGTCGGCGACGACAAGGCCGCGGCCTTCTTCGACCTCGACAACACCGTGATGCAGGGCGCCGCGATCTTCCACTTCGGCCGCGGCCTCTACAAGCGGAAGTTCTTCGAGCGCCAGGAGCTGGCCCGATTCGCCTGGCAGCAGGCGTGGTTCAGGCTCGCCGGCGTCGAGGACCCCGAGCACATGCAGGACGCCCGCGACAGCGCCCTCTCCATCGTCAAGGGCCACCGCGTCGCCGAGCTGATGTCCATCGGCGAGGAGATCTACGACGAGTACATGGCCGAGCGCATCTGGCCCGGCACCCGCGCCCTCGCCCAGGCCCACCTCGACGCGGGCCAGAAGGTCTGGCTGGTCACGGCCGCCCCGGTGGAGACGGCGACGATCATCGCCCGCCGCCTGGGCCTGACCGGCGCCCTCGGCACGGTCGCCGAGTCCATGGACGGCGTCTATACGGGAAAGCTCGTCGGCGAACCCCTGCACGGCCCGGCGAAGGCCGAGGCGGTCCGCGCGCTCGCGTCGGCGGAGGGCCTGGACCTGGCCCGCTGCGCCGCGTACAGCGATTCGCACAACGACATCCCGATGCTCTCGCTCGTCGGGCATCCGTACGCGATCAATCCCGACGCGAAGCTGCGCAAGCACGCACGCGAGCGGGACTGGCGGCTGCGGGACTACCGCACCGGCCGCAAGGCCGCCAAGGTCGGCATCCCGGCCGCCGCGGGCGTCGGCGCCATCGCGGGCGGCACAGCTGCGGCGATCGCCCTGCACCGCCGCCGCCACTGAACATTCTCTCGGTCCTACCCCACCCCGGCTCCCGCCAGTCACGCCGGTAGCACTCGGCCACAACACGCCCCGTGCCGAGACGGAATGTGGACCTTTTCGATCAACAACCGTTCACTGTGCGCTACTTGAACGGGCATAGACCGGTAACAGAAGCGACGTAACCGGTGATTTGAGCAACTGGGTGTAGTGCCGCCTGTACGAAGCGTTATTCTCCTCAGACGCATTACGGACCCCACACGTCGCTACGACGGGTGAACGGTCTCGCACTGCACGTGATGGAAGCTCTGCCTCTGGGAGTCCCGTGTACCCACACGTCGGGGTTGACGCCTCGGGCCTGGCTACGCTGCGCGCAACGGTCGCCGACCGCTTGCGCGGCTTCGTCCCCACCGCGTACGCCGGCCCCGCCGTCCCCGCATTTGCCGTCCCCACACCCGCCGGGCCCGTCTATGCCCTGGCGGACAGCGGCGCGGCGGTCAGCAGACGGGCTCGTTCCGCCTCTGCCGCCACCTCAACCCCCACCCCCCGCCGTCCCGCCGCGGACAGCGACAGCGCCCGCATGATGGACCTCGTCGAACGCGCCCAGGCGGGCGAGTCCGACGCCTTCGGCCGTCTCTACGACCAGTACAGCGACACGGTCTACCGCTACATCTACTACCGCGTCGGCGGCAAAGCGACCGCCGAAGACCTCACCAGCGAGACCTTTCTGCGCGCCCTGCGCCGCATCAGCACGTTCACCTGGCAGGGCCGTGACTTCGGCGCCTGGCTGGTCACGATCGCTCGCAACCTGGTCGCCGACCACTTCAAATCGAGCCGTTTCCGCCTCGAAGTGACCACCGGCGAAATGCTCGACGCCAATGAGGTCGAGCGCAGCCCCGAGGACTCCGTCCTGGAGTCCCTCTCCAACGCCGCACTGCTCGAAGCCGTGCGCCGCCTCAACCCCCAGCAGCAGGAGTGCGTGACCCTGCGCTTCCTGCAGGGCCTCTCGGTCGCCGAGACCGCTCGGGTGATGGGCAAGAACGAGGGCGCGATCAAGACCCTCCAGTACCGCGCGGTCCGCACGCTGGCCCGGCTCCTGCCGGACGACGTGCGCTAGCGCCGCGCGTCACCCATAGCCCTCTGTAGCCGTGCGGAGCGTTCAACTCACCCTCCGTGGCGGCCAGATGGCCGTCACGGAATTTGGGCGGTCCGATCATCCTCCGTCCGTAACCCAAGTGCCGCGACACTCGTTGTGCGGGATGCAGGCTCCCTGTGGTTGCCCCCTGATCCTCCCCGAGCTCTTAATGAGCAGGGGTTGCCCCACTCGCTCACTCGATCGTGTGGAAGCGTTCAGGTAGTGCAACCCTCAGGACCCCCTGGGGAGTCGACCGTCATGACGAGAGGAGGTGCCGCCAGTGATCGCGAACGTATCGGCACACCGGCGGGCGAACGCCTTCGCCCAGGCCCTGGAGGAGCAATCCGACCAGGGCCCGGCGGCCGAGCAGTCCGAAGGTTCCGTCACACCCGATTCCGTGCCGTCCGAACAGACGGCCCCGGACCGGATGCTGACCCTCGCTACGGACCTCGGCGAGCTGCCGAAGCCGCAGCTGGATCCCGAGGTCAAAGTGGTCCAGCGGGCCCAGCTCGTAGCTGCCATGGAGGCCATGCTCCTTGAGGGCACGGCCGCGGGCGGTGGGACGATCGGCACCTCGGTGCCCGAACAGCGGTCCCGCAAGGGTGCCCACCGGGCCACGGGACTGCGCAAACTGAAGCCGCGCTCCAGGCTGTCGAAGGGCATCGCCGCGGGCGGGCTCACCGTCGGTGTGGCGGCCGGGGCGTTCAGCGGAGTGGCCGCGGCCAGCTCCGACGCGCTGCCGGGCGATTCGCTGTACGGCCTGAAGCGCGGCATGGAAGACCTCAAGCTCGGCATGGCCGACGACGACAGCGACAAGGGCGGGATCTATCTCGACCACGCGTCGACGCGCCTGAACGAAGCCCGTCGGCTGATGGAGCGGGGCCGCAGCGGCGACCTCGACCACGAATCCCTGGGCGAGATCAGGCGGGCCCTCTCGGGCATGCGGCACGACGCCACGGAAGGCCACCGCCTGCTGCACGAGGCGTACGAAAGGGATGGTTCGCTCGGTCCCATCCAGACCCTGTCCGCCTTCGCCGAGTCGCACCGCAGAAGCTGGAGCGACCTGCAGAGCAGGCTGCCCGTCCAGCTCGGGGACGTGGGCGAGCAGGTGAGCTCGGTCTTCGACGCGATGGACCAGGAAGTGGACCCCCTCCGCTCCCTGCTCCCCCGCACCCCGGAGAAGGGCAACGCCCCGGGACAGCCGAGTCAGGGCGGCTCCTCCGGGTCCTCGACCCCGGACAGCCCCTCGTCCCCGGATTCGTCCCCGCGGGACGGCTCGAGCTCCGACAAGGGCGAGCCCCGCCCGTCGGCACCGGACAAGGGCGAGGACGACGGCCTGCTGGGCGGCAACACGGGCGGCCTCCTGGACCCCCCGAAGTCCGACACCACTCCGAGCAGCCCGTCGGACGGCGACTCGTCCGACAAGGAATCCCCGTCGGCCAAGCCGGACGTCACGGTCCCGCCGATCCTTCCCGGCCTGCTGCCGGGCCTGGGGATCGACGAGGAGGACGCGAAGTAGCGGCAGGACATGAGTGACATGAGTGAGGGGCCGGATCCTCTGGATCCGGCCCCTCACTCATGTCTCAGAAGAGCCCTCACGTCTCAGAAGAACACCGACCGCCGCTGCACCAGCAGCTTGTACAGCGTGTGCTGAATCTGCTCCCGGACCTGATCGGTCAGGTTGAACATCAGCATCGGGTCCTCGGCCGCCTCCGGCGGATACCCGTCCGTGGGGATCGGCTCCCCGAACTGAATCGTCCACTTCGTCGGCAGCGGCAACACCCCCAGCGGCCCGAGCCAGGGGAACGTAGGCGTGATCGGGAAGTAGGGGAAGCCGAGCACCCGCGCCAGCGTCTTCGCGTTGCCGATCATCGGGTAGATCTCCTCCGCCCCCACGATCGAGCAGGGAACGATCGGTGTCCCCGCCCGCAACGCGGTGGAGACGAAGCCGCCCCGCCCGAACCGCTGAAGCTTGTAGCGCTCGCTGAACGGCTTCCCGATGCCCTTGAAGCCCTCCGGCATCACCCCGACCAGCTCACCCCGCTCGAGCAGCCGCTCGGCATCCTCGGCGCACGCCAGCGTGTGCCCCGCCTTGCGCGCCAGTTCGTTGACCACCGGCAGCATGAAGACGAGGTCCGCCGCGAGCAGCCGCAGATGCCGCCCCTCGGGGTGGTTGTCGTGCACGGCGACCTGCATCATCAGGCCGTCGAGCGGCAGCGTCCCGGAGTGGTTGGAGACGATCAGCGCCCCGCCATCCGACGGGATGTTCTCGATGCCCTTCACCTCGACGCGGAAGTACTTCTCGTACAGCGGCCGCACCAGGGACATCAGGACCTGGTCGGTGAGCTCCTCGTCGTAACCGAAGTCGTCGACCTCGTAGTCACCCGTGAGCCGCCGGCGCAGGAACGCCAGGCCACCCGCGACACGCCGCTCCAGGCCACCGCCACCGCCCCGCGGCTCCGGTTCGGCCCCGGCCCTGGTCTCCGGCCGCGCGGGCTCCGGCTCGGCCCTCTCCACCTGCGGCTCCCCGTCCTGCTGCGCCGGCATGGCCGTGACCTCACGCACGGCTGCCGGATCGTTCTTGCGCCGGGCCGTGCCCCTGCGCCGCGCCGGGCGCTGCGCACCCGTGCGCGACCGGTCGTCGTCGAACGGAATGACCTTGGCGTCCGCCATCGTTGACGCTCTCCTCAGTTGGCGCTCTGGTTGCCCGCGAAGGGCAGCGTGGCGATCCGGTCGATGGCCCCCGCGACGGCCTGCGGCGGCAGAAGTCCCGGACCCCGACTGCGTACGAAATCCGCGAAGGTCTCCGCGGTCGTGTACTTGGGCTTGAAGCCCAGTGTCTCGCGCATCTGCCGGGTGGCCACGACCCGGCCGTGGGTGAGCAGCCTGATCTGCTCGGGCGAGAAGTCCGTCATGCCCAGGGTGCGCAGCGCCTGGCCGACCCAGGTGACCGCGGGCATGAACACCGGCAGCGTCGGACGCCCCAGGCGCCGCGAGCACTGCGAGAGCAGCAGCAGTCCGTCACCCGCGATGTTGAACGTGCCGCTGTTGAGCGTGCCGCGCTCCGGATCGCGCGCCCCGAGGCGCAGGACCTCGATCGCGTCGTCCTCGTGCACGAACTGCAGCCGCGGGTCGTAGCCGAAGACGGTCGGCAGGACCGGCAGCGAGAAGTACTCAGCGAGCGGGGAGTCCGCGGCGGGCCCCAGGATGTTCGCGAAACGCAGCACACAGACCGCCACGTCCGGGCGGCGGCGCGCGAAGCCGCGTACGTACCCCTCGACCTCGACGGTGTCCTTGGCGAAGCCACCGCTGGGCAGCGACTTCGGCGGCGTCGTCTCGGTGAAGACCGCCGGGTCGCGCGGCGCGGAGCCGTACACATTGGTGCTCGACTTCACCACGAGCCGCTTCACCGTCGGCGACTTCTGGCAGGCGCCGAGCAGCTGCATCGTGCCGATGACGTTGGTTTCCTTGAGCGAGCCGCGGTTGCCGCCGGCGAGCGCCGTGCCCGTGACGTCCATGTGCACGACTGTGTCGACGGAGAACTCGGCGAGCACCTTGGCGATCGCGGGCTGCCGGATGTCGGCCTGGACGAAGTCGGCGCCGCCCAGATGGTGCTCAGGGGGGACCGCGTCCACGGCGACCACCCGGTCGACCTCGGGGTCCCTCAGGACGCGTCGGACGAACCGCCCGCCCAGTTGTCGGGCCACCCCGGTCACGAGCACGACCTTGCCCAAGATCAGCGCCTGCCTTCCCCAGCCCTCGAAGTCCTGCCGCGCCCCATCATGTCTCTCCTGGCACACGCTAGCGGGTCGATGTTGCGCTGTGATGACCGCCTGATGCAGGAAGTGACGACAGCCACAGCAAACCGCCCGGACCAGGCCCTACGCCCAGACCAGGACGTACTCCGGATCGGGACGCACATCCTGCCCAGGGCATACGTTCGAAACAAGCCCCCAGGCGGTCCGGCGAGGCCCGAAAACCGGCCGGAAGACGCCCGGCGGGTGCCCCGGAGGCGGCCCGCAAAACGCCGAAGCCCTCCCGCCGGATGACGGGAGGGCTTCGGGACACGCTGTACAGCTGTCGCTTACTTCTTGTTGCGACGCTGGACGCGAGTGCGCTTCAGCAGCTTGCGGTGCTTCTTCTTGGCCATCCGCTTACGCCGCTTCTTGATAACAGAGCCCACGACTACCCTCGCTCACTTCTCTTCACTCGGTGCGGGGCAGCAGACTGGGCCCACACGACCTACGTCGGCCTAGCCTACCCGCCCCCGGGTGAGGGACGTAATCGAGGGGGATCGACCGGCTCCGGTCAGCCCGCCTCGACCCCTACATAGGACTCGCGGAGGTACTCGTGAACCGCCTGCTCCGGGACCCGGAAAGACCTTCCGACCCGGATGGCGGGCAGATGACCGCTGTGCACCAAGCGGTACACGGTCATCTTGGACACTCGCATCACCGAGGCGACTTCCGCCACGGTCAAGAACTGAACCTCGTTCAGCGGCCTCTGGTCTGCAGCCATGACACCCCACCTGAACCTTCCGCACATGTGACGGGCACCGGCTTCCCCTTCCGGTGACTCTTCGTCTCTGCGCGCTCACTCCCCAGACTAGGGGCGGATGATGCGAGTGGGGAAGAGGAGTAGCGATCGGCCGCCTACTGTGACAGACACGCTCGATTGAGTACATAGCGAGTAAGCGGTCGGTAGTAATCAGACCGCACAGCGTCATCAAGCGGAACGACGACGGACACCTGCCCCTCGGCCTCTCCGACGAACAGCGCGGGATCATCCGTATCCGCCAGACCGATCGCCTCAAACCCCAGCTGACCAGCCCCGCAGACCCATCCGTGGTCCCCGATGACGAGCTCTGGAAGCGGTCCTTCGCCCTCCGCGGCGGCCGCGAGAGCGGCTCGAACCGGGAGTGGGGAGTGGGTATGTGCGCCGGTCTCACTCCCGGTGGGACGCGCGCCGGGTTCCCGCACCAGCGCGACTCCTTGTACGTAGTCAAGGTTGTACGTGCGTAGACCGAACCGGGTCGTTATGTCGACACTGCTGCCCTGCGCGGGGGTGAGTACGGTGCACCCGGCCGCCGACAAAGCGTCCGCCAGCGCGGCGTAGAAGCCGAGTAGGCGGTGCGGATGCCCCGTCCCGAAGAGCACGGGAAGCCCCCTTCGCGCCGCCTCCGCGAGCCTCTCGGCGAAGGCGTCGAGCGCGGCCAGCGTCCGCTCCGGGTCGATGACATCGACCCCCGAGGTGTGCCCGGGGTCGGCGGAGACCCCGCACTTGTCCGCCATCAGCCCCAGCAAGTCACCGGGGCCCCAGCTCCACTCGGGATCGAGCCCTAGCAGTATCCGCGGGTCCCGGGCCGCGAAGAGCCGATAGCTCCGCAGGCTCTCTTCCCGAGTGGTGGCCACGGGCCCGGCCAACCGGGCAGCCAACAGATGCGCACGCAATGCTCCGGTGCTCAACACGGCACGATGCTGACGCACCAGTTGGACGCCCGCCCTCAAAACCCCGGAAACCCCCCACAGTTGGGCTAACGCGACGTACTCTCACGGCTCCCCGTGGTGGGCACAACACCGAAGCCACGGGGCGCCGATCAACAGGGGCCGCCAGGGGCCGGGGTCTGGGGCGGAGCCCCAGTTTCGGGAAGGGGCGGGATCGGGGAAAGCCCCGCAGGGCCCACCCGAACCGGCACGGCCCACCCCCTACGCCAACAACCCCCGCAACGGAAACGCCGCCCGCCGAGCAGCAAGCACAGCCTGATCAAGCCGATCCGCAGGGTCGTACCCGTCCTCCCACTCCGCCCAGGAGACAGGCCACCGCCCATCACTCATCCGCGCAGGCGCCAACTGCCGGGTCCGCGCGAAGACTTCCTGCCGCCAGGCCTCGGGAGTATCCGCCGAAGGCAAGATCTCCCGCCCCGCGGCGATGGCGGTCAGATGCGTCCAGGACCGCGGCACCACATCCACCACGGCGTACCCGCCCCCACCCAGAGCGACCCACCGCCCATCGGCGTACGCATGCGCCAGCTCATGGCAGGCCACCTGCACAGCCCGCTGAGCATCAAGCGAAACCGCCAGGTGAGCGAGCGGATCCTCGAAGTGCGTGTCGGCCCCATGCTGCGAGACAAGGACCTGCGGCCGAAAGTCGGCGAGCAGCTCCGGCACCACCGCGTGGAACGCCCGCAGCCACCCCGCGTCCCCCGTCCCCGCCGGCAGCGCGACATTGACGGCAGACCCCTCAGCCACGGAGTCCGCACCCGTCTCCTCGGGCCACCCGGTCTGCGGAAACAGCGTCCGCGGATGCTCGTGCAGCGAAATCGTCAGAACCCGCGGGTCGTCCCAGAAGGACGCCTGCACCCCGTCGCCGTGGTGCACGTCCACGTCCACGTACGCGACCCGCTCGGCGCCCAGCTCAAGCAGCCGCGCGATCGCCAGCGAGGCATCGTTGTAGATGCAGAACCCCGAGGCGGACCCCGGCATCGCATGATGCAGCCCACCCGCGAAGTTCACGGCATGCAGCGCTTCGCCACGCCACACGGCCTCGGCCGCGCCCACCGACTGCCCGGCGATCAGCGCCGACACCTCATGCATCCCCGCGAAGGCCGGATCGTCCGGGGTTCCGAGGCCATAGCTGCCGTCCGCCGACGCCGGATCGACGGAAGCGGCCTTGACCGCCTGCACATAGTCCTCGCGATGCACGAGCCGCAGCGTCGAGTCACCGGCACGCTTGGCCGCGACCACGTCCAGCTCCTGGTCGAGCCCGAAGGCACCGACCAGGCTTCTGGTCAGCGCGAGCCTGACCGGGTCCATGGGGTGCTCAGGACCGAAGTCATAGCCCGTTACTGCCTCGTCCCACATCAGCTGTGCGCGGCCGCTCATGCCCGTCACCGTATCGGTCCGTCTCGGGGGCGAAAGACCGGGCGTACAACAAGGTCATGAGCACCAGCACCATGGGAACGAGCATCGCCCCGCGGTAGTTCCACGCGTCCCCGAGCGCACCCACCAGCGGCGAACCGATCAGGAACCCCACGTAGTTGAAGACATTGAGCCTGGCGACAGCGGCGTCCGAAGCACCGGGAAAGAGCCGCCCCGCCGCGGCGAAGGTCTGCGGAACGATCACACACAGCCCGAGCCCGAGCACCGTGAACCCCAGAATCCCGGTCCACGCCCCGGGCGCCACCGCCACGATCGCGAAGCCGAGAGCGCCCACCACCGACCCGACCCGCACCACCGCCACGGCCCCGAACCGCCGCACGCCCAGGTCCCCGAGCCCCCGCCCCAGCAGGGTCATGACCATGTAGACGTTGTAGGGGACGGTCGAGACCTCCTCCGAACTCCCAAGGACGTCCTGCAGATACTTCGCGCTCCAGTTGGAGACCGTCGAATCCCCGATGTACGCGAACGTCATCACCAGGCAGAGAGGCAGGAGCAGCTTGAAGACGACGGGCCCGCCCTTCCCCTCACCCGCGGCAGCCGCATCAGCGCCGGCATCGGCGTCGACGTACCACCGACTCCCCACCAACGCCGCCGGCAACAGCACCACGACCACCGGCAGATACGACACGAAGAGCGACAGATCCCAGTGCGCCCCCGCCCACGCGGCCGACGCCCCCGCGATCCCGCCCAGGCTGTACGCCGCGTGGAACCCCAGCATGATGCTGCGCCCGTACGCCCGCTGCAGGCTCACCCCGAGCATGTTCATGGAGGCGTCCAGCGCCCCCACCGAAAGCCCGAACGCCCCCAGCGCCACGGCCACTTGCCACAGGGCGTCACCCGCACCGACCCCGAGCAGCGCCAGAAGCACCACGGGCTGCGTCCACCGCAGCACACGACTGGGCGGCACCCTCTTGACCAGCCACTCCGTGCCCACGCTCCCGACCCCGGCGAGGATCGGCACGGCGGCAAGGAAGACCGGCAACAGGCCGTCGGATATCCCGTACTGATCCTGAATGGCGGGGATCCGCGTCACCAGCAACGCGAAGGTGACGCCCTGCACCAGGAAGCTGAACGCCAAAGAGGCCCTGCCGCGCCGCAGCTCATCTGTCATGGCTGCTGAGCGTAGGACCCCTGACTACCGGTGGGTAGATAGATCACCCACCCAATTCCCCACGGCCCGCCCCGAGACGAGGCGAACACCCCGTCACCGCCCGAGCCCGGCAACCTCCCCGGCCACCTCCCCGGCCACCTCCTCGGTCACGTTCTTCTCCATCGGATCGACGACCAGGGCACCACTCACCAGGACCGTCACCGTGATGGTGACCCCGGCGATCACGCCGCCGAGCCACACCATGGTGTCGACAGGCAGCGTGTACGCGCCCACGGCCCGCACCGCGGCCTCACCGAACAGCGCCACACCCCACAGCACCGAGAACATCCGCTCCATCCGCGCGAACCGCCCCCGCTCGGCGACCAGCCGCTCCCACGCAGCGGTCCGCACCGGATTCCCCTTGGTGACCCAGGGCTTGAGCCCGACGGTCATCAACGGCCGCCCGGCAGCCACGGACACCAGCACAGCGATCCCGATCGTCGCGGTGATCCCACTGTCCTTGGCGAGCATCAGCCGGGGATCCCCGGCCAGCAGACTGAGCAGCAGCCCAACGACGTTGGCGGCCAGGATGAGCGCCGCGAGCCCGTTGACCTGGCGCTCCTTGACCAGACTCCACAGCGTCCGCCCTGCAGGCACCACACTGCTCCAGGCGAGCGCCGCCAGCGTGCTCATCCCAAAGCCCTTGCTGAGCAGGTAGTACGAGGCTGTGGGCACGACCGCGTCCAGGACGAGCGGCTTCAGCGACTCCCACCGAGACTGCCGACCGGAGCCTTCTACGACAGCTGGGACTGTGTCCGTAGCCGTGTCCGTGGCTGTGGCTATGTCCGAGGCTGGGGTGGCGAGCTGGCTCATGGCGTCCGGTCCTCCGTCGTCACTGTCACTGTGTGCGTCCCGTTCGTTCTCGACGCACTCAGCTTCGCCGCGAGGACCCATCGGCCGACAGAAACGATCGTCCGGACCTCGCCATGACAAATGTCAGCCCGAATCCCCGGCCCGCGTCATACGAGCAGGTCAGCCAACTCCCCCATGTCCCCGAAGAGTTCAGTGGCCCCGGAGAGCCGCTCCGCCGGCGTCATGGCGGTGAACCCGTACACATCCATCCCCGCCGCCACAGCGGCCCGCACCCCCAGCGGACTGTCCTCGACCACGACACACTTCTCGGGCGCCACTCCCATGCGGTCGGCGGCGTAGAGGAAGAGATCCGGAGCCGGCTTCCCCCGCCCCACGTCCTCGGAACTGAAGATCCGCTCGTCCCCGAACCACCGATCGAGCCCGGTACGCCGATGCCCGACCCGAATCCGCTCGTGGCTCCCGGACGAGGCAAGGCAGTAGGGCACCCCACCGGCCACCAGCTTCTCCAGTACGTCGACGGCCCCCGCCACAGGCTCAAGCTCCCGCTCGAAGGCGGCGAAGACACGAGCGTGGAAGGTCACATCAAAATCCTCGGGCAACCGCTGCCCACTGCGCTCAAGAACAAGATCGTGTACGCGATGAACGGCCGCCCCCATGTAGTCACGGAGGGAGTCCTCATACGTGGTGGGGTGCCCGAGCTCGGTCAGATAGGCGGCGAGAATCGTGTTGGAAAGCGGCTCACTGTCCACAAGGACGCCGTCATTGTCGAAGATGACCAGGTCGTATCGCATAACCCGACCCTAAACGCAGAAAACCCCCGCACCCAGAGGGTGCGGGGGTTTCCCGTTAATAATAGTTCGGCGGCGTCCTACTCTCCCACAGGGTCCCCCCTG